>DLRW01000019.1:76096-124822 GCA_002501205.1 Flavobacteriales bacterium UBA7878
ACCTATATCGGCTGGTATATTAGTGGTGGCTTGGGCATCACCCTGGTGAAATGGAATAAGTAATGCGCTTTTTCGGTCTTTGCCTTCTTGCGAGCATATTTCATTTTCCCTTAAAAGCTCAGCTCAGCAATTTCCAGTATTTGGGAGAAGACTATTATGCCGATGAACTCTATCTGGGACTATCTATCCGCCATGTTAACTTGGAGTTCCCCAATGCCATTCCTCCGGAAAAACACCGGATGAGCGCCTGGACTGGTGACTTCCTCCTCTACCGTACCAATCTGGAAGCTGGAGGCATGAGATACCTTTACCGCAATAAAATTCTGGGAGAGATATTCTATGGCTTTGGTGAAGATTTTACCGACATCGCTCGGGCGGAAGGCAGCACCTTCAGTCATTTCCTAATTGGCGCCCATGATTTTAACTGGAACCTTTGGGTTCGGGATCGATGGGCATTGGCCATGGGTTTCAATCTTACGGATTTGGCCCTGGGCAGCACCTTCATTGTGAAAGACTCTTTAGGCTATGAGCATTTATTTACTCCGGCACCACATGGATGGTATTTGGGTGCCGGACCATCATTAATGGCCGATTATCTGATCTCTGACTTCTTTCTCTTGGAATTGCAAGCTGATTACACCTTTCATTTCAAGAATCTCGTTCCACTCACCTATGGCGAAAAGGCACCTGGTATTGCCATGCCTCATCAGTATTTCCTTTCGGCCCATTTGCTTACAAGCTGGGGCCTGTATACCGGAGTTGAGGCATCCTTCCTGAATGATCGTAGCGCCTATAATGGCGATGCTCAAAAACTGGAATGGCAGTTCGGCTTTCGCCTGATGCTCTAATTAATAAGGTTCCTGATTCTGACGATCTTCACCCAGATTTCGGAGTAGAGAGTTAATGAAACTCAAAACCAGAGAAAATAAGAGAGCCCACCAAAAATTGGCTACGTGGAAGCTGCTTAACATGGAGTCGGCCAGCATAATAACCAGAGCATTAATCACAAATAGGAAAAGTCCAAAAGTGAAGAGTGTGGCTGGCAAAGTGAAAATCACCAGCAGGGGTTTTATAAACACATTGAGAAGGCCCAGTACAATTGCCACCCCAATGGCACTGGTAAATCCATCCAATCGAACGGCATCACCTAAAATCCAGGCAGTAAAAAATACGCTTAGGGTATTAACCAATAGTCTTAATAGAATACTTCTCATAGCTAAAACTTAACTTGCGATTCCAAATTTAAGTGAAAGATGAGAATGAGATCATTCCTGCTGGGACTTCCTGTTCTGGCCTTAATTTCTTGCCAAAACGCTCCAACCAAAGAAAAAGAAAGCATGATGCTTAGTGAAGAAGCCATGAAAACCGGGCAGGACCCCCACTCCTATGCCCAGGCTGATGCCAAAGTAAAGCACCTGAATTGGATTGCCGATGTTAACTTCGAAAAGAAGGAAATTAGTGCCGTTGCCAATTGGGATATCGAGGTACAAGCCGGTGCTCAAAACATTTTCTTCGACATCTACGATTTGCAAATCGACTCCATCAAGGTAGATGGCGATTTGGTGAATTTTGCTTTAAGTCCATTCGATCATCACTTAGGTCAGGGATTGCGTATTCCCATCAGCGAAAGCTCCAAAAAGGTAAGTATCTATTATCGCACGGGTGATGATGCTCGGGCCTTGCAATGGTTAGATCCCGCTCAAACCGCCGATAAAAACCATCCTTTCCTCTTTACCCAAAGTCAGGCGATTTTAGCCCGTTCTTGGGTACCTACTCAAGATAGCCCCGGTATTCGTTTTACCTACGACGCCAAGGTTAGCGTACCTAAAGATATGATTGCCCTAATGAGTGCTTCCAACCCTATGGAACGCTCGGATGATGGCACCTATAAATTCCAAATGCCCCAAGCCATCCCATCCTATTTATTAGCCATGGCTGTGGGTAATGTGCGTTTCGAAGCAATTAGTGATCGTACTGGTGTTTATGCTGAGCCTTCCCTTTTAGATACCTCAGCCTACGAATTTGCCGATCTTGAAAAAATGGTTCAGGCTGCCGAAGGCTTATATGGTCCCTACGCCTGGGGACGTTATGATCTGATTGTTTTACCTCCTTCCTTCCCCTTTGGCGGGATGGAAAACCCACGCTTAACCTTCGCCACCCCTACCATTTTGGCGGGCGACCGTTCATTAGTTAGCCTGGTAGCGCATGAGTTGGCGCATAGCTGGAGTGGCAACCTGGTAACCAATGCTACCTGGGATGATTTCTGGTTAAACGAAGGGTTTACCGTGTACTTCGAACACCGTATTATGGAAGCGGTTTATGGCCGTGAATATTCTGAAATGCTGGCCAGTCTTACCCGCGCGGGATTACAAGAGGCTGCCGCCGAAATGCTGAAGGAAGTACCCAATGACACCAAATTAAAATTGGATTTGGAAGGCCGTAATCCAGATGATGGTGTAACCAGCATTCCTTACGACAAAGGTTATTTCTTCCTGCGCTTAATTGAAGAAACAGTAGGCCGTGAGCGTTTTGACGAGTTCTTGAAAAACTACTTCCAAGGTCACAAATTTGAAGTGATGACTACGGAAGAGTTTATCGCTTTCTTAAAGGAGAACCTGTTGAGCGAAGAGGAATATGCTGCAATAAAAGGAGATGAGTGGATTTACGAAACTGGCATTCCTGATAATCTTCCCGAAGTACAAAGCGATCGCTTCCAAAAAGTAGATGCAGCTTTAAACACTTTCTTAAGCAGTAGCGAATTACCAGCCAGCGCTATTACTGATGCCTGGACTACCCATGAGTGGCTACACCTTATTAATAGCTTGCCCGACACTACCAGCCTAGAGCAATTAGCCCAATTGGATGAAGCCTATGGTTTAAGTGCCAGCGGCAATAGTGAAATTTCCGCCGCTTGGTTCCAGCCTACCATTGCCGCCGGTTACGAAGCGGTATATCCTAAGGTGGAAAGCTTCTTAACTTCAGTGGGTCGTCGTAAATTCTTAACCCCTACCTATAAGGCCTTATTAAGTGCTGGTCAGGATAAGATGGCGAAAGACATTTACGCTAAAGCCCGTCCTAATTACCACGCCGTAAGTCGTGAAACTATGGACGCCTTATTGGACTGGAAAGAATAATAGCTAAAGACTTTATAGCAAAGCCCGTTTCCTTTTATACGTGACGGGCTTTTTTATTGGAATAAGATCAAGGCTTAAAATGGTCTTTATACTAAAGACAGAAATGCTCAGTTTGCTTACAAAGTTCAGCTATGTCGAAACTCAATCGTTACAATCAAAAGCTCTTAGCCATAATTGGCACCCTAGTACTCATTATCGGTGCTGGTAGTATTCTCCTGGGTTTAGGAGTTTGGATCTACGACGGGATATTTGATCAACCCCAGCGCCAGGAAACCGGGGTTTTAATTCAAGATCCTGAGAATCCCAATGCCGATCCGGAAGCTCCTACTGTAAAACAAAGCTTGAGTTTTTATGATCCGGTTCGTTTGGATACCATTGGCTCATCCTACCTAATTCCCGTGGGACAAAAAAATCAGGAACCCCGCGACGGTCGAAGAAATTACAAATTCGGCTCTAGAGAGATCTTAAGTTTTTCCAAGGGTTATTATCAATATCAAAAGGGCCTTCACAACAATTTTGTGATCTACAATCATCAAGATGAAAGTCGCAGAAAGGTATTCGATCAATTAGTGGCCGTAAGCCAATGGGCCTACTATCGCAATGACAGCAATAAAGTTTTACTCTTCAAAGCCAGCACGGAGGACAATAATCACGATGCAGTATTGGACGATTTGGACCATCAAAAGCTCTTTGTGTACAGCATTCAAAATCAAGAACTACAGGAGTTTAAATTGGCTCATCATCAGGTAATCGACTTTAGACCCATGGAAGGCAGCCCTTTGGTTGCGATCGAAACACGCCTGGACTTAAATGAAAATGATATCTATAAACATGAAGAGCCTATTGAGTACTATGCCTTAAACCTGCAAACTATGTCCATGATGCCCTTAATATCAGCAAAGCTTAAAACAGAAATGCAAGGCATTTTGGATCAGGAGAAAACGGGTCGACCTTAAATGAGGAGCAAAAAAAACCGCCTTGATTGTGCAAGGCGGCCTCCGATAAGCAGAAATTACTATTCTGCAACCAAATCAAGCGTTTGGGCGGTAGTGCTAAGCCCTTGTAAATCTGATAATAAGAAGGTGATTTTACCGCTGCATTTCTTGCGCTCAGTTACGTTCACCGAAATAAACTCATCGGCCAACTCAACATCCTCGTAAGACAGGGTGAGCTTGCCATTGTTAACTGTGGCCTGCATGGTTCCGGCAGTTTCATAACCACTTACGGTATACACACCAAACCAACGTTTATCATTCACTTTGGGATAAATCACAAATTCATCCGCCTTAATAGCTCCTGGAGCATTGGCACCACTTTGCCAGTTCAGGGTTTTAGAGGCAGTTGGAATTTCAGTAAGATGCAATAACATGTATTGCTTGCGATCCAATACATCATCCTTATAAATGAAAATGTCGAAATAGCTTTTATTGGTATTCACATCGGTGGCAACATAAGCACTGTACTTGTTTAAGCTGGTGCTATCAGTGCCCACTGAAATCATGTTATTGGTTAAGGCCGAAGGATTGTTGTTACCATTATTACCCGGATCATTCGTTGTAGAGTCATCATCCTTTTCACAGGCGATTAAACTTATTGCGAGCAATGGTAAGATTAGCAGACGTTTCATAAAAATGGGGGTTTAAATTGATTTAGGCCAAAACTAAAAGCTGTAGCCAGCGGCATCAATAAGGCATTTGCCGCATTTCCCCATTGGGCCTGACTTAAGCCATATAATAGACTCTTTTCACCCGGGCTGAAATTCCGGTTAAAACCTCATAGGCAATGGTGTTCATCGCAGTGGCCATTTCCTGAACCGGCAAATCCTGACCAAAAATGAGTACCTCATCGCCCTCTTTAATGGGATCATCGCCCACGGCCACCATGCACATATCCATGCACACCCTACCCACAATCGGATAACGTTTTCCACGAATGCTAATACGCCCCTTGCCATTGCTTAAACTGCGAGCATAGCCATCGGCATAGCCAATGGAAACCACCGCAATGCACTCCTTGTCTTCCGCCTTCCAGCTACGGCCATAGCCAACACTATCACCCGCCTCCACCTCTTTAACTTGCGAAACGGTAGCCTTTAATTCTGCCACTGCCAATAACTGAGCTTGATCTTCAGGATGCGGGGCCACACCATATAAGCCAATTCCCAATCGCACCATATCAAAATAGGCCTCGGGATAAGCTTCAATGGCACCGGTATTGGCAATATGTTTTAAAAAGCCTGTGCCGAGCTCCTTTTCTAAAAGTGCCGTCATGCTTTGAAAGCGAGCAATCTGAGTCTGGGTAAACTCGGCTTCGGCCGGATCATCTGATGCGGCTAAATGCGAGAAAACAGAGGCTAATTCCAATTCCGGACAGGACCTTAATTCTTGAATCACTTGCTCCAGTTCATTGGCGGAAAAGCCCAGGCGATTCATGCCGGTTTCCAGCTTTAAATGAATTTTGAGTCCTTCATTTCGCAATCGAGCTAATTGCACGATTTCCTCCAATCTTTTAAAACTGTAGACCTCGGGTTCCAACTGATAATCGAAAAAAGAATCCAGGGCCGAAGTTTCCGGGTTCAATACCATAATAGGCAGCGCAATTCCCGCTTTGCGCAAAGCCACTCCTTCATCAGCATAAGCCACAGCCAGATAATCTACACCATGAAAAGCCAATACTCGCGCGACCTCCTCACTGCCGGTTCCATATGCAAAGGCCTTAACCATCACCATGAGCTTGGTACCTTTCTGCAGCCGACTGCGGTAATAATTAAGATTGTGCACCAGGCGATTCAAATGAATTTCCATCACCGTTTCATGTCGCTGACGAGCCAATATCTTATCAATCTTCTCAAAGGCAAAAGGCCGGGAACCCTTTAAAAGAACAGCCCGCCCCTGCCAGGAATATTGAAACATCTGAGCTATAAAAGCCTCGGTAGATTCGAAGTACTGTACGGGTATATGAATATCTAAAGGATGAGCCTGCAATTGTGGTCCGATCGCGAAAATTTGCTCTAGATCCTGATTGGCAATCACCTGCGACAAGGCCTCCTGCAAGGCTTCGGCCGAAAGGCCCGATTGCATCATATCACTCAAAACCAAAACCCTGGAACGATCCTTACCATGTTCCTGCAAAAAGTGCAGGGCAATGCGCAATGATTCTAAATCGCTATTGTAGGCATCATTAATGAGCAGGGTGTTTTGATGCCCCTCCTTCATTTCCAAACGCATCTCTATCGGGCTCAAGGCCTGAAGCGATCTTTGCAAGGTTTTGGGCTCCACTCCCAAATGCAAGGCCATATACAAAGCATTGACGGCATTCTGAATGGAGGCCTCATCTCCGAAAGGTATCCGCGCCTCTAAATCGAAAATAGAATTATGAAAAAGGAAATGGCAATGATCGCTTCCCTTATCTAAAATCTCTAACCAAGCCTCGACCTTACCCTTGGTTTTAGACCAGGGATAGATCTTCAAACTATGATTGGATTTAAAGCTTTCCATTTCTTCCGCCAGTTCTGCTTGATCGGCCGAATAGATTAAAAACTTCGCTTCTTGAAAGAGCTTTAACTTCTCTTGTATCTTCTGTTTGTTATCGCGGAAATTCTCCCCGTGGGCCGAACCAATATTGGTAAAGATTCCGGCTTCGGGTTTCAAGATCGACTCTAATTGGGCCATTTCACCCGGAAGGGAAATACCGGCCTCGAAAATGCCGATCTCACAATTTTCGGGCATCGCCCATAAGGCCAGAGGAACCCCAATTTGTGAATTGAAACTTTTAGGACTGCGGTACACATTCGGCAGGCTATTCATCAGGCGATACAGCCATTCCTTCACCACCGTTTTACCATTGCTACCGGTGATGGCAATCAATTGGGGATTCAGCTCCTGGCGTATCGCTCGAGCTAATTTTTGCAATGCCAATAGACTGTTGGGACAAACTAAAAACAGGGCTTCTTCCAAAGCCGGTAAACTGGGGATTT
Source organism: Flavobacteriales bacterium UBA7878 (assembly GCA_002501205.1). Lineage (GTDB taxonomy): Bacteria > Bacteroidota > Bacteroidia > Flavobacteriales > Schleiferiaceae > Croceimicrobium. Next base: position 83,207 of record DLRW01000019.1, read on the forward strand.
CCTCCACCACAAAAAGCCGAACCCCTTTCTGGTAAAGACTTTCGATATAATGATGTCCGTCGTGATGCTTGCCGCGAAGTGCAAAGAACAACTGCCCATCTCCGGCACTAAACTGTCTGCTATCAAAGAGGATTCTGCCAACTTCCTGAGCTGGAATCGGTGGGTGCTGCGCCCCGATGCGATCCGCTATTTGTTGACTGTTCCAATTCACAATTTAGCTTTCTTTTCTTGAGCACGAATTTCATTAAAGGCCGCTCTGCTCAAGGGCTCATATTGTTCTTTTGCCCCTAAAAACACCTGCTTTTGATCGGCGGTAGTGCGATGTGAATAATGGGCCAAATTACCGGTACGCATACATACCGCGTGCACCTTGGTTACATACTCGGCAGTAGCCATTAAATAAGGCATGGGTCCAAAAGGTCGACCTTGGAAATCCATATCCAAACCCGCCACAATAACTCGACAACCGCGATTAGCCAATTCATTGCAAACTTCTACGATTCCTTCATCAAAAAACTGAGCCTCATCAATCCCCACCACATCAACATCATCGGCTAAAATCAGAATGTTGGAACTTCCTTCCACCGGGGTGCTCCGAATAGCATTATTATCATGACTCACCACTTCTTCATCGCTATAGCGAGTGTCGACCAGAGGCTTAAAAATCTCCACTTTTTGACGAGCAAATTGCGCTCTTTTTAAACGACGAATAAGCTCCTCGGTCTTGCCGGAAAACATGCTTCCGCAGATTACTTCGATACAGCCGCTAGGCTTTTGATGATTTACTGTATTTTCGAGGAACATTTTTTCGCTTAATTACAGCACAAAACTAAGGAATAAACACGCCGTTCGATGAAAGACAATGTTCGCCAGGAACTAAAGGAATTATGTTACTTCATCATAGAAAACAACAATGCTCTTTCGCGTCCCGAACAACTCACTCGCGTGCAAATGCTCTACGAAAGGCTACTGGTTTTAAACTATCTCGAAGAAGTTGAAGCCGAGCGCAAGAGTGGCAAAGCGAGTAGCAGCGCGAGCCCAGCCAAAGCTGAAGCTCCTGCACCTTCTCCGCCAGCAGTAGAAAAACCTCAAGCCCCGGAATTTGAAAAGCCGGCACCCAAAGTTGAGGAAGCTCCAGCGGAGCTTGAAGAAACTCCCAGCGAAGCCATAGCCGAAAATCAAGAGCCCGAAGTGCCAGCACAGGCGGAGCCCGAAGCAATGGAAATGCCCTTAGAGACTGATGCCACGCCAGAAGCGGAAGAAGCTCCTGAAGAAGAAATGGAAGCAGCAGAGGCTCCCCTTGAAAAAGAGGCTCCTAAAGTTGACGCTCAAGAAAATACGGAGGCCAAAGATCTGAATGCTGGTCACCAAGCCCCCAAATCGGTAAATGACCAATTGGCTAAAGGTGCCATTCAGGTAGGATTGAACGATCGCATTGCTTTTGTGAAGCATCTCTTTAATGACTCCCAATCCGATTTTAACCGGGTACTATCCCAACTCAACACACTAGACACCTATTTGGAGTCTATGTATTTTATCGAAAATCTAGTGAAACCCGATTACGACTGGGATGATAAAAAGCCCTACGAAGAGCGTCTCATCAATTTGGTGAAGAAGCGCTTTGGTGAGGACTGGTAAGAATCTATTCCCCTCTTTTTTCGTAATTTCGCGCCCTCTCATTTTTTCCCTAATCAATTCAAAGCCCGTAAGCTATGAAAATGAAACTTTCGCACTTTAACTATAAGCTTCCGCAGGAGCTTATTGCGAAGTATCCCACCACCCACCGCGACGATAGTCGTATGATGGTAGTAAACCGTGCCGAAGGCACTATTGAACACAAGATGTTCAATGAAATCATTGATTATTTCGACGAGGGCGACGCTCTGGTACTGAACAACACCAAGGTTTTTCCAGCCCGTATGTACGGTAACAAAGAAAAAACCGGCGCTCGTATCGAAGTTTTCTTACTGCGTGAACTAAATGCCGAAAGCCGTTTATGGGATGTACTGGTAGACCCAGCCCGTAAAATTCGGATTGGCAACAAATTGTATTTCGGTGATGACGACAGCCTGGTAGCTGAAGTAATCGACAACACCACTTCTCGTGGACGTACCCTCCGCTTTTTATTTGACGGATCTTATGAAGAATTCCGTGCCAAATTGAAAGAATTGGGACAAACTCCACTTCCTAAGTACATCGACCGCGAACCTGAAGAAAATGATGAAGATCGTTACCAATCGATTTTCGCTAAACATGAAGGTGCAGTAGCCGCTCCGGTTGCCAGCCTCCACTTCAGCAAACAATTGATGAAACGTTTGGAGATTAAAGGTGTAACCTTTGGTGAGCTTACCCTCCACGTTGGTTTGGGAACCTTCCGTCCGGTAGAAGTGGAAGACCTTAGCAAGCACAAAATGGACTCCGAGCAGTTTATGATTTACGATCATACTGCCGCCGTAGTAAACAAAGCCATTGATGCCCGTAAAAAGGTTTGTGCGGTAGGCACTACTTCTATGCGTGCCATGGAGAGCTCAGTGAGTACAGATGGTCATTTAAAACCATTTGACGGATGGACCAATAAGTTCATCTTCCCTCCTTATGAGTTCCAAATTGCTGATCGTATGATCACCAACTTCCATCCGCCTCAAAGCACCTTAATGATGATGACCGCCGCTTTTGCCGGTTATGATCTCTTGATGGAAGCTTACAAAATAGCGGTTAAAGAAAAGTACCGTTTCCTAAGCTATGGAGACGCGATGCTGATTATCTAATCCGCAGCTAAAGGCTCAAAAAAGCCGTCCCGGTTTACCCGAGACGGCTTTTTCATTTCTGGATCAGGCTGTCTTGGGATTTAACCAAACCAGGCCGATTAAAATAAAGGCCACTCCACTTACCATGGGTGGACGCATGATCACTCCTTCGGAGGGAATGCTCAGATAAATCATATACATCCCAAGGATTAGCAAGATTATCGACGCTATTCTTTTCATAAACTCTAAATTGGTTGAGCTGAGAAGGTACGGAAAATGAAAAAGTTTGGATTCCGACCTCTAAGAGCAGATATTTGCGATAGCAACCCCTACTATGGCTGAAGAGCAAAAACGAATTCCTGATTGGCTGCACCTTATCCTAAGCATCTGCCTAAGTTTATTGGCCCTGGGCCTGGTTTATCTCTTGGTATTTGTAAGCAGTCATTTGCTTTCGCGCTACGTTTTCGCGCTGGATTTAACCGATCGCTGGATTGGCATCCTCAGTATTGTTCTGGCTTGTATCATCACTATTATCTGGATTCGCCGCAGACGGGCACGCACCGAACCGGTGGTTTGGAAAAAGAATCTGCGACTCTCCGCTAATTTGATCCTGCTCATCCTACTCACTTTCATCGCCTTTGTTGCCTTTAAGGTTTTTACCGACGAAATCGAATTACCCCATTTAGACAGCTATCTCCCCTCAAATACCAGTCCTCCTTCAGATAGCACAGCCACGGACAGCCTAAACCTGGAGCCCGATAGCCTTCAATTGGATAACACTGTAATGGACAGTGCGCATTCTAGTCTGGACCCTGAATTGAATGAGGTAATCGATAGTAATAGCATTGCTCAATAAGGCCTAAGGCAATCCTAAAATCAGGTCTTAACAGCTCTGAAATTCACCCTACCTTTGCCGCACTATGGCCCGAGATATCCGCGCCTTAAGCAAGGCCCAAATACAAGAATATTTTGAATCGATTGGCGAACCCAAATTTCGCGCTAAGCAAGTCTATGAATGGCTTTGGCAAAAGGGTGCCAAGGATTTCGATCAAATGACCAACCTCTCGCTTTCGCTTCGTGATAAGATGAAAGCCGACTTTGTGATTAATCATATTCGGGTCGATCAAATGCAGCGCAGTGAAGATGGCACGATTAAAAATGCCGTGCGACTATACGATGGTAAGATCGTAGAATCGGTATTAATCCCTACCGACACCCGCATTACCGCCTGTATTAGCTCGCAAGTGGGTTGCAGCCTCGACTGTAATTTCTGTGCTACTGCGCGCTTAAAGCGGATGCGGAATTTAAATCCGGATGAGATTTACGATCAGGTGGTTGCCATTCAAAATGAAGCAGAATCTTTCTTTGGCCGCCCCCTTACCAATATTGTTTTCATGGGTATGGGTGAACCCCTGATGAACTACAACAATGTATTGGCTGCCATCGAAAAAATCACATCACCGGAAGGTTTAGGGATGTCGCCGCGCCGTATTACCGTTTCCACTGTGGGCCTTTCCAAAATGATTCGCAAATTGGCGGATGAAGACCCAAAATTCAAGCTGGCCTTGAGCCTGCACTCCGCTCGAGATGAAGTTCGGGATCAAATCATGTCTATCAATTTAAAAAATCCGGTAGGCGATTTAATTGAAGCGCTGCAATACTGGTATCAGCAAACCAAGAGTCGGGTTACCCTCGAATATGTGGTGTGGCGCGACATCAACGATAAGCCGGAAGACATTGAGGCTTTGGTACAATTCTGCAAGCAGGTGCCTACTAAAGTGAACCTGATTGAATACAATCCTATCGATGATGGTATATTCCAGCAAGCCGACTTCGCCGCAGTTGAAGCCTATCAGCAAGCCCTTCAGGCGGTTGGCGTGGTTGCCACTGTACGTCGCAGTCGCGGAAAAGACATTGATGCCGCCTGTGGTCAGTTGGCCAATAAAAATGAATTACTGAGCGAGTCTTAAACTCGGGGATAATGTAACTTTGAGCCCCAGAATGTCGAGCCTCAAAAAGATACAAGCGCCGATCCAGGAAGAAATGAAGGCCTTTGAGCCTAAGTTTCGCGACTATATGGCTTCCAAGGTGGCCTTGCTCGACCGCATTACCTATTACATCGTTAAACGCAAGGGCAAGCAATTGCGCCCCATGCTGGTTTTCCTTAGTGCTAAACTGCAAGGCGACATTGGCGATTCTTCTTATCGTGGAGCTGCTTTAGTAGAACTGATGCACACAGCTACTCTGGTGCATGATGATGTGGTGGACGATTCCAATATGCGCCGAGGATTTTTCTCCCTTAATGCTCTTTGGAAAAATAAGATCGCCGTTTTGGTGGGCGATTATCTTTTGTCGCGTGTACTCTTACTTTCCGTACAAAACAAAGAGCATCAATTACTGGAGCTCATTAGCACTGCGGTACAGGAAATGAGTGAGGGGGAATTGCTTCAAATTGAAAAAGCCCGGAGGTTGGATATTGATGAGAAAGTTTATTTCGACATCATCACCAAAAAAACCGCCAGCCTTATTGCAGCATGTTGCGCAGTAGGTACGGCTTCGGTAAATCCGGATAAAGAAGAAATTGAAAAGATGCGCCTCTTTGGAGAATACCTGGGTATTGCCTTCCAGATAAAGGATGACCTTTTCGATTTTCAACAAAGTGCCAAAACCGGTAAACCCACCGGAATTGATATCCAGGAGCAAAAAATGACTTTGCCCTTGATTTATGCGCTCCGCAACGCTGAGCCTGCCGACAAAAAATTTATGATTCGCGTAGTGAAACGCTACAATCACGATCGTAAAAAAGTAGAACAGGTAATGGCCATGGTACGTAATTCGGGAGGTATTGAATATGCCACTGAACAAATGGAAAATTACTACCAAAAAGCCCTGCAAATATTAGATCAATACCCTGATTCTCCGGCTAAAAATTCTTTACTTGAACTTGCCGAATATGTTATTCAGCGAAGTAAATAATCTAAACAAAACCCCTATCATGGAAAAAGCACAGGAACTCTTAAGTCAAAGTTGGGATCTAATCATCACCTATGGCGGTCGATTAGTTTTAGCCGTAATCGTTTTGATCATTGGCTTATCCGTAATTAAGCGCATCACCAATACTTTCCGCAAAACCATGACCAAACGTGAAGTAGATGCAAGTTTGGTTCCTTTCTTAAGTTCCTTGATCAACGCCACTCTCAAAGTGATGTTGATTATCTCCATTGCCGGCATGGTGGGCATTGAGATGACCTCTTTTGTAGCCGTATTGGGTGCCGCTGGTTTAGCCGTTGGTTTAGCCTTGCAAGGTTCCCTTTCCAATTTCGCCGGTGGGGTATTAATCTTGATTCTAAAACCCTTTAGAGTAGGCGATTTTATTGAAGGTGCCGGTGTTTCAGGTACCGTTCGCGAAATTCAAATTTTCTACACCTTCCTAACCACGCCTACCGGTCAGGAAATTATGGTTCCCAATGGCAGCCTATCCAATAACTCCATCGTAAACTACAGCTATAACAGCACCCGTCGTTTAGATATGACCTTTGGCATTGGCTACGGGGATGATATCGACAAGGCCAAAGCTATTTTACATGAAATCGCCGGCGCTGAAAGCCGCTTTTTAGAAGACAAAGGCGTAACCATTTTCGTGGAAGCCTTAGCGGATAGCAGTGTAAACATCCGCCTGCGTGCCTGGACCAATAATGGTGATTATTGGGACGTACTAAATGGCCTGAACGAAAAGGTTAAGAAAGCCTTTGACGGTGCCGGAGTGGGTATTCCTTTCCCACAAATGGATTTGCATTTGGTGGAGGACCGGACGAAGTAGTATCGTTGGGGATAAGACGATAGATAGTAGACGGTAGACGGTAGATTGAAGCGGGACCAAGAAATTTGTTTAGCGCTCCGGGACTATCGGACTTCTTTTACAGTTTCAGATTAAAAAAAACAGCCATTAGTAAGAGTTGGTTGCATCTTGCTAATGGCTTTTTCTATTCCGATGATAAGAAAAGTGGACGTTAAAAAGTCCCTTTCCTTTTAAATAATCCGGCTAGTACAAACGCTGATAGGCCTTTAAAGGTCGATCGCCCCTCGAGGCCATGATAAATCCAAAGGCCTCCTTATTGAACATCCACCTGCGCTTCAAGATGAGATAAATCACAACACCGCGCCAGAAGGATTTGTTAAGCCGAATGAAATTGGTTTTAAAGCCATTCTTTTCCAGAAACTCACGAATTACCTCCACATCTCTCCTGCCGTCAATATCACCCATGGAATCTGGTCGACCCGATGCAATAGTGAGATTTAAATTAGGACACTTGTTCAGAATATCCGTCATACCCAATAAGGTATTATACTCAGCTCCATTATTCGTAATGCAGATGTGACGAATTTTGGAATAGTCAATACCTGAATCCGCTACAATAGCATCCAAGGTATCCATATCCACTTCAATCACTTCGTCCGTAAAGGCCGGGCTTTCATCGCTCTGAATAAACTCCAATTTATTGTAGGCAGCACGAGTACCTAGCACCAATTTATTTTGTGTTTTCTCAGAATAAGTGGCTTTTTGAACTCTTTTCACACTGAGCTTATTACGCTCAATAACCTGCTGCAAGCGAGAATGATTTAAGGGATCGGGGTCTATTGCCAATACCAGTCCGCCCTTACCAACACGACTATGCATCTTTAGGACATCACTGGTTAAGTTCTTTGAGGAGAGGTCAAAGCCTACTTGAATCCCGATTTCATTTTTCTTAAGATTCGGGAATTTCAACTGCGCTTCAATCTTTACGATGGTGCGCGTCAAAAAATTTTCTCTCATGGAGCAGCAGAGATAAGGATTACTGAAAGTTGAGCAATTTACAAAGCTTTGGCAAGCCTAGCTAAAACTTATCATAATTAGGTCTTCACCATAGGACCCAAAGCCTTTAAATTGCCATCGGGCTGCACAGCTCAATTAAGAAACCATTCAGATCGCGCAGGTAACCTACTTTTTGACCCCAGGGTTTTTGCTTGATTTCCTCATACAAGATTGCCCCAGCATCCAAGGCCTTTTGGAAATCGTCTTCCACCTGCTCACTGCTAAAGGCCAATTCAATGCCCCAGGGTTTTGCTTGGCCATCTGCCTTTTGAAAGCCTTGCTTAAAATTAGCTTCTCCCAATTCATTGGAAGCAAAAGACAAGGTGGTTTCACCGCTAATCAGTTCGCCATAATCCCCTTGCGGACTCACAAACTTGATCTCAAAACCAAAAGCCCGCTCATAAAAGTTAAGGCTTTCTTGCACATTAGAAACGTATAAAATAGTGTAGGCGAACTTCATAAGTTTAGTATAAGCAATTTAAGATGCATCTTCAATTTACACGAAGCAAGTCATTTCAACGCGTTTATTCCTAAAAAAAGCAAGAATGCAGATGCATTATAGTCTGACTGACTGCTGGCATAGATTTGATACTTTTACAGGCTCATGATCACTCAGGAAACCATTCAAAAAATCATGGACACCGCCCGCATTGAGGAGGTGATTGGTGATTTCGTAACCTTAAAAAAAGCGGGTTCCAGCTTTAAGGGCCTCAGTCCTTTTTCCAATGAAAGGACCCCTTCCTTTATGGTTTCGCCGGCCAAGCAAATCTTCAAAGATTTCAGCAGTGGCAAGGGTGGAAGCGTGGTTACCTTCTTGATGGAACATGAACAGTTTACCTATCCTGAGGCACTCCGCTTCCTGGCCAAGAAATACAATATTGAAATTGTTGAAACTGGTCAAAGCGATGAAGAAAGGGCCAAACGCGATACACGTGAAAGTCTCTTCCTGGTTAACCAATTTGCCAATGAGTATTTCCAGGATCAATTATGGAATAATGAAACCGGTCGAAGCATTGGCCTTAGTTATTTCAAAGAACGCGGCTTTACGGATGAAAGCATCAAAGACTTTCAACTAGGCTATAGCCACGAAGGCTATGAGGTGTTTACCCAACATGCCCTGGATAAAGGTTATCAGCTCGAATACTTATCGCAGGTAGGCTTAACCAAAGTAGATGGCGAGCGTAAATCGGATCGCTTTCGCGGAAGGGTAATGTTCCCGATTTTAAGTCATACCGGTCGGGTTTTAGGCTTTGGTGGCCGTGTTCTGAAAAAGGACGCTAAAACGGCTAAATACCTCAACTCACCCGAATCGGAAATCTACCATAAGAGTAAAATTCTCTACGGTATTTATCAGGCTAAGCAAGCCATTGCCAAAGCCGATGAATGTTTTTTGGTAGAAGGTTATACCGATGTGGTAAGTCTGCATCAGGCCGGAGTTAAAAATGTGGTGGCCAGTTCAGGAACCGCCCTTACGGTAGATCAGATTTTATTGGTAAAACGCTTTACCCGCAATATCACCTTGCTTTACGATGGTGACCCCGCGGGTATCAAGGCCAGCTTGCGCGGAATCGATTTAATTCTGGAGCAAGGCATGCACGTGCAAACAGTCTTGTTTCCGGAAGGTGAAGACCCGGATTCCTTTGCTCGTAATAATTCCCAAAAAGAGCTTACCGACTTTTTAAGCGAAGAAAAACACAACTTCTTGCGCTTTAAGGCCAGTCTTCTGCTTTCCGATGCGGGAAACGATCCTTTATCCAAAGCAAAGGCAGCACGCGAAATGGTGCAGAGTATTGCCCTTATTCCAGATGAGTTGGAGCGCAGTGCCTACGTTCAGGAAACGGCGCGCATGCTTGAAATGGAAGAGCGCATTCTCTTCAGTGAATTAGGGCAAATTAGAGCTGGTAAGCTCGAGAAAGACCAACAGCGCCAACGTCGTGAAGAACGCGGTTTAAGGGAAGAGGAAATCATGAAAGTAGTAGAGCCCGAAGCCAAAGGCCTCGAAGACTCTATTCTCTTTGTTCAGGAAAAAGCCTTGGCCAGCCTTTTATTGAACCACGGCACTGCTGAATTCAACTTTGAGGAAGTTGAAAATGAATATGGCGAGCCTGAAGAATCGGAAGGCGGCGAAAAAGAAAGCATTTGCGAGTATATTCTTACCGAACTTACTCAGGATGACCTCGACTTTGAACATCCTGAATTGCAATCGATTCTCCATCACTTCATTAAAGTTTTTAATGAGGAAGAAAGGGTGGCCCTACCCGAAGAATTTCTGCGTGGTGAATATCCAGCCCGTATGCATTTGGTGGTCGATTTAATTGCCGATGAACCCGAGCTGCACGATTGGAAACGCAAGCGTATTTACCCACCCGACAAGGATGCCTATCTAAAGCCCTATGCCATGGAATCCGTGCTGCGCTTTAAGGAGAAAAAGATTAGTCAATTAATTGGAGAAATTCAGGAAGCCTTTAAAAATGGCACTTCTACCGATCCTAATGCTATGGCTATGGCTCAGCAATTAACCCGTTTGAAAATCGAAATCAATAAGCAGTTGAATCGGATTCTTTAGTGCGTATTAAAAGGAAGGGGAAAAAGAGGGTAAAAATCAAGACTCCCCAAATTCGCTCAAACATTGATTCGGTGCTTAAGCTGATCATCAAAAACAGTAGGCCACTAAGTGCCAGAAAATCCATCTGCCTTAAAGCTCGATAGGTATAGTACAAGAGCAGCAAAGTCAATAAAACCACGGCTGGCACCCCTCCTGCTATCATCGTTTCCAAATATTGATTATGGGCATTGTAGCCTTTATTCAGACCTTCCCAAAAACGATTGGCTTTATAACTATCGAATAAGGCCTGGCGATTATCGCCTATGCCGGTTCCGTACCAAAAATTAGATTCGATAACTTCAGATGCGCATTTCCATTCAGCCAATCGATAGGTGGCACTGTTAAAGTCCGTTCCCGATATATCATAATCAAAATCCGGTACCTGAAAATAGCGCTTTTGCATATCCTCAGATGCCAGTCCCATAAACAAGCCCAAGGCCAGGATGGGCAAGAGAGGAAGTCCCAACCAGATATAAGCCTTGCGTTGCCAGGCCAAAAACAAAGCGGCCAAACCGATAACCATAAACAGGGCAATCAGGTTTATCCGGGCTTGCAAGAGCACCATAAAGACAATCAAGAATACTATAGACAGGCGGTAAATCCACTGCCAGTTCTTCTTGGCCTTATCTTGTAATTCCACCGCAGAAAAGAGCCCTAAACCTAAATATGCCGCCAAATAACCTGGATGCATCAAAGGAGAGGCTAAATGGGTATAAGCAAAAAAATAGCGTCTACCCGCTTCATGGGTGATGTACATGGCACCGGCTTCCCAGGATCGGATGGCCGCATTGGAAAGGGCCCATAACATCGCTACCATACAGCCCCACCAAAATGCCTTTAAAGCAAATTCCCGACTAGTAATTGGCCATAATTTTTTACCCGCTAAAATGAATAAGGGCGCCAATAAAAAGGCGGTTTTGGTTTCCATTTGCCGCAGTCCACCGGCCTGATCTTCGGCCCAAGTGATACTTAAGAAAAGATAGCCATAAAACAGAGCCGATAAGATCCAAAGTGGATCCTTAAAACCTTCACGCCAATGAGGCCAACGATAGGCAATAAGACTCTGGATAAAGAGCGCAAAAAGCAAAATATTGGTAAAACCCTCCTGCCCCAAAGGCAGGCTAAACAAGAGCGCGGCGATTAAGAGCTCGAAACGAGCCGGAGCGCTGTTTACTTTAGGTAGATGGCTTATAAATCCCAAGTCGCTTTTGTTGGCGTTTGATAATAAATGGCAATTGCGAAAGTAGCAAGGCCAACAAAGATAGACTTATAAAGAGATAGGTTGCACGGAGGTAATCGTTAAGAAAATAGGCTAAAACCACAAAGGACACATTAATGGCCATTAGGCTTAAGCTGGCTTGTACATGGCTTAGGCCGATGTCTAAAAGGGCATGGTGAATATGATTGCGATCGGCCGCAAAGGGAGAACGTCGTAAGATAAATAGTCGGATAAACACCACTCGGATAGTATCTACCACCGGAATAATCATCACCGCAAAAGCAAACACCAGGGCATCGATTTTCTTCAATAAGAATTGCTCACTCAGCTCATTAATCTGCAAGAAGGAAATACTCAATAAGGCCACGAGGAAACCTAAGATCATGGACCCTGAATCACCCATGAAGATTTTAGCATTTACCAAATTGAAACGCAAAAAGGCCAACTGGGAACCTACAATACATAAAGCTAAAATGAGGAAGAGGTCGTTGTGCAGATAATCAAAAACCACCGCATAAGTCACGCTGATCACCACGCCGATTCCAGCACTGAGACCATTGATCCCATCAATGAAATTAAAGGAATTGATAATCCCCAAAAAGAAAACAATACTCAGGGCCACGCTAATCGCATAAGGAAGCTCATTTACCCCAAAAAGACCGTAAAAGCTCACCAGGCGTACATCACCCTGAATAACCACCACGGCCACGGCCAGCAATTGACCCAGCATTTTTTTATAGGGAACCAGCGGGTAAAGGTCGTCCTTAACCCCGGTTATGAAGAGCACAAAAAGACCCACTAAAACAGAGTTCAGCGCCGGATTGGATAAATGAGCCGTACAGAATACAAAGCTGATAACCATGCCTCCGAAAATGGCCATTCCTCCTAAAGGGGAAATGCGAGCATTATGCTTCTTGCGCTCATCCGGTTGATCGTAAAGTTTCTTTACCAAGCTTAGGCGGATAATGGCCGGAATGGAGAAATAGGTAATGGCAAAGGCCAAAACCGGAGCAAGATAGGCGGAGTATTTCGCTATTGTTTCTTCCATGTACCCAGGCAAAAAAGCCCTGCTAATTTACGCGCATTAAAGACTTAAATATCTGAAAATCGAAGTCCGAAAATATGCCAAAGGCAGTGTTTTCATCCACCACTACATGACTCATTCTACCGGCATTGATCTTGCCATTTGTTGCAAAACTATCGCGGGTTGCCACCATCACCCCACCTGCGGCGCGATACAATGCTTCCCTCTCAATACGGGTAAATTTCTCCTGGTCTAAAATTGCCTGCAATCCATGACCAGTATGGCGGTAATAGGCCTTATTATCGGGGCGAACACTCAGTACAGAGTCCGACTTAAAGAGTTCTACTGTATTCACCGCATCATCAAAAATTTCGGCTTCCACAAAGGGGAAATCCAAAGCGGCAGTCATTACAAATCGGTATTCCAAATTTTCCGCTTCCGCGTGATGCGTCGCCAATTTCACCGTTTCACCCAAGGTTTGGTTGGGTCCTGCCAATCGACCGGAACGTTCCAAAACCACCACACTTTGATGATCGCCAAATGTACTGCGGGCATAGCTCAATATTTCAGCATCTTCCGAAATCAGATATACGCGCTTAGTACTGCGGGCCTCCAGCAATTTCTTCACCTTGAGTGAAAGCAGGGTTTCGGCACCCAAATCATATAGTGGAATCGAAACTCCTTTGATTTTGGTATTCCGAACCGGAATTACTGCCAGAGTACTGCCTTCAATATTGCTGAGATCTAAGAAGGTTTCTTTAATGGCGCGACGAGTTTCCAAAATTCGCTCCTCGTTAGTGGTGAGGTTAGAACCATGTCGGCGGTAATAGAAAAGTGGCTCATTCACATTTTTCACCGAATAATGAATGATGAATTTCAACCACAGATCATAGCCATCCTGACAAGTGAAACTTTCGTTATAACCCCCAATTTTCTTAAGGAAGCTCAAGCGGATAATGGTACAGGCTCCATGGGCCGGTTGATCGTAAAGGCTTACCTCCTTTTCAAAATTATGGCGACGTTCTTCGCCGGTAATATGCCCTTCAGCATCCACATAATAATAGTCGGGGAATACCAGTCCTAATTCGGGATCAGCCTCCAAAGGAGCTACCATTTTCTCCAATGCTTCGGGCACTAAATAATCATCCGCATCGAGGCGCATTAGGTATTTACCCTTTGCTACCCGCATCGCCACATTATTGGTGATGTTAAGGCCTTTATTCTGCTGGTAGATGATTGTCACCTCCGGGCGCTCGCGATACTCTTCAATAATATCCCGACTGGCATCGGTAGAGCCATCGTCGATGATGATTAACTCGAAATCCTGTAGGCTTTGCGCCAAAACACTTTCGATGGATTCGCGAATAAAACGCTCGTAATTATAATTGGTAATGTATACCGAAACTAATGGGCTCATCTTATTCCTTTATCACTGCAAATCCGTAAATCGTTTCCTTGCCACTAGGCTCCAGGATATCCTTTTGCAATTGAATTTGATATCCTGCCTCTTCCAGCAAGTAGCGGAAAGCATCATGCGGGAAGGTGGTGTAGTGCTCTATGAAAAATTCGGCCCGTTCCATTTGGGCGCCGCGCTTAATGATGCCTTCAGCAAAAGGCAATTCTACATAAACCGCCCCACCGGGTTTAAGGTAATCCTTAGCCTGAGCCAGCATTTGAACCGGATCCTGCACATGCTCTAATACCTTATTAAAGCTGATTAAATCAAATTTCTCATGAGTCGGCACGTCCTTCAGGCTACCATGCCAAATGTTCTCAATTTCCAGATTATTGCCCATCAGCTTAACCGATAATCCATCGGGATCAACGGCATTCATCTGGCCAATATGTTTGGAAAGCTCATAAGGAAACACGCCGGTACCTGAGCCTACATCCAATCCTCTCACTGAATTCAAGGCAGTTGGTAAAGCCAGTTCACAATATTGGATAATGCGCTGCACTCGCAGGCGATTATCAGATTGGCCTTCTGGTAAATTGATCACTCGCTCAAAACGACCTTGTAATTTCCCTTCTTCGATGGCCGAATTGTAATCACCTGCATAAAACGCCTCCGTAAAGAGATCGTAATTATGGGCATTGAAATACACGCCACAATGGGCACAAAGGCGAATCTCACGATAATAAGCCGTCCCTTCAGGCAGATAGGTATTTTCACCTTCAGGCTTAGCCTGCAAAGTCGAAACTAAACTATTCACTTCCGACTTACATAAGGGGCAGCTGGCTTCACTTTGCCAGCCATCAATCATTTCTGTTTCTAATTTTTGATGGGCCTGCACATCCTGTAAAAGTCGTTTCCCGATCAAGCTATCAAAATGACGGGCATCAATACCATGATTAGGACGTAATACGGTTAAATTATCCGCAGATAATACTGTTCCGGCCTTAAGATCTTGATTGGGATAAACCGCTCTTCGGAAGGAAAGCTCATGTCCATTATCCAATTCAATTTGGGTAGGCTTTTTCTCGCCTTCTCCTTGATAGGCCTGAATCAATTTTATCTCTTGGATCAACTCCTTCACCTCATTGGGCATTAGCGAAACCTTATGGTCGCGGAAGCTTTTCCCTTCTCTTTCATCGGTAAAATGGAATTCCAATACTTCGGCACCCATGGCTACAGCATAATATAGGGCTTTAGCGCCTTCGGTATGATCCGAATATCCTACACAAAGACCAGTCTTTTCTTTAAAGCTTTGCATTACCGATAGATGCGCATCACCAGGATTAATGGGATACATACTGGTGCACTGCAAAACGGCCAACATCGATGGATCTTTGTATATCGGATTGCAGTTCTGAATAAAGCTCACCGCTTCTAAAACTTCGGCTTCAGTAGAAAGGCCGGTAGAAATAATCATGGGTTTGCCCAAGGAAGCGGTTTCCCGCAGTACCGGATAAGCTGTAAGGTCGCCGGAGCCAATTTTGTAGATAGGGATATAAGGATCTATCCATTTCATGGCCTCCAAATCCCAAACCGAGGAAGTGTACATCAATCCCGCATCGGTAACCATTTTGGCCAATTCCAAATGTTGCTCTTTACTTAATTCGAATTTCTTAAAATGCTGGTTTCGGGTAGGACTTTCCAGACGAGAAACCAGAGTATCTCCGGTATAAATTTGAAACTTCACCAAATCTACATCGGTATCGATGGCCAATTGGCAAAGGCGTTTGGCATATTCAAAATCACCTTCGTGGTTTCCACCAATTTCGGCTATTAATAAAGGTCCGTGCTTACCTTTTAAGAGATTCTTCATAGTTGCGATAGTACTCAAAAGTAGTATTCAAATCGTAGTGACCGGCGGGCATCTGCTCCAGCATATAGCGACTGCGCTCAAAGTCTTCAGGGGTATCGAGGGCCAATTGAATGCCGGCAGCCTCGGGTAAAATATCGTTTTGCCAATAATAATGATCGGCAGGAGCCTCTTCTTCATAGAGGCAAACCATTACATGCTCATTGCAATAAGGATCGGCTTTTATGTCTTCCAGCTTTTGCTGATAGAAATCCATTTCTACCATTTCAACACTCATTCCCTTGGGAAAGGATCGGCCTTTTACATTGCTTAAGAAGCGATATTGTCCGGTGGCAGCAGCTTGCATTAAATGCTCCACCAAGGCCGGATCCAAAAAAATATTATCACCATTAATGCGCATGGCATAATCGCATCCCGTTTGTTTGGCGGCGGCATAAAAGCGCTCCCCCACCCTTTCCAGGCTTCCGCGATAGCAGGCTATTCCCGCTTTGGCTGCAAAATCTTCCAGGGCATCATCCGAAGGCAAGTCACTGGTCGCCAAAATAATCTGCTCTGCTTTGAGCAGGCTTTTCAAGCGATCCACAATATGTTGAAGCACCGGTTTTCCGGCGATTTCCATGAGGGCCTTTCCCGGCAATCGAGAGGAGGAATAGCGAGCGAGAATTACGGCGGCTTGAGAATTATTCACGCTCCCCAATCTTTTTAGCAGGGCTACCACCCCAAATTTCAAAAGCAGGAACATTTTGATTCACCACCGAGTTGGCAGCAATCACAGCACCTTCACCAATTTCCACCCCTTTGAGGATGGTGACATTACTGGCTATCCAGGCGCCATTGCCAATTTTAATGGGGGCGGTTTGATTGGGCTGCTGGTTGATCAGCTGATCCTTTTGAATCCCATGATCCGAATCAACCAAATAAACAAAAGGGGCAATCAAACAATCGGAGCCAATTTCAATACCCGCACTGGCGAAGATGAAATTATGGTAACCTATAGTGGTGCGAGCACCAATACTGATTTTCGCACGATCATTACAAGCACAAATACGAGCGCCTTCCTTGAGCACCACCTCATCCTCAATGCGGATATTAATAGGGTAACGCATCAGCTCCACATTCTTATCAATCCACACGCGTGAACCTAAATGCGAGAGTCGGCGCTTTTGACGAAAGGCCCGCCATTTTTGACCGAATCCATATTTTAAATGTTGCCGTAACTGGCTCATGGCTCCAAATATTGGCGGCAAAGGTACAAAGAAGGTACGGGGAGCCCGAAAGCCTTTGGTTTCCTAAAACCGGATTATCTTCGAGCAAAATTTTCTTTTGTCGGCCAAAGACCAATTAAAACGCTTTATTGCCTCCCAGCCCCTGTTGGAAAAAACCATGTTTCATGCCTACCGCTGGCAGCGTGGCAAGGCCGTTGAGGCCGAAATTGAGCGACGTAAAAAAATTGATCTTTTTGATATTGAGCAACTATCGGAGGACATTGCCTTTGGCCCGGAGGAAAGGGTGATTGACAATAACCTTTATGGCTATGCTTCCTATCTCAAAAAATATGCGGGCATTAAAAGCGACTTGAAGGCCTATATGGAGCACGGCCTTTTCTTAGGTGGAATTGTGCATCCCGATCAATTTCATTGGCATTTCCCCAAGATCATTACCCTCAGTGAACAACGTCGGGAAATTCTGGCTGCCAAAATCCCTGGGAAAGAAAGCCTGGCCCTTGGACCTTATATCCATTACGCTACTTCCCTTTTAGAAGCAGAGGAACAAGCAAAACTGAAAGCCCGATTAGGGAAAACGCTCTTAGTTTACCCTTTTCACAGCATGAAAAATGTAAAGGCCGGTTTTAATGATCAGGACCTGATAAGCGAAATAAAACGGGTCGCAAAGGATTTTGATTCGGTTTTGATTTGCCTCTATTATTTAGATGCTCGAGATGCTGATAAAGTTGCGGCATACCGGGCCGAAGGATTTCATTTAGTTACAGCCGGTCATCGTTTCGATCGCCATTTCATCGCGCGACAGCGAAGCCATATCGAATTGGCCGACCTTACCATGAGTAATGGTACGGGTACCCAAACCGGCTTTTGTGTATACCTCAACAAACCCCATTATATCTACCAACAGCAAATCGATCAAAAAGCTTCCAGTTTAAAAGAATTGAAACGCTTTGAAGCGGGAGGTTCGGCCGGGTCTGTAAAGGAGCGAGTAGCTGCCGAACGCGCCTATTTTTCACAACTCTTCTCCGAGCTGCGAATGGATATCAGTGCGGAACAAAGAGTGGCTATCGCCGACTATTGGGGCTTTGAAAGTGTACGGGAGGCAGCTTTTCTGCGAGACTATTTTAGCGCTTAAAACGCTGTACTGCCTTTTGAAAATAGTAAAGGCTTAGGATAGCCAGTAAAGCTTCGAGTGCCAATTTAGCCCAGGCGGCTCCAATCATCCCCATCCATTTGATGAAGAAATAATTGAAGGCGATGGAGGCCAATCCGGTAATAAGCACAATGCGGAAATTCCAGCCATCAGCTTTAAGTACCATTAAGCCTTGCTTCATCCCAAAATGACTTAAAGCCGTGAATACCATCACCGGAGCCATTAAGGCCAGTGCCGGAGCGGCTTCTTGATAGGCCGAACCAAATAACAATTGAACCCAAAAATCCTGACCGATAATCAGCACTAGAGATAGCAAGGCACTTAAACCTAAGAGATAGCCTAGAAATCGTCGCCTTTCTTTAAAATAGCTTTCCGGGTTTTCTTTAAGCTTTTGAGCCAAATGCGGATAAAGCGAACTACCAACCGGAGTAAAGAGGAAACTTTGCCCTACCGTAATGAGTTTCATAGCGGCGGCAAAAAGTCCTAGTTCCTTTTCGGCCAGGATAAAGCCTAAAAAGAGGATACTGCCAAAGGTGTAAACCCGGGTAAAGAAGTGCGAGGCAAAAATGTAAAAACCGCTTTTTAGATAGGCTTTTACCATACGCCAGGCCTGCCATTGAAAACGTAACCATTTGTAACGATAATGGGCATACCAAAGGGTAATTCCAGCGGCCGCTATTTGGGTTAAGGAATTAATTCCGACCACCAGGGGATAATCTTCCGGCTCACGCAGAAGGCTTAATATAAGCACGGCACCCACAGTTTTAATTCCCAAATTGGCTAAAGCGATAACGCCTAAGTCCTGCCGTCCTTGAAATAGAAAATCCGGATAAAGGCCCCAGCCTATCACAAAGGGAAAGGCGAAGATCATCAGCTTCTTTTCGGTAGAATACTCCGGAACCAGGAATAACAGAAGGACAAAGAGCAGGGTACTTAGCAGTAGCAGCAATAATTTCGATTGCATCACTACAGAATAGACCTTGGATATTCGGTGATGGGATTCGCCTAATTCTGCAATCTTGCGGGTACCGGTAAAGGTAAAACCATAGGTAACCAGCGCTGAAAAATAGAGAACGGTAACGGTAGCGAATTCAATCAGCCCATAATTATCAGGACCAACAATCCGGGTAATAAAAGGCAGGGTAACCAGCGGCAGCAGGTAATTAGCCGCTTGGGACAGGCCCATAAATCCAATATTCCGACCGAGGCGCTGCATTAGCTGGTTTTGCGAATTCCTTTATAAATCCACTTCACCATAAAGGGTGGCGCTAAACGAACCACAGATTTCAATGTAACATGAAAAACAAAATGCCAGGGTTTTAAGAGTCCCAAACGATAGAGATCGCGGATTTCCTGCAATTCATGCTTCAGATATTTCCAACCTCGGCGGCGCTTCGAAAACATAGCATTACCAGTCCGAGCCTTCACCAATACCTCTTGAATATTTGTCGAGCGATAGCCTTTCATTAGAAAGCGTGCCCAAAGTTCATAATCATCGCCTACCGCTCCGTAATCAGCGTACATCCCTAAAGCAATTACCACGGACTTGCGGTACATCACGGTCATATGATTAAAGGGACAACGCCAACGCGCATAGCTGATAATATCGGTATGCTTTTCGGGCAATCGCCGAGTAGACAAGGGCTTTTCCATCTGCTCATCATACTCCTCTATCCAAGAGCCCAAAATGGCCAGCTCGGGTTGCTCTTCAATTAAAGCCCATTGTTTTTCAAAGCGATCAGGCAGGCAAATATCATCTGCATCCATGCGCGCTAACCACTCATGTCTGGCAGCTTTAATTCCGGCATTTAAGGCTTGAGATAAACCCTGGTTTTCCTCCAGGACTACAATTTTGATTTCCGGATATTCAGACTGCCATTTAGCCACCAAATCGCTGAGCTTGGCGGGTACCGGCCCATCCTGAATCAAGACAATCTCCTCTGCCCTTAGACTTTGATCCACCAAGCTTTGGATCGCCGCATTTAGGTGCTCCGGCTGATCTCCACGGTAGAAAGGTAGAATTACACTAAAGGCTTTGGTCATGGCGTATAGGCTGCAACAAAGGTAGAAGTAAAATCAGGCTTTCTCCGACTCGGCCTCAAGAGCAGGCCTACGAAGCTTGGACTCCTGGTTTTTGGCATGCGGCATAGCCAATAAAAGGGCATAGAAAAAACTAAAGAAAAGTACACCCGCTTGACGTTCAAGCATGCTCTCTGTGAGAAAGCTCAGAATGCAAATCCCCAGAAACAGACGCACCTCAGTGCGATAGGGATGCTTGCGCAGGTCAAAAAGTGGGTAGAACAATAAAATCAAGAAAAGGGCAAAAGCAAAAACTCCATTAGCAGCAAAGACCTGTAAAAAGCTATTGTGATAATTGAAGCGCATTTCATAAAGTTGATAGGTATGCTTGCCATCCCAAAAAATGGCGTCCACTTTTTCTAGCTTTTCATTTAGGGCTGTATTCTCCGAACCGGTTCCAACGCCCATCCAGAAATGTTCCGAAATAACCTCTACCCCTTCACTCCACAAGAACTTGCGGGGATTAGTTTGCTTGTTTTCTACCATTTGCTCAAAAGAGCGCAGTTCATTGTAAGTGTCGAGCAAGCGGCTTCTACTGCCAGGAATAGCCAATAGCAGCAGACTAAAAAACAGGGTAAACATCGCAAAGGCGGCGTAGGCTACTTTCTTCCCTTTCTTGGCTTTGATGTACTGTCCTACTAAAAAAGCATTCACCAGGATAAAGAGCAAATACTGCATCCGAACCCAAATAAAAATAATCGCCAGTATAAACAAACAAAGGATTAAGGCATTGAGCCAAATTTTGGGCAGAAGTGGGGTTCCGCGTATTAGCCTATACATTAATAGCGCATAGGCAAAGGTTACATACATGCCTAAATAATGCGGTGGCACCTTAGTGAGGATCAGTAAATCTGCGAAATAAAAGACCACCGGATCCGAAAACTGTTGATAGCGATAAAGGGCGTATCCGAAAGAAACCAAAACCAATACCGCAGTGGAGAGGACAAAAATGCGCAGAATCTGCTCCATACGGTTTTTCTCCAGGGCTTTTACACTCCCTAACATCAAGGGCCAAACTAAAAATGGCAGCTTTGAAAATACTTCTTTGGAGGCTTCTTCTTGTTCTACTGAGTGCATCGAACCCAAAACAACAATCAGAAAACTGGCAAAAAGAAAAGCGGCGTATTTATTCCCAGATAGGTTTTGAAGCTTAGAACGGAAATCGGCACTCAAGAGCCAGAACAATCCGCTCAGCATAATTCCCAAAGTTACTGGTAACCACTGCACTTGCCAGGGCAAAAGCAGGGTATAATACCCTAAACTGGCAAAAAACAGAAAGGACCAATAGCGGGAAAGCTGAGGCATTTTAAGGCTTTAAAATAGCTTGGTACTTTTCAGGATTAGCAAGGTACTCCAGGGCCGTTGCAATGTCTTTATCATGACCCAAGGCATTGGCCAATCGACCACTGTCATAATAATAACGTGCCACTATCTCTTCTTGCAAAAGCTCCAAAACCACGGTTTTATTTCGCTCTAGTTCCAGCGCCTTTTCCTTTTCGTAAGCGCTTTCCAAACTCTGCATTTGCGAAGCCAATGCGGCATCAAAACCATCTTGCTCTGTGGCCTTTTGTAAGCGTTTTAAAATCCTTCCCGTATGCGTCTCAAACTTGAAATCACGGGTTTTGAGCCAGGCTTCAAATTCGCGGAATAAGGTCTCATCTGCTTTAAAGTCAGAGGCGGGGGCAATTTCCGGATGACTACGATAGTAATCTGTTGCGAAATCAAAGAAATGCATCTGTTGGAACAGCGCCACTATTAAATCACTGGCTTCCTCGCTGGGAGTTTCAATATCAGGGTCAATCCCACCTCCATCTAATACGGTCCGTCCATTTTCTGTTTTAAACTCACTTCGCAAGGAATCCGGAATCTTTACTACGGAACCATCTTCAGCACGCTCCGCATAATCAATCGCTTGAATTAAACGACCACTGGGGGTATAATACTTGGCGATGGTCACCTTTAGCTGTGCTCCATAAGGCAGCATCCGTGATTCTTGCACCAGGCCTTTTCCAAAAGAACGACGACCTACAATAATGCCGCGATCATAATCCTGTAGAGTTCCGGCTACAATTTCAGAGGCGGAGGCACTTCCGGAATTGATGAGAACCGCCACCGGTAAATCTTTATCAAAAGCTTGTTTAGGCGTTTTATAAGTCTTTTGCCATTCTTCCAATTTTCCTTTGGTTAAAACCACCGGCTTATCCTTGGGGATGAACAAATTGGTAAGCGCAATAGCCTCATTCAAGAGACCTCCAGGATTGTTTCTCAAATCGAGAATGAGACCTTTCAAAGGACCTTGAGCCTTTAGCTCTTGCCAGGCCTTTAAAACTTCAGCGCTGCAATTTTGAGTAAAGCTATTTAGGTAGATATAGGCATAGCCATCCTTTACCCGACCGGCAAAAGGAACTGCTTTTAGATGTACTTCTTCACGTTCAACTTCGAGGCTTAAATTTTTATCCCCTCTCTTAATTAAGACCTTGGTTTTGGTACCGGGAGCTCCTTTCAGCATTTCAGACAAGGCTTCTTCACTGCGATCTTCCACATCTTCACCGTCTACTTCCAGAATGATGTCACCGGCTTTAAGACCCGCCTTATCCGCGCCAAAGCCTTGATAAATGGTAGTCACCAACATATGCCCCTCATAATTCCCCACCGAAGCACCAATGCCACCATAATTACCGGTTTGACGAATCTTAAAATCCTCTACGGCTTCTTCAGGAATATAATTGGTGTAAGGATCCAGGCTCGAAAGCATGGAGTTCAGTGCTTTCTGGGTAAGCTCTCCAGGATCGGTATCATCCACATAATAAAGACTTACCTCTTTAAAAACACTAGTGTAAATATCAAGCTGCTTACTGATCTCAAAATAATCCGGCCGATAGGCGAAGGAGAAGCTCAGCAATAACAAAAGCCCAAACCAACGACCCGACTTTCGGTACAATTTCTTCATGTGGGAAATCTAAGATTGCTAATTTAGGTAAAACGGCTACACCTTAGGCGCATTGTGCCATTTCTCCCAGAGTTTAAGGTAGGCTTTTTCCAACTTTTGATAGTCAGCATCCGCTGCTCCCAGGAAGAGTAAAACAAAATCCTGTGGAGCCTCTTTGGGAAGGACCTCTTTATGGAGGCGGTAAATTTCTCTCAGCTTTCGCTTGATGCGATTTCGACCTACGGCAGAGGCGATTTTTCGTTTCGGCACTGCAAAGGCCATACGGTGTTGCTCCTCCCCGGATAAATAGAAGAGTAAAAAGAATGAATGTTTCAGCTTAGTCCCCGAAGTATAGATTTCGGAAATGCGCTGCGGGCTTTTCAGCCGTTCATTTTGGGGAAAGCTTTGGGTCATAAACAAAAAAGGCCGCCTGGGTATTCCGAGACGGCCTTGAAGGTATAAAAATGCCTTATTTCTTGTTCATCTCTTTGATGTAATGCTCAATGGCCATGGTCATGGATGGCAATTTAGGCGATGGTGCCTTGATATTCACCGTTAAGCCAGCTTCTTCAATCGCTTTATGGGTGGTATTTCCGAAGCCAGCAATACGGGTATTACCTTGCTCAAAATCCGGGAAGTTCTCAAAAAGAGACTTGATACCGGAAGGACTAAAGAATACCAGGATATCGTATTTCACATCCGCTAAATGCGACAAATCGCTGCTCACGGTATTGTAAAGAACGGCGCGAGTATAATCTACTCCGCACTCAGCCAGGGTATCTGGAACCTGTGGTTTTAAAATATCGGAAGTGGGCAAAAGGTATTTCTCATTCTTGTGCTTTTTGAATAAAGGCACGAGATCTTGAAATTTACTTTGACCAAAGTAAATCTTACGCTTGCGGTAAACCACGTATTTCTGCAAATAGTAAGCAATCGCTTCACTGGTACAGAAGTATTTCAAATCATTAGGCACGGTATAGCGCATCTCTTCGGCAATACGGAAGAAATGATCCACGGCATTACGACTGGTAAGGATTACCGCCGTATGATTGGCCAAATTGATTTTCTGCTTTCGGACTTCAGCTACATCAACTCCTGCCACGTGAATGAAAGGAATAAAGTCAACCTTTAACTTGTACTTATTCGCCAAGTCGAAATAAGGTGAGTTTTCGGTTTGAGGCTCGGGTTGCGATACCAGAATGGATTTTACCTTCACAGCGCAGCTAATTTTATTAACCCTTGAATATTAAGAGCTTAGATGACTTTCAAACTAAGCTATACAGGAAAAACAAGGGTATTATTTCCAGCGCGCAAAGGTATAAAATAATATAGCTTGTATTAAAGCCTATGCGTAGACAATAAAGTACACTGCGAATCAGGAAAATAAGTCCAACCAAGACCAGGGGCAGAACCAGAAGGTAAAACTGCCAGGAACCCAGGGGTAAAAAGTAGAGCACAAAGGCAAGGGCGCCACCTACCAATGCCAGCCAAGTAAAATGTGCCAGGGCCAGGTTCTGCCCTTTCAATATCTCTTCCTCTCTTTCAAAAGCATACCCCACTGCACTGGCGACCAGTAATTTTAATATCAGATACAGGCCTGAGATCAATAAAATCCGGAAATAGCTCGCCCAATCGTAATTCAGAATGGCCGCACTTTCGCCCTTCATTTTCAGGGCGGTAATTAATAGAGGGAAAAATATCCAGGCACTGATGATCAGCAAGCGATCGGCATTGAGCCCCACCTTTCCGGTATTAAACTGCAAGCTGAATTCGTCAGCCTGTGATTGCCAGGGAAAGCGCAATAATTGATTTACCCGCACAGCATTAAAATAGCGAGCCAGAACCACAAGGGTTCCGGCCGCTAAACTTATGATCAAGATCCAATCGCTGGCTCTGTGACTTATTGCTGTCCCCACGGGACAAAGATACTTTTAAAGCTTGGAGATTTGCACCTGATGACCCTGGGCATCGCGGATCATGTACAAACCTGCAGGAAGCTCACTTAAATCTAAGCGAACATGCTGATTATTATCAGCTTCCGCCTGAAGCTCCACCATTTTACCATCTGCTGCAATAGCAGTGAAGGGTGCTTCCAAAGCTTGACCGGAAGCCAGAGTAATTTCATTCTGAGCAGGATTAGGATAGGCCGCCAATTTCTGAACCGCCAATTCCTCTTGTCCAATACCCAGGTTTTTATCCAAACTCAAGGTTTGAGTAAGAATTACGTCGCCCGAAGTACTACCATTAAAATTGGTAAAATTAACTGCAACATAAACAGTAGTTTGATCCGGAGCCTGACCGGCATCCCAATCAAATGACCAGGAATTGGTTCCGGCAGTACCGCTATTTCCTGAGCTGGTGTGGGTAATATAACTTCCGGCTTTTTTGGTACGAGCGGCATCGGTAATACTAATGCTGCCTTCATGGCCTGAGGCTGATTCTACACTGGCCATAAAGCCCATTCGATCTGAGCTAGCTGCATTATTATCTGCGGTAATGCTAATTTGATAAACAGAGTCTTCTTTAAATCCAGCGGTGGGGATATCCGTGCTAATACTAATACTTTGACCTGCGGCAGCGGGACCACTATGGCAACCGGCACGGGCACAGGTATTATTGTTACTAGCTGGCGATCCGCTGTTTCCGGATGGCGCCCCACCCGCATTGGTATAGGCTTGATGCGCAACGAAAACGCTTAGCCCTAAAGTGAGTAATACTGCGTATTTTTTCTTCATACTATAGAGATTTTGTTCTAAAAATATGCTTATTTCTCTTAGCGGGATACCTATTTTTGCTCAAAATTGATTTCATGGCTAGTGATTTATTCGAGTCGCCTGACTACTACGGCGTAGATGATCTTCTTTCGGAAGAGCATAAATTAGTACGAGCTGCTACCCGCGATTGGGTAAAAAAAGAAGTGAGTCCTATTATCGAGGACTTTGCTCAAAAAGCAGCATTCCCTACGCAATTGATTAAAGGATTAGCCGAAATTGGCGCCTTTGGACCCTATATTCCTGAGGAATATGGTGGTGCCGGTTTAGATCAAATTTCTTACGGTTTAATGATGCAGGAAATTGAGCGTGGCGATTCTGGAGTTCGCTCCACTTGCTCGGTACAATCTTCCCTGGTGATGTTCCCAATTTACGCCTATGGCAGTGAGGAGCAAAAACGCAAGTTTCTTCCCAAATTGGCCAGCGGTGAGTTCTTAGGTTCTTTCGGATTAACCGAACCCAACTTTGGATCCAACCCTAGTGGCATGATCACCAATTTTAAGGACATGGGTGATCACTACTTATTGAATGGGGCCAAAATGTGGATTTCAAATGCACCCTATGCTGATGTAGCGGTGGTATGGGCCAAAAATGAAGAAGGTCGCATTCACGGTTTAATCGTGGAGCGCGGAATGGAAGGTTTTACTACTCCCGAAACTCATAATAAATGGAGTTTACGCGCCAGCGCCACCGGCGAACTGGTATTCGATAATGTTAAGGTTCCCAAAAAAAATATTTTACCCGGCCGCAGTGGCTTAGGCGCTCCTTTGAGCTGCTTAGATAGCGCTCGCTACGGTATTGCCTGGGGAGCTTTAGGTGCCGCCATGGATTGTTATGATACAGCCTTGCGTTATGCTAAAGAGCGAATTCAATTTGATCGCCCCATCGCAGGCTTCCAATTGCAACAAAAGAAATTGGCAGAGATGATTACCGAAATCACCAAGGCCCAATTAATGGTTTGGCGATTAGGAACCCTTAAAAACGAAGGCAAAGCCACTAGCGCGCAAATCAGCATGGCCAAGCGTAACAGCGTGGAAATCGCTTTAAAGATTGCCCGTGAAGCGCGCCAGATGTTAGGCGGCATGGGAATTACCGGCGATTACAGCATCATGCGCCATATGATGAACCTCGAATCGGTAGTTACCTACGAAGGAACCCACGACATCCACCTCTTAATTACCGGAATGGATGTAACCGGGATCTCTGCTTTTAAATAAGTTTTGCTTTTATCAAGCACGAAAAAGCCCCGCTGTTTCCAGCGGGGCTTTTTGTTTGAATCCAATGTCTGTCTGAATCTATTGATACAGATCAGAAATATTTAAATATCCAGGTTGATCATCATACCAGGTAGTATAGGATACACCGCCTGATTGTGCCCAAACACTGAAGTAATTATACGCTTGCGAAATATCCACTCGCTCTTCAGGGTAGTTAAAACCACCTACTACGTGGATTGCCCATGGCAAGTTGTTAGCACTCTTATAGGTATCATCTGCACTATTAGGATCGGTATCATCATCAAGAGTTCCAAATAAACTGGCATCTGCTAAGTCAGTTGGTGCTTCACCGGCAAGGTGAACCTCACGACCACGAGTTTGGTTTACAAAGATGAAAGGATTGTAAGGAGCCGTTCCTAAAGAAGCAGCAGTTTGAGCACTGCTAAAGTTGATGGTAATATCAGTAGTATCAGGTGCTACGGTTGGGTTTCCACTTACTGTGTTCACAAAAGCCTGACCAGTAGTATTTACAAGTACTTGAGAAGCATCATCATATACAATGATTACCGCATTAGACTGACCACTTTCCGTTCCATTGGCATTGGTAGAAACCACATTGTTAAAGTACCGAGTACCACTTACAGAACTAATTGCACTTGGAGCAACATCTAAAGCGATACCGAAGCCATTATCCAAAGAACCACCCATGGCGCGAGACACAAAGCGAGCTTTCAAATCAACCACTTCATTATTCGCATTCAAAACTTGCTGATAACGGTAATCCACTACCAAGTCATTAAAGTCATAGTCTCCGAATGCAGGCCATAAATCTTCATAGGCCACAGTTCCATAGCTATTCTCACCTGGGAAGTAAGAGTTGGCTGCGCGGCTGGCATCGTTTGGATAGGCATCCAATTCATCAGCTACACCATCATTATCGGCATCAGCAATCTGAGGCTGACCATTACCTTCAGGGTTGCAAGAACCACTAGGAATTACCAAGCTACAACCTTCTACCGCCCCATCTTTAAAGTTACGAGCCGCTACGTTTTCAATGCCGTTCACATCACAAAACTGAATATTCTTTTTAATCTCAGCTCCCCAGTTGGCATCCGAACGATCGTTCACTTTGAATAGAGAGGTACTTCCCTTTCCTTCAATTTTACCATTCAGCATTAAATCTTCACAAACAGCCATGGCGCCGTTTTTCATTTCGTGTTTGGCGCCACCATTAATAGTCCACTTCCCACCTACTTTGGTATATGAGTAGCATTTGATTTCACCATTATGCTGCAAGTCTCCATTAAAGTATAAACCACAGTAGTTTTTAAACTCAGAACCACTATTTATAGAAGCATTACCGGATACGATTAAAGTTCCATAATTATCTACATCACCATTAAATGAGCAGTAGTTAGTAGTTGTAACGGTAAAGTCACCATGGTTTTCAAGATCTGCACCCGAGTTTAGATTCAGGGCTGCAACATTCATGGTTCCGTAATTCACTACATCAGCATTGGGAGAAAACCAATTGGTAATGGTTAGGGTAGCTCCCTGATAAACCACCAATTCATTATCGCCACTTGAGTTAATATTAAAATTGTTCACAGTTACATTAGCCCCGGCAACAATTTGAATTTGACCTTTATTCAAGGTAATATTTGGAATTGAACCGCTGCCACAAAGGCGAAGGATAGCACCATTTTTAACTGTGATGCCGCCGCTTCCATTATAGCTACCGGTTACACAGTAAACATCATCCTCAATATTGGCTTCCCACCAATTAGAATGAGTTTGAGAATGATCACAACCACTCACGCAATCAGGGCTACCAAAACTTTCTACCTGAGCCTTGTTCTTGGAACGATAAAAAGTATGGCTGATAGTTTCAGACTTAGGAACAATGGTTAAGAAACTAGATCCATCCGGAGCTTGCATTACCAAATACAATTGCTGTAATCCGGCAGGAATAGTTAGGCCAGTATTTAAACTAGCGCCATTAGACATAAAAGCCTGATAGATTGGAGAAGCTACTACCGATGGGTTTTCGGTATACACCTTAAGAAGGTAACGAGCATTTAAGGGTGCCTGGTCAATATTGAGATCCAAGCTAATACTCTCAGTAGTTTCAAAATTAAATCCATTGGGGATTTTCAAATCCATAGTTGAGCTGCTTTGACCCACAGCTTTAGGACTTGAATCCGTATTTTGATCTTTTTCACATGAGGTGAAGAAGAGAGCAAATGCGATTAGTAAAGAAGATTTGGCTACTAATTTCATCATTAGGGGTTTTTAGACGTGCCATTTAATAACAGAGAAGGTGCCAAATTACTACTTTTCTGATTTACAGCGTATTAAGAACAATAGTAATTTCGTTGATTTCCCATATTGGGAATATTTTTAGATTTTGTCTCTATTAGGGATTATCCTTAGGGATGAAAGGATTCTTTTCCACGGAGTAAATCCCAAAACATTATGAAATCACAGGCTAAACTGTAGGCTGGGTACTGGAAAGTTGCCGGTTTGTTCTGTTCAAAAAAGAAATGACCGACCCAGGCGAAACCATATCCCAAAAAGGGAATAATGCCTAAAAACCAGAAATTGAAGGTCACTAAAAAGGTCAAAAAGCTAATTAGGACCAATCCAGTGCCAATGAAATGCAATATTCTACAGGTGCTATCCTGATGTTCTGAAAGGTAAAAAGGGTAAAACTCCTTTAAGCTTTTGTAGGTTTTCTGTTCCGCCATCTTCACTAATTTAATTAGCTCCCACCCTGTCCTAAGGTAAGCAATTATCTGTCTACCTATATCCGTATCAATTATACTCCATATCGACAAAGGGCTTTGGCAAAAACTGCAACTGCGATTTCATCCACAACGCAGGAACTGCATATTTTAGGATTTAAGCCCCACTTTGTCGCGAATTAATACAGCTTTGTCATATATGAATACTTCTTAATTCCGCAGAAACAAGGATTTATAATAATTTTACCGCTGCAGAGTATGAAGAACCCAAACAATTTCCAGCGTCTATTTTTTAATATGGTTCGTGAGCGCGTAAGCGATCATGAAATCCTGGTTGATGTAATTACCGACCTACTGCACTGCAGTCGTGACTCGGCCTATCGCCGCATACGTGGTACTACAGACTTAAGTCTGAATGACACCGTGGTCATCGCCAGACACTTCAGCATTCCTTTAAACCATTTAATTGGACAAAGCGACCAATCAGTAGTTTTCCAAAAGGGTTCTTTTATTCGCAGCTTGGATGATTTTCGAACTTATCTCCAAAATAGCCTGGTTCAATTACACAGCATTAAGAACTATAAGTCACATCAATTAATATATCAGGCCAAGGACATCCCAATCTACTATCAATTCCGATATCCTCGTTTAAGTGCCTTCAAAATGTTTGTTTGGCTGAAGTCTATTTATGGAGTAGATCGACTGGATAGTTTCCAATACGAGGTTAATATGATCCCTAAGGATCTGCTTAAGTTAGGGGAAGACCTTTGGGAAGCCTATTCCAAAATCAATAGTGTAGAGATTTGGAATGACACTACCATTCTAAGCCTGCTCAATCAATTGGAATACTATTACGAAGCCGGTCTTTTAAACTCCAAGGAAGAGGCCATCGCTATTTGTGACGAATACCAGGATATGATGAAGTTGATTTATCGCCAAGCCTTGCGTGGTAAAAAAGCCCATCACAATAATGCGGAAGAATTTAGTGCTGCCGAATACAAGATGTATTACCATGAGATCTTAATCATGGACAATCACATTCTGGCTGAATTGGATCAGAACAAGAAACTCTATTTCGTTCCTTACGCGGGTCTCAATTACTTAAACACTAATGACCCTTTGCTTACGGAGAGCATGTCCCAATACCTGAATGGTCAAAAAGAAAAATCCTCTCTAATCAGCAATATTTCTGAAAAAGAGAGGAATAAATTTTTCATTCGGATTAAAACCCGAATCGATCAGCTCAAGAGCAAAATAGAAATGACCAATCCTTTTATGTGATCGAAAGTGCTACGGCAACAATGGCCACAATGATTAATACAATTCCCACTCGTTGAGCCATGTCAGAACGTTTTCTAGTAACTTCTTCCATAGCTTTCCCTGTTTAGTTAGTACTCGAATATACTAAAAATCAGCTAAATCCAAAGGGAAATTGTAAAATCTACATTTCTTAAAAGGGCACTAACAGCTATTTAATACTGCTGGGCCTAGGTTAAGTTCTCGTAAATAAATAGTGCCGCAGCAAGAATGATTAAGATAATGAGCACAACCAAGGCCCGCTGCAAATAATCCTTGGTACTCAGATTTGCTTTCTGGGCTTTTCTGATTTGTTTAGCCCTTTGCCGTACGTCACTTCGTCGTTGTTTTTCCATAATCTCCCTAAATTTTTAACCCTGTATCCGTCGAAGTTACAAAATTTCAGGGCTTAGCTAATGGGGTTTAATACAACGCTGAAGATGGTTAAACTATTGGGGTCTCTACCAAAGTTTAACTTATCTAAGGCTTCGGGAATATCCTTGGCTCGAAAATAAGAAGTGTGCAACTCATTATCACCCTTAGCACTCCATTGTACGGTGTAGGAATTCTGACGCTCATAATGATCCTTCACATAAGTGTGAATCTGTTTTAGCGCATCGATACGATCATAGCCTATGCTATGATGAAAAAGAAAAGATTGATTATGACGAGGGTTCACGGTAATCACATCCAAACGGATTCCCTGACCTGTTTCACGATAATCGAATATCATTTGAGTACTACCTAAACTCAGGTAGGTTTCCACTTCTTTCTGCAGCTTGGCAATCTCTAAATTCTGTCTTTCTGCCGTCATTTTTGCCTTTTATCTAATTTTTCAATTTAGCTTTCCTGGCTTGCCGTATGAGCAAAAAATACCCTTAAAGCATCCATTTTTAATGCCAGGTAATTCTCATCCAAATACAATAATTGCCAGCGATCTTTGACTTCTCTGCCATCAGCCGAAAGAACGACCAAAGTATCCTTCTCCCAGCGGTATTTTAACTTGCCCTCATAACCATATTGATTATGATCTTCCGGATTGATCAGCTTAAATATTAAATCCTCCGCCTTAAAGCGATAATAATCGGGCACTGCTTCTTGGAGGTCCTCTTCGCTAGCTTGAAATGTCAAACGAACATCTAAATAAGCCAATGCCTCCCAGGCACCACTTTGCAAGAGTGCCTCTCGCTTGCCTAGTTCAGGGATTTTCACCTCTTCGCCGTTTAGCACTTTAAACACCTTGCTAATGGCTTGCTCTCCCGTCATTTCCTGCGCTTGCAGCGAAATGCTTAATGCTATAAATAGTAGTATACGAAACATAAAAAAAGTCGGCACAAAGTACCGACTTTTCCACTATATCTAAAGAAAGGAACTAAGATCCACAGGCAATACAATCATCTGGATTGTCGAGACTGCAGCTTAACTGTTCTTCCGGGGTCATTTCACTTTGCTCTTTAATCGCTTTGGCGAGTTCTGAAGCACGGATTTCACCTACGGCAGCTGCTTTCTCCATATTGGTCTTCATCTCTTTCATTTTATCACCGCTGGCAATCTTCTCAGTTTGCTTGCTGTTTACCACAGGCTCAACCTCTGATTTAGTTTGCTTTTGTACAGTGAATTTAATGGCGTCTGAAGCGGCTTTGGTACGTAAGTAATACATTCCAGTCTTGAGGCCTTTCTCCCATGCATAGAAGTGCATAGAAGTAAGCTTAGCGATATTGGCTCCTTCCATGAATAAGTTCAAAGACTGAGACTGATCAATAAAGTAACCACGCTCGGCACTCATATCGATAATATCACGCATACTAAGCTCCCAAACGGTTTTGTAGAGTTCTTTAATGTTTTGAGGAATCACGTCGATATCCTGGATAGATCCATTATTACGGATAATCTCGTTTTTCAACTCTTCATTCCACAAGCCCAAGTTCACTAAATCCAGTAACAAGTGTTTGTTTACTACGATAAACTCACCACTTAATACCCGACGAGTATAGATATTGGAAGTATAAGGCTCAAAGCACTCATTATTTCCTAAAATTTGGCTGGTAGATGCAGTTGGCATAGGCGCTAACAATAAGCTGTTGCGCACACCGTGGCTCTTGATCTCTTTACGAAGTTCTGACCAATCCCAACGACCGCTCAAGTTCTGCTCTTCCACACCCCAAAGGTTAAACTGGAATTTACCCTGGCTGATAGGTGAACCTTCGTAGCTTTCGTAGGCACCATCTTTAATGGCCTCATCCTTACTTGCAACTAGTGAAGCGAAGTAAATGGTTTCGAAGATGTCCTTATTTAAGCTCTTCGCCTCCTCAGAGGTAAAGGGTAAACGCAGTTTAATGAAGGTATCGGCCAAACCTTGTACCCCTAAGCCTACCGGACGGTGACGCATGTTTGAATTGCGTGCCTCTGGCACCGGATAGTAGTTACGGTCGATAATACGGTTCAAGTTCTTGGTTACCTTATAGGTTACCTCATATAACTTTTGGTGATCGAATTTATCGCCATCCACAAACATGGGCAGAGCCAAAGAAGCCAGGTTACATACCGCTACCTCATCCTCACTGGTGTACTCGATAATCTCAGTACAAAGGTTTGAAGAACGAATAGTTCCCAGGTTCTGCTGATTACTCTTAGAGTTGGCCGCATCTTTATAAAGCATATAAGGGGTTCCGGTCTCAATTTGAGATTCCAGAATCTTACCCCACAATTCACGGGCCTTAATGGTACGACGACCTTTACCA
The DNA here is from genome assembly GCA_002501205.1 of Flavobacteriales bacterium UBA7878. GTDB lineage: Bacteria > Bacteroidota > Bacteroidia > Flavobacteriales > Schleiferiaceae > Croceimicrobium. The sequence continues at coordinate 117,076 of DLRW01000019.1, forward strand.
GCCTTTTCGTACTCTAAATATTTCTTATTGAACTCATCGCTGTGCACGTCGAACAAGCCTGGACACTCGTTAGGACACATCAAAGTCCATTCGGCATCCGCTTTTACTCTTTCCATGAATAAGTCTGGAATCCACAGAGCGTAGAATAAATCACGGGCACGCAATTCTTCTTTACCGTGGTTCTTCTTCAAATCGAGGAAATCGAAGATGTCCGCATGCCAGGGCTCCACATAAATTGCGAAGGATCCTTTACGCTTACCACCACCTTGATCTACATAACGAGCAGTGTCATTAAACACACGCAGCATAGGCACGATACCATTAGAAGTACCGTTCGTTCCGCGGATATAAGAACCGGTTGCACGTACATTGTGAATGCTTAAGCCAATACCACCTGCACTTTGGCTAATGCGCGCTGATTGCTTCAATGAATCGTAGATGCCATCAATACTGTCGTCTTTCATGGACAGTAAGAAACAGCTACTCATTTGAGGTTTAGGCGTACCACTATTGAAAAGAGTTGGCGTAGCGTGAGTAAAGTATTTCTTACTCATCAGATCATAAGTCTCGATGGCTGCATCCAGATCTTCGTAGTGGATACCGATAGCCACCCGCATTAACATATGCTGAGGACGCTCGGCAATTTTACCACTCATGCGGAGCAGGTAGGAACGCTCCAGAGTTTTAAAACCGAAATAATCGTAACCAAAGTCGCGATCGTAGATTAAAGTAGAATCGAGCATTTCTGCATTCTTCTCAATAATCTCAATTACTTCCTTAGAGATAAGAGGTGCGTGCTTTCCGGTTTTAGGATTCACATAGTCGTACAGATCACGCATAGTTTCACTGAAAGACTTGGTGGTGTTTTTATGCAAATTGCTTACCGCGATGCGCGCTGCTAACTGTGCATAATCAGGGTGACGAGTGGTCATACTCGCTGCTACCTCAGCCGCAAGGCTATCCAGTTCGGAGGTGGTTACTCCTTCGTAGATTCCTTCAATCACTTTCATGGCTACGCTGGTTGGATCTACCAACTCACTTAAACCGTAGCATAATTTCTGTATCCTGGCTGTGATTTTATCAAACTTCACAGCCTCTTTGCGGCCATCTCTTTTTAGTACGTACATATTCTGAATTTTGGTGGTTGCTTCTTTTCCCGAAGCGATATCATTAGGTGTTTATCGGTCTTATTAAAAATCTGCGTCGAAAGAAATTGCATTCGACTGGCTTCCCTGCACTACGCCACTTTTCTGATACTCGGCTACACGCTTTTCGAAGAAATTGGTTTTCCCTTGCAGGCTGATCATCTCCATAAAATCGAAGGGGTTCTCTACATTGTACACCTTTTCGCAGTTTAGCTCCACTAAAAGACGATCGGCTACAAACTCGAGGTATTGCGTCATCAATTTGGAGTTCATACCGATCAGGTTAACCGGTAAAGACTCGGTGATGAATTCGCGCTCAATATCCAATGCATTAACAATGATTTCCTTGATGCGCTCTTCGGGCACTTTATTGACCAAGTGATTATTATGCAGATGCACGGCGAAATCACAATGCATACCCTCATCCCGAGAAATAAGCTCATTCGAGAAGGTTAAGCCCGGCATCAAGCCGCGTTTCTTTAACCAGAAAATGGAGCAGAATGCACCAGAGAAGAAAATACCTTCTACGGCGGCAAAGGCAATAAGGCGTTCTGCAAAAGAGTCGCTCTCAATCCATTTCAAAGCCCAATCCGCTTTACGCTTAATGGCGTCGAAGTTTTCAATGGCACGGAATAAGCGATTGCGATCTTCTTTATCCTTTATATAGGTGTCAATTAATAAGCTGTAGGTTTCGCTGTGGATGTTCTCCATCATAATTTGGAAACCGTAGAAGAACTTCGCTTCGGTGTATTGAACTTCATTCACAAAGTTCTCAGCCAGATTTTCATTTACTATACCGTCGGAGGCAGCAAAGAAGGCCAGGATATGTTTAATGAAATAACGCTCATCATCATTGAGTTTGGTAGCCCAATCGGTTACATCTTGTTGTAGATCGATTTCTTCCGCAGTCCAGAAACTCGCCTCTTGCTTCTTATACCATTCCCAGATATCATGATGCTCGATGGGGAATAATACGAAGCGGTTTTTATTTTCTGCTAAAATGGGTTCCAATGCCGACATGTATTCGCTGTTTTCTGTGTTAAATGCCTGTTTCAAGGGCTATAAGGCCTAGAGAAAAAATGTTATCTCCTTGAATTTCAACAAATTCGAACGGTGAGTAGAGATCACAAACTCTTTAGGTAGAATAGCTTGCTATACAAATATGGCTAATGGGTCAAGGGATCACAACGGCTACTTTTTCACATTTAGCCGCATTTATTAACACAAGGTTAAGAGCGCAAAATCCGCAAAGGCAGGATTGGCGGGAGTTAAAAAATTTCCAACTCCATTTTCTGCGATTTTCCCAAAAATAATCCACACTAATTGTTAACAACTGCATAACAATCTGAAGGCGGATTCTTAGAAATAAGATCGCATGATTTTGATTATTAGATAGTTACAACCTAACTACTGGGCTTCAAGGCCTTAGCGCCGTTCCCACTCCTTCGCTAAAATTTCCAGCTCCTGATACCATTTTTCCCCGTATTTACGGATTAAAGAGTCCTTTGCGAAGCGGAACACAGGCACTTTCAACTCTTTACCTAAATCGCATGCCGGAGCACAAATTTGCCATTGATGGTAATTCACCGCATCGAAAGATTTGTAACGCTGAATTCGGATGGGATATAAATGACAAGAGACTGGTTTGCGGAAAGAAGTCTTTCCATCGCGCCAAGCTTTTTCAATTCCACAGAGTGTGGTTCCTTTCTCATCAAAAACCACATAAGCACATTCGGCACCATTTACCAAGGGAGTAACGGGTTCGTCGTCCATGGGGTCGATCACATGAGTACCTTGCTCCTCTACTGCGGCCCGCCCTTCAGGGCGTAGATAGTTTTCGAAATTGGAATACTCCTTTTTGAGGATATCCACCTCCGCAGGCTCCAAAGGTGCACCAGCGTCTCCTTCTACGCAGCAGGCACCTTTGCATTTTTGCAAATCACAAACAAATTGTTCCGAAAACAATTCTTCGGAGAGCAGGGTATTACCAAGTGAAATCATGGGGCAAAAGTACGGCTCTCCTCATCATTATTGCTTGTAAAAAGACAATCGCTCTTCCACACCTCTTATAGATAAGGTATATACTCCCCTAGCGAGTGCACTAATAGTTAAAGGCGCATTCGGCGAAAGCCGCCCCTTTAAAAGCAAAGCTCCCTGGCTATTATATAATGTATAATCTCGAGGCTTATTCAGACCTTCAATATGCAAGTAATCCTGCGCCGGATTTGGGTAGAGACTTAAAGATGGGATCTCGATTTCAGATTCAGCTAAAATATAACACTCTCCCGGGGCACCATATACCCTTTGGCCCTGCTCTAATTTGCAGCGTAACACAAAGTTCACCTCACGTACGATTTGGCAATCTTCAAAGGCCCAAATGGGTGAAGTCATAGGCCCTAAACCCTCTACCACTTCGGTAGTCCAGGTACAAGTAGGATCTGCAGGGCTTATCCTTAAAGTTTTACGAAGGGGGCCATTACTATAATACTGTGCCTGGTAAACCGTATCAACCTTTAACTGCTGCATGCCACCCACCAGACTGGATATCGAAAAAGTATCGCCTTGTTGCCAGGTAAAGTCAATAGTATAATCAGATGGACCACCCCCGGGGAAATCGAAACTTAAAGTTTGCGCCACCGTATCTTCCAGTAACCAAGCCAAAGTGTCTTGAGGCTGACCATTCAAATCTATACGTATAAAGCGCGAATGCCTTTCTGATCCGATAATGGTATCCAATTGACTAACATAAGCTTCGGTGCCATCTATACCGAAAGTAGGATAATGGTTTACATACCATTCATTACTATCGTCCGAAAACTTGAGATATTGAGCCTGAGACAGGCCTGAGAAAAAGACTAAAGCAGCGAGTAGAAATTGCTTCATAGGGTAATGATTTACAGAAATAACGCACAGAAAGATAGGATAGCTGGGCCGCATATAACACAAAGTACTAATAATTAGCTATCTTTGCCGCTCAATTCTTAGCGACAAGCAATTGTTTTCTTAAGTGATTAGGCTAGGAACCCCTGGCCCCGTACAAACAATTGACTCTAAAATTACGTCGCACATCAACAACCTTGTCATAGCCCTATATCCGAATAAATTCCTTCAGCCAGCAGCGCTGAGGCATTTCGCGTATTGCAAAACTTGCGAAGCAAAGACAGGGTTTTAGTCTTTTATATATGAATAGAAAAACAACGGCTCCATCCCGCAGAGCGGGTAAGCCCAAATTCCAACATACCGGTAAACCTAAAGGAAGACGTCGACCGCAAGGCAAGCCTAAAAATCCCAGTAGCATTAAGCCGCAGGATTTATTGAACCAGGCCGAGCCCCGAGAGGAGCGTCATTTCGAAGCCAGCTTCAATTATCAGGACAGTGCCCTACACCCTAAGTTAAAGGAATTACTGGCTGCTAAAGGCTATGAAAAGCCCACTGAAATTCAGGAAAAAAGTTTGGAACCGCTATTAGCGGGTCGAGACCTCTTAGGCATTGCCAAAACCGGAAGCGGTAAAACTGCTGCCTTCCTATTGCCATTATTGCAAAGACAAATTCAAGGCAAACACCAAGCTTTAATTCTGGCCCCTACTCGAGAACTCGCCGTACAAATTGAAGAAGAATACCGCAGTTTAAGCAAAGGATTGAAATTATACAGTGCCGTGTTTATTGGCGGCACCAATATGAATACCGACCTGCGTAAAGCAGCGCGTAATCAAGATTTGATCGTAGCCACTCCGGGTCGACTTTTAGATTTACACCAACGTAATGCCTTGCATTTACGCTCCATTAAGATGTTGGTTATTGATGAGTTCGACCGCCTTTTGGACATGGGCTTTGAACGCGACCTCAACCGCATTATTGACCTCTTGCCGATTGAGCGCCAGAACTTGTTATTCTCGGCTACTTTAGATCGTGCCCAAGAACGTCGTATTAGTGAAATTCTCGTTGACCCCATTCGCCTGCAGATTAGCAGCGGTGACTTAACGAACAACCATGTACAGCAGGAGTTAATACATTTAAAAGACGGGCAAGTTAAAATAGAGGTCTTGAAGGAGATGCTGCAAAGACCTGGCTTCGATAAGGTGATCATATTTGCCGAGACCAAGCGCTGGGTAAGCAAGATCAATCGTAAACTCCGTCAGGCGGACATTCGTTCCGATGAAATTCATGGTGATAAAAGCCAGAATTACCGTCAAAAGGCCTTAAACTCCTTTAAAGCCGGAAAACTGCAGGTTTTAATTGCTACTGATGTGGCGGCTCGTGGTATTGATGTGGATGACGTATCGCATGTAATTAATTATCAAATCCCACGCAGCATGGATAGTTATATCCACCGAGTGGGTCGTACCGGCCGAGCCGGAAAAACCGGAATCGCTTACACTTTTATAGAATCATAAATAAATATCAATTTGGGAAGATCTCAAGAAACCTTCGGAAAAAAAGAGCGCGAAAAGAAACGCGCCAAAAAGAAAGAAGAGAAAGAACGCAAACGCTTAGAGCGTAAAGCCAATGCAGGCGAAAAAGGTGATAATATCACCTATATGGACGTCTATGGTAATTTTCACGACACGCCCCCTGAGGCTGCGGAGAAAGTAAAAGCCAAGAACATTGAAATTGGTGTACCTAAAGGGGCCCGTGAAGATGAAGAAGAAGATGGCCTCCGCAAAGGAACGGTTACCTTTTACAATGAATCTAAAGGTTACGGTTTTATCAAGGATAAGAAAACCGGGCAAAGTGTATTCATGCACGTAAATCAACTGAAGGAAGATGTGAAAGAAGGTAACCTGGTGAGCTTCGAGACCATGAAGGGACCCAAAGGCCCATCAGCTGTAAACGTGCAAGTTATGCGTTAATCATTACTTGATTAAGCTTTTGTTGAGGGGGTTCCCCAATCCAAAGGGAAAGACTAATTTCGCGGCCTTAAAAAATAGAGGCCATGGCATTTAGCTTTAAGGAAATTTTATCGGCAACCCTGATCTTGTTCGCAGTAATCGACGTGATGGGAAGCATCCCCCTCATTATTTCCCTCCGCAAAAAAGTTGGGCATATTCAAAGTGAGAAGGCGAGCATAGTTGCAGCGGCAATTATGATCCTCTTCCTCTTTGTTGGTGAGCAAATCCTGAAATACTTCGGGGTAGACATCAACTCCTTTGCCGTAGCAGGAGCCTTGGTGCTGCTTATCCTGGCCCTGGAAATGGTGCTGGGCATTACCATTATTAAGGATGAGGAGCCCAAATCAGCATCCATCGTTCCCCTGGCTTTCCCGCTGATCGCTGGAGCCGGAGTAATGACCACCATTGTATCTATTCGCGCTGAATTTGCCGCTGAAAACATTGTGGTAGCCATTATCCTCAATTCCATTTTGGTATATGCCGTGCTTAAAAGTGCTGCCTGGTTGGAGCGCATTTTAGGGGAAGGCGGATTAAATATCCTCCGCAAAGTTTTTGGGGTGATCCTCTTAGCTATCGCTGTGAAGCTTTTCAGCGAAAATGCGAAAATGCTTTTCACCATGGCTTAGAACAAGCCACCAGCGACAAACTACTAGCTACCAACTACCAGCGACTAACCATAGAGTAGGCCAAATTCTTATCTTCGTCGCAAAGACAAGACAAGCATGGCGGTAGCAAAACCCTTTAATCTTCAGCAGTGGATCGATGAAAACCGGGATCTCTTAAAACCTCCGGTAGGCAATAAAAACCTCTATCCAGCGGGTGAAGACTATATTGTTATGATCGTGGGCGGACCGAATGCCCGTAAAGATTATCACTATAATGAAACGGAGGAACTCTTCTATCAATTAGAAGGCCATATCACCGTTCGCATTCAGGATGAAGGGAAGCCGGTTGATATTCATTTAGGACCGGGAGACATGTTCTTACTTCCACCTAAGGTGCCACATTCACCCATGCGCAGTGAAGGTTCTGTGGGATTGGTAGTAGAACGGGTGCGCGAAAGCAAGCATCAGGATGGATTAATGTGGTTCTGTGATAATTGCAATCACAAATTGCATGAGACCTATTTCCACCTCGACAATATTGAAAAGGACTTCCTGCCACGTTTCAAGGAATATTACGGATCAGAAGAAAAACGTACCTGCAGCAATTGCGGAACCCAAATGGAAACGGATCCCAGATTTACCGACTAGAAATGAGCGAACTTTCTGACTTAGCTGAAATCCAAAGCTTCCTGGCGCAAAGCCTTAAGGAGCAATGTCCGCCTTTAAGGGTGCGCAAAGAAGGCCCGGGCGGTTTGGAAGTTTGCGGTTGTAAAGAAACCATGCAAGGCAAGCAAAAGGTAGATGGATACTATTTTGCCTCTACTGCCGCTAAGCCCAAGGATATCCGCTTTTACTTCTTCCCGATCTATACCGATCCCGAGCTTTTTCAGCTTTCGGAAGGATTGCAAAAGATGCTGAAAGGCAAGAGCTGCTTCCATGTAAAAAAGCTCAGTGAGGAGCAGCAGGCAGAAATCCGGAAAATCATTGCCCTGGGGGTAAATCGCTACAATGAAAAAGAGCTGATTTAAAAAGCCTACCCAATTAAAATAGTTTTTATATTTGCCGCCCGCTAAATCGGAAAAGCCCGGATGGCGGAATTGGTAGACGC
>DLRW01000019.1:125155-133333 GCA_002501205.1 Flavobacteriales bacterium UBA7878
GGTCTCAAACACCAATGGGGTAACACCCGTGCCGGTTCGACTCCGGCTCCGGGCACTGAAGCTCTCTCCGCAAGGAGGGAGCTTTTTTTGTTTTAGGATATTTAGTCATGGGCATTCCCTTAAATAGACTAATCGATTCCCATTTCCAAGTCCTTATAATATAGTACGCCGCGGCATCCTGCTCCAATTGAACCACAGCTCCACCTGCTTTCTAATTTAGCTTACAAGACAGCATTCAAGCCCTTTTCCCTATCTTCCTGCCACCAATAAACAATCAAAGATGTCCAAACCCTCTGCTCCGCTCTCTGTCGTACTGCTATTTTTCTCCGTTCTGCTTCAAGGTCAAATCCTGGAACCCCAACTGGAATTCGCCCATAATTTTGGCGGAACCTATATCGACTATGCCACGGCCATTGAGCTTGACTCTGCCAACAATATTTACTGCTACGGCTATTTTACCGGAACGGCACAGTTTGACCCTGACAGTAGTGTCCCCGCTTTGGTTGGCGCAAACTCAGGAGCACTCTTTTTAGCCAAATACAGTGCCGGAGGTCAACTCCTTTGGGTCAATTCACCCGGACAAGGAAACCCCGGTGGCCTGGCGCTGGACACCAATGGCAATCTATTCCTCACCAGCTATCAGCAATACAATGGGGCTAAGATTTACAAGTACGATGCCAGCGGCACCCACCAGTGGACCAAGACTATTAATGGAGAAGCTCGCGCCTTTAGCATAGCGATAGATAATACAGGAAACCTATACATCGGAGGGCATTACAGCGGCAGCACCGATTTTGACCCCGGCCCCTCTTTCCATACCCTCACTAACAATTACTTCAATGATCCCTGGATGGGCCCCACCTATTACACGAATCTCTTTTTACTCAGCCTGGATGCGACCGGGGATTTCAGATGGGTACGAAATGCCGGTGGCAATAGTTACAATGGCGTAGAAGATCTGACCCTACATAATGATCAAATTTATTTCTGCGGGAATTTCAGCGACTCCATCATCTTTAATCCGGGCAGTGCAAACCCTATTCAATATCAATCCAGTGGGGGCCGCGACTTCTTCATTGTTAACTACAACAGTAGTGGTAATTTTATTTGGAGCCAGCATCTCGGCAGTATTGGTGATGATGCCGCCCATGCCATACTGGCTAATGACTCAGGCAAATATTTACCGTTGGACATTTCCCCCGCACTATAGATATGGACCCCGGAGCCGGTACCTATACGCTGCAGCCTTTCAATAATTTCCGATCCGGCTACTGCCTTAAACTAGACTCAACCGGTAATTTCCAAAAGGCCATTCAACTAACAGGCACTAGTAATATGTCCATCGAAAATCTCATTATCGATGAGATGGACCGACTGCATCTTAGTGGGAATTTTATTGGTAGTATTGACTTCAACCTGGGTTCGGGGAATTATACCCTAAGTACCGCTGGTTTTTCTACAGAGGACTTTATCGCGATTTACGAGCCCAATGACAGCTTAGTTTGGGTCGGCACTACCGCTGGAACGGATCGTAAAACAGTTATGGCCTTTCAAGGTGAAAATCTCTTTGTCGCTGGCAGTTTCTTTGGCCGATTTGATTTCGACCCCAGCCCGGATTCTCTAAACTTAAACGCTCAATACGAAGATGTTTACCTCTATAATCTGCGTTTCTGCGAAAGCTTGCCCATTGACACTTTCAGCATTTATACTTGTGCCGATTATACTTCCGGGAGTGGAAGCATAGTTTGGACTCAGAGTGGTTTTTACCTCGACAGCTTTCCTTCTTTAAGATACTGTGATAGTATTGTAATGATCGATTTACATATTGATCTGCCGGATACAACTGTAATCCAATCCGGCTTTAGCCTCAGTGCTCAAGACAGCAATGCCCGCTATCAATGGCTAGAATGCAGCGCCAATGGATACAATCTTTTAACAGGTGATACCTTGCAAACTTTTAACCCCGTTGTAGATGGACAGTACGCCGTAATTCTCGATAATGGCATTTGTAGCGACACTTCAGCTTGTTATAGCATCCAGGGAATTGGCCTGAATAATCCGCTACCTCTGGGCTTGGAAATCTACCCCAACCCCAACCAGGGCAAAGTAAAAATTAAGCTGGGGGCCTTCCAGCAAGCCATTTCCTATAGCCTCTATGAACCCAACGGTAAATTAGTAGACCACGGCGAGCTCCATGCCGAACCCGAATTGGATCTGGAAATCAAAGCCCCTGCTGGCCTCTACCTTTTAAAGCTCAGCCAAGCCAATGGTGAAAGTCTGTTTTTGAAACTGCTTAAGAATTAAAAGACCCGGCACGAGGCCTATTCTTATCCCGCTAAAAACCAATATCTTCGCCGCATGACCCCACTTAAAAGGTTCCTATCATTTCTGCTTTTACTCAGCTACAGCCTGGGTATGGCGCATGCTATGGTTCCTCATAGTGCGGCGATGGAAGCCGATACTGATCATTCCGGGCATGAGCATCTGCACCATGAGCCCAATCTCCAAAATGAAGAGGAGCATTTTAGTCACCATAATCATTGCGACGAAAGTGTTTATGATCTGATTGTTTGCCTGCTGGCTGAAACCGATCACCGGGTAGAACATTGCGTTTCGGATCTCTATCTGGTCAGTCAAAATCAGGACCTTCAAATTCAGAGTCCTATTCTAATTCTTTGGGATGCGATCCTTAGTCCGACTTCTCTTTCCATCGATCTGGATGAAGCCGAACTCGAATATTTCGATGTAGATGAAATCCTAGCCAGTACCGAAAGGCGGCCTCATTATTCCCTCCGCGGACCCCCGCATATTTCTTGTTAAACCTTGTGTCCAGGCTTTAAGCCGGATCAGTATTCAATCGAATCTTCGGCTCCGGTCGAGGAATTTTCTATGGATCTAACAAGAAATTATGATTCAAAATATCATTCGCTTTTCGATAAAGAATAAGCTAATCATAGGCCTCCTGAGCATTGCCCTAGTGCTGGGTGGCCTGTGGAGCATGAGCCAGGTTCCCCTAGATGCGGTTCCCGACATTACTAATAATCAGGTGCAAGTGATTACCCAATCACCCAATTTGGCCACCGAGGATATGGAGCAATTTGTGACCTATCCCGTAGAACTGGCCATGGCCAATTTGCCAGGCGTGGAAGAAATACGCTCCGTTTCCCGTTTCGGCCTGTCCCTGGTTACCATCGTTTTTAATGATGAGATGGACACTTACCTCCCCCGTCAATTGGTAGCTGAAAAACTAAATGAGGTAGCCGAAGAAATTCCAACTGGCTTCGGGAAACCCACGATGGGACCGATCTCCACCGGCTTGGGCGAAATCTACCAATACATCCTGGAAGTAGATTCCACTCATCGCGATCAATACAGCAGCATGGATTTACGCAGCATTCAAGATTGGATTATCCGACGGCAAATGGCCATGGTACCAGGTGTGGTAGAAGTGAATGCCTTCGGCGGTCAAATAAAGCAATACGAAATTGCGGTTGACCCGGATGAACTCCGAGCGATGGGCCTCAGCATTGCAGAGCTCTACTCGGCTTTGCAAAGGAATAACACCAATACCGGCGGAGCTTATATCGAGAAAAATCACAAGGCCAATTTTATTCGGGGCGAAGGCTTGGCCCGCAGCCTGGAGGACCTGGAAAATATTCTGGTCGAGAATAAGGGCGGCATCCCTATCCGCATTAAAGATGTCGCCGAAGTGCGCTACGGGCAAGCGGTGCGCTACGGTGCCTTTACCAAAGATGGTCAGGGTGAAGCCGTAGGCGGCATGATCCTGATGCTCAAAGGCGCCAATTCCAATAAGGTAATTCAAGCGGTAAAAGACAGAGTGGAGCAAATCCAAAAATCCTTGCCTGAAGGTCTACGTATTGAACCCTTCCTCGATCGCAGCAGCCTCATTGCCCAAACCACCGGAACCATTAGCCGGAACCTGATGGAAGGGGCCTTAATTGTCATCTTTGTATTAGTGCTATTGCTCGGGAATTTCCGCGGTGGTTTGATCGTCGCCTCCACCATTCCCCTATCCCTGCTCTTCGCCTTTGTAATGATGAACATCTTCGGTGTTTGGGCCAATTTAATGAGCCTGGGAGCCATCGACTTTGGGATCATTGTTGATGGAGCGGTAATCATCGTAGAGGGCACGGTTTTCCTCCTCCACGACAAATTACTGAAGGGGAAATTAAGCCCTGAAGAAAGAGATGAAGTAGCCATTAGCGCCTCGGGCAAAATGATGAATTCTGCCTTCTTTGGACAGCTAATCATCCTAATTGTTTTCATTCCCATTTTAGCACTGCAAGGAGTAGAAGGCAAGATGTTTCAACCCATGGCTCTCACCTTCATCTTTGCCATGATTGGGGTCATGATTCTCTGCCTAACTTATGTTCCGATGATGTCGGCTTGGCTGCTACGTCGTCCTAAATCAGAAGCCCCCAATTTCGGAGATCGACTAATTCTAAAACTGGAAGCCCTCTATGAATCAGCGCTGGCCCGTGCTTTAAAAAGCGGTAAAGCGATATTGATTAGCGCCATCGTCTTATTAGGCCTGGCCATTTTCAGTTTTAGTCGCATGGGTGGCGAATTCATCCCCCAATTGGATGAAGGAGATATCGCCTTTCACGCCATCTTAAAACCGGGCAGTTCCCTGCAGGAATCCATCGCCACCTCCACTAAAATTGAAACACTATTGCTCAACAATTTCCCGGAAGTTGAGCATGTGATGTCACGCTTTGGAGTAGCCGATGTTCCTACCGATCCTATGCCTATGGATGTAGGCGATTGCTTTGTATTGCTCAAGCCAAAATCCGAATGGGTTTCGGCGAATAGCAAAGGGGAGCTCATTGCCAAGATGAAGGCCGTGCTCAGCGAGATCACCGGTGTTAATTTCGAATTTACCCAGCCTATCGAAATGCGCTTCAATGAATTACTCACCGGGGTACGCGAAGACATTGCCGTAAAGCTCTTCGGGGAGGATCTTGATATCCTGGCTCAAAAAGCGGAGGAAATGGGGCAAATCATCGCAACCGTGCCGGGAGTAGCCGATATGAAAGTAGAGGCTACAAAGGGTTTACCTCAAATGACCGTTCAATACCATCGCGCTAAGCTGGCTCAATACGGCTTGCATATCGATGAGCTCAATCAATTGATCCAGTCGGCATTTGCCGGAGCCAAGGCCGGGGTCATCTTCGAAGGAGAAAGACGCTTCGATCTGATGATTCGACTGGATGCTCAACATCGCGAAAGCATTGATGATTTGAAAAACCTCTACATCACCTTGAGCGGAGGTACCCAAATTCCGATTAAGGAAATAGCCGATATCAGCTATCAAAGCGGACCTATGCAAATTAGCAGAGACAACACCCAGCGCAGAACCTATGTAGGAATTAATGTTCGGGGTCGCGATATCCAATCTTTGGTGCAAGAAATACAGGAGAAATTGGATGCCGAATTGGAGCTCCCCTCCGGTTATTACCTCCGTTATGGCGGGGCCTTCGAAAACCTGGAGCGGGCCAGTCAACGCTTAAAAGTGGTGGTACCTCTGGCCTTAGTCCTCATCTTCCTTTTGATCTTCTTTGCCTTAAAATCCCTCAAACAATCACTTATGATTTTCATCGCTATTCCTTTGGCAGCCATTGGTGGCGTGTTTTCTTTAGCTTTAAGAGGCATGCCCTTTAGCATCTCAGCCGGAGTTGGATTTATCGTGCTCTTTGGAGTAGCCGTACTCAATGGTTTGGTACTAATTAGTGCCTGGAATGAGCTCAAGGCTGAAGGTGATTTAGGCCTGGAAGATCGCATCCGCCTGGGAGCAAAAAGACGCATTCGTCCCATCTTGCTCACCGCTTTAACTGATGTATTGGGATTCTTGCCGATGGCTATTTCTAGCTCGGCTGGGGCCGAAGTACAGCAACCTTTGGCCACCGTGGTTATTGGTGGAATGATCTCGGCCAGCCTTTTGAGTCTCTTTATCCTACCCATCTTATACCGATGGTTCGAAAGTCGGAACCGAATTAAAATACCCCAAGGAAAGCTAGCCCTGCTTTTAATCTTTATTTCAATAATAGGGCCTTCCGCCTTAAAGGCGCAGCAAAGTACTGCCGTGCAAAGTTTGGATGAAGCCATCAAGATTGCCCTAAAAAACAATGAAGGATTGAAGGCCTCCGAGCTTAGAGTAGCGGAAAAAGAAGAAGCAGAACATAAGGCCTTTAGCATCCCAAAAACCCAATTGGCTATGCAATACGGCCAGTACAATAGTGTAGAAACTGACCTGGCTCTAAACGTCAATCAGACATTTGCCTTTCCCACTATTTATGCCCGGCAATATAAACTGGCTAAGGCCGAAAGCGCCCTGACTGAGAGAGCTTGGCTACGAGATCAAATTCAGCTCAAAGCCGAAATCCGCAGCCGCTGGTACCAACTCAGCTATTTGAAGGAAGAGGAAAAACTGCTGCTTTATCAGGATTCAATTTACAGTAGAGTGGTCCAGGCGGCCGAGCTCCGCTACCAAACCGGCGAAAGTCGCTATTTGGAAAAGGCCAGTGCCGAAACCCAATTAATGGAAGTGCAAAATCAGTTACGAAACCAACGCGCCGACATCGCCATAATTGAAAACCAGCTGCGCTTTTTACTCAATGATGGGCCTGAGACCCAATTTGCTCCCAGCGCTTTGGAGGAAAGAGAACTGATTCTCCAGCCAGAAGGGGAGGCCTTAAAGGCTAATCCTGAAGTGCAGATTCATAATCAAAAATTAGCGCAAATCGAGGCGGAACAGTCCTTGGCCCAAGCCCAATGGTTACCGGAGTTCAGCATTGGTTATTTCAACCAATCGATGATTGGCACCCCCACTTCGGGTGGCGTAATGGCTGGTAGCACCGACCGTTTCACCGGCATTCAAGCGGGTTTATCTATCCCTCTATTTTTCGGTTCCTATCGCAGTACAGCCCAGGCAGCCCGACTCAAAGCGGAATCCGCCCAAAGCGAAAACCGCTACTTCCAAAGCCGGATACAAAGTGAATATGCCCAGCAAATGGAAGGTATTCGCAAGTACCAAAACAGCCTGCAGTACTACCGCCAAAAGGGTATCCCTCAAGCGGACTTAATTCTGGAGCAAGGCCAGAAAAGTTACCGCAATGGCGCCATTGGCTACCTGGAATATTTCCAAAGCTTAAAGCAGGCCCTGGATTTAAAAATGAATTTTCTCCAAACGCTAAATGATTACAATCAAGCCCTGATCCAACTGGAATACTTAATGGGCCGATAAAATATTGAACATGAAAAAATATCTCAGCATAGTAAGCCTGGTCTGGTTTAGCCTTCTGGCCACCAACTGCCAGCAAAGTAGTTCCCATTCACATAGTCATGATGAAGCGCATGAAGAGCACGATCACCATGATCACGGCGAAGGGCATGCCGAAGAAATAAGCTTAAATGAAAATCAATTTCGGGCCTTGAACATCCAAATCGACAGCCTGCAAAAACAGAATCTCCAAAGCTACGTAGAAGCCAATGGCCAATTGGAAGTGCCTCCTCAAAATCAGGCAGCGGTAACCTCCATTATTGGTGCCAATGTGAGCAGCATCGAAGTAATTGAAGGCGATGAAGTAAAGAAAGGTCAGGTATTGGCTTATCTCAGTCACCCCGCATTAATTCAATTGCAATCCGATTACCTGCAAAGCTGGCATCAACTCCGTTTTCAGGAAGCCGAAATAGAACGTCAGGAGAAGCTTTTTAAGGAAAAGGTAAACTCGGGCAAGGAGTATCAAAAGGCCCAAGCCGATTATGCTGCCTTAAAAAGCAAGGTGCTCGGCTTGGAGGCCCAGGTTAAATTATTAGGCTTGGATTTAAAGGTTCTACAAGAAGGCAAGATCTACGAAAAGGTAGCGGTGAAAAGCCCCATCAATGGTTTTATCCAATTAGTCGAAATCAAAACCGGCCAATATGTACAAGCCCAAAAAGAGCTCTTTGAAATCGTCAATATTGATCATATCCATGCCGATCTAATGGTTTTCGAAAAAGACATCAATAAGGTCGCTCAGGGTCAAAAAGTGTGGTTACGCGTTGGCACGGAAGGCAAGGACGCTCCCGCCCTAGGGGGCAAAATTTACTCCGTGGGCAAGTCCTTTGAGCAAAATCCTAAGGCCGTGCATATCCACGCTTCTATCGAAAATAAAGAGG
>DLRW01000045.1 GCA_002501205.1 Flavobacteriales bacterium UBA7878
GCGAAGAGCGCGACGGTCACTTAAAAAGCGATGACTTCTTTAATGCCGAGCAATTTCCAAAATTGACTTTCGTAGGAAAGGAAGTGAAGAATGTAGATGGCGATGAATTTGAATTACATGGCGAAATGACCATTCGTGATGTGACCAAACCCATCGTATTGAATATTGAAGTAGGTGGAGTAGCAAAAGATCCCTGGGGCAATTTAAAAGCCGGATTTTCTTTCAAAGGAAAGCTCAATCGCAAAGACTTTGGCTTGAAGTTTCACGTTGTGAATGAAGCTGGAAATCTTTTGGTTTCGGATGAAATCAAAATGGAGGGCGAAGTGCAATTAGCTGCGGTAGAAACTGCAGTGGAAGCCTAAGCCCGGTTTTTCTCTCAATTGGTTGTTGAAAGCCCTGATCTGATGATCGGGGTTTTTTTATGCGGGATGTTTTGGTAGAGCGGAGGGAGAGCAGGTATCTTCGCCTGATTGTCAAATTTGCATTTTATGAAAAACCTGTATTTGCTCCTCATTAGTTTGTTACTTGCTCCAGGCCTTAAAAGTCAGGATAGTATCTCCACCGAAAGTCTTAAGATTGAAATGGCGCCAGTCTTTAAGGTAAAGCGTCATACCGACTTTTTAGATTTTTGGGGCCGAAATTCTGAAAAGCATTATGCAATTAGGGTTCGCAATAAGCCTAAATTCAATTTTACCGGCACACAGTATAGCATTGAAGAATACGACCGAAGTCTAAATTTACTAAGGGAAACCAAAGACCCATTTAACAGTGGCGACTTTGGTGGAAGCTGGCTTTATCCTCGTCGCTTTTTGGCTTTAGGAATTACGGATAGCGATATCTATTTGTTCACACGAGGAGAAGGTTCTAAACCTAAATCCCACTCTGTGTATCGTCAAAAAATTGACCCATTTAGCTTGGGGATAAGTAAAAAGGTATGTGAGGAGTTTATCAGCATCCAGGATGATAATTTCGAGGAGCATAGCAATGGAGATTTTGTTTTCCGCAGTTCGGAAGATGAAAGCAAAAATGTATTTGTGTATTTCTATCCTAAGAGTTTCACTAGCTATCAGTTCAAAATCTTTGTCTTCGATCGAAACTGGAACCCGATTTATACTCGCCTGGAGACCTTGCCTTTGCGTTCAGATTTAGTAGCAATTAAGAGTCTTAAGATTAGTAATGAAGGTGAGGTCCATATGCTCTTAAAATCCTATAAGAAGAAAAGGGAGGAGTATATGAAGGGGCAGCCCAACTATAGTTTAAAGCTGCTTACTTGTAGAGATGGAGAATCAGAGCCTCTGGTTCAAAATGTACAACCCAAAGATTACCTCCTCCATAATCTGAGAATGGAAATGGCGCCCAATGGCGATTTAGTTATTGCGGCCACAGCAGTAGATATGCTTTCAGATGCGCCCCTTAAAATGTTTTGTTCACGATTGAGGCCAGCAAATGATTCAGTTATTTTCACTTCCTACGGAGAAATTCCTTTAGATTCTATAAAAAAGGATTTGGACTTAGGTGTAGAGTTTGTACCGGGGTATTCTGAGCCAGAAATTTGCTTTGCTGAAGACGGATCTGTCTATTGTCTTGCCGAAAGACGAACAATAGTGAAATGGGATAAGAAAGATAGTAATGGTAATGTTATTCTAGGTGAATACGAATATCGAAACAAGTATTTTGGTGTTATTGTTTCGCATTTTACTCCCTCGGGGCTTGATGATTGGTCGAGGTTTATCTTTAAGGAACAACTTACCGGTGATGACCATGGTGCTAGTTCATCTTTCTATGCCCTAGCCTATCCAAATGATTTACATCTCTTTTATGCTACTCTTGATGAGAGTCGGGCTATACAGCTTGGTTGGGGACTTAGTTTAATGATGCATTTACATTTTAAACCAGATGGTCAGCAAACAAAAGAAGTCATGTTTTACGCTAACGAAGTGAAGCGACAGCCTAAGTACAGATATGGTATTCGTCTTAGTAGAAATGAAGTTGTATTTCCTGTGAAAGGTCGTAAGAGAGCGGGATTGATCAGCATTAGCATCAAAGATTAAGCTCTTCTAAATTTAAATACTATTTAGTTTGAACTACAATACTTTCATCGTTCAAAAGCTCAGTCTTACTGAGAAGCAAGTAGCCAACACCTTAGCCCTCCTTTCTGAAGGAGCAACCATCCCATTTATTGCTCGTTACCGTAAGGAGCGCACAGGAAGTTTGGATGAGGTGCAAATCCAGGAAATTAAGGAACAACAAGCCTATTTCGAAAAAGTGGCAGCTCGTAAAGCCAGTATTCTCGAATCCATAAAGGAACAGGGGAAATTGAGTGCAGAACTCGAAGCTCAGATTGAAGCTTGCTGGGATTTAAATGAGCTGGAAGATTTATATCTACCCTACAAACAAAAGCGTAAAACCCGAGCTTCAGTAGCCAGGGAAAAAGGCTTGGAGCCCTTGGCGGGAATGATCATGAAGCAGGATGCTCGCGACCCCGAATCCTTGGCTTTGAGTTTTGTGAAAGGGGAGGTACAAGATGTTGAAGAGGCCTTAGCAGGCGCTCGAGATATTATGGCGGAATGGATGAATGAAAGGCTTTCCGCACGAAATAGCTTGCGTCGAATTTTTGAAAGGGAGGCCCAAATTCAAGCTAAGCTGATTAAAGGGAAGGAAGAGGAAGCGGAGAAGTACCGAGATTATTTTGACTTTTCGGAAGCCTTGCGTCGTATTCCTGCTCACCGTCTCTTAGCTATTCGTCGGGCTGAAGGTGAAAAGCTTTTACGGGTAGGTATTGCTCCCGAAGAAGATCGAGCGCTCGATAGCCTCGCTCGCATATTTGTGAAAGGTCGTAATGCTTGCAGCGAACAAGTGGAATTGGCTCTGAAAGACAGCTATAAACGCTTGATGAAACCTTCCATCGAAACGGAATTTGCACAGGCATCCAAGTTGAAAGCAGATACAGAAGCCATAGCTGTTTTTGCAGAAAACCTACGGCAATTATTATTGAGCCCGCCATTGGGCCCCAAGCGCATTTTGGCTATCGATCCAGGATTTAGAACCGGCTGCAAGGTGGTTTGCATTGATGAGCAAGGCAGCCTTCTTCATAATGACACTATTTACCCCCATCCGCCCCAGCGCGATATAGCTAAAGCCGCTGCTAAAATTGCCCATCTGGCCGAAGCCTATAAAATTGATGCCATCGCCATTGGGAATGGTACGGCTGGTCGGGAAACCGAAGAGTTTGTAAGCAAGAAAGTACGCTTTAAATATCCGGTTCAGGCTTTTGTAGTTAATGAGGCAGGAGCCTCGATATATTCGGCATCATCCATAGCTAGGGCAGAATTTCCCAATTACGATGTAACGGTGCGGGGAGCAGTGAGTATCGGTCGGCGATTGATGGATCCCCTCGCTGAATTGGTGAAAATTGACCCCAAGAGCATCGGGGTGGGGCAATACCAACACGATGTAGATCAAAATCAATTGAAAGCGGCTTTGGATCGGGTTGTAGAGCAAGTAGTAAATGCTGTAGGGTTAAACCTCAATACTGCCAGTAAGCACTTATTGGAATATGTTTCGGGCTTGGGACCCAAATTAGCGGAGAATATTGTGGTTTATCGTGAAGAGCATGGAGCCTTTAAATCCCGGGCCGCCTTATTAAAAGTGCCTAAATTAGGACCGAAAGCCTATGAACAGGCAGCGGGCTTTTTACGAATCCCGGAAGCCGAAAATCCTCTGGATAATTCAGGTGTGCACCCGGAGTCTTATGCGATCGTAAAGCAAATAGCGAAGGATCTCAAAAAACCGATTCCTGATTTAATCGGCCAAAAGGAATTATTGAAGGATCTTGACCTGAAACCTTATTGTTCGGAGGAGGTAGGTCTCCCAACTCTGGAGGATATTAAAAGCGAACTCTCCAAAGTGGGGCGGGATCCCAGAGGGGCAGCCAAGGTCTTTCAGTTTGATCCGCGCATTCGCAGCATAACCGATTTGCAGGAAGGAATGATATTGCCGGGCATCGTTAGCAATATCACCAATTTTGGCGCTTTTGTAGATGTAGGGGCAAAGCAGGATGGATTAGTGCACGTAAGCGAATTGGCAGATCGATTTATACGAGACCCCAATGAGGTGGTGCGCTTGCAAGAGCAGGTTCAGGTGAAAGTCATTTCGGTGGATGTGCCACGTAAAAGAGTTCAGCTTAGCTTGAAGCAGGCGCAGTCCTAGCTACTTTGCGATATTCCCTTTTCCAGGCTTGGGAAAGGATGATTCCGAGGATCATAATTAGGCCTAAACTTAGGAAGAGGTTTTGGTGTCCGATGGGCCCTGAATTCGATTCCAGGATCCATCCCATAAAAGGACTCATGAAAACATCCGGCAGATATCCGAGCACGGAGAGTATTCCAATGGCGGTGCCACTGAGGCGTCGGTCTATTTGATTTTCCCGCATTAAAGAGAAATAAATGCCGCGTAAGGCATAGATGCCACTGAGGCTCGAACCTAAAAAGATCAATCCAAAAGCAGTCATTTCCTGTCCGGGGAACCAAGCCAGAGCCAGGGCCCCTAAAGCACTGATTCCAAAACTGAAGCTTAGAATTTTAGCAGTGGAAATTCGATCCACCAGGAAACCGGCGGTAATGGCAGTGATGGGCCTTAGATAAAAAGTGTAACTGCTGAGCAAAACGGCATCCTCTTCGGAGAGGCCCCAGACCTCATGACCAAAAAGGGAAACGTCGTCGGTTATTTTATAGCCGCAATAAGCACAAAAAAGAATCAGGGCTTGCAGCCAAAGGCGCTTAAGGCGAATGAGTTCCTTTAGCCCTTTCATGGAGTGATTCAAGTCCATTTGAACCTCTCTTTTTGGCAGGATAAACCAAACATAGATGGCTACCAGAATCAGGTAAAGAGAGGCGCTTTGCAATACATAGCGATAGGCTATATGACGGCTTTCAATCACCTGACTGGATTGGTCTTGAAAGTAAAAAGCAAAAAGCGCAACGGCCAGACTCGACCAAATGGCGGCGCTTAGTCCACGACCTCCTTCTACCCAACCAAAGGCTTTGCCCACATTTTCGGGGTCCACCAAAATGCGGGTGCTTTTCATTAAAGCAGCCCAAAAGAGTAAGATAGTGGAGAAGCCCCAAAAGGTGTAGGCTATCAAAAGGGCGGTATAATTGGGCCACCAGCTTATTATAAATCCTCCCAAGGCAGTAAGGCCTAAGGCAATGGCCATTAATTTTCGCGCGGAAAATAAATCCGCCAAAGGCCCGCCAAAAAAATAAGAAACCACCGCTACCAAGCCATAAAGGGAGAAGCAATAACCTAATTCCAGATTATCAATTTGATACACCTCTAATAAGGTGGTTCTAAAAACCCGCGGTACCATAAAGGGTAGCAGGAAGATGGCTTCACCTGCCAGGATAAGTGCTAAGTACTGCGAAAATGTTTTCAGCCGATTCACTGAATCAGCAACTTGATGATTTGCTCCTGACCCTCCTGTTCAATTCGCAAATAGTACAATCCTTTGGCAAGGGATGTTTTAAGCCTGATGTCTGTTTCAAGGCCCTGACCTTCAGATAAAAGCTTGCCGTTGGTGTTCATCAGCTTCCAGCTAAAAGCTGCTTTGCCAGGATTGGAAATATGGAACTGCCCTTGATTTGGATTGGGGTATAGCGTGAAGCCTAAACCCTTGGCTTCTTCTAATCCGGACCAGGGTAAAAATTGCACCGCTAGAGTATCCGAATGCATGCATCCTAAGCTATCAATGGCGCTTAAAATAAATTGCTTAAGCGTGTTTTCATAGCTAAAAGAAGGAATAAATAGTGAATCTGCAGTGGAGCCATCGTTCCAAACGGGATTACTAAATCCAGGTGGGAGATATAGGATTAGGTCAACTCCAGGGCTATGGTTGAAATCTAAGCCTAAATCTAAAATGGCAGGACTAGGTTTAGGAATAATAGTATCTACTGTACTCTGACATTGCCCATCGGCTTTAAAACCATAATGGTAATAGAATTGGGCTCGGATAGCCCGGGGATGATAAATGGTTCCGAAGGTATGCTGAATGCCACTACCGGCTTGCACACTTAATCCTGCCCCTTGATACAGCTGCATGCTGCCCGCACTTTGGTAGGCCAATCTCTGATTGCTGTTTTCCAGGTAGAGGTAGCAACCCAGGGTGTCGCCGGGATTTAAAATTAGGCTGCCGAAGTTTAAGACATAACTGCTGTCTTCCAGAGCCCCATAAATACTGTCTGAGATAGAAGCCAACCAGGAGGCCGCGGTGTTTTCATGTCCTTGATAAGATCCTAACCGGGTGCGTAGGTTCACTTGCATATCACCAGAAGTACCGGCTACAAATTGAATACTATCCAGACTTACGGTATCAGAACCGGCAATAAGATTAAACATGCAGCCATTCCATTTGATATTGGAGCCTTGCGCTGAGCTGAGTGATTCTATATAGTAAAAGGGCCCCTGGTAACTTTGTAAAAACAGACTATCGCCCAAGGTAGGACTCCAATACAGGCTATCCCCTTGATTTAAGAGCTGACTTAATCCGGCATCGCTAAACCAGGTCAATTGATCGCCGCTATGGCTGGGTCTAATCCACATACTATCGCCCTCGCAGTAAAAGGGATCATTGCCAGTGATTTGGGGACCGGCTTCACTTTGGACTTCAATACTGCTGCTGATATTATTGAAGCTATTGCTGTCTTCACTACATATAATGCGGCTGTGTAATTGCCAATGCTGTTGTTGATTGCTGTTTAAGTTGAATTGCACCTGAGCATAGGAACAGCCTGAAATTTGATTGAGATTTTGACGTAGCGTATCTCGAATACCGCTGTTGAGGTCTAATCGAATGAGTTCTACTATTGCGGTTGATTGCAGGCTATCGCTGCGAAGATTGGCTAATTGGATTTCAATAATGCTATTGGGACTGCCACAGGGCGAAGGATTGGTCCAAAGGGGAGGAGATACTTGTAAATCAAGACCTGGAACACTGGAAACCAAGCTGTCGGGTAGGGCCTCTGCTAAAACCTCCTGCCATAGAAGGCGATGGCCAGCATCATTAACATGGGTACCGTCGCCAGAATTATACTGCGCCAATATGGTATTTTGACTGTTGGCTAAACCCGTCCAGAAATCTATGGCTCGGGGGCCAAAATAGCTTAGAATGGAATCCCGGACATCTAATTGAATCTGAATTTGACTGGTACTAAAGTTTCGGGGTTGAGTGGTACATACCCAGAGCGGTACATTTTGACTGGCGGCCAGGCTATCGATATGAATGAAATTCGTCATTTGCTCATTGAGCCCGGTTCCGATCGCAGCATCATTGGAAGGTAGGTTTATGATGATGGCATCGGGATTTTGGCGCAGAGCATGACTGATATTCCTGAGGGTATCTGGATTGGGGCGACCCGAAGGTGGGGTAAAATAATCTGGCATCAGGCGCCAGGTATTATATCCGCCCTGAGCGAGATTAATTACTTGATTGGCCGGGTTCAGGGCCTGCATGCTCCGGCGGTAGCGATTTACCCAAGCCGAATCCGGAGTACTGGCGCCAGAGCCCGCTGCGGTGGAAGAGCCTATTACGATAATAGTAAGGGTGTCATTAGCTAAGCAAGCCGAGTTTTGGGCCTTGAGAAAAGTGAAGCTTAAAAAGAAGAGGAAAAGGTAGAGGGCTTTGTTTGGTTTCATGAAATAAAGCTACTAAACAACACTCTCATTAAATCAGGAAACAATCTATTTTACGCATCCAAGACTGTGAATAGCTCGATCATTAATTTTTTATTTGAAAAAGCTTGTGGGTAAATAAAATGTTTTATTCATTTGCATCGCAAAACAAAATAAAGCGAGCGATATGCAGTGTATGAACCATAAATACGGAATTGATCCAGAATTTAGCCGACAGGGGCTGAGAGAGAAGTAGGTTTTTTTATGCAAAGCTATTCGCTCCCGGTTCCTCTATAGGACCGGGATTTTTTTTGCTCTAAGGAGTGGTCCCGGTCTGGATTTGCCAACCTTAAAGCAAAAAGAAAATGTCAACTCAATTAGTAACATCTTATTATTTAAAGGCTTACGATGCTTATCCTTTTGATCTGGCAGAAACAGAGGAGCAGCTCAATTATGCCCTGGCCTACGATCCGGAGCATATACCCAGTCTTTGCTTAAAGTCTCAATACTATCTCCACATGCTAAATTGGCCAAAAGAGGCCAAGGATGCAGCCGAACAAGCGATGGCAATTGATCCTGAAAATGCTTGTGCCGCAGCAGCGCTAATGGATAGTTTGATTGCGCTTCAATTATATTCTGAAGCTCTCAATTTGTTGAATTATATTACCAGTAAATCATTGTTTAAACCTTTGTATACTTATTGGTATATGTTTAAAATAATGGAGCTAAAAGGATGTTTGAAAATTTCTATTAATTATTGTAAAATGCTATTGCAATATGTGGAAAACGAGGCTCAACAAAATGCGATTGATTTAAGCCTTAAGCGACTCAAAATGAAACAGAAAGCCAAGGTGAAGGCCAAGGCTTCTAAGGCCTGAAAATTTCATTTAAACTTATTTAAAATACGGTTTGTTCTGCCGAAGATCTATATGGGTGTCTCTGTAGGTCACCGTGGTGCCGGAAACGGTATACCGATCTTAAAAGAACTCAATTTCCTGAGGTTATGGGTTCGACTCCCATTTGGACCTTTTGGTTCAATAGCTCAATGGCAGAGTACAGGTTTTTTCCGAGGGTTCGATTCCCTTGTTATTATAGGATAATTACTGGATGTAGGAAAACCCTCCCTTTCACGGAGGTATGGCTAAGGCCATACGTTGAAAAGAAGCTTGATCTGCTTTAAAAAGGATCACCAATCTGCGTATGGGATTGTGCGAGGCTTTTACAAATGTGAAGTTCTGGCACCAGTGTGCGGTATTTGTACCGATGGCGAAGCATGTCCTGATTTTTGATCAAAGAGGCCGGCTATTTGCCCAAGACTGATGGAGTCTGTGACGCGAGAAGTCCATACCGCCGCTGCCCTGCGCATTTTGTTATTGTTAATCGGGTTTAACCCACAAATTGATGAACATGTTACAATTTATTTTTACGCCTGAAGCACAGCTTACTGTGGCCACTAAGAATGGTATTATCCAAAATATATGGCCTGCCGGTAAACGTTGGAAATGGATTAATGCTCACTTGCGGAATTACCATCTCGGAAACAAAGTAGATCTGCCAAAAGGAACAGACCTACGGGTAAATGCAGATAAGTTAAAGGACTATGCGGAAGTAGTAGCGCTTAAGCAAGGTGAATTGGCCATTGTGCTGCTAAATGGTGTGTTTAGTGAAATCCTTATCCCTGGTATTTATGCCTATTGGAAGGGGGTGAATGCAATTGAGATTCTACGTTTTTCAACCGACAACCTGGAATTGCCTGCAAATCTTAATGAGAACTTGCGTGCGATTTTAGCTGCTCGCGGTTTTGTTCGAATGTTTAAAGTGGAGCAAGGTGAAAAAGGCTTAGTCCTCTTGAATGGGGCATTGTTAAAAGCATTGGAGCCTGGCGAATACTTCTATTGGAATAATTCTCAGAGTGTTAAACTTTTGAAAGCCAATGTGAAACGCCGGACCATTGAATTGAATGGCCAAGAATTACTGACAAAAGATAAAGCCACCTTACGTATCAATTTACTGGCAGAAATGCGAGTTCAAAATGTGGAAGAGGCCTTATTGGCGAACAGTGACTACGAAAAGCAGGCTTACTACTTGCTGGCATTGGCTTTACGCTCTTATGTGGCAGAATTAAGCCTGGACGAACTCCTAAGTCGGAAGATTGAATTAGCAGAGCAAATAGCTGGTTCTACCCAAGCAAAATTTCAAGCCATTGGTTTGGAGTTGCTGGAAGTAGGTATCCGAGACATTATTCTTCCTGGTGAAATGCGGGAGATTATGAATCAGGTATTGGTAGCTGAAAAGAAAGCTCAAGCTAATTTGATTACTCGTCGGGAAGAAACAGCTTCCACAAGGAGCTTGATGAACACCGCCAAGTTGATGGAAAATAACCCTATGCTCTGGAAATTGAAAGAAATGGAATACCTCGAAAAGGTAGTGGAGAAGGTAAACACCATCAATATTAATGGTGGAGAAGTAGGTGCGAAATTAAGAGAAATCTTTTCGTCTGCTTAGCAGGGGCCCCGTAGCTTAGAATGAATTTTTTAACTGCGGGGCCTTTTTTTAATTCCTTTCATCGTAATATTGCAATATTACTTTTAAGCTATGGGAATCACCAAGAAAGATCTCTTTAGTCCGGAACAAAATGATCTGGCAGCCGGTGCGAAAGCACTGGGGCATCCCGCACGAATAGCCATCCTGCAATACCTGGTAGCGGCCAGGGCTTGTATTAATGGCGATTTAGTGCAGGAATTAGGTCTGGCGCAAGCCACCATTAGTCAGCATTTACGTGAGTTAAAAGCCGCAGGCTTTATTCAAGGTACGATCGAAGGCACTTCAGTAAGCTATTGCATCAACCCCGAGCGCTGGGAACGTATCAAATCAGAATTTTTAGAATTATTCGAATCCTATTGCGGCAACGATCCTACTTGCTGCTAAACCCTATTATCATGAAAACAGATCAGGAACTCAAAGAAATTGTACGCAAGAAGTACAGTGAAATAGCCGAACAAGATGTGGCTCTAAACAAATCCTCCTGCTGCGGAGCGGGGCCCGTTTCGCAAGAAGTATATAATATCATGACCGATGATTATTCCGAAACGAAGGGCTATCAGGCCGATGCCGACCTTGGTTTAGGTTGTGGTTTGCCTACCCATTTTGCCCATATCGAAAAAGGCGATACCGTATTAGACCTGGGCTCTGGCGCTGGTAATGATGTATTTGTTGCGCGACATGAAACCGGTCCCGAAGGCAAAGTGATAGGGGTCGATTTTAGTGGCCCCATGATTCGCAAAGCCCGCTTAAATGCGGATAAATTAGGCTACAATAATGTAGAATTCCGCGAAGGCGATATTGAGGAACTACCGATTTTAGAAAATAGTATTGACGTGGTGGTTTCCAATTGCGTATTAAACCTGGTGCCTAATAAGGCTGCCGTATTTAATGAAATTCATCGGGTATTAAAGCCAGGCGCTCATTTCAGTATTTCAGATGTGGTCTTGCAAGGAGAATTACCGGATGCCCTGCAAAAGGATGCCGAAATGTATGCCGGTTGCGTATCAGGAGCCATTCAAAAAGACGCCTATTTGGAAATGGCGCGCAAGGCGGGCTTCAAAGATTTGCAGGTTCAAAAAGAAAAGCCGATTTACATTCCCGCTGATATTCTAAGTCAGTATTTGACTGCAGAGGAAATGCAAAAATTTGGTCAGGGAGAACAAGGTATCTACAGTATTACCCTCTATGGTCAAAAAGAAGGTGAGCCTAAGAAAGAAAAGAAGATCCTACAATTAAGTGATCTACAAAGCTCAGAGGCTTGTACTCCGGGTGGTGGATGCTGTTAATACCGAGCCATGTTTAGCTACCTGAATAATTACATTGACAGGCTCGATCCGAAAAGCATCCCTACAGATCGTTTGGAGCGATTACAGCCATTAGTTCAATATGTGCAAGAGAACCAGGCAAATTTAAGCCTGGTTTTCATCTGCACCCATAATTCCCGCCGCAGTCAATTTGCGCAGCTTTGGGCCCATGTGGCAGCTAAGCGAGCGGGAATTAAATTGAACTCTTATTCTGGAGGTACGGAGGTCACGGCTTGCAATCCACGTACCTTGGCGGCGATGGAGCGAGCGGGTTTCGACCTCTATTCTGACGCGGTGATGGACCCCAATCCAGTCTATCGGGTAGCTTTCGCAGAAGATGAGGATCCCATAATGTTGCACTCCAAATTGTACGATGATCCTGAAAATCCCAATGCAGATTTTGCCGCCGTAATGACCTGCTCAGATGCGGATGAAAATTGTCCTTTTATACCCGGTACTAAAGCTCGGATTACCCTTAATTATGAAGATCCCAAAGCTTTTGATGACACCGATCAGGAAGCCGCTGCTTATGATGAGCGATGCCTGCAAATAGCTACCGAGATGTTTTACCTTTTTTCATCAATTGAGCATGGGCACTAAAAAACTATCCTTTCTGGATCGATATCTCACTTTGTGGATTTTTACCGCCATGGCCTTAGGTTTAGTATTGGGTAATCTTTGGCCCGGCTTAGCGCAGAGCATTGGAGACAGTGGTGAAGGAGATACGAATATCCCTTTGGCTATTGGCCTGATTTTAATGATGTATCCACCCCTGGCCAAGGTGAACTATCGCCTGCTTCCCAAGGTCTTTAAGCATGTCAAAATACTTGGAATCTCTTTGCTTCTCAATTGGATTATCGGTCCAATATTGATGTTTGCCCTGGCGCTTATCTTTTTGCACGACTATCCCGAATATATGTCGGGCTTAATTCTCATTGGTTTGGCCCGCTGTATAGCCATGGTTTTGGTGTGGAACGATTTAGCGGAAGGCTCAGCGGAATACGGTGCTGGCCTGGTGGCCCTCAATAGTATTTTCCAGGTCTTTGCTTATAGCTTTTATGCCTGGCTTTTCATGACCCAAATTCCACCTTTGTTGGGATTTGAAGGGATGGTGATAGATATATCCATTGCTCTTGTCGCTAAAAGCGTTGCTATTTATCTGGGCATTCCCTTTGCATTAGGTATTCTCAGTCGGGTAGTACTCATTCCTTTAAAGGGAGCAGACTGGTACCAATCTCGATTTTTACCACTCATCTCACCAATTACCTTGGTGGCCTTACTCTTCACCATCGTATTGATGTTTAGCCTGAAGGGCGATTTGGTATTTAGCCTTCCGGCGGATGTGCTTTTAATTGCGGTTCCTCTTTTAATTTATTTCTTGATCATGTTCAGCCTGGGCTTTTTCATAAGTCGATTGGCCGGAGCCAGCTATGATCAAAATGCAGCCATTGCTTTTACTGCAGCCGGTAATAATTTCGAATTGGCTATCGCGGTGGCTATTGCGGTATTTGGAATTAATTCGGGTCAGGCCTTTGCGGGAGTAATTGGTCCCTTGGTAGAAGTACCGGCTCTAATCTTATTGGTACGAGTAGCCTTTCATTGGCGCAAGCGCTATTATAATCGGGTATAGACTTTATTTACCAAAGCTTCGTTTATAGGACATAAGATCAACTGAAATGTCCTATCGTTACTCCTTTATTCTGAGCTTTTTAGTTCTATTGTCGGCCTGTGAAAGGGATATGCAGAATGTGTCTCGCGAAGATGTGGCCATGGAAGAATCCTACGAGCCAGCCATGGTGGCAGAGAACTCCGATGAACTTCAAAGCAATGGAAATCAAGTTCAAAATCTGCATTTAATCAAAGAAGCGGATATAAAGTATGAAACGAAAAACCTCCAAGAAAGCGCTCAGTCCATCCATGCCTTAACCGCCCGCTTGGGG
Organism: Flavobacteriales bacterium UBA7878; assembly: GCA_002501205.1. Lineage (GTDB taxonomy): Bacteria > Bacteroidota > Bacteroidia > Flavobacteriales > Schleiferiaceae > Croceimicrobium. The sequence continues at coordinate 13,454 of DLRW01000045.1, forward strand.
GGCTATATTTCTTCCGAAATAGCCAGTCAGAATAGCTATCGAAAAGAAATCCTTTATAACCTTCGGGTTCCCAGTGCTCAATTTGAAAAAGCAATGGCCAGCATTGGTGAAGGCGTGCAACATTTCGATCGTCGGGAAATAAGAACCCGCGATGTAAGCGAAGAATATGTGGATGTAGAATCGCGTATTAAATCGGCTCAGGAAATTGAAGCTCGCTTGCTCAAGCTATTGGATCGTGCTAAGAATGTGGAAGAGATTCTACAGGTAGAGCAGAAATTGGGGCGGGTACGCACCGAGATTGAAAGAGCCCAGGGGCGCATGAAATACCTCAAAGATCGTATCGCCTTGAGCAGCATCGAAGTTCATATATACCAGGAGCTGGAAAGGGAAGTGATCGAAACCGATGAACCCAATCGTTTTGTGATCGCTCTTAAAGATGGTTGGACTGGATTTACCGCCTTCCTATTGATCCTCATTAGACTTTGGCCGCTCATGATATTAACCGCCCTATTTATTTTCGCCTTTAAGCGCTTCCGCAAGAAGACCGTAAAATAGGCTTTCGTAATTTCGGGCTATCGAAAAGCTCATTACCCATATTCAAGACTTAAGTCCGGTTTCAGCGGAGGAGATCCATCTTATCCAAAAGGCCTTTCAAGAAAAGAAACTGGCTAAAAAGGAATTTATCCTCAAGGCGGGTGATGTTTCTCAGCACATGCGCTTCATCGATTCTGGAGCCTTACGTACCTATTATTTAGATGAAGAAGGAAAGGAGTTTGTACAGAGTTTTGGCATTGAAGGCTGGTGGTTAAACGACCTTTATAGTTACCTCAGTCAAAGTCCGGCCACCCAATTTATTCAGGCCACCGAGCCCAGTGTTATTTTTCAGATTCATCGCGATCGATTGGAAGAACTTTTCAAAGAAGTTCCGGCTATGGAGCGATTTTTCCGAATCAAAATGCAATCGGCCTATCAGGCGGCTCAGCAAAGAAATTTACAGGTGAAAATCGAATCCGCCGAAGAGCGTTATGCTGATTTCCGCCAGCGCTATCCCCAATTGGAACAACGCTTTCCTCAGTATATGATCGCTTCTTACTTGGGCTTGACTCCAGAGCATCTGAGTTATATCCGCCGCAAGGCCCTAAAGTGATTTCTTAAGATAGCTTAATTTTTAGGCTCTGAGCCCGCCGCACTTTTGTCGAGACAATAAACTCGACAATGAAAACAAAGAAAAATTTTTTTCAAGTCCTTGCCCTCCAGTTTCTTATTTGGGGAGCACAGGCGCAGGAAGTAGGACAAAGTCCTTGGGGACCCGAGGATGAAATCGGTAGTCTCAATATGATGACCGACAGTAGTCGCATTCAGATTCTATCGCAAATTGGCAGTGGTCAGGTCTACGATCTCAGCGTAGATTATTTCGTTGGGATGCCCAGTTTCCATTCCCTCGGAGATCCTTCTTACCAGTATTGGCTTACCCATACTCCGCACGGTACTGTGGTGGATAATCCCAATGGCATGGGGGAGGCCATGAATGAGAAAGTCTCCTATACTGGAGATGCTGTTTCTATGTACACCCATATGGGGACGCATATTGATGCCCTCAATCATTTTGGTTTGAATGGCCTGATTTGGAATGGCTTTAGTCCGGAAGAACATTTGGGTGACAAGGGTTGGAAGAAAACCGGAGCGGAGAAAATTCCACCCATCATTGCCCGTGGCCTTTTGCTGGATGTGCGAGCCCTGGTGGATTCTTTTCCGCCTAATTACCGCATTACAATTCAGGATTTGAAGGCCTGTTTAAAGCGTCAGAAAACCGAAATTCAGAAAGGGGATGTGATCCTAATTCGTACCGGTCAGGCCCAACATTATGAAGATGCCGCCCATTACCTCCATCAGTATCCGGGAATTAGCCTAGCTGCGGCCCAGTGGTTAGTAGAAGAAAAAGGGGCCATGTTATTGGGGGCCGATAATCTGAGTTTTGAAGCTTTTCCTCCTGAGAAGGAAGATAATTGGGTACCGGTGCATACCTATTTATTGGCCGAAAGAGGGGTAATGTTTTTGGAGCAAATGATGCTGGAAGACTTGGCCCAGGATGAGGTTTATGAATTTGCATTTATAGCCGCATCTCTAAAACTGCGAGGAGCCAGTGGATCACCCATGCGTCCGATTGCCATTCCGATAAACTAGGCTCATGAATCAGCTTGGCTTATCACTATTAACAGTGCTCCTGGGAATTTTCATCGTAACCCAGGGCAGTATGAATGCCCGCTTGGGACAGCAAACTGGCAGTGCCTTTTTGGCCAGTTCCATCAGCTTGGCGATTGGCTTCTTTCTGAGCCTCAGTGTGTTTTTATTTCAATTGAGCAGTCGCAATCTAAAAAGCAGTTTGGAGGGCATACCCTGGTATAATTGGATTGGTGGTGGACTCTTTAGCTTCAGTGCAGTAAGTCTCTTTTATTTCCTCATCCCCCGTCAGGGAATAGCCAGTACGGTAGTAATAAGTCTGAGCTCGCAATTGCTTTATGCAATGCTGGCCGGGAGCATGGGCTGGTTTGATCTTCCGGTAGAAGCGATAACTCCACGGAAAGTCCTGGGCGTAATTGCCCTGCTGGGTTCTGTAATTCTCCTTAAATCTTAAATCATGCAAGATCCTAATCTATATAATGTGCTGAGCCTGTGGCAGGAGGTGGGGCAATTGAATGGACAGTATTTTGAGTCCACTAATTGGGCTGCCGCTTATAGTTTTGATTCACAATGGCCCAATCGCATTTGGCTAAAGCCTGATACTGATTTGGAGAATTTACAGCCTCCGGATGAACTCTCAGTTCCTTTGCGCCTGGTGCTTTGGCAGAATGAAGTGGCTGAACAAAATCCACAGAATTGGGGCTGGAGTGAAGTATTTAGTCTCACGGCAATGTCCGTTGATCTAAATGATATGAAAGCGCCAAAGGGGAAACTGCGTTTACAAAAACTGAATTCGGCAGAAGATAATAAAACCTGGTCTCAGCTATTTGAGGAGGCTTTCGCCTATCGTTACAGTCCCAATTTAGTGGCCAACACCGATCGACTTCTGGATTATTATTTGGCTTTTGATGGCGATCAGCCCATTGGAACTATCGCTATCTATCGAGATTCACAAGGCGAGGCCGGACTTTATTCTATGGGAGTTCCCGCGCGTTTTCGTCGCCAGGGTTTTGCCCAGGAAATTCTAAGTGGGGCGCTCAACATCTTGAAAGAAGAGGGGCATCCAAAAGTATATCTCCAAGCCTCAGAAATGGGAAAGCCCTTGTATTTGCAAAATGGCTTCCAATCCGATTTTGAAATGATTCATTACCAAAAAGATTGAAAATGCAATTATTAAAAGCTTTGAATTGGCGCTATGCCACTAAAAAATTTGATACTAATCGTAAACTGCGAATAGATCAATTGAACTTTTTAAAGGAAGCCATCCGACTTTCGGTATCTTCTTATGGACTGCAAACCTATAAAGTACTCATAATTGAAAACGAGGCCTTGCGTAAAGAGCTTCGGGCAGTATCCTGGGATCAGCCTCAAATAACGGATGCTTCTCATCTTTTCATTTTTTGTGCCCGTAAAGAGAATATGGAACCGGAAGTGAATGCCTTCGTAGATCGAGTGCAGTCCAAGGGATCGGCCTCTCAAACTATGCAAGAATACGGTCAATCAATTAAAGTCAGTTTAAAACGGAAGTCAGCGGAGGAATTAAGAAACTGGTCGGCCAGGCAAACCTATATTGCTCTAAACTCCTTAATGATCGCTTGCGCGGAAGCAGAGATTGATGCCTGTCCTATGGAAGGTTTTGAAGCTGAAGCTTACAATCGAATTTTAGCTTTGGAGGAGGAAGGCTACGAGGTGACCGTAATCGCTCCGGTAGGATTTAGATCAAGTGAAGATCAAAGCCAGTTCCGGCCTAAGGTTCGAAAGAGTGAAAAAGAACTATTCAAGTACATAGAATAAAGATTCACACCCATTAAGTGCTAAATGAGCCTCTTGTACAAGCCGACTGTCTCAAATGAGGGGGTATTTTTTATAAATTGAAGTGATTTACGCTCAGGTTCTTGAAAGGTAATTAAACAGAATAACCTGTATAACTCTCAGTAAATGAGAGGTTTATTGGAAAAGAATAACTTTGTGCTGTGGATTTGAGGGGCTTAATCTAGGCTTGTGAATGGGGAATTTAAATGCGGGTATAAATAAGGAGGCAATTTTCAATTTAATCGGGAATCTGGTTGACTTGGGAATTTGGCAGTACAATGTGACCAGAGATTACCTCGAGTGGGATGCGGTGATGTTCAAGATCTATGGCCAGGATGAGGCTAGCTTCGAACATAAATTTTCCGATTGGCGGAAGGCGGTACATCCAGATGATATTGAAGGGGCCGAAGCGTCTTTTCAGGAATCGGTCCAAAGCGAAGGCGAGTTTGTCTATACTTTCAGAATTGTTCATCCCAACGGGGAGATTCGCTACATCAAGGCCAATGCCCAGAGTCATGGATTAAATGAAGCGGGCGAGCACATCATAGTGGGGGCTAATCAAGATGTAACTGAATTCTTAAAGGTGAGTGAGGAGAACGAGGCCTTAATTGAAACTTTAAAGGATTCTCAGGATACTGCCAGGATAGGAAGTTGGCAATATTACCCAGAGACTAATGTATCGGTCCTTGATGAGGTGACTAAAAGAATTTATGGCCTTCCTCCGGAATATAAAATTGAGGCAGCGGAAGGCATTACCTATTATAAGAAAGGCTATTCTCGAGATAAAATAATGGAGGCTTTTGGGGAATTACTCGAAAAGAAAAAGCCTTATGACCTGGAGCTGCAGTTAATCACGGCACAGGGTAAAGAAATATGGGTTCGAACCATCGGTAAGCCTAAGCTCAATGCGGCGGGCAAGGTGATTAAGGCCAGCGGAGTTTTCCAGGATATCACCGAACAAAAGGAAAGGGAGCTGGCCTTATTAGAATCTACTCGCCGATTTGAAGGGGCCTTTGAGCATTCAGCTATTGGCATGGCCCTGGTAGGTTTGGATGGAAAGTGGTTAAAGGTTAATAAGCGCTTGGTCGACTATTTTGGTTACGAAGAATCGGAATTATTGAAAAAGACTTTTCAGGATTTAACCCATCC
>DLRW01000041.1:0-14963 GCA_002501205.1 Flavobacteriales bacterium UBA7878
TGGCGAGGGTCCTTCAGCTAATTCTATTTTAATCTAATACTAGCGTAGAACCATTTTGCGGATCACTTCTTGATCTTCGGTTTTCACCTTCACCAGGTAAATTCCGGCCGCCAAGTTAGTTAAATCCACTTGCAATTCTTTGGCAGTACTTAGCTTGCTGTAAATCAGGGCTCCATTCAAATCCATGATCTGAATTGATTTTTCCTGAGTATTTCCAGAAGCAATAGTGAATACTCCATTGCTAGGGTTAGGATAAAGAGTTAAGCTCTCGCTTAAAATCTCATCCAAACCAATTGGAGACTGATCGCCAGGGCTACCTACATCACCATTGATAGAAGTATAAGCACCATTTACGCCATCTACAGATGCACCTACAAGAGCACCCATCATATCGAACTCAAGGCTGAAACCAGCGGTCACATCTGCTCCGGTATAAGCAGCAGCTGAGATTAAACGACCGGCATCATCATAAAGGTTTACTTCATCGCCATTAGAGCTAAAGCCAGAGAAGCCATTATCAAACTCATCTCCTTCATTAAGGATTAATAAGCCTTGACCATTTTGTTTCCACTCAGTTTCCCAAGCAGCTACATCAGCATCCGCAACCTCTACAAAAAGAGCAGTTCCGTTAGCAGGAATCTGTACGCTGCTGGTGATAGTATGCTTACCGGCTTCGCGGCTTTCATCATCCCAGCTAAAGCCGTTCAGGTTTACAGAGCTAGAACCCATATTACGTACTTCGAACCAATCACCATCAACAGGAGCGCTTAAGCTACTGCTAGGCATTACTTCGCTGATATACAATTCTGGTAAGGTAACCGGAATAATATCATTGGTATCACGAGGGAAAATCTGGTAACCTTCGTCGTGAGGAATGCTAGAGTCGAACTGACCACCGGCACCAATCACATCAAAGTATCCCATTGGAGGCTGAGTTCCGTCGATATCAGTATCACTGTCGATACGCATTACCAAGGTATCCTGTCCGTTGGTGATTTCCATATTCACGCTGCTTCCTGCAAATACAGGCCAGGTGCTAGGATCTACTAAATAGTAACCGTTCAAACGGATGTAATCACTTTCAGTTCCTTCATCAAATCCGTAAACCTGACGAGGTTGACGTAAAGTAACACCACTCGCGATTAAGGCGATAGAGTCTACTTGAATTTCAGTTAATCCATTGTAGAATAAAATGGTACCAATGGCACGGATTGAGTCACCACGTTGTACTTGATATCCACTGGCTACATCATCAAAGTTGAATACGTTGATCGCTCCAGTAGCATCGTACATGTAGAAGCTATAACCGTTGTTTCCATCAAAATCATCGGTAAATACAGTACCTACCAATTTACAAGTAACCCCTAATGAATCGGGAATAAAGTCGGCATCTACACCTCTTACCTGACCAATAATGTAAGTAGGAATATCATTGTCTTCGATAATAAAGGTTGTGCTAGTTTGTACACCTGCAACTAAGCCAGCGCTCACGCCGATGATATCTACATATAAAGTCTCATTACCTTCAGTGATTAAGTCATCAATTACGTTAAAGGTGATTGATACTGAATCAGATCCAGCAGGAACAACTAAGTCTAATAAACCGGTTACAGGATCGGGAGCAGGACTGATAGTACCATCGCTAAATCCTAAGCCAGCACCTAAAGCAAACTGTAAGTATACAGTATCAGCAGTAGTATTGGTTGGTGCTACGTTTAAAGTAAGGTAAGTGGTACCGATGCTTTCGATGGCACTTTGAGTTGGCAAAGCAAACTCAACAGTTGGAACTGCAGGAACCACACAGTTGCTGCTATGGTTACCAAAGAAACTAAAGGTATTGCTAGGATGAACATCCCACTCGGTAGCTCCAATAGCCCAATTGGTTTGACCATTGCTTACAGTGGCCATGCGCACTAAAGTATTGTTAGCAGTAGAACCGCTACCTACAGGCCAGTTAGAACCTGGGTCAACTCCAATAACACCAATAATATCGATAGTGTCTCCCATTACAGTATCCACCAGGAATAAGGCATCATCACCATTGAAGTGTGCCACACTTGGGTAAGATAAAGTGGTATCCGCAATCGCCAACATAGTTGGGTCCGCTGAACTATTTACGATGGTATATACATCGCCTGAGGCCAAGGTTCCCATTAAGTTGAACTCTGCCAGAGCAGAACCACCGTTGGAACTCATATATACTTTATAAGGACCCATGTCGAGGTTTCCGGCAGTTGGGTTATACACCTCAAAGCCTTTATTGTTGGAAGAACCTTCGATATACTCACTAAAGAAAGGAGCACTACAAGGAACTGCAACTACTGCAGGGATAATATCGGTAGAATCACGAGGTAAGATTTGATAGCCATCGTCGTAAGGAGAGCTGCTATCATACTGTCCGCTGGCACCAATTACATCAAAAGGACCAGTAGGAGCCATTGTTCCGTCAATATCAGTATCGCTGTCGATACGCATAATCACGGTATCCACACCATTGGTGATATTCACGTTGGCACTGCTACCAGCAGAGGGCCATTGTGATGGAGTAATCATGCTGTATCCGTTTAAACGAATTAGGTTTCCTTCGGTAGACTCATTCGCAACCGGAACATTCATCGGAGCATTTAAGCTGATTCCGGTACCTAATACCTGAATCGAATCCACATCGATTTCCAATAAACCATTGTATTGAGCGATAAAACCAAATACACGGATGGAATCGCCACGGCTCACTTGATAACCATTAGGCTCATCTACGTTATTGTAAACATTGATACCGCCACTATTATCGTACATGAAGAAGGAATAACCGTTGTTTCCGTCGAAATCATCAGTATACACAACACCGTCAAGGGCACAAGTAACGTTCAATGAATCAGCAGCGCCATTAGCGTCAACACTGTTAATTTGAGAAACCTGGTATAAAGGAACTCCATTGATAATGGTAGGTAAAACCACGATATCCGTGATATCACGAGGATGAATCTGGTATCCATTATCATAAGGTGAGCTGCTATCGTACTGTCCGCCAACACCAATAACATTGAAGGTACCCATTGGAGCAGGGTTCTCATCAAGATCAGTATCGCGATTTACACGTAAAGTGTAGGTATCGGTTCCATTGGTGATGCTTACGTTGGCACTGTTTCCTGATGAAGGCCATTGTGAAGCAGAAACCAAATAATATCCGTTTAATTGCACTAAGTCACTTTCAGTGGTTTCATCCAGTGCAGTTACCAAGCGTGGAGCGCGAATGGTAGCGGTACCTAGTACGTGGATAGAATCTACATTAATTTCGGTAAGGCCATTGTAAAATGCCACATCACCAAAAACGCGGATAGAATCACCACGACTTACTTGATATCCATTAGGCTCATCCACATTATCATAGATGTTGATGGCTCCTGTATTATCATATACATAGAATGAGTAACCCGCATTTCCATCGAAATCATCGGAAAATACTACTCCGTCGATTGAGCAGTTTACACCGATTGAATCGGGAAAGAAGTTTGCATCAAGAGTATTGATTTGAGAAATTGTGTAGGCCGGAACTCCCACAGACGCAATTCCAGCGCTGTAAGAAGAAGGCATTAAACCGGCCTGAGTAGAGGAGGCTACGGTTGTTTGGGCATTACCTGGATGAGAGACCATCAAGGCGGCTACAGTAGCCATAAATACCGATAATTTTCGCTTCATAGTAAGGGATTTAAGACAAGCAAAGGAAGGTCTTTTTTCAAGATCCTTCCTTCGCCGAAGATTATCAAATTTTTAATTCGGTAAGTCTGCCGAAAGGTATTAATAAAAGCTGTAGGTATAACCGATACTGAAGGCAGTACCGGGCTGCAAACGATTGAAGACCTGCGCATTGGCCTCGTAAGCCTGATAAAGACTTTCGCGAACATCGTTCAGTAGATTCGACACTTTGATGCTTAAGGAAGAGCGTCCATCCTCACCAAAGGTCTTATTAAAGGTTAAGTTCAGGCTATGGAAAGGCTCGGTGTATACATCGGGAGCCAGGTTACCTCCAACAATTTCCAGGGTACGACCCTTCACATTGTAGAACACACCAGCACTTAAACCTTTGTCATTATCGTCGTAGCTAAAGCCAGCATTAATAATAAATGGAGCCTGACCAGCCATTTGACGAGTACGTTCAATAGTTTGACCCACCTTCTCGTAGGTTTTACGGGCATTAAATTCTGCATCCGTCATGTCAATACGAGAATAGGTATAGGTAAAGTTACCTGAGAAAGCGATAGTTTTCAGCCTCTCGCTGAGGAAAGACAAGTTCTTACGTAACTCAAATTCCGCTCCAATCAAAGTACCATTACCTACGTTACGAGGCTGGAAGTCGCGAAGGGCTACCGGAATACGCACTAATTCGATTGGGGAATCGAAAGCCTTATAGAAAGCACTAATCGAAATGATATCAGCCCCATCCAGGAAGCGCTCTAAACGTAAATCGAAGTTGTTAATACGAGTAGACTCTAACTGACCATTCCAATCATTGTACTGGAATAAACCACCATTGAAAGTACGGTTGGATACCGGATCCAAAATCTGCGCAAAGGACAATTCCTTAAAAGAAGGACGAGCAATAGAGCGATAGTAAGAAGCTCTTAAGTTCATGTCTTCATTCAGGGCATAAATCAAGTTAGCAGATGGGAATAAATCCAAAGCATCTAAAACCACATCATTGTTCAAGGTATTTCCACTAGGATCATTCGGGTTTTGAGCCGCTACCTGATCACGACCGGTATGACGTTGTTGGAATAATTCTGCTCTTAAACCAATTACCGCCTTTAAAGACTCCAGAGGCTTAAACTCTTCCGAAGCGTAAAATCCGAAGTTATTTACATTCGATTGATACTCATTCGGATTGGTTTGACCATCTAATAATTCAGGGTTGTAATACAAACCTTGATACTCACCTAAGGTACTATTGTAGCGATACAGGTTAGCATCTGTAAGTACCGCATTAGGATCACCTGAATACTGGATCGAACCGGATTGACCTGAAAAACGTTCGTTTAGGTTATAGCGATAGATAGAATAATCACGGTATTTGAAAACGTGGCTCATCCCGAATTTGAATTTGGCATCATCTCCCATTAAGGTGTGAGAACGGATAATATCCACCTTACTTACCATATTCACCTCACTTAAAGAACGCCAGATACGACTTGGCAAACCACCTTCACCCGGATCGAAAGTAGAGTCACCACGATCAATTGAGAAGGCCGTTTTACGGATATCAGGATCAGATAAGGAGGATAGAGTTGGGGAAACTTTCCAGTTGATCTCCCAATCACCACCATCTAAATAATGCTCACCGGCAAGTAAAATATTGGTCAAACCACGTTGGTTGTATTCCAAGTTATTTGAGAAGGCATAATAATCAGAAACCTGTGCAGCGCCGTCTTTAGCATCGATACTTAATTGAGCCGAACGCGAGGTACCATTCTGCAAGTGCATAGCGGTAAATTTATACTTCGACAACAAGGTTTTGTAGGTAAAACCGGCCAAGCCTCCTAAGAGTACATTCTGCTCCGCCAATTTACCTTTTTGGGTAGTCGCCTCAATTAATTGATAATCTTCCGGATCGCGATCACGCTGCCACTCACCATATTCAATACCATCATAAAATACTCTGGAGTTATCATAGGTAAGAGAGAAGATATAGCCCAGTTTATTACCACTCTCCAAGCTGTATTGATTGCCCATGGAAATACCCAAGCTATAGTCGGTAAAGCTGGTGCTTTGCTCAGCTCCTAAGGTGCGGCTAAAGTTCTTATTAAAATCTGCGGCACCTTCATCATCGAAAAATGGAAGCGGGCCACTACCATCTGCACGAGGAATAGCACGTGTTCCATCATCAAAGCCCAAGAAGTCGGTTGAACCACCTTCGTAACTGATGTAATCAGAGTTGAAATGCATTGAAGGGTTAAAACCAACGCCAACCGATACATCCAAAATGCGATCGGTAGGAAATTCCTGGGTTTCGATATTCACCACCCCACCGGTAAAGTCGGCTGGCAATTCAGCCAAACCACTTTTTAAAACGGTAAGGTTAGAAATCAAATTGGTTGGGAAAATGTCGATTTGGATAGAGTTTTTATCCGGGTCCAAACCTGGAATATCTACACCGTTCAACATGGTTTTGGTGTAACGGTCTCCCAAACCGCGCACATAAACGTATTTACCGCCTTCAACCGAAACACCGGTTACACGTTTAGCAGCATCTCCGGCATCGCTGTCTCCGGTTTTACGAAGTTTAGCGGCAGAAACACCATCAATTAAGTTAGTTGACTTTCGCTTTACCGTTACCAGAGCGGCTTCGGAGTTGCGAACAGCTTCGGAGGTCACTACCACCTCGGCTAATTGGTTGCTGGCTGGCTTCAGGGTAACCGCTTCTACTACGGTAACTTCACCAGCTTTTACAACTACATCAGTTATTATCAAGCTAGACATCCCGATGAAACTAATCTCTAATTGATAAGTTCCTGCTTCGGCCTGAAGCTCATAATAACCGTCAAAATCGGTAGTCGTTCCAATTTGAGTGCCTTTAATCACAGCATTGGCCGCAAATAAAGGCTCCCCGTTTTCACCATCGATAACCTGTCCCCGAATGGTTCCTTTTTGAGCAAATAACAAGATTGGGAAACAGAGAAAGGCCAGGGCCAGTGTAGACTTAAAGCTTTTCATGGAATAGGGTGTAAAAAAAAGGGAAAAGCCTGCCCTTTTCAGGCAAGCCTTTCCTAAGTATTATTTAGCTAGAAATTACAATCCAATTGCAGATAAAGAACCGGATTGAGAAGCCCAGGTATAACCGAAGTTACCAGTGTGACCTACAGTGTTAGCGTTTTTGGCTACCTCAGAAAGGATAGACATGTCAGCGCCTTTGAATACACTGTCAACTGGCATACCACCTGAAGTAAGAGTGTACTCCCAGTTAGCATTGTTTCCGGTTCCGTCTCCACCGAAAGAAGAGATACCGTCCATGTAACCAGTGCTCCATCCATAGAAATATACGTTAGCTACACCAGCGTTAGTGTTACCATCCCAGTCTACTAAGTCAGAGATAGCAGAACCAGCATATACAGTACCGTTAGTGAATTGGTGAGTACCACGGTTTAAAGAACCTTCTGGTCCGTCCAATTCGAAAGCAGATCCGTCAGGAGAAACGATAATGAAATCTTCGCAAGATCCGATCCAGTCTTGGTCAGTATCCAAACCGTCATCACCACAGTTCCAGATTAACACATTGTTTAAGCTTACAGATCCACCGAACCACTCGATACCGTCGTCTTGGTTAGCAACAACTTCGATATGATCGATAGTAGTACCTGATCCAACACCACCTAAAGAAAGGCCGTTGATCTCGTTACCATCACCAATGTTAGCACCTCCGTGACGGATAGATACGTAAGAGAAAGTACCGCTGTTGTCGGCATCGTTTGATCCACCGTAAAGTGCATCTACAGAAGTAGGAATACCTTCGATTTGTAATTCAGAAACGTCATCACCATTATCGTTCGAACCGGAAATTTTAGCCTCACCTAAGATGATCACACCACCCCAAAGACCGTTGTTAGTTGGGTCCATGTTAGGAGACTTGATTTGACCAGGCTTGATGTCGTCAGCCAAAGTAGTGAAGATGATAGGCTCGGTAGCAGTACCTTGAGCATTGATCATACCATCACGAGTAACGATCAAAGCAGAAGCAAAAGCACCTGAACCAGGAGAAGCTTTAATTACAGTACCTGCGTCGATAGTTAAAGTAGCATTACCGGCAACTAATACACGACCATCTAAGCGATAGATCTTATCTTTAGACCAGGTAACGTCGCTGGTGATAGTTCCAGATACGGGAACAACCTCAGTAGAGCTGCCACCATTATTGTTAGTATCAGTGCTATCGTCCTCACAAGAAGTAAGAGCGATTGCTGCGAAAGCAGCCATTGCGAAAAACTTAAATTTTTTCATCGGAGAAATACTTGTTATTTGTTGGCGGCAAAGGAACAAGCACCTTGTTAAGCTGAAGTTAAGCGAGCTTTAAGGAACTTTAGGCTTTTAAATATTCCCCAATGTTAAGAGCTTGAATTTTCAAGTATATGAAATTCAATTAGTTAATTACATTAGTTTAAGATTAAGACTTTCCTTTTTAAATTAACGAATTGTTAAGCGGTGAATCCCCCTTGGCTTAATCGCTATTTTTACACCCGATTTTCAATGCTGATCAAATGAATAACAGCGATTATACCATTTTACTGGTCGATGACGAACCCGATATTCTGGAGTTCGTAAGTTACAACCTAATTAAAGAAGACTTTAAGGTAATTACCGCCTCCGATGGAGAAACGGGATTAAAGAAAGCCAAAAAAGAAAACCCGCACCTGATCTTATTAGATGTTATGATGCCCGGTATGGACGGCATTGAAACTTGTGATCAGATACGCAAAACTCCAGGCCTCGAAGGTACTTTGGTTGCCTTTTTAACGGCTCGTGGTGAAGATTATTCGCAAGTAGCCGGTTTCGACGCTGGTGCGGATGATTACATCACTAAGCCTATTAAGCCGAAGGTACTGATTAGTCGTATTAAGGCTTTATTGCGTCGCTATGGACAATCCGTACAAAACGAGTCCATTCAACAATTTGGCAACCTTAGTATCGACCTCGATAAATATCAGGTTAGCCTCAAAGGCAAAAAACTGGACTTACCTCGTAAGGAATTTGAATTGCTTAGCCTTTTGGTTTCTCGTCCGGGTAAAGTTTTCCATCGCGATGAGATTCTCGATAAGATTTGGGGAAATGAAGTAGTAGTAGGTGGTCGTACCATCGACGTACACATTCGTAAACTCCGCGAGAAAATTGGCGATAAGCTGATCAAAACAGTAAAAGGCGTTGGATATAAATTCGAAGCCTAATTGCGTTTAGATAAACCCGGCATATTAGCCTTTATCATTGCCCTCATTTTGGGCATTGTGGTGGTGGCCGCCTTTTCGGCGCTGCAGGCCAGCTTCCATTTTGAGGGCAGCCCAAGCTATCTTCCCTGGTTATTGGGCCTTGCGCTTTTTGTACTGGCCTATTTTATGATCCGCCTGGGAGTGGAGCAATTCGTTTATAGTAAGGTTAAGATCATCTATAAGAATATCCACGAGCTTAAGATCGGTTCCGAAACTGAGGAAGAAGAATTGGCTCGCTCTGCAGATCTTGATAAGGTAACCAAAGAAGTGTCGGAATGGGCAACTCAAAACCGTAATGAAATTGCCGAGCTGCGAGAAAGAGAAAATTTTCGCCGGGAGTTTATTGGCAATATCTCGCATGAGCTTAAAACACCCATCTTCAATATTCAGGGTTACCTTTTAACCTTATTGGATGGAGCCATCGATGATCAGGAGATTAACCGACGATATTTGAAACGTGCGAATAAGTCGGTGGACCGAATGATTAACATTATCGAAGATCTCGAAGTAATTGCGGCCCTCGAATCGGATCGGGTGCAAATCAATTACGAAAGCTTCGACCTAACTGAACTGGTAGAAGGTGTGTTTGAGCTTTTAGAAGATAAAGCGCATAAAAAGCACGTTCAGTTTAAAATAAAAAAGGACCTGGACCGCCCTCTTAAAGTAATGGCGGATCGCGCTAAAATTGAGCAGGTACTTATCAATTTGGTCGGCAATGCTATCAAATACGGTAATGAGAATGGCCTGGTAGAGGTGCGCTTCTTTGACATGGATAAGCATATCCTTACCGAAGTTAGTGATGATGGTATTGGCATTCCACCGGAAGATGTACCTCGTATTTTCGAACGTTTCTATCGGGTAGATAAAAGTCGCAGCCGTGATGCCGGTGGTACAGGTTTAGGTCTTTCTATCGTGAAGCACATCATTGAAGCACACAAGCAAACTATTAATGTGCGGAGTAGCGAAAACAAGGGTTCTACCTTTTCTTTTACGCTGAAAAAATCCTAAACAAATCTTCGGGTAGGCTAAAATCCTGCGGCTCGGGAAAGGGCATAGCCAAGGCCTGCTCTAACTGAGTAGACAAAAGGAGGTCGTCTTGCTTTACGGCCATATAGCCCTTTCGCTTAGCATGGCGTTTGGCTAAATACTCCTGTTCACTTTGTCCGGGGGTTGGAACTAATAAAGCCCGTTTCCCCAAATAATGGTAATCCATTAAAGAACTATAACCACTACGACTTATCACCAGGCTGCTTTGAGCAATTAAGGCCGAAAGGTCCATTCTGCCTAAGCGGTCATAAACCATAAACTTTTGATGGTAACGGTCGGGACAAGCTCCATTAATACCTCGCACTAATACGGTGGAATCGGGCAAAGCGTCAGCTTGTTCAAACAAGCGTCGTTCTAAAATGCTGCGCTGAGGCTCCGGGCCACTCAGAATAATCAAGACCCTTTCACCCTCGGTGGGCCTTCGCTCTAAAGTGCTGAGGGGGCCAATAAAACGCTTTTTACCTCGACCTGTACTGAGGCTCCCACTTAAACTTCGATCCTTATCATCGGGAATCCACAATTCGCTGAACTGACGGTAATAGGAACGATGACTGGTGGCGGCAAAGCGAGTAAATGAGCCGGCCTTAGGGCTCAATTGATGACTGATATAGGCCGATGGATAATCAGGATGGGAAAAGCCTAATCGATTATCGGAAATAATACCCGCGGGCTTTAAATCATCTGCCCAAAGTCGTAAAATGCGCCTTTCGGCGGAAGCGGCCTTAGCAATTCTTGGTAGACCTGAAACTAAGCTGGGCCATTGACGCGAACTTTTGGAATAGCGGACCTCATATGAAGGTAATTCGCGATAGTCGAGATGCGGAAATTCTTCTTGAAGCCATTCTCCTGCTACTCCATCCGAAGCTAAAATCGGATCAAATCCCGCCGCTTCCAATGCTCGAATCACCACGCTGCTGCGACTTGCATGGCCCAAACCCCAATTTAACACCCCATATAGCACCCTTCTGCTCATGAGCGCAATTTCTGAAAAGGCAATCAATTACTTTTGCAGCATGGCACGAAAAAAATTAGAACGCTTCGAGGAAAATGCCAAAATGAGGCATGTTATCGAACCCAGTCGCCAACAAGTGCTCGAAGGTTTGAGCCTGCAAGGCAATTGGGGCCTGCGTATTTTTGGTAATGACAACCCCATTGTTCTGGAATTGGGATGTGGCAAAGGTGAGTATACCGTAGCCCTGGCTAAGCGCAATCCTAATGTAAACTACATTGGGGTAGATATTAAAGGAGCACGTATTTGGTATGGTGCCAAAGAAGCGGAAGAAGCGGGGCTTAAAAACGTGGCCTTCCTACGTACCCAAATCGAACTTCTGGATCATTGTTTCGATGGTGGTGAGGTGTCTGAAATCTGGATCACCTTCCCTGACCCCCAGATTAAGCATACTCGTATAAAGCATCGTTTAACGCATCCTAAATTTATGATGCGTTATCAATATATTCTCAAGAGTAAAGGCCTCTTGCACTTGAAAACAGATAGCGAGTTTTTACATGGTTATACCATTGGCTTGCTGCAATTAATGGGCTTCCCCATTCATCGGGTTTTTCACAATATTGATAAGCAGGACCCACGAAACAATGAGCCGGTTTTAAAAGAAGTGCAAACCCATTACGAGCAATTGTTCCGCGAAGAAGGCAAGGCCATTACTTATATCCGCTGGAGCTTTGAGTGATTTCTACAGCCGTGTTTATGCGGTTTGTCGTCTTATCCCTGAAGGAAGAGTAACTTCCTATGGGGCAATTGCCAAATTCTTGGGTGCTGCCCGCAGCAGTAGAATGGTAGGCTATGCCATGAACAACAGCTTTAATGAACAAGGAGTACCTGCACATAGAGTGGTGAATCGCTTGGGAATGCTCAGCGGGAAGCATCATTTTCCAGGTAGTACTTTAATGCAGGATTTGCTCGAAAACGAAGGCCTAGAAGTTCTCAATGATCGGGTTCAGGATTTCGATCAGTACTTTTGGAATCCGGCAGTTCATTTAGACCCTAAAGACTTTTAATATGGCTGGCATCCTCTATATCGTCCCCACTCCTATTGGTAATCTTGAAGACATGACCTTCCGGGCCATACAAACCCTCAAGGATGTGGACTTAATCCTGGCCGAGGATACGCGCACCAGCGCGAAGCTTTTACGCCATTTTGAGATTAGTACTCCCATGAAGGCCAATCATATGCATAATGAGCATCAAAAGAGTGCTCAGTATGTAGAGCAGATTCTGGCGGGTCATAATGTAGCTTTGATTAGTGATGCAGGAACACCGGCTGTATCAGATCCGGGCTTTTTAATGGTCCGAGAAGCCTTGCAAGCCGGTATTGAGGTAATCTGTTTACCAGGTGCCACCGCCCTGATTCCTGCTTTGGTGGTTAGCGGTTTGCCCGCTCATAATTTCAGTTTCGAAGGCTTTTTACCGCCTAAAAAGGGACGTCAAACTCGATTAAAGAAACTCGCCGAAGAAGAGCGTACTATCATTTTTTACGAGAGCCCTCATCGCATTCAGCGCACCCTTCGTGATCTAATTGAGCACTTTGGGGAAGATCGTCCTGCTAGTTTAAGCCGCGAAATCTCCAAGAAATTCGAAGAAACCCGCCGAGGCACCTTAGCGGAGCTAAGCACTTCCTGTGAGACGCATCCGCCGAAAGGCGAACTAGTACTTTGCATTGGAGTTAAAGCATAAAAAAGGCCCGCTCAAAAGAGGGGCCTTTAGTATCTCTAGAGAATTGAATCACACTTTCATGATTTCAGCTTCTTTCACTTCGATAGCGGAATCCACCTTAGTTACATTCTTATTGGTTAAAGCCTGAACTCTTTCTTCGGCATCCTTAACTAAGTCTTCCGAAATACCATCCAGATCCTTAAGCATGTCATTGGCATCCTTACGGGCGGAACGGATGGAAACTTTGGCTTCCTCACCTTCTGCTTTGGCACGTTTTACTAATTCGCGACGACGATCCTCGGTTAAAGGGGGAATATTAATAATCACCACCTCGCCATTATTTTGGGGGTTAAAGCCCAAATTGGCATTCATAATGGCTTTCTCAATTTCTGGAATCAGAGCCTTTTCCCAGGGCTGTACAGATAAAGTACGCGCATCCGGAGTAGAGACATTCGAAACTTGAGATAAGGGACTCATGGAGCCATAGTATTCAACCATTACACCTTCGAGCATGGCTGGGTTAGCGCGACCGGCGCGGATTTTCAAGAGTTCCTTGTCCAGGTGCTGCAGGGACTTCTTCATGCTGTCCCCTGCCTCGCTAATGATCAGATCAATATCTTCCATTTGGGAGCTTTGGATTAATTGGCTACTAAGGTACCTACTTTTTCACCTTTGAGGAGATTAAGCAGATTGCCTTCTTTATTCATATCAAAAACTATAATGGGCAGATCGTTTTCTTTACTCAGGGTAAAGGCAGTCATGTCCATCACATTTAAGCCCTTCTCATATACTTCCTTAAAGGAAATAGACTCATACTTCACTGCGCTTTCGTCCTTCTCAGGGTCAGCGGTATAAATACCATCTACACGAGTTCCTTTCAGGATCACATCCGCATCCACTTCAATAGCTCTTAGAGTAGCAGCAGTATCGGTAGTAAAATAAGGGTTACCGGTTCCGGCACCGAATATTACCACGCGGCCTTTTTCAAGATGACGGGTGGCACGACGACGGATATAAGGCTCTGCCACTTTGTTCATTTCGATGGCGCTTTGCAAGCGGGTTTTCACCCCTTCGGCTTCCAGGGCACTCTGTAAAGCCAATCCATTAATTACGGTGGCTAACATACCCATATGATCGGCCTGGGTGCGATCCATGCCTTCACTGGCTCCTTTTAATCCGCGGAAGATATTACCACCACCAATAACGATGGCCACTTCTACGCCCAATTCTACCACAGACTTAATTTCGGAGGCATACTCTTTCAGGCGATCGCCATTAATTCCGTATTCCTGATCCCCCATGAGGGATTCACCACTTAATTTAAGAAGTATGCGTTTGTATTTCATGCGGTCAAAATTGGGAGTTCCCGCAAAGATACAAGGATCGTCGCGAAAAGATCACGGCAATTTTGGAGATTATTCGCAGAAAATTAGCGTCGGTTAGATACCTATAAAAACGAAAAAAGCCACCTCGATTAAACCGAGGCGGCTTCTGAAATATCAGAGAATTAAGCTTATACGCCTAATCCTACGCGTTTGAAAGAAATGGCTTTCAAGTCTTTGTCTTCAGACTGTAAGTATTTCTCAACGCTTAATTTATTGTCGCGGATGTAAGCTTGCTCTACCAAGGTATTTTCCTTGTAGAATTTGTTCAAGCGACCTTCAGCGATTTTCTCCAACATCGCTTCTGGCTTACCTTCTTGACGAGCTAATTCCTTACCTACTTCTAATTCGCGGTCGATAGTTTCTTGATCAACACCAGTGCGATCCAAAGCAACAGGATTCATTGCAGCAGCTTGCATAGCTACGTTTCTACCAGCTTCAGAAGATTCTTTAGTTAAACCTACTAAAGTAGCCAACTTGTTACCAGCGTGGATATAAGAGGCAACGAAAGGAGCTTCTACAACCTCGTAAGAACCAATTTCCAATTTCTCGCCAATTACACCAGTTTGCTCAACCAATTTTTCGGCCACGGTCATATTGCCCATGCTAGCAGCTAAAAGGCTGTCTTTATCGGCAAATTTATTTTCTAAGGCCAGATTTAAGATGCTTTGAGTAAGCTCTACGAAGCTGTCGTTCTTAGCAACGAAGTCAGTTTCACAGTTTAAACTTACTACTGCACCAAAGCTGTTATCGCTATTGCTGCCAGCCAATACACAACCTTCTGTAGCTTCACGGTCGGCACGATTAGCGGCCACCTTTTGACCTTTTTTTCGCAGGATATCGATTGCTTGTTCGAAATCGCCATCGGCTTCTACCAATGCTTTTTTACAATCC
>DLRW01000041.1:15257-160420 GCA_002501205.1 Flavobacteriales bacterium UBA7878
ACCATTGGCCTCAACCAATGCTTTTTTACAATCCATCATTCCGGCTCCGGTCTGTTTTCTGAGTTTGTTTACCTCAGCGGCGGTGATTTTAGCCATTGTATCAGATATTATAGTTGATTGTCTAAAAAATAAGAAAGGGATAAAAATCGCTTTTCACCCCTTCCATAGAATTAATTCCTTGTTATGCTTAGGTGAAATTAAGCTTCCTCTTCAGTAGTTTCTTCTTCTGAACCTTCAGCTTTAGCGGCGGCTTTTTGAAGCTTGGCATCTTTAGCCTTATTCTTCTCAGCTGAACGCTCAGTTAAGCCTTCGCGGATGTACTCAGTAAATTTACCTACCATAAGGTCGATAGATTTAGTAGCATCATCATTTGCAGGGATCGCGTAATCCACTTCGGTAGGATCCGAATTGGTATCTACGATAGCGAAGGTTGGAATACCTAATTTTTGCGCCTCTTTAACGGCAATGTGTTCTTTAGTAATGTCTACGATGAACAAAGCTCCTGGCAAACGGGTCATATCGACAATGGATCCCAATTGCTTGTCAAGCTTGGCACGTTGACGGTCAACTTGCAAACGCTCACGCTTACTTAAAGTCTCGTAAGAACCATCTTCCTTCATACGATCGATGTTTTGCATCTTCTTGATCGCTTTACGGATGGTAACGAAGTTGGTAAGCATTCCTCCAGGCCAACGCTCAGTGATGAAAGGCATATTTACATCCGTACCGTTTTTCTCGATGATATCTTTCGCTTGCTTCTTGGTAGCTACATATAAAATCTTGCGACCACTAGCGGCAATCTTTTGAATTGCTTCACCAGCATGCTGCAATTTAGCTTGAGTTTTATACAAGTCGATAATGTGGATTCCATTACGCTCCATGAAAATATAAGGAGCCATGTTTGGATTCCATTTGCGGGTTAAGTGACCGAAGTGCACTCCCGCGTCCAGCATTTCTTTTACAAATTGATCTGCCATGAGATAATTAATAGTTTACATTCACTAATTCAACTCTCCGGTGGGCCCTTCTACAAGGGCACCCGAAGAATTTGGATACTAAACCCAAATATTTTTTAACGCTTAGAGAATTGGAATTTCTTACGCGCTTTCTTCTGACCGAATTTCTTACGCTCTACCATACGTGGATCACGAGTTAATAAGCCGTCAGGCTTTAACTGTGGACGAAAATCAGGATTGATTTCACATAAAGCACGGCTAATACCTAAGCGTACTGCTTCTGCCTGACCGGTGATACCACCTCCGTCAACATTGATTTTTACATCGTACTGACCAGTAGTTTCGGTAATGGCGAAAGCTTGTTCAACTTTGTAGTGGAGCGCAGGAGTATCGAAATAATCCTTGTAGTCTTTCTTGTTTACAGTAATGGTACCTTTTCCTTCTTGTAGGAAAACGCGCGCTACGGAAGTCTTTCTTCGGCCGATAGTGTGAGTCACAGACATTCTTCCTTATTATTTAATGGTATTGATATCAATTTTTTCAGGCTTCTGAGCTTCATGTGGATGCTCAGTACCAACAAAGGCGTGAAGGTTACGATACAATTCGCTTCCCAAACGATTTTTAGGCAACATACCTTTCACCGCGTTTTCGATCACCTTGATAGGATTTTTCATCATCAACTCGGCTGGAGTAGTGAAACGTTGTCCACCAGGATACTCAGTGTGACGCACGTATTGTTTTTCGGTAGCTTTTTGACCGGTTAAAACAACTTTATCGGCATTAAGCACGATTACATTGTCGCCACAATCTACATGAGGTGTAAAATTGGGCTTGTGCTTTCCGCGCAGTAAAAAGGCAATTCTGGAGGCCAAGCGACCTAATGTTTGCCCTTCAGCGTCAACCAGAACCCATTTTTTATCAACGGTTTGGCTGTTGGCCGATACCGTTTTGTAACTCATTGTATTCACAACTACCTAATATTTAAATCGTTATCTTTCGAACACATAACCCTCCAAAAAGGGGCTGCGAAAATACAACAATAATTATCAATCTGCCAAACCTTATTAACTATAAATCGTTGAAAATTACCTGAATATTTTCGGAACCCAACGAATCCCGTTACAAAGCGTATATATTTGTGCACCGATTTCCAAAAATTTTCATTTAATGAAACAAATATTTCTGCTCACAGCCCTGTCTTTTTCACTATTGGCAGCGGCTCAAAGCAAGTCTGAACACAACCATAATCCTGATAAATGTGAATTTGATCATTTCTATCAAGAGTCTTTAGAAGACCCTCAAGCCTTAGAAGAGATCAAAGCTGCTGAGCAGAGCATTTTCGAAATCGCTCAAAATATCAAATTGGAGAATGCGCTCCAAAAAAACGCAGGTACCAATACCATTGTATATACTATTCCGGTAGTGGTGCATGTTGTTTATGCTACTCAAGCCGATAATATTTCGGTTCGCCAAATTGAAGATGGCCTTCGTGTTTTGAACGAAGACTACCAGCGCCTTAACGCTGATGCTAGTCAAACTCGCTCTATTTTCCAGGGCGTAGCCTCTGACATGCAAATCGAGTTTAAACTCGCAAAGAAAGATCCTCAGGGCAATTGCACCGATGGTATTACCCGCACTCAAAGCAGCACTTCTTTAAGTGGTACCGAGTCTGCGAAAATTGTAAAATGGAACCAGGAACGTTACCTGAATATTTGGGTTACTCGTCATGTTTCCAACACAACTCCACAAGATCCTGGAGGTTACACCCTGGGCTACTCCTTCTTCCCTCGTACCAATAAGGTATCTGGTGATGGGGTAATTCTTCGTCACGACCAAATGGGAACCATAGGCACGGCCGCCGGCAACACTAGCGGTGGACGTACCCTAACTCATGAAGTAGGTCACTACCTGGCCTTACATCATCCATTTTCGGGTTCATGTAATGGAATGGGGGGCGCTAACCCAGTGGGTCTATTGGGCAACGCCGCTCAAGGTGATTACTGTGATGATACTCCACCTGTGGCCCAAAGTAACTTTGGCTGCAACTTCGGAATTAATAGCTGTTCTAATGATTCTCCTGATTTGGTAGATCAAATTGAGAATTATATGGATTATGCAGATTGTCCTAATATGTTTACTGAAGATCAGAAAGCACGTGTGCACGCCGTTTTAAACAGCAGCTCTCTTCGTGGCACTCTGGTTTCAGTTTCTAACCACACCTTCACTGGTTTAACCAGCCCTCCTCCTTGTACTCCAATTGCCATGGTAGAGGCTGAAAAAGAAGTAGTGTGTACTAATGATACCGTGCAGTTCTACGACATTTCTGAAGAAGGTGATCCTACTTCCTGGAACTGGTCCTTCCCTGGTGGAACCCCAGCTACCAGTACTTTGGAAAACCCAAGCGTGGTTTATGCCAACCCTGGAGCCTACAGCGTAAGCTTAACCGTAACCAATAGTGCCGGTACCGACAATGTTACTTACACCGATTTGATTCACGTTAAGAATTCTGCCAATCCTTTCTTTACTACGACTTGGACAGAAAGCTTTGAGAACGGAACCATTCCTCAGGTGATGACCGCGGTTGACGGTGGTGATGGCAGTACCTTCCAGCCCTATACCAATGGTGGTTCACATCAGAATATGGCCTTGATTTTACCTCGTGCCAATAATTCACTGGGCGAATTGGACGAATTGATTTCTCCCGCTATTAATACCGCGAATGGTAATGATCTGAACCTTTTCTTCGACTTCGCTTTTGCGGCTACTGCCAATGATAATGAAGATCAATTAGAGGTTTATGTTTCTCGTGATTGTGGTGACACTTGGATTCGTCGTCGTTTTTACAATGGCGGTCGTTTACGTACCGTTGCCAACACCACCGGAAACTTTGT
Organism: Flavobacteriales bacterium UBA7878; assembly: GCA_002501205.1. Taxonomy (GTDB): domain Bacteria; phylum Bacteroidota; class Bacteroidia; order Flavobacteriales; family Schleiferiaceae; genus Croceimicrobium. The sequence continues at coordinate 19,105 of DLRW01000041.1, forward strand.
ACCTACCGCAGCTGGTGATTGGGCTACCGAAACCATTAACTTCAATGCCTATATTGGCCCTAATCCGATCCTGATCAAATTTGTATTTGAAAATGGTGGTGGTAATAATTTCTATATCGACAATATCCGTTTTGGCGAAGGCACCGATGTGAGCATCGAAGAATACAATGCTGCTGATATGGCCATTTACCCAAATCCCAGCCGTGGTCAATTAAAACTCAGCTTAAGCGACCTCCAAGATCGTGATCTGCAATTAAGCATTGTAGACCTCAGCGGTAAAAGCGTATTTGAAATGAACTTGCACAGCGAAGGCCCATCTTTGGATCAGGAACTGAATCTGGATTTGAATTCAGGCATCTACCTGGTTCAATTGAGAGGCGAAAACACTCAAATCCAGGACAAGCTCATTATTGAGTAATCCTTGAATATTGAAAATATAAAAGCCTTCTCGGTTCAACTGAGAAGGCTTTTTTTATGCTTTTTAAAAAGACTCTTGTTAATGCGCCTCCAGCCAATTGGCACCATAACCGCTTTCCACCACTAATGGCACTTTGGTTTCGATGGCATTTTGCATCAAATCGGTGATAATGGGTGTCACCGTTTCCAGCTCTTCCTTAGGCGCATCAAATACCAATTCATCATGCACCTGCAAGAGCATGCGGGTTTTGTAGTCCTTTAAGGCAGTATCGATCTTAATCATGGCGATTTTGATGATATCCGCCGCGGATCCCTGAATCGGTGCATTTACCGCATTACGCTCCGCATGACCACGCACTACTGCATTGCGACTGTTAATGTCTTTTAAATAGCGACGACGACCCAACATGGTTTCCACATAACCTTGCTGACGCGCCAATTCCTTTTGAGATTCGATGTAATCCTGAATTCCAGGATATGTGCGGAAATAGGATTTGATAATATCCGAAGCTTCGCTACGGCTTAAACTGGTTTGCTGACTTAAACCAAAGGCACTTACACCATAAATGATTCCGAAGTTCACCGTTTTGGCATTACTTCGCATTTCGCGAGTAACCTCCTCTAAGGAAACCCCAAAGACTTTAGCTGCCGTAGCCGCATGAATATCTTCCCCATTGATGAAAGCCTCCATCATGGTTTTCTCCTCACTCAATTCGGCAATTAAGCGCAATTCAATCTGACTGTAATCCGCGGCTAAAATCACATGATTCTCATCGCGGGGAATAAAGGCCTTCCTTACCTCTTTACCTCTTTCGGTTCGAATAGGAATATTTTGCAAGTTGGGATTATTGCTACTCAATCGACCCGTAGCTGCTACTGCCTGATTAAAGCTGGTATGCAGACGCTGGGTTACCGGACTTACCATTTCGGGTAAAGCATCTACATAAGTGCTTTTCAGTTTTACACTCTGGCGATAATCTAAAATCTTCTGAGCAATTTCATGTTCCCCAGCTAATTCTTGTAGAATATCTTCCGAGGTAGAGTACTGACCAGACTTTGTTTTCTTAGGCTTATCCAGTAATTTCATTTCGGCAAAGAGCACATCGCCCAATTGCTTGGGTGAAGCAATATTAAACTCGCTATTGCCCGCTAAATCGTGAATCTCCTTATCCAAACGGAGGATATCTTCTGCCAATTCATTCGAGAGTTTTTTAAGTGCCTCCCGATCCAGGTTAATGCCTTCCATCTCCATATGAGAAAGAACCTTCACCAAAGGCGTTTCGATATCCTTTAATACTCTGGCTGTAGAATCATCACCCAATTTCTCCTTGAAAATGGACGCTAATTGCAGGGTAATATCGGCATCCTCACCGGCATATTCCGCCACCTTCTCGGGCTCCACTTGACGCATGGTCTTTTGATTCTTGCCCTTCTTCCCGATCAACTCTTCGATCGATTGGGTTTCATAAGCCAAATAAGTTTCGGCCATGATATCCATATTATGACGCATATCCGGATTAATAAGATAATGCGCCAGCATGGTATCGAAAATGGGGCCTTTCACCTCAATATTGTAATTGGATAAAACCGAGATATCGTATTTCAGGTTCTGACCAATCTTCTCAATTTCTTCGTTCTCAAAGAAGGGTCGAAACTCATCAATAATCGCTTGTTGCTCGCCTTCCGGCAGATGCACATAATAAGCAAAGCCCGGTTGATAGCTTAGGGCTAATCCTACCAATTCGGCTTCTCGCACATCGATGGAAGTGGTTTCGGTATCAAAGCACACTGCTGTTTGCTTAAGCAGATTGGCCAGCAATTCCTTCCGCTCTTTGGGATGACTTACTAATTGGTACAAATGCTCCGTATTGGATAAATTCCGCGGACCATCACCAGCATCCGACTCTGGTTGTTCAGTGGGCACCTGGGCAAACAAATCGGTTTGACCACTGCTATCCGCTTTCGCTTTGGCCTTTGGGGCTGATGCGCTAGGGCTAATGCTTTCACCTAAAACCCTTTTGGAAAGAGTACGAAATTCCAATTCACTAAAAAGCTCCTTGATAAGCTCTTCATCCGCCGGGTCCTTCTTGAAATCACCTTCATGAAACTCAATCGGCACATCAATAATAATGCGGGCTAATTTTTTCGAGAGCAAGGCTTGCTCCTGATTATCGCGAATCTTCTCCCCCAATTTCCCTTTGATTTCATCGGCATGCTCATACATGCCTTCCATACTTCCATACTGCTTCAAAAGCTTGGAAGCGGTTTTGGGGCCAACCCCTGGGATACCCGGAATATTATCTACTGCATCGCCCATCATGCCGAGGTAATCCACAATCTGATCTACAGTATCAATGTCGAATTTCTCGCATACCTCCGGCACACCCCATATTTCAGGAGGGTTTCCACTGCGACCCGGACGATACATAAAGATGTTTTCCGAAACCAATTGCCCGAAATCCTTATCGGGTGTCATCATATACACCTCATAACCCTTTTCTTCAGCTTGTTTAGCCAGGGTGCCAATTACATCATCGGCCTCATAGCCATCAACCCCTAAAAAGGGTATACGAAAAGCCTCCGCTACCTGGCGGATATAAGGAAAGGCCACTTTAATACCTTCCGGAGTTTCATCGCGTTGTGCTTTGTACTCGGGATATTCAATATGGCGAACAGTAGGTTGCGCGGTATCGTAAACAATGGCAATATGCGATGGATTCTTCTTTTCCAGAATCTCGAGCAGGGTAACGGTAAAACCGAAGATTGCCGAGGTATCCAGACCCTTGGAGCTGATACGAGGATTGTTTACAAAGGCAAAATAGGCCCGGTAAATCAAGGCATAGGCATCCAATAAATAAAGGGTAGGCTTAGAATCAGACATTTGGAAAAATCTTTTAAGACGCCCTAAATTAGCATTATTCAAACAAGACCCTGATCTTTTTTCATTTTGAGGGGTTAGACCTAAAAATATATTCTGTGCTCTTTCGAATTTTAATCCCCGTGCTCCTCATGAGCGTGGTTGATATTTACGCCTATCAGGCGGTGCGAACCCTTACTAAAGATCAAGTTTGGGGGCGTTATTTATACTGGGGTCTCTCTATTGCCTTTCTGGTTCTGCTGGTTTTGGTGATCATCAATTTCGATCGTTCTGCCGGGCCACAGCATCCCCTATTCAAAATTTTCATGGGTAGCTTCGTCCTGCTCTTTGTGCCCAAATTAATCATTAGCGCGCCCCTTCTCATTGAGGATATTGTACGTATCATCGTAGGCCTTAGCGGGAAAATAATTAGCTCTACAGAAGGGGAACCTTTTATGGCTTCGCGCCGAAAGTTTGTAAGTCAGATTGCCCTGGCTTTAGCGGCGATTCCCTTTGCCGGGATCTTACACGGCATCTTTAAAGGGAAATACAATTATCAGGTTATTAAGAAGACCCTCTTCTTCCCGGATTTACCCGATGCCTTTGACGGCTTCCGCCTGACGCAAATTTCGGATGTACACAGCGGTAGTTTTGATAATCCTGAAAAGATCGCCTATGGTATTGATCTCATCAATCAGCAAAAAAGTGACCTCCTATTATTTACGGGCGATCTGGTAAATAATGTGGCGGATGAAATGGAACCCTGGAAAGAAGTGTTCTCCCGCCTTAGTGCGCCCATGGGTAAGTTCTCCATATTAGGAAATCACGATTATGGCGATTATGTAAACTGGCCTTCCGCCGAAGCTAAGGAGGCCAATATGCAAAAGCTCTATCGTACCCATGCCGATATAGGCTTTGATTTACTTCGCAATGAAAATCGAGTGATCGAAAAAGATGGGGAGCGCATCCGCTTGGTAGGAGTTGAAAACTGGGGTAAGGGTTTTGCCCAGCATGGTGATCTGGAACTAGCACTTAAAGACACCCCTGAAAAGGAGTTTCACATCCTAATGTCGCATGATCCCTCGCATTTTGATGAAGTGGTAAAAAAGCACCCTAAGAAAATGTCGCTCACCTTAAGTGGACATACGCATGGCATGCAATTCGGGATTGAAATTCCGGGGGTCTTCCGTTGGAGCCCGGTGAAATACCGCTACCCAAAATGGGCAGGCCTATATGAAGATGCCGGTCGCTACCTTTATGTCAATCGTGGTTTTGGTTTCCTGGCCTTCCCCGGAAGAGTGGGTATTTGGCCTGAAATCACCGTACTAGAGCTACGAAAAGGCGAAGCCAGCGCCTGAAACTTTCTACAGCAGGAGCCCAATTTTAAAAAATAGTATTTAAGAGCTTGATTAGCTTCAGGTGGAAATAAATACATTTGAGTTCTGATCCCTACATTATGAAAAACATTGGCATTATTGCAGCATTGGTTTTGAGTTTGGCTTTTGTTTCTTGTCGCAAGAAAGATGATGGTAGCAGCAGTCAAGCACCCTTAACCGGATTAGCCGCTTTTCTCAATGGTGAGTTTGAAGTAACTCAGGCCGATTATAATGGATCCTTGCAATCCGGTGTTTTAGGAACTATTCCATTGGCCGGTACGGGTACCAATACTTCAGGTAGCTACAATTTTGCTGCTCGTAATAAAACAGTGGATTATCAGGTCAGTAGCACTATGGAGATTAACCTCTTTGGGCAAACTTTACCGGTGCCTATTAATGTGGGAGGCGATGGAGATGTAACATATACCAGCGACACTCAGTTTATTATAGACGATCCCTCTTATGGTCCTATGACCTATAATATCAGTAATAAAACAGAGACCAGTTTAGTGGCCACTACCCGCTACCAGAACGACACTACTTTTGGCACAGTGGACCTTTTATTGGATGTGTATTTAACTAAGAAATAGGCATTACTCCAAAGGCAAATACTCAAAGCTCACATTTCCTTTTTGTCCTTCGGCACCATAGAAGCCAATAAAACGCAGTCGATAAATCGTTCCTTCCGCATCTTCGATAAAGTAAATCCAACGATTGCGAACGAGATAGGTTCCCTCATCCAAATCGTAGTATTTCCATTCATGACCAATGGCTTCCGTTTTTGGCTTGAGCTGATGATGCTGAATATCGCCAGCCTGGATGTCGCCAAAATTCAAGGTAGAATCAGCACTTAAAAGAGTATCGCGATAAGCCAAAGCAGATTTAGAATTGATCAATACGCCGGTTACGGAATAATCTAAGGTATCGCTGCCATCCCAAAGGCGCTCCATATACTTGCATACATGCAGATCCCATTCATCCTTTGGAGGCTCTAGGCTCAATAAGCTATCCGGACTCGCCAGACTGAGAAACTGATAATTATAATCGGCCTGGGTTTCCACATTGAGCACCTGCGAATTGGCTCCATCCAAATTGGCAAAACGCAATTGATAAGAACCATTTGAGAAAGCCTGGATTTGCAACTTATAATACCCGCGCTTGCGGCCTTGCAAATCCTGTCCGCGATCAATTAAGAATACCTGCCCTTTGGGATCCTGCAGGGCATCACTCATCCAGCCACGCTGATAAAAACGATAGACCCTTTCAAATTCGAAGTCGAAATCACTGGCGGTATATGCAGAATCAAAGTTCAAACTTCTGGTGGCAGCCACTCGCATAAACTGCGCTGAGTTTACATAGATATTGGGATTTTGTGGATCGGCCGAAAAAGCCAAATCCCAGGCATCACGCCGATTTTTAGCCTTCATGCTATTGCTGCTCAAATCGAAATAAGCCTCATACTGGTAATCGATACCATCGGCAGAAACCATATCCATCTGACCAATTTGATCGCTCACAAAAAGTCCGGATCGCAATTCCTCTTCCGGCTCACAAGCCACCAGAGAAAAGAGCAGTGCTGCAACAAAAAATGCTTTTAATCGAGTTTCCATTGACAACGTAGAAAATAAGTTCGTCCGTAATTAATAGGCAGGCTGCCAGCCGCAGTACTATGGGTACCCCCACCACCCGTTCCGCTAACCGCGATATTGCTTACATCGAATAAGTTCTTAATACCAGCGCTAAGGGTAATTCGCTCTTGCCAAAAAGTTTTCTGTAGGCTGAAATCCGCCAAAGTGTAATCACTGTATTGGCGGGTATTGAGATTCCCTTCGGAATCCAAGGCCAGGTCTTTTCGCTCTCCGGTATAATTCATAAAGAGGGCAGGCTTTAATTTCCACTTGGCAAATTGATAGGAAATGCTCCAGCGGTATTGCGGATAAAAATTGAATTGATTGGCCGCCGGATCACTAAAAGCATATTCATTCTTAAGACCAATCCAGGCCATACCTAATTCAGTGTTCCAGCCTCCCTTCGCCAATCGCCAGTTCCAGTTTATGCCGGCACTCTGACTGCGGGCGACATTCTCATTGCGATACAAACCGCGGGGCTCTGTATCCGTTGGTGAAAGGATGGCAACTAAACGGATCTCATCCCGAAGGTCATTAAAGAAGAAACGCGCCTCTGTTTGCCAATGCCAATCGGCTTTATCATAATGATAGCTCAGCCCTAATTGGTAATTATGACTGGTTTCTGCCTTTAAATCCGCGTTCCCTAAAATGTTGTGGTTCTCATCTACAAAGAGGAAATAAAGCTCCTTAAGGCTAGGCGCCCGAAAGCCTTTGCCATAGGAAGCACGCAGAATCCAAGAAGGATGCATCTCCCAACGCAGGGCCATAGAAGCAATAAGGGGAGCAGCAAATCGACTGTTATAGGCATAGCGTAAACCGGGCTTTAAGCTTAAAACATCCCAGGGCTTATACTCGGCGGTAGCAAAAAGTGCCGCATCTAAAATATCCTGGACCTCTCCTTCAATACGTTGGCCGGAGTTGAACTCCCAGCTAAAATCATAACCTAATTGATAATCCACCTTAGTGGCCCATTTCCTATGGTACATCAAACGGGAGCTAATCATCCGAAAGATGCTGGTATCCTGGGCATCCGCACCTGGGAATAGCTGTTCTGTACCCAAATGCAAATTGCGAATACGACTGAATTTTTCGCGACGGAAATAATTGTAGGCTAAAAAGCCCTTCCAACGACCACCTTGCTCCGGGTAGTAATGATAATAGAGGGAGTGATTTAAGCGAGTGGTAAGGTATTCATCATCCAGGGCCCGTGGGTATTTCCAGGCACCGGTATCAACAGGTACTAAAAGCGAATCGAAGGAACCAATGGCCCCTTTGTTTTTCACTGTCTCCTGAAAGGCATCTAAGCGATAGCGCCAAAGTGAATTCCCCTGGCGATGTTTAAACTGCAAGCTGCCAAAATATTGTTCTTTGGGATTCCATTGTAAATCCCGGGCTTGCCCATCGGGGTCGTAGCCCTGAAAATAATTACGCCCTAAACTTAAACTCAACTGATTTTGAGCACTAAGGGCCCACTGTAAAGAAGCATCGATATTATAGCGACCTACAGATTCTATATAAGCATTGGCAGTAGTTTGCCACTTCCGTCTTTGCGATTGCTTGGTGATCAAATTAATCGTTCCGGCTACGGCATCGGTGCCATAAGTAACCGCCATGGGACCTTCAACAATCTCTACCCTTTCGATGGCATTGAGGTTTATCTGACTGAGGTCGATATTACCATCTGTTCGACCAATAACGGGTACGCCATCTATCAAGATTTTCACTTTAGCGCCGCTCATACCTTGCAGGCTAATTTGGCTACCTAATACCGCATCTTCACTAATGCGGAAATTAAGATCCTGACTAAGCAGATCTTTTAAATTCACTGCCGCCTGACTTTGGATTCTTTGAGCATCGATAATCCTAACTTGACGAACCGCCTTTCGGCTCAGAGTAGGGCCATTTTGACCGGTTACCACTACTTCTTCCAATTGTCCTCTTTCCGGACTTAAAAAGTGCAAGCTGCCTGCCTTCGGATGGGCTTGTTTATAGGGCTCATAGGAAAGGTGTCTCACCTTAATCCATAGCAAGTTCTGAGCTTTGAGCTCAACGCGGCCTTGGGCATCAGAAACGGTGTTTAAGCTATCGCCCTCCCAAATCAGAGTAACATGGGCACCTTCCACTACCTGTGCAGTATGCGCATCTAAAAGGGTCAGGAAGGATTTTTCCTGCGCCTGAGCTGTGAAACTTAGCAGACTAATAAACCAAAGCCAAAAGCGCTTTTCCATAAGCTGAAAAAAGGAACCGCCAGCCAGGGCCAACGGTTCCAAAATTTAATATCGAATAAACTAAGGTTGAATCAGGATACGGCTTTGTGCTCCGTAATTTTCACCTTCAATTTGAACCTGATACATTCCGGCAGGAACAGCACTTAAATCGATGCGCTGCTCGCTAATTCCAGGTTGTACACTTAAGTTCTCTTGCTTTACCAAACGACCATCCATTGAGAATACACGCAGGCTAATATTTTGACTGGCCTCGGTACTCAATGCCAGGTTTAAATAATTCTTGGCAGGATTAGGCCACACGGATAGCAATTGCATGGGGTTCTCTTCAATTCCAATGCTGGTCCAATGCAATATGTCTTTATGAGGGTACACGTAAAGCTCCACACCACCGATATCGTTAATGCGCACCGGAACCGCGGCAAAGCTGCTTTGAGCGAATAAAGCGATATCCCAGTCGAGGTCGGTATTTTGAGCTACTTCCGCACGATTATTTAAGCTGTAATACACCTGTCCATCATTACCGGCACCCAGGCTAATACTATCCAATACTCCGTTTACTGTAAAACTCATATTTCCATTGGCGCTACCCCCGTAGCTAACAAATTCCAGATCATTGATCTGACCATTCTGATCTTTCACGAAATAGGTAAGGGTATCGAAAACCACCCCAGCAAAAGCGTCTTTCCAATCGTAGCCAATGCTAGCGATAGAAGCGGAAAATGGAAAGCTCAGAGTATCCGACAATTGCGCTGTTCCGGCAGTTTGACTTTCGATACGAGCTGTTTCTACTCCACGATTGTGCAGTACTCCAACTACCGGATAAGCTCCAAAGCCCGGGAACATAATTGGGTACTTGGTAAAGATGATATCCCAATCTGCTGTATTGGGTTCCAAATCCTTGAGCTGATCATTATCAATCGAATAGTAGAAGAAATTGCGATCTTCATAAGGGTCGCGATCCAATGATTTAGATACCTGATTGCTTCCATCCAGATCGCTGTAAGTAATGGAGTACACCCCTGAAGCGAGATTATCAATAGAAATCGCTTTGTACTGACCGCTCACGGTTTTTAGGATGTAAATACTGTCGCCCTCAATCAAGTGACTGGTAATGCTGTAATTCCCCCAACCAAAATCGGTCATATCGCTGGTATCGCGATAGGCATCAAATGCGCCTTGCATCCAGGTTTCATAAGAATTGTAACGTTGGGGCCATTGGGTCACCCCCGTGGTATCGAAGCTTTGTGCTCCTAAAAAGAGCGAGCACAAGCCTAAAAAGAGTGTAGTTATATATTTAGTCATGATGGTGTTTTCTTGGAATGAATTAATAAGCCTTCTCGGCTTCCGTTTCAGCACTTACCCAAGGCGTAGGATTAGCGCTTAGGTAGCTTTCGATGATTGCACGCACCTCTTTTTGAGCTTTCTCGGAGCGGTACTTTTTCTTGGCCATCATTTCATCGCCCAGGTCAAAAAGACGTTGCCATAATTTCTGATCATCCACCATATACTCCAGGTTGATGTAATCCTGCTCGCTAAGGATATTATCCCATACCATGCGTACATCGCGCCAGTAGGTTTTATTGGCTTCCCACCAGGCTTGAGCAGCTTCGCAACGACTATCTTCTACTTTGAAATAAGAGTTCATGCCCTTTTCCCAAACCAGAACGCTATCACCGTCGGCTGTGCGAATAACCTTGGCATTATCCAATTCATGAACATGACCGGTTTTGGTGATTTTATGCTTGTTATTGCGCAGCATAACATTGTAGTCATCGCGCTTGGTAAACTCACGGCGAGGTAATGGCGCCGCAACCTGAGATTCCCAGTATAATTTGCCATCAACGTCTATCCAGGTGGCATATCCTTCGTAGCGGGGACTATCATCTACCTGATATACCTTTTGGGTCCAGGTACCTTTCGCTTCTTTAGCCGTAATCTCGGTTTTCTTCCACTCCAAATTCTTTTGGTATTGAAGCATAACCAGGTTTTCGTAAAACCAATCCTGGCGCCAGTGCTTAATTACGCGCTCGCCACCTCCCACAATTAAGAGATGCTGTAATATCAAATGCGTAGAATCTTCTTCATCTACAAAAATCCACTCCAAGCCTTTGGAAGAATAGGGATCATGCAATTGGTAGTCGGTGGCATCCGAAAAGGTTTCGGCATACTTGAATTCAACTTCATAGCAGCCACACATCTCTTTGATGTAGCCTTTTTCTTCTTCCGGAGCTTGCGCTGAAAGAGTTCCCAGCGAAGTACAAGCTGTAAGCAGAGCAGCGTAAAACTTCTTCATTTTATTTTTATTTAGACTGATTATAAGTTCTGAGCCGGCAAAACTAAAAACCGAAGAAGTCTTAACAAAGTTTATTTAGATTAAATTTAAATTAACTTTTAAGATGCTGAATATTAATAGCTTAAAAAGACGTAGCCCACCAGAACGATTGCTCTGGCTTGCTAAATGAGTCCTGAAAAAAGGTCTAAATCAGGCCTTTAGATTAGCTAGCATATCCTTTACCATAGCTTCCAGGTTATAGTCGGGCTGCCAGCCCCAATCCTGCTTAGCTCTCTGATCATCGATGCTCTGAGGCCAGCCTGCGGCAATAGCATCTCGAGAGTCTACAGCATCGTAAAAAGTCTGAAATCCGGGCACTTCTTTTTCAATTAATGCGCTCAATTCGCGCGGGGTAAAGCTAAAGGCCCCCACATTATAAGAAGTACGAATCTTCACCTGCTCAGCCGGCGCTTCCATAATACCAATAGTAGCCTTAATGGCATCGGGCATATACATCATCGGTAAGCGACGATTCTCCGAAAGGAAGCAATGATAATCTTCTCCTTTGGCTGCCTTGTGGAAAATGTCTACCGCATAATCGGTAGTTCCACCGCCGGGTTCCGTTTTCCAGGAAATCAATCCCGGATAGCGCAATCCACGAATATCACAACCGTACTTTTTATGGTAATAATCGCACCATAACTCACCGGCCAGTTTACTAATTCCATAAACCGTTCCCGGGTCCATTACCGTGTATTGCGGGGTAGCTTCAACTGGAGTATTAGGTCCAAAGGCAGCAATAGAACTGGGCCAGTACATTTTAGAAATATGACCTTCGCGCGCTAATTCCAAAAAGTTGAATAAGCTGCGCATATTGAGATCCCAGCCTCTTAATGGCATTTTCTCTGCAGTGGCCGAAAGCATGGCTACCAGGTGATATACTTGATTGATACCGTGTTTCTTAATTACCTCAAAAACCTTTTTATCGTCCAGAGCATCCAATTGCTCAAAAGGTCCTTGGGCCAGCCTTTCGGCGGAAGGAGCTTTGAGGTCTGAAGCAACAACATTGTCATTGCCATAAGCTTCGCGGAGGCTATCTACGAGGTCTGTTCCAATTTGACCGGAAGAACCTAGAACTAAAATTTTATCGGCCATTACACTGCTTTTTTGAGAGTGGCAAATATAATCGCTTTTAGTCCCCTATATTTGATTCCAAGCGCAATGAAAGCACAATCGCTCCGGATTTTTTTCAAGACCCTGGGACCGGGTTTACTCTTTGCCAGTACCGCTATCGGTGTCAGTCACTTAGTACAGAGTACCCGCGCTGGTGCTGATTATGGATTTGCGCTTCTATGGGCAGTAATTCTGGCCAATGTGTTCAAATTTCCCTTCTTCGAATATGGTTCACGCTATGCGGCCTCCGCTCAACAATCATTGATTGATGGCTACCGCGATTTAGGCAAGGGCATGCTTTTGCTCTACGGACTCATCACTCTGGGTACCATGTTCTTTGTTACCGCTGCAGTAGGTGCAGTTACGGCAGGCTTCCTGCATCAGCTTTTTGGTCTGGAGGGCGTCCTCAGCATAAAGGTCACCACCTATTTGCTCTTTGCCACTTGTATGCTCATCCTTCTCATCGGACATTACAAAGCGCTGGATCGCCTTATTAAAATCGTCGGCAGTGTTTTACTCGCCACCACCCTATTGGCCTTTTTCAGCACCTTGAGTCGCGGTCCGGCCGCTGATCCCTTTCAATGGTTTGATGCCTCTATTTTACAGATCAGCAATCCTTCCTTTCCTTTCTTAATTGCCTTAATGGGATGGATGCCTACCGCGGTAGACCTCTCTGCCTGGAATAGCTTATGGACCTTAGCCCGACGTAAAGAATCCGGCTATCAATCCAGCTTAAAAGAAGTACTGCGAGAATTCAATATAGGCTATTGGACCTCTGCCCTATTGGCGCCCTGCTTTATGCTATTGGGGGCCTATCTCATTTTTGGCACAGATAAGGTTCTAGCTCAGGGCTCAGCAGCCTTTGCCGGGGATATCATAAACCTGTATACCGAGAGTATTGGCGACTGGAGTCGATGGGTAATTTCTGCCGCCGCCTTTAGTATCATGTTCGGCACCTGCATTGCGGTTTTTGATGGCTATGCAAGAAGTGCTCAAAGAGTATGGCAATTAGTAAGACCGCAAAACTCCAAAGGCGAAGAAAGCTCTGGGAACCGTACTTTCCAAATTGTACTAATCGTAGTAGGTTTGGGGGCCTTACTCGTTATTAATCAATTTGGAAATTCACTGCGTAGTTTGGTAGATCTGGCTACAGCAATTAGCTTTTTAGTTGCGCCCATCATTGCCTTTGCCAATTATAAACTGGTAATGAGTTTAAGACCTGAGGATCGCCCGGGAATTGCAATGCGCTGGCTTTCTCGTCTGGGACTCCTTTTCCTCAGTGGCTTTAGCCTAATTTATCTCTATGCGCTTTTTCTTTAATTTCCTTCGTAGCTGATCCGCCAAATTCGGCCTTTCTGACTATCGCTAATAAAGAGACTGCCTTTGCTCCCCACCGCTAAGCCGCAAGGGCGATATTCTGCTGAGGCCGGTGATTCAGGTTGATCATTTTTACCGGAAAAGCCGGTGGCAAAAGATTGATAACCACTAATGGGATCCGGACCGCTAAAAGGAACAAATACCACGCGATAGCCTTCTTGCGGAAAAGGTGCCCGGTTCCAACTACCATGGAAGGCAATAAAGGCACCGCCCTTATAATTTACCGGAAACTGATCTTGATTGTAAAACTCAATGGCATTAGGAGCCCAATGGCCAGGAAAGCCCATGAGAGGTAAATCCACATTGCCACAACGGCCAATGCTATCGCCATTACCACCATATTCGGGGTTCAATAATTTTACGCGTTTCTGCCAATCATAGTAGCAATAGGGCCAACCAAAGTCACTGCCTTCTTCAATACGTAAAAACTCCTCGCCTGGTAATTCGGCACTTTGCTTCGCAGTGTAGATCTCAGGCCAAAACTCATGCAGTTGATCACGACCATGCTGCATGGCGTACAATTTCGAATGGTTAGGATTCCAGGTGATACCTACGGCATGACGAATGCCAGTGGCAAAATTTTCCCCGTCTTCGAAAGTTTGGTTCGGGGTATTGGCACTGAATTTCCAAATACCACCACTGCTTTCCAATAAGGGGCATGGATCCTGACCAGCCACTCCTTTGGTACGACTGGGATCCTGACAAGCATTGGAAGGGGCTCCAATGGTTACATACATATTACCTTCTTCATCAAAAGCCAGGGGCTTGGCCGCATGTTGGTTCTGATCGGCCAGCGTGAGTATTAATTCGCGTTCGCCGGAAGGCACCAATTCATTCCCATTAAAACGACGACGAAAAACCTGCGTATTGGTACTGAAATAGAGATATCCATTATGCACCTTAATCCCCGTGCCGCCATCTATCTCTTCGAAGTACACCTTGCGATCCACGATACCATCTTGATTCGAATCTCTTAGCGCAACTATAGATTCACCTCTTTCGGGATAGGAAAGTCGTAGGTATAAATCACCATTCGCGCGACTCGCCATGTGGCGTCCCTTTCCTAAATCATCGGCATAAACTTCGGCCTTAAAGCCTTCGGGCACTTCAATTCCGGCCTGACTGCCAGCATTATCAGTGGTTTCCGCAGAATCCGAGCCGGAAGAACAGGCTTGAAAAAGCAATAAAAGGAAGGCTAATTTCGGGGCAATTCGCATCGCTGTAATTTTGACTCGCAAGTTACAAGTCCTTGAGCAAGAGCTCCAACTTTGTTTTAATTTCTGAAGGTCTAAATGGCTTGGTAATCACATCTTGGATCGCCGTTCCTTCCATTTGGGTCTGAATCTCATCCCGCATATTAGCGGTTAATGCCACAATAGGAACCGGCCGATCTTGATACTTTGCACTCTGCATAATCGCTTCGGCCGCGTCAAAACCATTCATTTCCGGCATTTCGATATCCATAAATATGAGCTCCACATCTGTATTTTGAAAGGCATCGACGGCCTCCAAGCCATTGTTTACGGTAATAACCTGATAGCCCATTTTCTGCAGCATGGTTTCGGCTACCCGCTGATTTATCTGATTATCCTCTGCCAATAAAATCCAGATACCTTCTTCATGACTTTGGATTTGATTCCATTGGCGCATTTCAGGTTCTACCGCCATGGTTTCGCTAAGAGGTATACTGAAATAGAAACGCGATCCCAAATCCTTCTTACTCTCCACATGCAATTGGCCGCCCATCAAATCTACCAAGGACTTGGAGATCACCAAACCTAAGCCCGTACCTCCAGCTGTTTGGGCTGATTCGCTATGCACCTGTTCAAAATCTTGAAAGAGTCTTTGCAATTGCTCATGGTTCATCCCGATTCCGGTATCGCGCACCTCAAAGTAAATTAAGGGTGAGGATGTTTCCAGATTCAGAAGCTCCACTTTTAATTTGATATAACCTTCCTCGGTAAACTTTACGGCATTTCCTAAAAGGTTAATCAAGACCTGCTGCAAGCGCAGACCATCGCATAAAATCCAATTGTCTTGGTATTCTTCCGGGAATTCAAATTTCATTCGGATGCTCTTCTCCCTCACGCGAAAGCGGAACATCTCCAAAAGCTTGTTCAGTTCATCATGAAGATGATAGGGGCTTTTAGTCAGCTTGATCTTCCCCGCTTCCAATTTGGAATAATCCAAAATCATATTGATCAAATCCAGGAGGTGATCTGAGGAATGCTCAGCGATATCCAGCATCTCCTCCTGATCTTCATTTAATTCGGTGGAGCGCAGTAAATGGATCATGCCGTTTATCCCATTCAAGGGAGTGCGAATTTCATGGCTAAGGCCTGAAAGGGTGCGCGCCTTTTGTTGAGCCAAATCCAGAGCCTTTTGCTTGGATTGAAACTCCTCATTTAGCTTTTCTTCGAGGGTTCGCTGCATGCGCCAAACATCCCGATTTAAACTATGTAATTCGGGGATAGATGACTTTTTATATTGAATCGCATCCGGCTTAAAGCCTGAAGCCACATAAGCTCTAAGGTTTTTAGAAACCTTACGGATTCCCGAGCTAAACACATAGCTCAGGATTAAGCTGGAGATAACTGCTGCGGTAAATAAGAGTCCTAAAAGGATCCAAACCCAGAGGCCATTAATAGTTTCAAAATCCAGTTGTGCCTGCCTCACATCTGCATGCAAAGCGGCTAAATTTTCTTCTGCCGCCTGGGCTTTCTGATTCAGAGCTCGCAAGCCCGAAGCACTAAGATGATCATGCCTAAAAGCGCTCAAATAAGTGGAAACAATCGCTTCACTTTCAGCCAGGGGCACTTGCAATTCCTCAATAGAACTTTGAATCTGAATTTCAGGAGCCACTAAAATGGGGACCATCAAGGCTTGCAGATCCGATCGATCGGGATATTGCGCTATACTGGCCAGCACTTTTCGATGTTCACTAAACTTTAATTGACTGACCTCAACCTCATTGACCAATTGCTGATAGAGATTCCGTTTTTGACTGTATTGATAAAAAATAGCCAGGCTCGCTATCAATAAGCTTTTAACCAGCAGAAAGCCAAGAATAGCCCGCCATTGCAGATTAATCCGCAGCGGTTTGAGAGAGTAGTTCATGTTTCGAGTTGTCAGGTTAAGTAGATATACGTCGTAACAAGAAACTTGGATTTAGTCCCTATTCAATTTTTTAGAGAACCTATGTCACATATCCATTCCGCTGGAAATGTGCAATTTTGCCCCGTCATGAAAAAGCTGAAAAGTCTTACTCTTCGCTTCCGCTTTACTCTACTGGGAGCAGTGCTCGGATTAGCCGCTGGTTATATGTATTATGACCAGGTGGGTTGTGAGGATGGATGTACCATTACCGGTGATCCTACCAACTCGAGTTTATACGGTGCATTAATGGGTGGCCTTTTATTAAGCATGATCGATGATCACCTTAAAAAGTTGAAAAAATGAATGCACAAGAATTAATTGCCCAAGGCAAGGGCACTGTGGTGGATGTACGCAGCCACCTCGAATTTTCTGGTGGTAGTGTTGCGGGATCTCTCAACATACCTCTAGATCAGATTAACAACAAATTGGATGAATTACGTGCTTTGGAGGCACCGCTAATTTTAGTTTGCGCCAGTGGAAACCGCAGTGGCATGGCCGAGAACTTCCTACGTGGAAATGGTTTTGATTGCGTGAACGGTGGCAGCTGGCTGAACGTGAATTACTTTATGAGTTTACGTGAAGCTTAGTCCCAAAATCTATCGAATTTTAATCCGGGTCCTAAATTTAGGGCTCGGAATTTCTCTTTTAGGAAGTGCCTGGTACGATGAGCAATGGTGGATGCTTATCCCAGCTATCTATTTTACTTCCAGAGGCTTTGCCAAAAAAGCCTGCCCCGCTGAGTCTTGCAGCCTCGAAGATTAAATTCTTCAACAGTCCCT
The DNA here is from genome assembly GCA_002501205.1 of Flavobacteriales bacterium UBA7878. Lineage (GTDB taxonomy): Bacteria > Bacteroidota > Bacteroidia > Flavobacteriales > Schleiferiaceae > Croceimicrobium. The sequence goes on from DLRW01000041.1 coordinate 36,368, forward strand.
TTTCCCCTATTCGTCGACTCCCTCCCTCCATTCGTAAGTCTTTAAGTTTTTCTTAACAGAGCCAATAGAGGGAAGCCTCTACATTCGTAGCACGAAACTAAAACATAAACATCATGAAATCACTATTTTGTGCTTTGCTGATGGCAGGGACTATTATGCCTGCGTCAGCCAATGTAGGCGGCAATCCAACCGACCAACAAATCCAATTACCTATTTATAGTATTGAGCTAGCCGAAGAAGGAGAGCCCAAAAACAGTCCTCAATATGCGGTGCAAACCTATATCGAGAACTTCAACGAGCGCGATTTCGAAGAAATGCGCAAAGTGCTCAGCGACAATTTTACGAATCAAGGTTTAAACCGCGACGGTTCTTTAACTGCCGTGCAAACCATCGATGACTTGCGCACTTTAATGAGTGGTCAGGAAGTAATTGCCCCTGACAGTCAGAATAATGTTATTACCGTTACCGAGGTAAATGATAAATACGCAACTGTAGAGCTGGTAACCGGACCGGAAGGCCAGCGCTGGAAAGAAATGATTACCCTAGTTAAAGTTGGCAATGGCTGGAAGATTGAAAAGATCTTCTGGAGCTTTGTTTAAGACTCTTCCCGTTGATTAATGCTAAAAGCCCTTTTCGAATTTCGGAAGGGGCTTTTGCTTTTAAGGCTTAACAATCAATACCTGGCTTTGCAAGCCATGCTGATCTTGAACTTGCAAATAATACGTTCCGGCGGGCAGGTGTCGTAAATCCCATTCTAGTGGACTCTGCTGCGGATGGCTTTCCATTAGTAATCGACCAGTCGCATCTCGTAAATACAAAGCCTGTAGGCTCCATTGTTCGCTATCCCATTCCAGGGTGAGGATATCCTTCACCGGGTTTGGATAAACCTTCAAGGGAACCATCAGCACTTCCTCTTCCAAGCCAATCGCAAATAGTGCCCAGGCCCATTCATGGCTGTTTCCACAGGCATTAGTCACCTTTAATTTCACGATATAGAAGAGCCCTGGTGTTTGGTAAATATGAATTGGACTTACACCTGTTCCTGTATTTCCATCTCCAAAATCCCAATCATAAGTGCTGGCATTTCTGGAAGCTGATGCATCAAATTGAATCCGCAATCCGCTATTAATCGGCGACATCACCGTATAGGTCCAATCCGCCTTAGGCGCACCACAAACTTGTACACTTTGACTTATGCTTACTGAATCGCCACAAAGATTGGAAACGGTTAATTGTACCGTATAAGTGCCACTTTGAGCATAAACATGATTGCTTTGTCGGTTGGTATCTGTACTGCCATCACCAAAATCCCAATGAAAGGAAGTGGCCATGGAACCGCTAGCATCAAAAAGTACACTATCCGAATAAACCGTGAATGTCATCTGCGGATTAAGCGTATCGCAAATTCGAATCGCTTGAACCAAGGTATCGCTGGTCCCACAATGATTCAAAGCAATTAGCTGCACATTGTAAATTCCAGCATTGGCATAATGGTGATTCACCGGGTTAATGCCCGATCCATTGCCATCACCAAAGTCCCAAATCAAGGTATCGGCATTTAAGCTATTACTGCCATCCAAGCTTAAGCCTAAATAAGAAGTACTTACACTAAAAAGGGCGGTAACTGTATCACAAGGTAAAGTACTTACCGTATCAAATAGGCTTCCGCTGAACTGCCCTACGGAACAGGAGTCGTAAATACTAATTGCATAGCTATGGTTAGCGCTTAGCCCCGTGAGGGTATAAGGACTATTGATACCGGTAATCACCTGCATGGTAGAAGGTCCGGATGCGATATCATAATAAGTTAAGATGCCGCTATTTGGGGCATTGCTCGAATTCCAACTAAGGCTAAAGTCCGTTTGGCTTATAGCCGAAATGCTTAAAGATGTAGGATCGGGACAGGGTAAAATCGCATCGCGTACCTCAATGCCATCCAAGGCTATGTCGCCCGTAAAGCTAGTGGCTTCGGCAGTAAATTGCAGAGTAATCGTATCGCCCTTATAGGCGGTGATATCGATAGAATCCGCAATCCAAGCTGCGGTACTGCTATTTTGCTGTTGACCGGTATACGTTTGCAAAATCGTGGTACCGGAAGACCTTTCGATGGCCACCTTCATATTCACAATGGTAGCCCCATACATGTGATAATGGTAGAAGATATACGGTGCGGCTATTAGGGTATCCACAATAATGGGTGGGCTGCTAATCATGGCGCTGGTCGCCCCTCGTGATGCTTCGGTGTAAATGTAATTCCCGCTGCCATTTAAATCTGAGCTAGGTCCGGTATTAGCCGAAGTTGTTGTCCCCATTCCGGTTCCCCAACGCATTTGAGTTGTTGCTATTCTATTCCAGCATGGGTCGATCAAATCATTATCGTTTAAACCACCGGTTCCCTCCTGCCAGGCTGTTCCATCAAAGTTTTCGAGGAAAGGCATAGTATAAGGATTACAGGCAATTTTTTCATCCACCACCAATTCATCAAGGGCCACATCCGATTGATAGATACTTCCGCCCGAAGCTTTTAAGACCACAAATCGGAAACGCACCGTCTGGTTGAGATAGTTGGATAGATCATGACGTTGTTCCTGCCACAAGTTCCCTTGATCACCCGCCAGGCTGCCCAATATAATCCAGCTTCCTCCGCTATAAATTTCCCATTGGAACCAGAGGTTTTGACCATTCTGACTGTACATATGGTACCAGAAGCGCAGCTCAGGTTGAGCCAGGGCGCTGAGGTCTATATAACCGGTTTCCAAAATAGCGGTATCACCTCCGCTTCCTGCACTGGCCTCGGTATACACGTAATTCCCAGTACCACTGGTTTTGTCGCCAGTGGGTCCGGTACCGGTAGAAGGAGTATTGCCCTGGCCACCACCCCAAAAGAATAAGGTATCTCGATTTCGGTTCCAGCAAGGTGATATGCTGGCTCCTGCATTTTGCGCTCCGCTTCCACGATCAAAGCCCAGGTCGAAACTTTCGTAATAAGGGGCCAATAAGGTATCACATAAGGTGGAGCCTAAAAGCGGGCCCAGCCAAAGACTCTGATCATTGGCATTGCAACTGTCACGCAGGTAAAACTCATAATAGCTGCTGGCATTTAAACCCGTTATCGTATAAGGATTAGAACTTACTGAAAGTAGAGTTCCGGTGCCAGGACTAAATCCAGGGGGGCCATATTCAATTTGCCAATGGTTTGCACCTCCACTGGTCCAGCTTAGGCTGATGCTATTTTTAGTGATAGTGCCCACCGAAAAATTATCTGGCATAGGGCAGGGGTCATCATAAAGCTTAAACTCATCTATGGAGATATCCCCCATATAAGCCTGGCTATAGCCCCTGAAAATGATACGTACTGTATCGCCCGACCAGGCGTCTAATTCAATCCCATGCGTTTTCCAGGCATCGGCCGAACTGCTTTGCTGAGCACCTACTATGCCGCCAATCCACTGACTACTTCCATCCTTAGCCAGAAAAACCGCCAGGCTATCAATATTAGACCCGAAGAGATGATAGTCAAAATGCAAAACAGGATTGACAATGCTAGTTGGAATATAGATTTCCGGAGAGCTGATTTCGCCATAACCACTTAGGCCGGAGAATTCGGTGTAGAGGTATTTGCCACTGCCACTAACATCTGAAAGCGGACCGGTATTGGCTGAAGCGGTAGGTCCGGAATTGGTGCCAAAATTGGGATTATTATCCGATGGCCGGGTCCAGCAAACATCAATTTGATTACCTTGATTATTAGCGGTGGGCACCCCCACCACCCAGGAGCCACCATCAAAATTTTCGAAATGGGGGGCAGTATAGGCCAAACATAAGGTAGTGGCAGAAATCGGCCCCAACCAAGCTGAATAACTGGTAGCTCCGCAACTATCGCGAAGGTAAAAGTCATAGGCAGTGGCCGGGCTTAAACCAGCTAAGGTAAATGGAGAGGCCGCCGCATAAACCTGTGTTCCTGAACCTAGATTAAATCCAGCTGGACCATATTCAATATTAAAGCCCGGTGAACCGGCACTGGACCAGGATAAATCCACAGCATTGCTTCCTACCGCTTGGATGGCAAAATTACTGGACTGCGGACAGGCCACATCTTCAATCGAAACCTCATCAATAGCCATATCGGCGGTATAGCCACTGTTTACTCCGGTAAACCGTATCTGAACCGTGTCACCCGAATAATTCTGCAAACCATATTGAATCTCTGTCCAGGCCGAACCATTGGAACTTTGCTGCTGCCCTTGAACACCCCAAATCCAAGTCCAGCCGCTGCCATTATTTACCTCAACATAAAGTGAGTCAATAGCACTGCCATATAGGTGGTAGTGAAATTTCAGGGTAGGATTGGCAATAATCGGGCTTAAATAAATTTGCGGACTGGTGATGGACCCTGGGCCGCTGGCACCGCTGGCTTCCGTATAAAGGTATTTTCCTGTGCCCGATACATCCGCATTTGGACCAGTATTGGAAGAAGCCGTACCTCCAGACCAAGGACCAAAGTTGGGATTACTAAAAGATGGTCGCGACCAACAAGAACTAATTGCATTCCCATTATTGGAACCAGGAAGACCAGGCGTCCAATCACCTCCATCAAAATTTTCAGACCAGGGGATTACGGCCATACCGCAAGGCATGGTAACCGTTATCGGGCCAACCCAGGCACTTACATTCCCTGCGCCACAGCTGTCGCGCACATAGATATCGTAAACCTGACTATTGCTGAGCAGCAAGGTAAAAGGATTAGACCCGGCATTAACCACCGTTCCCAGGCCTGAACCAATACTAAAACCATTTGGTCCGTAAATAATCTGCCATTGGTTTGCCCCACCGCTTGTCCAGGATAAATCCACTGAATTGGGTCCCAAATTAGAGCTTGTTAATCCACTAGGCTGAGGGCAAGGTGGTGCTTCATCTATGCTTACTAAATCAATGGCTATATCACCACGTCGCTCATTCCCCTTGAGACCCGAAAAACGAATAATAATGGAATCTCCAGCATAGGCGCTTAAATCAACAATGGCCTCTAAATAGGGGTCCACTGCATTGCTTTGTTGTTGCCCGGAAATCGACCAAATACCATTGGTCCACTGTCCGTTGCTTGCTCTAAAAACATCCACCCGCAAGGTGCCCATGCTATTCCCAAACATGTGGTAAAAAAATCGCAATTCGGGATTCACCAATGGACTAATATCCACCAAGGGCGATTCCAAGGATGCCTCCTGACCGAGAAATCCTGCCGAAGATTCAACGTACATAAAATTGGCCCCGGTATGATCTTGATTTGGGCCGGTATTGGGTGTAGATCCGGATGTTGCGCGCAGCCCCCAGAATATAGGATCACTAGCCATGGTACCTGGATTGGGATAACGCCACCAGCAAGGCCCCAGCGCATCGCCTCCATTATAAGTTCCCGTGCCCGGGGTCCAAGCTCCCCCATCAAAATTTTCAGAATAAGGTGCGCTCAGCGCATTACAATAAGGCATGGCCGAAATAGGCCCGATCCAGCCTGAGGTGTCGCCACCCCCACATAATGAGCGGATGTAAAAATCGTAGACCGTACCCGAACTTAGGCCACTAATGATTACCGGATTACTGTTTACCACTTGCAAGGTCCCGGCTCCCTGGCTAAATCCATTAGGTCCGTATTCAATTTGCCAATTGCTGGCATTGGCGGAGTTCCAAATTAAGGTCACACTGCTATTAGTGCGACCATTCAAAATAAAACCCGAGGGATCCGGGCAATTGGGGGCTTCCTTAATTACAACCTCATCAATAGCCATATCGCCTTCCGGCTGAAGGGAACGCACGGCCCGAAAGCGAATTTTAATGGTATCATTAGCAAAGGCATTGAGGGTAATGCTTTCCTTAATCCAAGGATCGAAATTACTGTTCTGATCTTGAGCACCTGACTTAGACCAAACAGTTACCCATCCGGTAGATTGGCTCCAGGCCTGCGCTTCTAGTCCCCCCACCGAAGCACCATATCGATGGAAATAAAACTCCAAGGAGGGAGTAGTTAAGGAACTCACATCAATTAAGGGTGAGGTAATGGTGGCCACATCTTGATTTTGACCACCAGTTGCTTCAACATAAATGTATTTACTGCCAAGCCAGGCACTGCCCGGGCCAGTATTGGCTGTGGGAGTAGAGCCATTGCCTGTTCCCCAAGCATAGCGACCACCACCTGGCCCTCCGGTTGGAGCTTCTGGATCCCGCTTCCAGCAATGGAAAATAACGTTATTGGCATTTTGCCCACCCCCACCATTTATCCAGGTGGCCGACTCAAAATCTTCGGTATAGGTAGTGCTAATTACATAAGGGTTACAAATGGTCCGGAACTGAAATGGCCCCTCCCATAGGCTCACATCTCCTGGCCCACAGCTATCCCGCAGATAATATTCATAGAGGGTATTGGGACTTAGCCCCCTTAAAACAAATGGATTAGCACTGGCATTTACCCAAGTCCCGGAACCCGGACTAAAACCAGGACTGCCATAATTGATCTGCCAATTGGAGGCCCCTCCGCTGGTCCAGTTTAAGGCCACACGATCGTGCATTGCCCAATCCATACCCAAATTAAAAGGCTTCAAGCAAGTTGGGGCAGGCCCGTGATGCACTACAACTTTAAAGGTTCCCGCCTGAATTTTCGCATCGGCAGTATCGCAACCACTGCTAAAAAAGGCTACATCGAAGGCGTGTAATTTAAAGTCAAGGCTACTGCCAGAATAAACCCCATTCAAGAAAGTCAGGTTACTGCGAACTACATTTTCTGACGCTCCCGGACTAAAAACAGAACCCGTGTAGATCTGCCCTTCATTGGTTCCGGTACTTGTACATTCCAAATAGGCATAAATACCGGCGGGAGGCATTCCCGTTATTCCACCCACCGTATTAATGGTATAATAAAGGTCGACCCCATAAATCCAATTTCCGGAAGGAAGGTTTACCGTAATCGTTTGGGCGCAGGTAGACTGTGTAGTAGTAGAAGGAAAAAAATTAACATCCTGCACCCCAACTGCATTAACCGCTATAGCGGAGTCGGCGGTGATCTGTGCAAAACCACTAAAGCAGGTTAAGGCCAGCAGAGCAGTAAGAAGATTCCGCATTGAGCCTGTTTAATTAGTTGGCTATGAAGGTACTAATTAATTTAGACGCATACCTCTTCATCGAATTTCAAATACGCCATAACTGGATCGAATTTGCAATTCGACCCAAGCTAAATACTCGGTTCATAATTTCTTGTCCGTGAACAATTTCAAGCCAAAGGGATTTGAGTACTTTGAATTATGAAATTGAAGACATTCTTCAAAATTGCGCTATTCACAAGCATCCTGGGTCTCTTGGCCTTAATCTCGGATTTCGGTTTTTCGCAAAATAAACTCTCACAAAATCTGCTGGATGGTTTTTACTTTCTGGTCCTGGCGGTAGGAGTGCTAGCCACTTTTGCCCGTTATTTTCAAAATCGATTATTGATCAAAAGAAAGGTCTTTGTCTATGTATTTGACCTGCTTTCCATTGGCTTTACCCTCTGGGTTTTCTACCTCTACCTTTTTGTAGGTGAGCCCTTTAAAACCGACTTACTACTGGAAAACCCAATCTGGCTGCGCTTGGCGGTGTTTCTAAGTTTTGTGCGTGAATTTTCGGAAGTACGGATGAACTACAAGCGTACCTTACTCAATCCGGCCCAACTGTTTGTCGCCAGCTTTCTGATTATTATTCTCTTAGGTAGCTTTCTACTGATGCTTCCCAATGCCACTTATGATGGTCTCTCTTTTATTGATGCCTTTTTTACTTCCACCTCAGCGGTTTGTGTTACCGGATTAATCGTGGTGGATACTGGTACTTATTTCACTGAGTTTGGACAAATCATCATTCTCATCCTCATTCAGATTGGGGGTTTAGGCATTTTAACCTTTGCCAGCTATTTCAGCTATTTCTTTAAAGGAGGTGCCACATACGAGAATCAATTGGCCTTAAGGGATATCACCAATTCTAAAATGTTGGGGGAAGTTTTTTCTACCCTCAAATACATTATCCTCATCACCTTGAGTATCGAGTTAATCTCGGGTCTACTTATTTACAGCAGCCTCGAAAGTTCCTTCTTCAATAGTGAATACGAGGAGATCTTCTTTGCGGTTTTTCATTCTATTTCGGCTTTCTGCAATGCGGGATTTTCTACCCTCTCCAATAGCATTTATGAGGATGGATTTAAATTCAATTACCTGCTGCAATTTTGGATTGTCCTCACCTTCGTTTTAGGGGGATTAGGCTTCCCGATTGTATCCAATATCTTTAAATACTTCAGCTATCGCCTGCGGAAGTTAATCTTATTCGGGCGTCGGCAAATCGCCTACAAACCCTGGGTTTTAAACCTGAACAGCCGCATCACCCTCATCACCACCCTTACAATCACAGCGGTGGCTTTTGTGCTTTTCTACGTACTTGAATACAACAATACTTTGGCCGAGCATGATGGCATCGGTAAAATTGTAACCGCCCTTTTTGGTGCCACCACCCCTCGTACTGCCGGTTTCAATTCCATCGACACCTCAGCCATGCTCTTCCCTACCACCATGATGGTTTTCTTATTGATGTGGATTGGCGCCTCACCCGCCTCTACTGGTGGGGGAATCAAAACCAGCACTTTTGCCGTTGCGACTTTAAACATCCTAAGTCTGGCCAAGGGTAAATCACGAATTGAAGTATTTCGCCGTGAAATTGCGGATGTTACCGTAAAACGAGCTTTTGCCATTATTTCGCTTTCGCTGATTGTAATTGGCTTTGGCGTGATGATGATTTCCGCCTTTGACTCAGATCAAAGCCTGATGGACATCGCATTCGAATGCTTTTCGGCCTACAGCACAGTAGGACTGAGCTTGGGAATTACAGCCGAACTTTCTCATCCTAGCAAAGTCATTTTGATTGCCATCATGTTTGTGGGTCGGGTTAGCATGCTCACCCTAATCATAGCCTTCTTTAAAAAGGTGAAACAAAAGAACTATCGTTATCCCACGGAGGAAATAACGATTAACTAGCTTGAATCATGAAATATATTATCGCAGGACTTGGAAATTTTGGAGCCTCCCTTTCGCAAAAATTAACCGCTCAGGGCCATGAGGTAATTGGTATCGATATCCGCATGGATAAGGTGGATATGTATAAGGAACAAATCACCCATACCATACAAATGGATGCTACCGATGAATTTACGGTAGCCGGCTTACCTCTGGAAGACACTGATTTGGTAATTGTGGCCGTAGGTGAAGATCAAGGGGCCAATATTATGACCTCCGCCGTATTTAAAAATTTGGGGGTTAAGCGATTGATCAGTCGGGCCATTAACCCTTTACATCAAAAAGTTTTAGAAGCCATTGGAGTAGACGAAATCGTTCATCCGGAAGAAGAAACTGCCGAGCGCTGGGCTAAAAAATTGTGCTTGAATGATGTGGTGGACTCCTTTGAGCTGGGAGACACTTTTAGCATTATCGAGGCCAAAGTTCCGGAAGACCATGTGGGTAAAACCATTCGAGAAGTAGAATTCCGCGGTATATACAATTTACTGGTGCTCACCATCATGAGCGAGACGGAAGTAAAAAGCATGTTAGGCCGCAATCATACCGAACTTACCAGTCAAGGAATCGCCAGCCCCGATCAAAAGCTCAAGGAGAGTGATGTACTGGTGCTTTATGGTGCCAATAAGGATTTGCAAAGCTTTTTGAAACGATGATTCGAATTTGTAATTCGAATCAGGTTTCCTTTACACAAATTATTGGACCGAATTTGCAATTCGGTTCCAAACCTGGATCAAATTTGTAATTCGATCGAAAAAAAACCGCCCCAAATCAGAGGCGGTTCTAACAATCTAAATTTGAAGGTATTTAGTTCTTCAGAATATTACGGCTAATAAAAGTCCCATTGGCGTCACTGATGTTCAATAGATACTGACCTGCCTTTAAGCTGCTTAAATCCAATTCCAATTGGTTCTCACCTTCTAAAAGATTTTGATCGCTGGAATAGACTACTCTTCCTTGTAAGTCGAAAATCTCCAGTTTTAAGCTCATCGCTTCATCCGATTTCAAATCCAAATTTAGAACCGTGCTCACCGGGTTCGGATACAGAGTACTCAAGCTGAAAGGTGCTTCAATGGGGGTATACTCAATACCCAAAGAGGCACACTCATCATATTTGGCGATATATTGTTTGCAGCCATTAGCACGACAGTCGGTCCACAGGCTGTAAATAGTACAATGAGTACGCACGCTGGAAGAGTAATCCCCTACAAAGCGACTCTTCGATACCTGGGCAAAATTGGTGGTAGCAGAGCTTACTTTTTTAATGGGTCCAAAATTGGCCCCATTGTCTTGCGAATTGCTAATATGGTAATTGGACTTATTCGTGCTATCCAGCACATTTCCGCCAATGCTCACCTTATCGCCATGTGCGGAAACCACCGGCATAAATACTTTGGAACCGAAGATAGTTGTCAGATCAATTGGAGCAGACCAGGTAGCGCCATTGTCGGTTGAGCGGGAATAATAGGATTCAAATCTTTGATTCGAAATAAAATCGGCCCAAACCAAATGCAGGTTATTCTGACCGTCTACCGCTAAGGAAGGCGCTGCATTTTCTCTTTCATTTATCACCCCTGTTCCGGAAGGGAAAACGGTGGTTGCCTGTTGAATGGTCACGGGCGTTGCAAAAGTCTGAGCTCCATCAATAGAGGAAGTGTACAGAATCTCATTACTCATAAAATCCGCGAAGGAATAATGCAATTTCCCATTGCTATCCATGGCCAAATTGGTGAACTGTCCGTTGCCGGCATAAGCGGTTGTGGCCGCCGAAAAACTACTTTGATTTGCCTTTTTCACCTTTACCTTAAGACCAGTTTGATTGATATCTGAAGGGAAATTGATGTATCCAATATAAAGGTCATTTTGGCCGGGTCCATTGGATAAATCCACGGCCATCCACTGACGATCGCAAATCCCATCCTTATAATTATAGATGGTCTGACTGGCATTCAATTTACCAATGCCGAAGAAATGATCCTCTCCCGCTTCGAGGCTAAAGCTAGCACCATTATCAGTCGACTTGCCCCAATAACCCACAAAAACAAGGGTATCGGTAGGATTAGGAGCAGTGGGATTTAAAAGGAGGTAAATCCAAGAACAATAGAGGTTATGGTTATTGTCGTAAGCGAAAAGAATATCGCCCCCACCGGCTGCTATATAACCCGGAAAATCATTGGCTATTTCTGAGGAAGGATCAAATTGTGAAAGCCGCCAGGTATTACCCTGATCTTCGGAATGGTAAATACGGAATGAAACGCCGGTTCCTAGTTCCATATAACCCACTGCCAGATGAGTAGAATCATTCGGGTCCATGGCAATGTGAGCCTCCCCCTCATCTTGCGAGGCGGATACAGATCCGGAAAGGGATTGATCTAAGCTTTGAGCTTGGCTACTGAAATTTAGGATGGCCGATACAAAGGCCAGAGTGCATAGTGTTTTCTTCATTTTTTGGAGCTGTTTACAGAGTCAATTTGAGCTTTAACCGCTGGCAAGAGTTTTTCATCCAGGGCGTGTTCGATTCCTTTTTTAATGGCCGCACTATCGGCTGCCGTTAATACCACCGTATCCACAGGAGCCTGAGCTTCCGCCTCGGTGCTGCCACTTATTTTAGAGTTCGAACAGCTGGCGATCAGAACTAAGATTGCCAAGGAAAGAAATAGTTTTTTCATCTATTCAAAATGCATTGCTATTGTATAGACGGGGAAAAGAGGGTAAAAGGTTGCCTGAAGGATATTTTTTTAGGATTTTAAAACTACCGCGAATGGCAAATTCACGCCAATATCTTTTTAAAAGTAGACCGCATTTCGGCTCCTTTATTCTACGCTAAGAATCTCCCTTAGTCTGATATCATTAGACGAAGAGCCGATCATTATTCTAAAATCACCTGGTTCCACTACTGGAGCCATTTCCTTATTCAATAAGGTGAGCATAGCTGGTGTGATTTCGAATTGTACCGTTTTAGTTTCGCCTTGTTTGAGATGAATTCGTTGAAACCCTTTTAATTCTATAATGGGCCTTGCTACAGAAGCAAGTTCATCCTTAATGTATAACTGGACAACCTCATCACCATCATATTCTCCAATATTCGAAAGACTGAATTGTATCTGAGCGCTCTCTGATGGTTTTATGGAGTTTTTATTGATTTGAAGATTACTGTAATCAAATTGGGTATAGCTCAATCCATAGCCAAAAGGGTACAATGGCTTCCCGCTAAGGTTTATATAATCATCTCCCCTACCTGTGGGTTTGTGATTATAGTATAATGGTAATTGAGATTCATGAATGGGAAAGGTGATTGGTAATCGTCCCGCTGGATTATAATCACCGAATAGCACATCGGCTATTGCATTACCTCCCTCTTCACCTGGGTACCAGGCATCCATAATAGCGGAAACCTCCCCTCTCCAGTTTTGCATTGTAATCGCACTACCTCCAATTAATAGTACTACGGTAGGCGTTCCGGTTCTAGCAATTGCTTTAATCATCGTCTCCTGATGACCCGGCAGAGATAAAGATGCTCGATCTTTAAATTCACCTTCCTCAATCCCCACACATACTATGGCTACATCCGAATTCTTGGCTAGGGAAACAGCATCGGCCAGCTTGTTTTGCCAGTTATTTGGAATATCAGCATTCCAAATAAGCTTAAACCAAACATTACCTCTTGTTTCGAAAAACTCAACTTTGATATCATAAGTCTGGTCCTTTTCAAAATGATACGGTTTTGTGATTTGTTGAACTGTTTGTTTTCTCCAGTTGTCAATGAATAGTTCACCGTTAATGTATAAGCGATAACCATCATCTCCTTCTATGCCAATATCGATTTTACCCGATTTAGGGACCTGGATTTTACCCTCCCATCGAGCTGAGAAAAAATCATAGTTGATCTTGCTTGGATCTGGGGAGAAGAGTGTCCATCTAAAATCAATGTTAGCATCAATTCTGGAAAGAGCTGGCTCACCTTCGAGTTTGATATTGTTATAGTATTCGGCCTTAAGACCCGCCTGCCTTTTACCATCTACAAGGTGAAAAAACTGGCTCTCAGGTATGGCAGCATAGTCTACCGCTGTTCTGCCGAGGCCTTCAGCATATGCCACGTTCATGGAGGCTCCCACTTTACGTTTCAGTCCTTTTAATATACTTACCGGATGATTTCCCGGACCAGAGTAACCGCCTAAACGTGCTTCATCAGCATCAGGTCCAATAACTGCAATCGACTTTAGTGTTTTCCGTAGGGGAAGTAAATCAGCCTCATTTTTCAATAAAACCATGGACTCCAATGCCGCTAATTTTGCCAGTCCCTTGTTTTTGGTGACGTAATTTTCATTCTCCATATCATCCACATTCACATAGGGGTCCTCGAATAAGCCCAACTTAAACTTGGCATACAACACCCTTCTAACAGCTTCGTCAATGGCATTTTCGTCTATGATTCCATTTTCAAAGGCCTCATAAAACAATGGATAGTGATCATACGAAGTTTGAAAAATCACATCAAGTCCAGCCTCTATAGCTTGTTTGGTTGCCTCGGCATAATTCTCTGCTGTAAAGTGAAGCACATTAGCACCACCCACAGCCCCGGCATCAGAGATAACAAAACCCTTAAAGCCCCAGTCCTTTTTAAGCTTGTCCTTCAGCAAGTAACTGTTTGCCGTTGCCTGGGTGCCGTCAACAGAGTTGTAAGAAGTCATAATTGACCAGGCATTAGCTTCTTGTACACTCGCTTTAAAAGCAGGAAAGTAAACTTCTTCTAAAATGCGTTCATTAAAATGAATGGGATAGGAATCGCGACCACCATCTCCCACATTCGCCACGAAGTGCTTGGGGGTAGTAATAACCTTGCGCTCTTCAAAAGCTTTGATGTAGGAAACTGCCATTCGTGAGCTTAAGTAAGGGTCTTCACCGTAGGTTTCTTCTACACGGCCCCAGCGCACATCGCGAGCAATATTGATTACCGGAGATAAATTTTGACGAATTCCCCTGGCTTTTAATTCAGTGGCAATAGCTGCCGCCACTGTATCCATCAACTTAGTATTGAATGATGCTGCTAATCCAATAGACTGTGGAAAGGCAGTGGCGTCTTCTCGGATGAGGCCATGTAATGCTTCATCAAATGGAATAATAGGAATACCAAGACGCGTTTCTTCCAAAAAAAACTTTTGCATCTCATTTATCCTCAATGCGGTTTCCTTAGCATTTCCACCTGTGGAATACTCCAAGATTTGCTCTACCTCATTACCAGTAGAGCTTTTAGTAGCGACTTGAAATCCAAAAATACCATGACGGAATTTTTCCTTTTCCTCAGTAATATCACCGGGAATCATAAACAACTGCCAGAATTTTTCTTCCAGCGTCATTCTAGCCAATAAATCATCAACCCGCTCTTCAATAGAGGCATCGGGGTTTTTGTAGACCATTTGATCCTTAGATTCACAGGATGCGAGCAGCCCTATCGCTAATAGTAAAAAGAGAGGAGCAAAGGGGAGATTATACTTTCTCAACTTATTTCAATTTTGAAACTTTCAAGGTCCATACAAATTGACAGGGCGGATTATTTCTAAGACTCTCAGGAATCTGTACGGTAAAGCCTTCTTTATTGGTTGTCCACTCCAATGCTTCCTCATAACCTAATAGCCTTACTGTTCCCCCTTCCACTGGTTGGTGAGAGCTAATGTTTATGAAAGCTGGCATACGTGTTTCATCTTCTTGGGCCATATAAAAGAAGTAGGCATTACCATTCTTTTGCTGGGTCATGCAGATATTTTTCTCCTTATAGGGTGCCAAGGTGCTACTGTTATAAATCCCTTCACTATTGATCTTCATCCAGCTTTCGTAGTCCTTTAACAATCGATAGGCTCCGGCTTGCCATTCACCCTCTGGTGTTGGAGCGATATTTAACAGCAAGTTTCCCCCTTTCGCCACGATATCTACAAGCATTTGTACCCCGGCATAACCAGACATATAAACGGCATCATGGGTATATGCCCAACCTCCTCCAGAAATAATACAGGATTCCCAAGGATAAGGTAGTTCGATTTCAGGCACCCTGTTTTCGGGCGTAAGGTAGTTTTGATTTTTACCGTATACCGCTCTGTCAACAACGATTAGCCCAGGTTGCTTTACGCGAAGCTTCTCTACAAGTTCATCCATTCTAATGTCCTGAGACACCATTCTGTGTTTGATAAAACCATTTGCGGCTTTGTTTTCGGCAAACTTCTCCGCATAATTTTCATCTAAATTTTGTTGGTCTCGCTTTTTAACCCAGCCTCCATCTAACCAAACAATATCAATATCCCCATAATCAGTTGTTAACTCCAAAAGCTGATTGTGAGTAAATTGAACAAAGGATTCCCACTTTTCCGGATACAAGGCCGGATCGTAATTAACGTTTCGATCAAAAGCCGGCCAGTAGGGATCCCAATAACTATCATGATGCCAATCGGGTTTTGAGAAGTAGGCACCCACCCACATTTGCTTTGCTCTAAAGGCATCAAACAATTCTTCAGTAATGTTTGCCCTTGGATTTGAGCTAAAAGCACATTCGGGATCCGTTACTTTATAATCTGTGTATTTCGAATCAAACATGGAAAATCCGTCGTGATGTTTGGTAGTGAAGATCATATAGCGCATACCTGCCTTTTTAGCCGCTTGCGCCCATTTTTCCGGATCAAATTTGACGGGATTAAAGGTCTTTTTTAAGCCTTCATAAGCTTGGACATATTCATAATAATTGTTGGGATTAGGTCCCTCTTTTCGTTCGCACCAGCCATAATCTTCTGGACAAATCGACCAGGACTCTACAATGCTCCACTGGCTATAGGGCCCCCAATGCATGAGCAATCCAAACTTAAGATCTTGCCATTGCTCTAATTTATGTAAGACTAAGGAGTCCGTTTCTGGCACATAGCGTTCATCTTCCAAAATAGCTTGTGAAAAGGAATAACCAGAGACAATAAGTAATAACAGTAGAATTCTTCCTTTCATGCGAAATATTTTAAAACCAATCTTTTCTGGACTCTTGCTCGATTCCACTTAGACCTGAACAGGCCAATAATGGAATGCCGCGACACTATTTAGGATCGCCTAAATTAGGAACAGAAATAGTCGTGATTCGATGCGAATGTAACTCTATATTCAATTTTAGCCACTTAGCCTATCCACTAAGCGAGAAGAAACCGGAACTGCATCTTTCTTTAAGAATGATCAAGCCTAAGGCGAATTTGCAATTCGCCTGGCCAAAAAAAATACAGGCATAAAAAAAGTCCGAACATTTGTCCGGACTTTTTTCCTTGTTGCCCCACGAGGACTCGAACCTCGACTGACTGGACCAAAACCAGCTGTCCTGCCAATTAGACGATGGGGCATCCTTTATTTTGGGAGGGCAAAAGTAAGATGTGTATTTGAATCGCGCAAATAAAAATTCATGTTAAATCATCTTCTTTAATTTTTCTGCATCCTTCTTTAACAAGATATTGACACCGCCCAACTTGCTTATTTTCATAAATTCGCCCGCAGCAACAAATTCAAGAGGATGCTTTCCAATTACAAGAAACTGAACAACTTGTTGGGATGGCTGGTTTTCGCCATCGCAACAGTAACCTACTTTATCACTATCGAGCCAACCGTAAGCTTCTGGGACTGCGGTGAGTACATTGCTACTTCGGTTAAACTCCAGGTGGGTCACCCTCCCGGTGCACCGCTCTTTCAGCTCATGGGGAACTTCGCTTCTCAATTTGCTTTTGGAGATGTTACCGAGCAAGCCAAAATGGTGAACCTGCTTTCGGCAGCTGCCAGCTCCTTTACCGTATTGTTCCTCTTCTGGACCATTACCGCGCTCGGACGAAAATTCTTAGTCAAATTTGGTGAGCTTACCGATGGCCGCATCGTTGCCCTTTTGGGGGGTGGGGTTGTAGGAGCTTTAGCTTATACCTTTAGCGACAGTGCCTGGTTCTCTGCCGTAGAAGGTGAGGTATATGCCATGTCATCCCTCTTTACTGCCATTGCCTTCTGGGCCATTTTGAAATGGGAAAATGAAATCGACCACAGCAGTCGTGCTCACCGTTGGCTCATTTTCATCGCCTATATGATTGGTCTTTCCATCGGGGTTCACATCCTGGTATTCTTGACCATCCCTGCGATTGTAATGGTGTATTTCTACAAAACCGACAAAAAAATCAACAATACCAAGTTCATCCTATACAATGTAATTGGTATCCTCATCCTTGGAATCATCTTTGCCGCCATTATTCCTTTTGTGCTTTGGACCTTTGGTAAACTGGAGATCTTTATGGTGAACAGCCTGGGCATGCCCTTTAATAGTGGAACCATTTTCACCCTTATTCTTATTGGTGGTGGTGCCGCCTATGGTTTACGTTATACCCGTAAAAAAGACTCTCCCATTTGGAACACCTTAATTCTTTCCGTTCTTTTCATCATTCTGGGATATTCAACCTTCGTAACCTTAGCGGTACGCTCCAATGCCAACACCCCTATCGACGAAAACAATCCGGAAGATGCAATGTCGCTCTTAGCCTATTACAAACGTGAGCAGTATGGTGACTTCCCCGTTTTCTACGGTCAGTCTTTCAATGCTCCGGTAGTAGACTTTAAAGATGGAAACCCGGTTTACCGTCGTGATGATGAAAAAGGTGAATATGTGATTAGCGATGATCGCAAGGCTTCAGAGCGCGTATTCGACCCTCGGTACGTAGGACTCTTCCCACGGATGTGGAATGATGATCCGGCCTCGGTACCAAACTATAAGAAATATGCCGGGGTAACCAATGATCAAGAACCTATCCCTCTGAGTAAAAATATAAGCTGGTTCCTCAATTATCAGGTGGGCCATATGTGGTGGCGCTACTTTATGTGGAACTTCGCTGGAAGGCAAAACGACGAGCAACATCGTTTTGAGCATACCAAAGGAAACTGGATTTCGGGCATAAAACCTTTTGATGAATGGCGCTTGGGGCCGCAAAGCAATTTGCCTTACCACGCCAAGAACAATCCCGCCCGAAATGTTTATTTCATGCTACCTCTCCTCCTGGGCTTGGTGGGCGCAATAGTTCACTATCAAAAAGCGGGTAAAGATGCCTGGGTAGTCACCCTTTTCTTCCTACTTACCGGTTTAGCTATTGCGGTTTATCTTAACCACAAACCCTTTGAACCACGGGAACGTGATTACGCCTATGTGGGCTCCTTCTACGCCTTCTCCATTTGGATTGGCCTGGGAGTAATGGCGGTCTATGAACTGCTTAAAAAGCAGAGTACCGGAGTGGCTGCTGCAGTAAGCCTAGTTTGTTTAGTAGCGGTACCCGGTTTAATGGCCGCCCAAAACTGGGATGATCACGATCGTAGCAACCGCTATGTGGCCCGCGATATCGCCTTTGCCTATCTCGATTCTTGTAAGCCCAACAGTATCCTCTTTACCAATGGTGATAATGATACCTTCCCCCTTTGGTACGCTCAAGAGATTGAGGGTTACCGTACCGATGTGCGTATCATCAACCTCTCTTTACTAAATACAGATTGGTATATCGACCAGGCCAAACGTGCCGTATACGACGCCCAACCTGTTCCATTTAGCTTTGAGCACGATCAGTATAAACAAGGAACCCGTGATGTAATTTACTTCCAGGATCGTCAAGTAAAAGGACGCTGGGATGTAAGAGACTTTATCCGTTGGGTAAAACTCGACGATAAGCAGAACAAGTTCTCTGCCTTTGGTGGACAAAAAGAGTTGATCTACTTCCCCATGCGTCGTTTACGTGTAAACATCGACAAAGAAGCCGTTTTAGCCAATAATGCAGTAT
The DNA here is from genome assembly GCA_002501205.1 of Flavobacteriales bacterium UBA7878. GTDB lineage: Bacteria > Bacteroidota > Bacteroidia > Flavobacteriales > Schleiferiaceae > Croceimicrobium. The sequence goes on from DLRW01000041.1 coordinate 55,254, forward strand.
TACCTGAAGATACCGGTCGTATTGTAGACTATATTGATTGGAACATCAAATCTCAGGTATTAAGCAAGCGCGATTTAATGGTTATTGACCTGATCGCTGAAAACGACTGGACCCGTCCTATCTACTTCAGTGTAACCGTAGGTAACAGCAGCAAAAGCTTCTTCTGGTTAGATGATTACTTCCAGCTCGAAGGATTAGCTTATCGCTTTGTACCGGTATTGAACAAACGTGAGGGCAATAATCCCGACTTTGGTAAAATTGCTACCGACGTGATGTATGATAACCTGATGAATAAATTCGAGATGGGCAATATGGAAGTTCCTGGAGTTTATCTGGATGAAACCAACCGTCGGGTAATTTTTAACCTTCGTAATATCTACGGACGTTTAGCGGAAGATTTAGCCGAGCGCGGACGTAATGAGGAGGCCATGCAGGTTCTGGAGCGTGCCATGGAAAAAATGCCGGAGAGCAAATATGCCTATGACTACTTCATGTTCAATATCATCGAAGGATATTATAAAGCTGGCGCTCAAGAAGAGGCTCGTGAGATCATTAATACCTTCGCTGATAGATTGGAAGAAGAACTGGCCTATTATCAGCAATTCCGCGGCAAAGACCGTAATATGATTCAAGCCGAAATGAATGCTGCTGCCAGCTATTTCCGGATGATCGTTCAATTGGTAAATCAGTTTGAACACAAAGGAAATCAGCAGAGCATGTCGCAAGACGAAATCTACCAACGCTATGTGAATGCCTTACGTCCTTTAGGACTGGCATAAGCTGCGCTGAAATACAATAAATAAATCCCGACCTTCGCTTAAATCGATGGTCGGGATTTTTTCTATGCCCTATTTAACTTTCATTCCCAAGCTCTATCAAGCATTAAAGCCAGGCTTTATTTGGCGCCTTCCGGTGGATGCGTCCAAACCGACCATTTACCTCACTTTCGATGATGGACCTATTCCTGCTGTTACTCCTTGGGTTTTGGAACAGTTAGAAGCCTATCAGGCCAAAGCCAGCTTTTTTTGCATTGGCGACAATGTGCAAAAACACCCTGAAGTATATCAAGCGGTGCTAACCGCTGGACACACGGTGGGCAATCACACTTTCAATCATCTTAGAGGAACTCAGCATAGCTTGGAGGACTATCTTGCCAATGTGGAGCTTTGCGCCAAGCAGGTAGCTTCTCAAGCATTCCGCCCGCCCTACGGTAGGATTCAAAAAAAACAGGCCCGGGCATTAAGCCGGGCCGGTTATGATATTATTATGTGGGATAGCCTTGCGGCTGATTGGGATGCCAGTCGCAGTGGTCAACAATGTTTTGAATCTGTCCGAAAACATGCCGGCCCAGGCTCAATTGTGGTCTTTCACGATTCTATAAAAGCCTGGCCTCGTTTAAAGCAAGCCTTGCCCTTATGTCTGGACTATTACAGCAAACTGGGGTATCGCTTTGAAGCCCTTAAGCTCCAAAGTAATTCAGCTGCTGAATAATTGCTTCCTTACTTAAAACTCCGCTTTGACGCCATTTCAATTCGCCCTGGCGGTAAATCATTAAAGTAGGCACCCCTTGTATCGCCAGCTTAGCTGCCAATTCGGGATTGCGATCTACATCAATCTTGAGCACGGAAACCCGATCGCCCATTTGCTCTTTTACTTGCCTAACAATAGGGCTAAGCACTTTGCAAGGCTGGCACCAATCGGCATGGAAATCGATCAGTACCGGCTTATCCGATTGAATCAATTCCTTAAAGCTGGCCATCTTATTTCTGGGTAGGAAGATTAGCGCGATTCCAAGCGAGGATTCCGCCCTTCATATTATGGATATTCTCAAAGCCCATTTTTTGCATTTGCCCCACAGCACTACCACTGCGACCACCACTACGGCAGTAAATAACATACTCTTTAGACTTATCCAATTTGGCTACCTCTTCTTTAAACTTAGGATCGTAGAAGTTTAATAATTCGGATCCCTCTAAGTGACCTTGCTTGTATTCTTCGGGGGTGCGCACATCAATAAGGACTACCTCTTTATCGCTCTTCAATAATTCAGAAACCTGATTTACATCAAGGTTTACTTGAGTAGTGCCGGTTGTGGTACCGCTACTGCCCTCGGTACTTTGAGCGCAGGCGCCGAGGGTACTGAGTACAAATAAAAATCCTAATAATCGAACCATCCTTCTTAGTTTTTAAGGTTTAATACTGTTGGGTAACCGCCAGCATTGTGCACATCGGACACACCATTTTGAAGCAACCAGTTCTTAGCGTTTTCACTACGAGCTCCACTGCGACAAAATACTACTACCGGACCTTCAGCGCTTTTAAAGCGACTCAAGTTTGCGGGAACCTGGTCTAAAGGTATATTAACCGCTCCGGGTACGCTAACATCTGCTACTTCAGCTTCTGTTCTTACGTCAACCAAAAAGGTTTTAGGATCATTGATGAGTTCTTGCATGTTCTGTGTTTTGCTGCAAAAATACGTTCTTCAAGAGGCTGGCCGTAGTGACGCGCATCACATTAGCTATTGGGCTAACCAGATTTTCCGCCAGGCCTTTTGTTGATCACTGGCCTGCTCCTGCCAATTCAAGAGATGTGACTCCTCATACTCAACTTTAAAAGCCTTAGTCTTTAATCGCTTGATCCGAAATTTATCATTTCGCCGTGGCCGAGCCACATAGTACACTACTTCATCGCCTTCTTTCAGACTCCCTTGAAAATCGGCTAAAACAGTCTGGAAGCTAAAGAGGCTTAAAGTATCACCATTAATGCTGATGATTTGATCGCGTGCTTTTAAGCCCAAAGCCTCTCCAAATGAATCAATGCCTTCTTCATTAGTGACTAAAAATCGATCCTGCTCCAAATCATAGCTTAATTCATCTGTACCAATAGACCAGCCCATAGTTTTCCCCTCTTCCTTATAATCCAGGCCTACATTAGCAAAGAGGCGCTCCCAGGGAAAAGGTTCTCCTGCCTCAAAATGGCGCACCATAAAGGTTTCGACCTGTGGAAAGGAGAGTTCACCCATTATGCGAAAGAGATCCTCATCTTTAAAAAAGGTATCTGCCGGAAAAACTGCCGAGAGATTATTCAAAAGGTCCATGAGTCGCATTCCACCTCCCGAAATTTCAATCAAATACAAATCCAGGGCCATGGCCGCTATTGCGCCCCCCTCATAAAAATTCTGATACTGATCGTGGTAAATATCAAGGGTATGCTTACTCACTGCGGTTAGCGGTAAATCCTCATATTGATCATTAGCGAAAAACTTATCGCGCATCACTTCCAGGAACTCATCCTTCGTGTAAATGCTATCGCGTACCTGCACTAAATGGCTATTGTACTCGGTAACCCCTTCATAAAGCCAGAGGTGACGACTCATCTCCGGATTGGCAAAGTCGAAATCCTGTATATACTCAGAATGAATGCCCAGAGGAGTAATGATATGCAAGAATTCATGCGCTACAATGTCGCGCACCCCTTCGTAAAAAATAGCACCGTCTACTTCTGGCATATAGAGCACGGTAGAACGATGATGCTCCAAAGCGCCATAACTAAAGTCTCCCTTAAGGTCGGACTGGCAATAAATTAAAATAGAATACTTATCCACCGGAAGGCTCCCGCCCAAATACTCTGCACTGGCTTGCAAAACAGCCTCGATTAGGGACATGGTCGAATCCGCATTCACCGTTTTATTGGGACTGTATAAGCTTAACTCAACTTTGGATGGGCCTATCCATACCGAACTGGTATCGGGCTGGCAATACATCATAGGATTATCATGCAATAAAAAGTAGCTTGGGAATTGATAGTAATCCAAGCTATCACTGCGCTCCGCCGGCCAGGCTCCCGAACCGAAAAATTCCTTGGGATGGACAATTTCCAATTCAAAAGGTAAATTTTTATAGCCTTCCAAATAGCCGATATAGGCAAATTGGTTGAGCAGAAAAACCTGCTCCTCATTGCTACTTCCGGAAGGAGCGAAAATGGGTCGACCTCGCTCATCGCCATAGCTGTCATCCACCCAATAATGGATGCGATGTAATTCACTGGCTCTTTTAATCTGCCAGCTATTGATGGATAACTTTTGTACCGGTAGGCTATCACCCGCTTCATTAAATGCTGCAAAGTCGCGCACAAAGAGTCCGTAATTATGAACTTTGTAAGTCCCGGGCACCACTTTAGGCATTTGATACAGCGCCACACTGTCCTCTATTTCCGGTAGCCATATTTCTACTGGAATAGCATCATTGCTCAAGGCATTAAGGTCTTCTTTTACCCAATACGCCTGTCTTGGCTTAGCACTTTGAGCCCGAATATTGGACAGGATGACCAGGTTTAGAAAAAAAAGAAAGAAAATTTTAGAATGACTGACTTTGGGTATGTGCATTTAATGCCTTCGTTAAATCTTTGATTCATCGAAAATGAAAATAATAAGCTATGCGCCTGATTGCTATAGCATAGGATCGATGAAATGAGGAAGCAAAAGTAGCAAAGAGAATTAGGCTAATTGGAGATTTAAGTCTCCTCATCTTGAAAAAAACCGCCTTTGACTGTTAAAAAATCGCGTGAAATAGACAGAAGTACTTCGCTAATTGATTTGGCTTATTATATTTGAGAAGTTTAATTAAAACCAATACAATGAAGCGTATTTTATCTCTTGCTTTCTTAGTCTCTGCATTCTCATTCCAGGATTTGAAAGCTGATTCTCGTGACATGTTCAACTTCGAGATTGACGAAGTAAACACTGAACTTGCTCAGGTAGAAGAATTAGACCAGTACCTGGATCAAAACGAAAATGTTTCTTTCGCAGAACTACAAGCCACTAACAGTGCCTTAGTTGCCAATGTTTCTGACCAAGCAATGATGAGCCCTGCAATGGCCAAACGTCACCGTGTTCTTGGAATTCCTTCTTGGATCTGGGGTTGTGTGTTCGGTGTAGCCGGTGTAGCCATCGTTTACTTCGTATCTGAAAACAAAGACGAAACCAAAGAAGCTTTATGGGGTTGTGTTGGTGCTAGCGTTGTAGGTATCATCCTTTACTTCGCAGTATTTGCAGCCGCAGCTACTTCTGCTGCCTCTACCATCTAAGCTAATTTCATAGCATTCAATTCCCGCCCAAATGGGCGGGAATTTTACTTTTATACCTATCGCATTGAAACGCATTTTAACCGGCCTGCTTTTAGTTTTCCTCTGCCAGGCAGCTATGGCTCAGGACTTTTACCGTATTAGCGGGAATTTCTCCATCAAATCCAAAGACGATAGCATTTACAGTCTTACCCGTGGGAGTTTCTACTACGACCTCAATTTTAAAAAGGTGGTATACGAACTCACCTTCCCCGAAAAGGAGATTTGGGTACTTTCCGATTCGATGATCTTCCGCATGCGTGGCGATACTCTTTTCGAAAAAACAGAAGGGGCTTCCATAGTGGAGTTTTCCATCTTCCACCTTATCCTCAATAACAAGCTGCACGACTACGGACTCAAAGAGTCGATCTACAATCTGAAAGAAGTAGAGAAAAAGAGGGATATGATTATCTACACCTGGGCTCCGCCCATGGTAATGAGCTCTATGCTGGGCAAAGTTTTATTGAGCCAGCAAGACAAAAGACTTTATGGATTGATATTTTTGAATAAAGATGAGGAGGTCCTGCGTAAGCAGTTCTTTAGATCCTACACTAATATCAGCGGCCTGGAATTTCCCTCAGAAATTGTCGACTTGGTTTATGTCGAGGGTTTGGAGATTGTCCAGAAAACCAATTACAAAAACATCAAGGTGAATGAAAGCGGTAATAACGCTATGTATAACTATCCTATTCCTGAGTAATTTCAGCCTATCGGCGCAAAGCTCAGAGGATCTGCAATTGGCGCGTTCCATTATGCAGGAACCTGAAAAACCGGATTACAGTTACCACTATCAAGGGGAAACTGAAATTTTGGAATTCATGAAGCTACTCTTCACCGGTTACAAAGCCCTGATTTCATCCCAAGATGTTCAGGCCTGCAATTTTCACCCTTCCTGCAGTGTATATGCCATGCAAGCTATTCGCGCCCGTGGCTTTTTTGGGGGCAGCCTCGATGCTTTCGACCGCATGAGTCGTTGCCATCCCCTCTCTCTAGATCATTACGAAGTTCATAAGGAAAGTGGTTTAGCTTTAGACCCTGTAAGTACCGCAAAAGAATGACTTTAAAATACCTTCGATACCTGCTTATTTGGGTATCGTTTCCGGCCTGCCTCCTTGCTCAGGAGCAAGACCTCTTTAACTTTTCCAATTCCTTGGAATACGCTCAGTTCCTCGATCAAAAAGGAAATCATCGCTTAGCCATTTTAGAGTGGGAGCGCATCAATATGATGAAACCCGGCGTAGACAGCTTGCAATTATCCCTCCTTCGCTCCTACCGCCTATCCCATAATTGGGAGCAAGGGGAACGTCGTTTTTACGACCTCTTTCCCGGAGAAGCCCGTTTCCAATGTTCGGAGGAAATCAGTCGAGAAATGGCCTTACTCCTCTTTATGCAAAGTGACTTTAACAGTTTAGGGAATTACCTGACCTCACATCAGGTGCTAAGCAGAGATTACGTCCAACCTATTCAAGTGAGCCTTGCCCTGCGAAATGACGATATAGAAGGCGCACAAAAGCTCTATCAGGATTTTAATTTGCAAGATGCTCGGCTGAGTGCACTGATGGATAAGCACCAACAGTTAGGCTATAAAAGCAAAGGCCTGGCATTAGCAATGAGTACGGTGGTACCCGGATTGGGTAAGGCCTATGTGGGTAATTGGAAAGACGGTTTAGTCTCCCTCCTTTTTATCGGCGGATCGGCTTTTGCCTCCTACCGCGGCTTCAAGCAAAATGGAGTAAGTAGTGCCTATGGTTGGATTTTCGGAACCGTAAGCACCGGGTTTTACCTGGGTAACCTATTCGGAACGGCCAAGGCCGTTAATAAATACAATACTGGAGTTTTCAATCATTATCGGGCAGATGTCGAGAATTATATCTACCATCGTTTGTAGCCTCTTGATGCTGGGAAGCTCTGCCCAAGGACTGGACTCTACCATGGCCCTGGCGCAGCGTCTATTTAAGCAGAATCAATTCGAACAAGCGATTTACTTCTATGAGCGGGCACGCTTTTTCTCGCCCCAAGAATTAGAAGCACCCATCCTATTTAAAATGGGGGAATGTTACCGCCAAAGTGATCAGGCCGAAACTTCCCTGGCCTATTTCGACCGGGCTTACTTTAACAGCCGGGATGAGAAGCTTAAACAAGAAGCCCTTTTAGCCAAGGTGCAAAGCCTCATTCAACTCAAGGATTTTAATCTGGCTTTGGCCGAAATTTATGCTGCCAATCCTCAGGAACCCTTGCTGCAGCAACGCTTTCATTTTTACGAAGGCCTCTGCCATTATACCCAAATGAATTTCGAGCAGTCTTACCATTCTTTTATTGCGGCGGCTGGAGCCGATAGCAGCAAAGTAAAGGAGCTGGTAAGTTTATACTCCGATACCAGCGCGCTCTTCAGACCACGACCGGGCCTGGCAAAAAAATTAAGTTTCTTCCTTCCTGGCTTAGGCCAGTTTTATGCAGGTGATTATCGCAATGGCTTTAATTCTTTAGCACTAAATGCAGCCTTTATTGCCCTTACCATCAATGTGGGCCTTACCTATTCTACCTTCGATGCACTATTAGCGGTTTTCCCCTGGTTGCAACGCTATTATATCGGTGGAACCGACAAAGCCAAGCTCATCGCTAAGGACAAGCTGCTTAAAAATCGGCAGGAGTTCTTTTTAGAGGTCCTCGAAATTTTGGAAAATGAAAAAGCTACAGCGAGCCCAGAACTTTAGTGAAGTGCTTCTTTTCGCTATTGCTTAAATAGTCGCTAGACTTAATTTCTTCCATCAATTGGGTCTTGCGATCTTTGGCTTTCGCCTGATGCCGCTCGAAGCTCTTGAAATACTCTAGTTTAAAAATCCAATTCTTAGGGAAGCATTCCATCAATCGCTTCATGCTGCGTTTCGCTTGTACTTCATCTTCCTTCTTCAGAATGCGATAGGAATAATAGGCAGCTTCTGTCGAAACAATCTTGGATTCTACAAGCTCAAGTTCTGCCAAGCGCGCATGCGAAGCCTTAACTACCGGGTCAGGCAACCAAGCTGTAATGGTCCAGTACAAGGGATTCGATTCAAATTGCTCGTATCCCAAGCTATAGACCAGGCTTAACAATTCAATCTCCAAATCGTCGGATTTCAGAGCCATTAATTTCTCCAAAGCTTTGCTGGCGCCTCTGTAAGAACTTAAACTGCTCAAGCTTTCTCCTCGCAAGGAAGCGGCCCGGGCCATAAAGAAAGAACAGAGCACCTCATCCATTAAGGCAGCTTCTTCTGTTACTCCTCGGCCTGCCAGTGGCCTTTCCTTTAAGCCTTTGATGGCATTGTAATGACGGTCAGAGGCATGACCCCTCAATAATAATTGCCAATGGTATTGAAGGGCTGCAAAGCGTTTTTCAGCCGGACTGCAGGTGTTCAGTAAATCAGACTTGAGATCAACCGCTTCAAAGTTTTGCAATTGCAGATACCATTGCTGAAGACCTTGATTCTTATAAACCAAAGCCGCATCGGCCTTTAAAGCCAAAGCGAAGAAGCTAAAACTTAGGATGAGAAGTAGGCGCATAAATCGCTTACACAAGGTTTTGAATGCTGTTTCTCCTGGAGACAGTTAGGGAGTGAATTGCCACAATTCCATAACCAATCACCAAGGTTAATAGGACGGTGAAGATAATAATAAGCGGTTCTACCGAGGTGCGATAGGCAAAGTTTTGCAGCCATTGCCAGGTGATCAAAATGGATAATGGGGTAGCAATAATTACCCCGGCTAAAATAACCGCGACTAATTCGCGGTAAATCATATTCACCAGGTCCCAGGATCCGGCGCCCAAAACATTGCGAATGGCAATTTCCTTGGTTCGCAAACCCGTGGTAAAAGAAGCCAGGCCCACAAAGCCCAATAATGAAATAAGAATGGCAATAATGGTAAGGTATAATATCAGTCGGGATTGCCGCATTTCCTCATCATACATCTGCAAGAGGTCCTTATTCAAGAAGGAAAACTGGAAGGGCACATCCGGCACCATCGCCGTCCAACGACGTTCCAAATCATCCAGGGCCGCATACATTTGATCGGGAGACACTTTAATTTGCAAGACCCTGAAATTATCCTGATGTAAGGTTAAGATTAGCGGGGCCATGCGATTATGCAGACTTTGGGCATTAAAATCATCACAAACGCCAATTACCTCAGCTTCGAGGGTAGCATCACCCGATTCATCAAAGGCGCTGCGAATCTTTTTCCCCAAAGGTCTTTCCCAATGCATATCACGCACCAAGGCCCGGTTTACAATTACCTTAGGATGCAGGCTATCTCCCAGATCTTCCTGTCGAAACCCCCTGCCTGCCAAAAGTGGAATCTCCATGGTCTCCAAATATTGTGGCCCAACCCCCAGAAAATCCAGACTAATGCGGCGGAAATTCCGAGTAGCCTCTTCCTCCAATTCGAACAAGCTTCTAAAAGTGCCGCTACCGGTTGAGCTGGCTCCCACCGTAACCGATTCTACCAGAGAACTACGGCGAAAATTGGTGGCTAAATCTTGAATTCGATAAATACTGGTAGAATCCTGCACATTAATCACCAGCACATGATCGGAGTTAAAACCCAGATTCCGGTTTTTAATAAACTCCATTTGGCGGTACATGAAAATCGCCGTAATCACCACCGCCACCGAAACACATACCTGAAATCCCACCAAAAATTTACGGGGCAGGGAATTCCTTCGTTGTATCCCCTTTTTGTTGGTGAAAGCATCCAGAGGACTAACCCTTGCCAGGCTAATAGCGGGATAGCTTCCGCTGATGAGTCCCACCAGCAAAGCCAAAATCACACTTAAGGGTAATAATTCTGGAAAAGAACCAAAATTTAAATAAAGGTTCTTGCCAATGGCATTATTGAAAGGTAGGATGGCAGTAAAGATCTCAACCAATGCAAAGGCCAGCAATAAGGCGATAAAGGACATCAGCACCGACTCGCTTAAAATAAGCCAGCGAATATCTACGCGACTCGCCCCTAAAACCTTGCGCATGGCCGCTTCACGGATTCGCTTCAAGCTGCGGGCGGTGGCCATATTCACATAATTGATAATCGCTAGGATTAAGATCAGTAAACCAATACCCGCAAAGCCATACACATAGGCTAAGCGCCCCCCCGGTAAATCGTATTTGGCATTGGTATTAAAATGCAAGGACGAAATTTCCTGCAATTCAATTTGATAGCTACCTTGAACGAAATCCGCCAAACCAGCCATATACTTATCAAAGAAGCCATCGAAGCCCGCCTCCAGAATATAAGGATCTGAGTCGGGTTTCAATTTCACGAAGGTATAATGACTTACCTGCCAAAGGCTAACCGCCAAATCATTGCTATCGCGGATGGAGGGCGGCTCGGAAATCAATACCTGAAAGCTATGGTGTAAATTTTCCGGTAAATCCTTTATGACCCCGGTAATGGTGTACTCGTAATTACTGGTATTAATCTTTCTCCCCAAAACCTGAGTACTACCAAAATAGCGATCAGCGAAAGCAGCACTCACCACGATGCTAAAGGGCTGTACTAAAGCTTCATCCGGTTTACCTGCCAAAAAGGGAGTTCTAAAAACCTGAAAGAAGTTAGAATCAGCAATCGCCACTCGATCTTCATACTGTCGCAAACTATCAGTGCGAAAGAATATGCTATTCTCTAAATGAAAAAGATGGGTGGAGGCCTCAACCTCTTCATAATGCTCATCTAATAGCGAAGCTAAGCCATAACCACTGCCCCCATAAAGCTCCTCCAGTCCATTCAGGTCGAAACGAGAATTTACCCGGTAAATATCTTGATGATCTTCCCAATGCTGATCGTAGGTAAACTCTCCGTGTAAATAGAGCGCTACAATAATGGAAACCGCCAGGCCAATAGCCAGGCCGCCCAAATTAAGGAGGGTATATAAGCGGTGCCGATAGAGGGTCCGAAAAGCAAAGGGCAGCTTAGAAAGGAGCATGTAAAACCTTTTTCTCCGAAGTCACCTCGCCATCCATTAAGCGAACAATGCGTTGCGAATAAGAGGCATCATGCGGACTATGCGTAACCATCACCACCGTGGTACCTTGATCATTAAGACGAGCCAGCATTTCCATGATATCATTGCCCTGGGCAGAATCCAGATTTCCCGTAGGCTCATCTGCTAAAATCAAGGCGGGCTTGCTAACAATAGCACGACCCACAGCCACCCTTTGTTGTTGCCCTCCAGAAAGTTGGTAGGGAAAAAAGTCTTTGCGGTGCCCCATTGAAATGGCATCCAAGACCTCCAAAACCCTTTCCTGGCGTTCACTGCGAGGCACCTTTAAATAGTGTAAGGGAAGCTCAATATTCTCGGCCACGGTAAGGTCGTCGATTAAATTGAAATTTTGAAACACAAATCCAATTTGCTCTTTACGAATAATGAGTTTGGCCTTTTCATCGAGCAAGCTCATGTCCTGTTCCTTAAAAACAAAAAGGCCTTCCTCGTAAGTATCGAGCAGGCCAATAATATTAAGAAGAGTAGTTTTCCCGCATCCGCTGGGTCCCATAATACTTAAGAACTCACCATCTTGAACCCGCAGGTCCACATCATTTAAGGCCCGGGTTTCTACTCCCTGGCTCCGGTAAATTTTAGAAATATTATGCAGACGGATCATGCCTCGACTTTAGCACAAAGTAAAGCAAATGCTCAGAACAACTTGCTAATGAGGACACCTATGAAAATAAGAAACACAAGAATGATCATGATAGGATAGAGCTAGAAATAAAAACCCCGGATTTTCGAAAGGCTGCGGAGGATAACCGATTTAACCCTAAATTCTGCTACTTGAACTAATTAAACAACCAAATTCAATATCACAGCTCATTCGAATTAAAAAGAACGTTGCTTTAGAAGCGCCGGGGTTTTTATTAAATTTTTACGCTTTAGTTTTCATCCTCTTTATAGGCGAAGCTTGTGCCAAAAAACTAAAAGCCTGGTTTTCAGCAAATATTAACAAGTGCTTTGATTTTTAATGTTCATTTTCGAACAGTGATTTGTTCGATTTCGAACAGAGGCCCTACCTTCGATATGTGAAAAAGCCCTACCATATTCTTATTGTTGATGATGATCCGGATGTACTTACCAGTGCCCGGATTTTACTGAAGCAACACTTCCAAAAGGTGGAAACCACGGAGGACCCTTCGGATCTAAATCGGATTTTAAGTCGGAAGAATATTGATTTGGTTTTACTGGATATGAATTTCCGCAAAGGAAGAAACGACGGAGCCGAGGGAATCTACTGGCTCAAGCATATCCGCGAACTTAGTCCTAGCACTCAGGTGGTTTTAATGACTGCCTATGGTGAAGTAGAATTGGCGGTTAAGGCCATCAAAGAAGGGGCCTTCGATTTTGTGCTCAAACCCTGGACCAACGAAAAGCTTTTAGCCACTATAAACAATGCTTTAAAGCTGGCCCGCGAACAGCAAAAGGTGGCTCAGCTTCAGCATAGCAATAAACAATGGGAAGATCAGGCGGCCTTGAAAGAAGAAGATCTGATTAGCCGTTCTCCCAGCATGACCAGCGTTTTGGACACCCTGAAAAAGGTAGCCGAAACCGATGCCAATATTTTGTTACTCGGCGAAAATGGAACCGGTAAATCGGCCCTGGCATTAAGCATCCATAGAATGAGCATGCGTAAACAGGAGCCTTTTGTTACCGTTGACTTAGGCGCCATTGCCCCCAGCTTATTTGAAAGTGAATTATTCGGACATAAAAAAGGAGCCTTTACCGATGCTTCGGAGGATAAAGCCGGTCGTTTTGAATCGGCTCATGACGGTAGCCTCTTTTTAGATGAAATTGGCAACCTCGACCTTAGCCTACAGTCTAAATTGTTGAATGCCCTGCAAACTCAGGAAATCCGTCGGGTTGGAGAAAACCAAAGTCGTAAAGTGAATGTACGTTTGATCTGCGCTACCAATAGCCCCCTGCATGATTGGGTCGAAGAAAAGCGCTTTCGCCAGGATTTGCTTTATCGCATCAATACCGTCGAAATTATAGTTCCTCCCTTGCGCGAGCGACTAGAAGATATACCCCTTTTGGCTCGAAAGTTCTTTGAACGCTTTTGTAAGAAATACAATAAGGAGAGCCTCAGCCTTAGCCTTGAAGCCATCGATGCCCTTTGCGAATACCACTGGCCTGGCAATGTGCGTGAATTAGAGCACAGCATGGAAAGAGCTGTTATCCTTTGTGCTGGCAATGAAGTAAAATCCGAAGACCTGCAATTAAGAGGTGGACAGGCCACTAAGCCAGCAGGCTTAAACCTCGAAGAAATGGAACGTCATTTGGTATTGCAGGCTTTAGACAAACACCGGGGAAATATCTCAAAAGCCGCCAAGGATCTAGGACTTACCCGAGCAGCGCTCTACCGTAGAATGGAAAAATATGAACTTTAGATCTTACCCCATCCAGGTCAGCCTGCGGCTTTTGCTCTTGCTTTTTAGCATGGGTCTGCTCTTCTATATTTTCAGTCATTACGAGCTTATCTTCGTAAACATTGTTATGATTTTAGTGCTGATCGGTCAAGCAATTGAATTGGCCTATTACCAGCAAAAGCTCTTGATTGAAACCCGAAAATTTTTAGAAGCGGTTCGCTTTGGTGATCTAAGCACACGTTTTGACCTGGCCCGCTCTGGAAAGGCTTTCGCCGAATTGGAACAGGAATTCAGCCGCATGCTTTCCATTATTCACGAATCTAAAGTGAAGGGAGATCATCGCGATCAAATCCTCAATTTGATTCTCCAGAATCTGAACTTGGGGATCATGTTGGTAGATGAGCAAGGCCAAATTTTACTTACCAATGACAAGTGCCAGGAGCTGCTAGACATCCCCAATTTTCAAAACTGGAAACGACTAGAGGAACGCCTACCCAGCTTAGCCAAGGTAATTGGCGACTTTAATTTTACCGGTCGCAAATTATGGTCGCGCGAAAACGGCTCGGGGGCCGAAGAATTTTATCTGGACCTTCAACATTTGCAGTTAGCCGGTATCCATTATCACCTTCTAAGCATAGGCACTATGCGCCATGCATTGGAAGAAAAGGAAATGGAAGCCTGGCATCGCCTTATTCGGATTTTAGCTCATGAAGTGATGAACTCGGTTACGCCAGTAGTGAGCCTTAGTGAAACGCTGCGTGACATGGTGGCTCAAAATGGCAAAACCAAAAAGCCGGAAGAAATCTCCGAGGAAGACCTTAGGGATATGCACGAAGCCTTAAGTACGATTATTCGACGCAGCAAGGGCATGCTCAGCTTTGTAGAAGAATACCGAAAATTGAGTCAGCTTCCTGCACCTGAAAAAACCGTGGTTCCATTACGCGAGCTTTTTGAAGAAGTAGTGCAGCTCATGCATAAAGAAGCGGAATCCCGCAAAGTAAAATTGAGCTATCAGCTTACCCAAAATCGTCTAGCGGTAAAAGCCGATAAGAAGATGATTGAGCAGGTATTGATCAACCTCATCAAGAATGCTTTTCCAGCCTTGGAAGGACGTGAAAATGCTTTTATCGAACTCAGCGCCGAGCTTCAAAATGAGGGCGTAGTAGTCTATGTTCGGGATAATGGAGAAGGGATCGACCCTGACCTTATCTCCCAAATTTTTGTTCCCTTCTTCAGTACGCGTAAGAGTGGAACCGGCATCGGCCTAAGCCTCAGTAAAAACATTATGAAAACCCATCAGGGCGACCTTAAAGTACAAAGTGTACCCGGGGAAGGCACGCTGTTTAAGCTTTGTTTTGGGGAGGAGTAATTCTAATTACAAATTCAGCCGATTTAAGCCTGAATCGAATTACAAATTCGATTCAGTATGCATATTCGATTCAGCATTTGGAACAACATTATAACTAGGTTGAATTTGTAATTCAACTTCCAAACCTAGGTCGAATTTGCAATTCGACCTAAACTAAACGCTTACTAACATTTTCCGAAGCGTTTCTATCACACTTCACAATCACCCGCGACTTCCTTTGCTTCATGAGTCGCTATAAATTTCGAAATCCCATTGCGAGCTACTTCATCACCATTAGTGTTCAGCAATGGGTAGATCTCTTTAGCAGGCCTGTTTACCGTCACATTCTGCTTAAAAACTTAAGATACTGTCAGAATCACAAAGGCTTGGTAATTCACGCCTGGGTTATAATGACCAACCATTTGCACTTGATTGTACGTTCCGAAGGAAATCACTCCCTTCCTCTGATCATGCGTGATTTTAAGAAACACTGCAGCAAGGAGCTTTATGCTGAAATAGCTAAGCATCCTAAAGAAAGTCGAAGAACTTGGCTTTTGTCTTTATTAAAGCAAGAAAAAGGGATTCGGCTTTGGCAATTTGGCAACCACCCCATTGAGCTCTTTAATACCCAGGTTGCACAACAAAAACTAAACTATTTACACCTCAATCCGGTTAAAGCCGAAATTGTGGAGCATCCTGAAGAATACCTATACTCAAGTGCCAGGGATTATGTCGGAAAGCCTGGTTTGTTAGAGGTTGAAATGATTTAAACCTGAATCGAATTATACTCTGAGACTAGGTTGAGACTAGGTTGAATTTGCAATTCAACCTACAGTCCAACTCCGCTTTCCACGCAACAAATCATCCAAATCGCCTTCGCCTTGAACGCCTTTCGCATGATCGATCTGATCCAGTAAATCATCCTCATAGCAAGGGCGATCCGCTTGATAAAAGATTCCGAATGGCCTTGGTAAGCTATCATCAAAGAAACGGCTTAAAACATAGGCCTTAGTGGCATCCCGACTATCGTGAACCCAAAGATCATTTAAGGAAGCTCCCTCTTCGAGATTTACGATTTCCGGTTTCAAGCCATTCAGGCGAATGCCCTTCTTACCTTGATCATATACCAGTGGCTGACCTTCCTCCAGAAGCAATACAAATTCGTCCTTCAACTTCTTATCTGTGAAATTGAGGAACGTGCCATCATTAAAGACATTACAGTTTTGATATACCTCTATAAAACTGGTGCCTTTGTGATGGTGACTAGCGCTAAGGATTTCACGTAAATGCTTCGGATCGCGATCAATGCTACGGGCCACAAAACTGGCATCGGCTCCCAAAGCCAGGGCCAAAGGATTGAAGGGATGATCCAAACTTCCTAATGGGCTACTCTTGGTTTTCTTCCCTAACTCTGAAGTGGGCGAATACTGACCTTTGGTAAGTCCGTAAATCTGATTATTAAAGAGCAATACATTGAGGTCCACATTACGACGTAGCAAGTGAATGAGGTGGTTACCTCCAATACTCAATCCATCGCCATCACCGGTAATTACCCAAATGCTTAAATCCGGATTGGTGATTTTTAAACCGGTCGCAATTGCCGGTGCGCGCCCGTGAATACTATGCATACCATAGGTATTCATATAATAGGGGAAACGCGAACTACAACCGATCCCCGAAATGAAAACGATGTCTTCACGGGCAATCCCTAATTCGGGGACCACCGATTGCATTTGCTTGAGAATACTATAATCGCCACAACCCGGACACCATTTCACCTCCTGGTCGCTGCTAAAATCGCGGGCACTTAAGGTATTAGTGGTTTCCATCTTTCAATACTTTTTTGATTTGCGCTAAAATCTCTTCTGCCAAAAAGGGTTTCCCCTGAATCTTATCCAATACATCAGCCTTCACCAAATAGTGATCGCGAATGATGCGCACCAATTGTCCGTCGTTCAATTCCGGAATCAGAATATGAGGATAGCGCTGTAAAATGGCGCCTAAATCTTCTGGTAATGGATTAATATAACGCAGGTGCAATTGTGCTACGGAAAGCCCTTCGGCCAAAGCCTGCGCTACCGCCACTTGGATGGCACCTTTGGTATTTCCCCATCCTAAAACCAGCAAGTCCGCTTTTTCAGCACCTTGCAAAAGGCGAGTCTCGGGATAATCTTTAGCGACCAGAGCCACTTTGCGAGCACGAGTTTTCACCATCAATTCGTGGTTCTCTGCATCGTAACTCACATTGCCCGTTTTATCTTCTTTCTCCAAGCCGCCCAAGCGATGTTCCAATCCTGCTTGCCCGGGTATCGCCCATTCGCGTACCTCCCGCACATCGCGCTCGTAGGGAAGGTAATCTTCAACTTCCGTGCGGAAGGGAGCTTTAATTTCAACTAAGTCAGCTGCCTTGGGGAAAAGCCAGGGCTCTGAACTATTGGCCAAATAGCCATCACTTAAAACTATAACCGGGGTCATGTGCTCAATGGCATATTTAGCCCCTTCATAGGCGGCCCAAAAACAATCTGAAGGAGAAGAGGCCGCTATCACGGGGATGGGTGTTTCTCCATTACGACCGTACACCGCCTGCATTAAATCACTTTGCTCGGTTTTGGTAGGTAAGCCCGTACTGGGACCTCCCCTTTGCACATTCACTACTACCAAGGGTAGCTCCAACATCATAGCCAATCCCAGCGCTTCGGTTTTTAAGGCCATACCTGGACCTGATGTTCCGGTTACCCCCAAGGCACCACCAAAGCTGGCTCCAATTGCCGAAGTAATGGCCGCGATCTCATCTTCAGCCTGGAAGGTCTTTACGCCGTAATTCTTACGCGCTGCCAATTCATGCAGAATATCCGAAGCTGGAGTAATGGGATAAGAACCATAAAACAAATCTAATCCCGCTTTCTTGGAGGCCGCAATTAAACCAAGCGCCAATGCCTGATTACCGGTTACATTGCGATATTCACCAGCGGGTAATTTGGCCTTTTCAATTCGAAAACGTGTAATCGCCTCAATGGTATCGCCATAATTATAACCCGCCATTAAGGCCTTTTTATTTGCCTCGAGGGCATCGGGCTTATGTTTAAATTTTTCTTCGAGGAAATGCAATGTAACCTCCAGATCCCGATTGTAGAGGAAATAGATAAAGCCTAAGACAAACATATTTCGAGAACGATCGCGATCCCGAGGAGCGATCTCCACTTCCTTCATGGCATCCCGATTGAGTCGGGTTACCTCAATTTCGTAGAATTGATAATCAGCAGGCTTGTTTAGGAGCGGGTTTTCCTCATCATCATATCCTGCTAAACGCAGATTCTTCTTGTCGAATCCGGCTGGGTCCACGATAATGGTTCCCGCAGATTTAAGGCTGGGAAAATTCTTACGGTAGGCCGCTGCATTTAAAGCTACCAAAACATCCGGTCGACCACCCGGAGTATGAATTTCTTCACTTCCAAAATTGATTTGGAAGCCCGAAACTCCAGATACCGTTCCGATTGGAGCGCGAATTTCTGCCGGGAAGTCGGGAAAAGTACTTAAGTCGTTTCCCGCCAAAGCGGTAGTATTCGCAAATTGAGAGCCAGCTAATTGTATCCCATCGCCACTATCGCCGGCAAAAAGAATGGTGACTTTTTTAAGGGCTTGGGTATTTTTCATGGATCTATACCATGCTCACCTCAACCACGGATGTGATTTCCGGTGCATGTTTTTTTATCGTCATTTCGACCCCACTTTTCAGGGTCATCTGATTTACACTGCATCCAATGCAGGCGCCGTGCAATTGCACTTTTACGGTTCCGTCGTTTTCTAAATCGACCAGGGTAATATCACCCCCATCCGACTTTAAAAAGGGACGCACTTCATCCAGGGCAATGTGGATGCGTTTCAGAATATCATCACGGTTCTCCATACGCTTCAATCTAAACAGCCGAACAGCCGGCCATTGTGGTAATGCGAGTTACTTCCGTTGGAGGAAGCTCCTCATTTCGTCGTAGCAGTTCCTCAACCGTGCGACGGGCAATATTTTCGAAGGCCTTTTGTACTTCGCTTCCTTCTTGCATGGCTGCAGGTCGACCTACATCACCAGCTTCACGAATACTTTGTACTATGGGCAATTCACCCAGGAAAGGCACTTGTAATTGGTTTGATAAGTTTTTCACTCCATCCTGACCAAAAATGTAATACTTGTTTTCTGGCAGTTCTGGAGGAGTAAAGTAGGCCATGTTTTCGATCAAGCCTAAAACCGGCACATTAATATTTTCAACTCTAAACATGGCTACCCCTTTACGAGCATCGGCCAGGGCCACGTTTTGCGGAGTACTAACGATTACCGCACCGGTAATGGGCACCGCTTGCACGGTAGATAGGTGAATATCACCAGTACCAGGAGGTAAATCCAAAATCATAAAATCCAGCTCTCCCCAATGGGCATCGCGCAAGAGTTGGTTTAAAGCCTTGGAAGCCATGGGTCCTCGCCATACCACTGCTTGATCTGGCTTGGCAAAAAAGCCAATGGACAGAATTTTAATGCCATAAGCTTCTACCGGATCCATCTTGCTTTGCCCGTTTACATTGATAGTTCCCGGACGAGCATTAGTGATATCGAACATGGTGGGCACCGAGGGTCCATAGATATCTGCATCCACCAAACCTACCTTAAAGCCCATCTGCTTTAAGCTAATGGCCAGGTTAGAGGCAACAGTAGATTTCCCTACCCCGCCTTTGCCGGAAGCTACCGCGATAATGTTCTTTACGCCGGGTAAAGCCTCGCCGCGAATTAACTGGGCTCGTTCTTCCGCCGCCTTAGGCACTTCAATATTTACGGTGATCTTTAATTTTTTGTCAACCTGCTCATGAATGACCTTCAGAATATCCACTTCCAGTTTCTTCTTCACGTGCAAGGCAGGCGACTCACTGATCACATCAACAATCACCTCATCGCCAAATAATTGCAGATTTTTTACGTGGCCTGCATCCACCAGATTAGTCCCGCCTTTAGTGGCCGGTATATTTTTTAAAGCTTCGTTAATCTCGCTTTTTGAATAAGCCATTCTTTTGCTGCTAAATTTTGACAAAAATAAGGTACAGGGATAGCAATCAATAATGATATCTATCACCTAATTATCGAGATAAGATCAGGCTATATTCTTAGCCAAAAAGATGCTGAAAAACATCTTCCACCTTATTGAATTCCAAGACCTTAATAGAAACTCCCTTCGAACTCCACTTACTGTGACCACTGCAAACTATCTCTTCGAAGCCTAATTTTTCGGCTTCAGAAATGCGTTGTTCGAGGCGTGGAACCGGACGTAATTCTCCAGAAAGTCCTACTTCGGCGGCAAAGCAAGTTCGTGGCGAAAGAGCAATATCCTCATTAGAGCTTAAGATCGCTGCCACCACCGCAAGGTCAATGGCTGGATCATCTACCTTAATTCCTCCAGTAATGTTCAGGAATACATCTTTGGTGGCCAATCGAAAGCCACAGCGCTTCTCTAAAACCGCCAAAAGCATATTGAGTCGGCGAGTATCAAAACCAGTCGTGCTTCGCTGTGGAGTACCATAGACCGCAGTGCTGCACAGGGCCTGAATTTCGATAAGCATGGGACGGATCCCCTCTAAAGTAGCTGCCACAGCATTACCACTCAAATCGGCATCACGCTCCGAAAGCAATAGCTGAGACGGATTGGCAACTGCGCGCATCCCCTCACCATGCATCTCATAAATCCCAATTTCATGGGTAGAGCCAAAACGGTTTTTATGGGCACGAAGCAAGCGATAAATATGATGTCGATCTCCTTCAAACTGAAGCACGGTATCTACCATATGCTCCAATAATTTAGGACCGGCGATTTGCCCTTCTTTGGTGATATGCCCAATTAAAAATACCGGAGTACCTGTTTCCTTAGCAAACTGAATTAATTCGGAGGAGCACTGGCGAATCTGCGATACCGAACCCGGTGCCGATTCAATCAAATGCGAATGCAAGGTTTGGATGGAATCCACGATTAAGATATCGGGATCCTGACTTTTAATCTGCTGAAATATTTCTTGGGTAGAGGTTGCCGTAAGCAAATAGCATTCTTCGTTGCGAATCCCGATTCTGCGAGCCCGCATTTGCACTTGCTGCTCACTTTCCTCCCCGCTCACGTACAACACCTTACTGGAAATCCCCAAGGCCATTTGCAAGAGGAGGGTACTCTTGCCAATTCCAGGCTCCCCTCCCACCAGGGTAACAGAACCTTCTACAATACCACCGCCTAAAACCCGGTCTAACTCGGGGTCGGCACTGCTAAATCGTTCTGATCGATCGGGAATGAAATCTTTTACGGCTCTAACCTTGGATTTGCCTGCAGCAGGTGATTTGCTTTCAGTCTGCCAGGCTTTTTCTTTAGAGGAAGATTCAATGACTTCCTCCACAATGGTATTCCACTCCCCACAACGGGAGCATTGGCCCATCCATTTAGAGAAATGGGAGCCACAATTCTGACAAGTATACTCAGTTTTTACCTTGGCCATTAAAGGTCTAAGATACGAGCTTTGAGCTCTGCGTCCAGCGCCGGACCATTAGTTCCTTCAAAGGCAAATTTAGCGCCGCTAAAAGCAGCCATGCAATCTTCAATAGACTCATATAAAACAATACCATCCACTACCTGAAGATTGGCGATGCGAAAAATAGTATCATCAGAACTGGCTTTGGGCAAGGCCACCACCAGCTTATCTACCAAGCTTAAATAATCAAGAAGCTTATGCAAATTGGAGGAAGTAAATTCCCAATTAGCATAAAAAAGCACCAGGGTTTCTTCGCCATAAACTCGCCAGGCATTGGCCTGATGATTCATTTCGGTAACCGACTTTTTCTTATTGCGTAGGGCTTCTCTTAAATTCATGCTTTGGATCTTTTTAATATTCTGCGGGCACGATACACCATGGGTAAGGCACTAAATCCAGCGATAAGAGTCATCACCAATTGGCCGCTGTGCACCAAGGTAGCAAAGGTAAGTCCATCTGCCTGATCTACTCCTAAAACACTCAGGGCGAGTTGCACCAGATAATGATAAGAACCAATTCCTCCCGGAGTAGGCACTACCATCCCCATTCCACCGGCTACCATCACAAAGAGACCATTACTAAGGTTGATATCTTCAGTTGCTGGAAGGGCAAACATCACCACATAGATCATTAAGAAATACATGGACCATATAAAGAGGGTATGTCCATAAAAGGCCCATTTGTTTTTCACCTTGGATAGTGACTTAAAGCCTTCTTTAAATCCTTGCCATAACTCACGCACCTTGGCAAAGAAGGGATGTCTCTGAATACGTTTTCTAAAAACCAGAAAGAGTACAACGAACAATAGGAATCCTGCTCCTAAGATCATTTTCAAATCAGGGCCCTGGCCATCTGAACCATCAGCACTAGCGAAAGCCTGATCGAAGAAACTTTGCAAGTTTCCCAACTGGGTAATGAAAGCTAGTGATATAAGGCAAAGAAGTAAAAATCCATCGATCACTCGCTCCAGAACAACCGTTCCAAAAAGGCGCTCCAGAGGGATATCATCTGTTTCTTTTAATGAGGTACAGCGCATTACTTCACCGGCACGTGGTACCAAGGCATTAGCAAAATAACCAATGGAAATGGCATTGATTGCATTCCAGGGTTTGGCCTTTTTACCGAGAGGTTCGAGCAGGAGGTTCCATCGTAAACCCCGACTAATAAAGGCGGCATAGCCCATTAGCATCGAAAGGAAAACATAGCGATAGTCAGCCTTGCGGAAGTCTTCCAACATTTTAGACCAATCGGCCTTATTAAAGGCGAGGTAAAGGAAAAACGCAGCGATAGCGGTAAAGAGCAGATATTTTAGAATGTCCTTAAACTTGGCTTTCAAAAGATCAGTTTAACAGGTTGGTTTCTTCATTGGGAAAGATAATGCTTGGCTGAAAGCTTTTTGCCTCTTCAAAGTCCATATGAGCGTAAGCAATAATAATCACAATGTCTCCCCTTTGCACTTTACGGGCAGCCGGGCCATTCATGGTAATTTCGCCTTGTCCGCGCGTACCTTTAATCACATAGGTATCCAGGCGCTCACCATTGTTTACATTCACAATGCTCACCTTTTCTCCTGCAATCAATCCGGCAGCATCCATCAAATCTTCATCGATAGTAATGCTTCCTATATAGTTTAGATCCGCTCCGGTAACTTTTACCCGATGAATCTTAGATTTTAAAACCTCGATTAACATGCCGCAAAAGTAATTCAAAGGCCCTGATTATGGAAGTGGCTGATAGCCTTGGCCAATCAATATAAAGTTGTGTTATCTATCAGGCGTATGCCCTCACAATAAGCCGCCATAAATATGCGTACTTCCGGATGTTCAGACCAGGCCTCAACCACCTTCATACTGTGGGTATCGGCCAGTTCTACATATTCGAGTTCCAAATTGCTCTTTGCAAAATGTGCTCGGATGGCATCTTTTAAGTCGGCCGGACTGTAAGCTTGATAATTATCTGCCGCCCATTTCATTTCACGGTAAATAATGCCAGACTCTTCCATTCCCTGCGGACTTAAGCGGAAATTACGACTACTCATCGCTAAGCCACTGGGGAAACGAGCGGTATCGCATCCTATTACCTCGATGGGCATATTAAAGATTCGAGCGACATGCTTTACCACCAAAACCTGCTGATAGTCTTTGTTCCCGAAATAGGCCCGATCGGGCTTAATCATTTCAAAGAGACGCTTCACTACCGTAGCTACCCCTGCAAAATGCCCTGGGCGAAATTCTCCTTCCATCCCTTGATCCAGACCAGCTAAATCGATAGACTCAGCTTCTACTTCATTGCCATACATCTCCTCTACCGAAGGCATAAAAACTGCAGTTGCTCCTTCTGCTTCCAAAAGGGCTAAATCTTCATCGGTTCGACGAGGATACTTTTCTAAATCTTCGGGATTATTAAATTGAGTGGGATTGACAAAAATACTTACGATGCTGGCAGCGTTTTCCTGATTCGCGCGTCGTAATAAAGTAAGATGGCCCTCGTGCAAAGCACCCATAGTTGCCACAAATCCAAGTGAGTGGCCTTTCGATTTGTTTTGCTGTTGAAAAACCGACAGCTCGGATACACTGTGAAACACTTGCATTTTCAAGGCATTGCAGCGGGTAAAGCTATTATTATAAATTGAGTTATTCACAAAAAAGCTATATTTTTGCAAACCTTTTCAATTTGTAGATTAAACACGGATCATGGATAGTAAGCGCATTCTGTATGTAAGTCAGGAGATTCACCCCTACCTCCCCGAAAATGAAATTTCCAAACCTTCTTTGGAAATGCCTCGAAAGATGAATGAAAGCGGGCACCAGGTACGGGTTTTCATGCCCCGTTACGGATTAATTAATGAACGTCGTCACCAATTACACGAAGTGATTCGTTTAAGCGGAATCAATATTATTGTAAACGACGAAGATCAGCCCTTGATCATCAAAGTAGCCTCTGTGCCTCAAGCACGTATGCAGGTGTACTTTATCGATAATGATGAGTTCTTTAAACGTAAAGCCATCTTCTATAATGAGGATGAAGAATTCCACGAGGACAATGACAAACGCGCTATTTTCTTCTGCCGCGGCGTTATTGAAACCGTCAAAAAATTA
Source organism: Flavobacteriales bacterium UBA7878 (assembly GCA_002501205.1). Taxonomy (GTDB): domain Bacteria; phylum Bacteroidota; class Bacteroidia; order Flavobacteriales; family Schleiferiaceae; genus Croceimicrobium. Next base: position 79,755 of record DLRW01000041.1, read on the forward strand.
GGTTGGAGCCCTGATATCATTCACTGTCATGGATGGATGGCCAGCTTCCTACCCTTGTACTTGAAAAAGTTCCATCACGATGATCCCATGTTCTCAGACAGTAAGACCGTTCTTTCTGTATACGGAGCCACGGAAGAGAACTTGAGCAAAGGCCTTCCCGACTATCTGCGTTTCGACGGATTGAGCGAGGAAGAAGTTGCGCCTTTCGCCGATGCAAATATCAGCAGTATATACAGAGCTAATATGGCTTACTGCGACGGAGTTGCTCTTTCGGGAAGTAAATTATCCGACGAAATGAAAGATTATGTGAGCAAAAACGTTAGCCCCATGATCGACCTCACCGAATCGGAAGATCCGAATTCTGAAATTGCCAAGCTCTATGAGCAGGTAATTGTAGAGGAAGAGTCACTAGCTTAAATTCTTTTAGAATTAAATATATGACCTTAAGCACTGTAAAGCGAGCCATCTTAGCCATGGCTCCTTTGTTTTTTATAGCCGCCTGTGAAAAGCCTACCGACGATTTGGGCTTTCAACAAATTATTGGAGGAAACACTGAGGCCGATTCCATGCATATTAATTTGGTATCCTGGACTGCTCCGGTAGATAGCATTGTAGTTGCCCTCGACTACAGCACTCAAGTTACCTTGGGTGGTTATAATTCAGTTCGTTTATTAGGCCATAGCGAAAGCAACTATTTCGGGGTTGAGAAAGCGCGTATTGTAAGTCAAATGATTCCGAATGAACTGAATGTCGATTTTGGTAACAACCCGGTAGTTGACTCGGTTAATTTATATCTGCGTTTAACAGAGGCTTATGGCGATACTAGCAAGACTATGGATTTTGCGGTTTACGAATTAAGTCAGGCCTTTGATGAAGACAGTCTTTATTACAGTAATTATCAGCCTACTTTGGCCAATGAAATTGGTCGCTTAAACGCTTACCAGCCGCAGCCAAAAACCAATTCTCAATTTGAGGGTGAATTAGCACCTGCACTATTGCGAATTCCAATGGACGCAGCCTATTTCCAAAGCAAATTTGCCGATGTTGCCAATGGCACAGCAGATGAATTTAGCAGCTTCGCCAAATTCATGGAATACTTCAAAGGAGTCCAAATTGAAGCAGAAAGTGGCGGATGCATCCTCTACACCAATTTAGCCAGCGCCTATACCGGTTTACGCATCTATTATCATAATGATGAAGATACCAGTTATGCCGAGTTAAACTTTGATCAAGATAAATCCATCAAACCTATCAATTTCAGCACCTTTGAGCAGGACTACACTGGCTCTCCTTTAGAGACCTTGGCTCAGGATTCTGTAAATGGTGAAGCCGAAACCTATACACAGGCTATGGCCGGGGTTTGCACTGCTTTGCGCTTTGACTCCCGTAAAATTGACAGTCTGGTTAACGAGGGTCTGGTAATCAATAAAGCAGAAGTAGAAATTTTCACCGCCCAGGGCAGCACCGAACCCGTAGCTCCCAGCCCTAAAATGGAGCTTAGGCTTCTGGAAGGCAAAAGCTTAGGTGATCGTATCATCGATTTCCAAACTGATGGCGGCGGCGGTGGCACATTAAGCCGAGGTATCCTGCGTAATAACAAATACGTAATCGACCTCACACGACACCTGTTCGAGGTCCTCAATAGCAAAGAAAACCCTACTTTAGCCCTCGTTCCGACCACCCGTACAACAGCGGCAAATCGGACCATTTTGAGGGGAGGATCCGGGCTCTCAGAAAGAGCTACGGTAATTGTTTATTACACTAAACCTTAAAAGGAACACTATGTGTGGAATTGTTGGTTACCTGGGTAACAAAAATGCAGTACCGGTTATAGTTAACGGTCTTCGCAGACTCGAGTACCGCGGATATGATAGTGCCGGCATCGCCGTCTTAAACGGAAAATTAAGTCTGGTAAAGTGCAAAGGCAAGGTTTCGGATCTCGAGGCCAAAATGAACAATAGCATTGGTGAGGCAAGTATTGGTATTGGTCATACCCGCTGGGCTACCCACGGAGAACCCAATGATACCAATGCTCACCCACATACTTCCAATAGTGGTGATTTAGTACTCATCCACAATGGAATTATTGAGAACTATTCATCCATCAAAAAAGCATTAACACAGCGAGGATATGTTTTCCATTCGGATACCGATACCGAGGTATTGGTAAACCTGATTGAAGACGTAATGAAAAGCGAAGGCGTTCACTTAGCGAAAGCGGTGCGCATTGCCCTCAATCAAGTAATTGGTGCTTATGCCATTGCCGTTATTGATCAAAATAACAGCGATCAAATTGTAGTGGCTAAGAAAGGTAGTCCTTTAGTGGTGGGTGTTGGCGAAGGCGAGTATTTTATCGCCAGTGACGCTACTCCTTTCCTGGAGTTCACCAAAAAGGCCATTTATCTGGAAGACGATGAAATGGCTATTATCAATCGCGGTCAGGAAATCGAAGTACTTTCTATTCCAGATAACCGCACCATTGATCCTTATGTACATCAGTTAGAAATGGATTTAGCTTCTATTGAAAAAGGAGGCTATGATCATTTCATGCTGAAAGAAATATACGAGCAGCCCAAATCTATTGGTGACACCCTCCGTGGTCGTTTATTGCCAGAGCAAGGTTTAATCCAAATGGACGGCGTCTACCAATTTCAAGAAAAACTGGTAAATGCCCAGCGCATTATCATTATCGGATGTGGTACGTCTTGGCATGCTGGTTTGGTTGCCGAATACATTTTTGAAGAATTAGCCCGCATCCCGGTTGAAGTGGAATACGCCTCTGAATTCCGTTATCGGAATCCGGTTATTACCGAGAGAGATGTGGTAATTGCCATCAGCCAATCTGGAGAAACCGCTGATACCTTAGCAGCGATTAAATTGGCTAAAGAACGGGGTGCTACTATTTTCGGAATTTGTAATGTGGTAGGCTCGAGTATTGCACGCGAAACTCATGCCGGTGCCTATACCCATGCTGGTCCCGAAATTGGGGTAGCCTCTACCAAAGCCTTTACTGCACAAGTAGCAGTATTGAACTTGATCGCCATTAAGCTGGCTCACAAGAAAGGCCTCCTGAAGGAAAGCTATTACCACCGCTTATTAAATGAATTAAATGAGATTCCTCGCAAGATTGAAGACATGCTGAAAAGCGATACTCAATCTCGCTATATCGCGGAGCTCTATAAAGACGCCCCTAACTTCTTGTACTTAGGTCGTGGCTATAATTTCCCGGTAGCTTTGGAAGGTGCCTTGAAATTAAAAGAGATTAGCTATATCCACGCAGAAGGATATCCTGCTGCCGAAATGAAGCACGGTCCTATTGCCTTGATCGACGAGAATATGCCGGTTGTGGTAATTGCTCCTAAAAGTGGACAGTACGATAAAATCGTATCCAATATCCAAGAGGTTAAGGCCCGCGAAGGGAAGGTAATTGCCATTGTAAACGATGGTGACAGTGAGATTGCTAAAATGGCGGATCACGTTATCGAGGTGAAAGATACTATGGAAGTATTCTCTCCGCTCTTAACTACTATTCCTCTGCAATTACTTTCTTACCACATTGCCGTAATGCGCGGTTGTAATGTGGATCAACCCCGTAACCTGGCCAAGTCGGTTACCGTTGAATAAGATCTAAAATGCCAAAACATAAAAAAAAGGCCCCTGAGAAATCAGAGGCCTTTTTTATTGATCCTATTATTCGTCGCGAAGGATCCTTGCAGGGTTAGTACGAGCCAATCGAATTACATGATAAGACATGGCAATTAAAGTGACCAGGCCGATCAGAACCAAGGCCAAAACAAAGCTTAACCAGGGCATCGATATTCGATAGGAAAACTCTTCAAGCCAAGAGGAGATACCCCATCCCGCCAAGGGGATACTAATGAGAGCTGCCACTCCAATTAAGAGCATAAACTCCTTAGCCAGGAGCATACCCAAATCCTTGAGCTCCGCTCCTAATATCTTGCGCACGCTAAACTCTTTCAGACGTTGTTCTACAGTATAAGAAGTCAAGGCAAAGAGTCCCAATCCGGCAATCATAATGCTGATAAAAGCAAAATAGCCAAAGATCTTTAAGAGCGTTTTTTCACTCTCGTACTGACTTTGAATTCGCTCATCCAGAAAGGTATACTCCAGAGGATGGTTACCTGCAAAATTGCCCCATTCCTCTTCTAAAACAGTAAGACCGGAGCGCACTTGCCCACCTGAAAGTTTCATGCTGAAAAGCAAACTAAAATTGGGTCGAAACAAGATTACTAGAGGCTCCATAGGATTGTGCAAAGAAGCAAAGTGGAAATCCTTGATTACCCCAACAACTTCACCATCATTGGCCGCCTGACCATTACCTTGCAAGCCCCATTGTACTCGCTTGCCTAAGGGCTCATCCCAGCCAAAACTTTTAGCTGCCGTTTCATTGATAATGAAAGCCTGCTGCACATCACTTTGAATGTCGTTAGAGAAAAGTCGGCCCTGCACTAATTCCAGTCCCAATATTTCAAAAAAGTCCTCATCGGCTGCAATAAACTTGATGCTCTTATCCAGCATCTCAGCGCTCTGCTCAATCCGGAACATCAGCTCACCTACATTAGTGCCGGGAATGGCTTGTGAGCCACTTACCCCTTCAAATTCGCTATGCGCCAAGAGGCGATCTTTAAAGGAATCCAAATGATTAAAAACTGCTGTATCCTGAGGAATATTAAGCACTACAATCTGATCTTGCTCAAAGCCCAAATCTTTATCCTGCAAATAGCGCATCTGACTTTGAATAGCCAGGGTCCCGATGATCATCAATATGGAAAAAGCCAATTGAACCACCATGAGGATGCGTCGTAAATTCCCATAGCGCCCAATCTTAGGTAGACTACCTCTTAAAATTCGTGAGCTTTGAAATTTACTTAAGACCAAGGCTGGATAAAGCCCTGCCATTAAACCGGTGATTAACAATATCACCAATAAGGTTAGCAGCATACGCCAATCAAAAAGATCGAAAAAAGCAAAGCTTTTGTCGGTAGTAGTATTAAAGGTACCCAACAAAACCTCCACTAAACCAAGACCAATAATCATGGCTAAAAGCACCACTAAAAAGCTCTCACCTAAAAATTGGTTGCGCAATTGATTCTGCCCAGCCCCTAAAGCCTTTCGTACGCCTACTTCTTTGGCTCTTTTTACCGATTGACTTAAAGCCAGGTTTACAAAATTGATGGTTGCGATAACCAGGATGAACAAAGCCAATAATCCGAAAATGTATAGATAGGAAAGATTGCCCTTGGGGGTATCGTATTCGCGACTATTATCAAAATGCAAGCCCTCTAAAGGTTGCAGTTTAAAGTCTGCGGTACTACCAGAGCCGAACGTCGCCACAAATGGTTTGATGATGCGTTCGGTGAAATCTGCCAATTGGGTCTCAAAGTCCAAATCAGCCACCGGTTGATCAAAGACCAGATAAGTTTGGCAAACCAAGCGGAACCAATCTCCATTTAGGGCTTGTTGAGCCTGAGGAGGCAAAGTGCTAAGGGACGTGAACGCCTGATAATCGATATCACTGGGCTTGTCCCCGTTTTCCACCACACCGTTAACAGTAAACTGGCTGGTGCCGATAAACAATTGCTTACCCATAGCCTCAGTGGGGGAACCAAAAAACTTGGTGGCCAGGTCTTCATTTAAAACGACCATACTAGGGCCAGCCAGAGCTGTTTTAGGGTCACCCTGAAGTAATTTGAAATCAAAGATTTCGAAAATCGTACTATCCGTTCGCAGGAAACGATCCTCCCGAAAGATCTGATCTTCCACCTTAATGGTAAGCATCCCGCCCATTTGCATGATGCGCACATAATTCTGCACTTCAGGATAATCACTTACAAACTGTGGTCCTACCGGCAAACTGGTAAGCGCTGCCTTAATTTCGCCACTATGATCGATGCGTTCCACGATCCGGGCTATGCGATCCTTCTTAGTGTGAAATTGATCATAACTCAATTCATCCTGGATGTAAAGAGCAATGAGAATAGCACTGGCTACCCCCACCGAAAGTCCAAGCACGCTAATGATGCTATTGGCCTTTCCGGCAAGCAGGTGGCGCCAGCTTACTTTTAGGTAATTGCGAAACATCATGACTGTACTTCTTCTAAGCGGTTTTGGTTTTCACCGATCACCTTTCCATCAAACAGGCGAATGCTCCGCTGGGAGTAAGCAGCATCGTGTGCAGAGTGAGTAACCATTACAATAGTGGTGCCACTGCGATTTAAATCGCTTAGGAGGTTCATTACTTCATCGCCGTGAACACTATCCAGATTACCAGTGGGCTCATCAGCAAATATTACTGAAGGCTCACCAACCGTTGCCCTGGCAACAGCCACCCTTTGCTGCTGACCCCCGCTGAGCTGTTGCGGATAATGGGTAGCGCGGTGATCAATACCCATTCGCTCTAGTATTTTTTGTACTTGTGCCTTTCGCTCTGCCGCCGAACGTCCTTGATATAGCAAGGGCAATTCCACGTTTTCGAAAACGGAAAGCTCATCAATCAGATTAAAGCTCTGGAATACAAAACCAACCTTTTCTTTGCGCAAACGAGCCCTTTGCTGCTCTTTCATTTTGGCAATATTTTGCCCCTCGAAAAAGTAATCCCCGGCGCTGGGTTGATCCAGCATACCCAGAATATTCAATAAGGTAGATTTCCCACAACCTGAAGGGCCCATAATGGAAATGAACTCTCCTTTCTTGATTTCAAGATCTACCGAATTCAAGGCCATGGTTTCCATAAGGTCGGTGCGATAGCGCATTTCCAGACCCTCGGTCTTAATAATTACATCATTCATGTTCTGCTGATTTTAATCGCAATTGCTCGTATTCCTTAAAACTTTCATAGCTGGAGCTGATGATTTGCTCTCCGGGCTCCAATCCAGAGACTACTTCTATATAATCAGGGTTTTGCCGGCCTAATTCCACTGCCCTCTTAAAGGCTTGATCTCCATTTTCATTGAGCACGAAAACCCAATTTCCACCGGTGGAACTAAAGAAAGCCCCTCTTGGCACCACTACCGCATTGGCACTGGCGCTTAAGGCCAAGCGAAGGTTTAAGCCCTGACCACTACGCAATTGTGCCGGAATGGTGTCTTTGTATTCAAAATCTACCAGGAACTGATTATTGCTTACCTGCGGATACACCTTGCTTACGGCAAGCTCCCAGCGGTAATTATTGATTTCATAAAAAGCATTTTGCCCCGCTTCTACACGGGAGAGGTAATGCTCATCAATATTGGCGCGGAGGATATAAGTATCCAAATCCTCAATGCGACCAATGTTCTCACCCCGATTAATACTCTGTCCTATTTCCGGTAAAAATGTGGTTAACTGCCCATCTATAGGAGCTTTTACCACCAGGTTTTCTAAATTCTTACGGATGGCATTCAGATTGCGCTCCATCATCTCAATGGATCGATCCAGAGCTTCTAATTGCCTTGCCCGATACTGGCGATTGGTTTGAAAATTATCTTCCAGCAATTCTCGCTTTTCGACCAAATAGCGGAACCTTGCCTCAGAGTCTAAAAACTCCTGACTGGCAATAACACTGTCTTTAAACAAAAGGGTATCGATAGCATATTGACGCGCCATCGCCTCTTGTTCGAATCGCAAATCCAAAACCTGCTCTTGCAATTGTCTTTCATTGAGTTCCAGCTGCATACGGGTATTGCGGAGATTATTAATCTGTTCCACAATTTGCGTTTCCCGATTCATGAAGTCTAGCATCAAAGTTGTGTTTGCCAGTCGCAGCAAGGGCTGACCGGCTTCTACTGCCTGACCGGCCTCCACAAATATTTCTTGCACGGTTCCCCCTTCAACCGCATCCAAAGAAAAGGATACCTCCGGTTCCACCCGTGCTTGAAAAGAAATTACATCTTCGAACAAGCGGGCTTCTACCTTAGCTAATAACACTCGATCCTTCGACAGCTCATAAACCCGCTCCCCTCGTATTAAGAACACAAAGAGGGCAATAAGAAAGAGGCTGGCCAATATCCACCAGCGATATTTTTTCCAAAATCCCGGACGTTCATCCGGACTAATCATTCGATCCAAAACCTGAATTTCTGAACCCTTAAAGCCAAGGCCTGTGCCAAGCGAAACCCAGTTTTGATTTTCAAGCACTTACAAAATAGAAGACCTAAACAAATCTTAAAAGTGTTCCAAAATAGAACACAAGCCTGTTCGATTTCGACACATGAACTAAATTCCCCTCATGAAAAGTGCCGCCCGAATTTTAATTATCGATGATGATGCTGACTTAAGAGAGTCATTGGCTTTGTATTTGAAAATCCACTTTTCAAAAGTTTCCGTTCTGGGCGATCCCAGAAAAATTCATGAAGCCCTTAATCAGGAAGAGTACGATTTAATTCTGCTCGATATGAACTTCCAGGCCGGTCGCAATGATGGGCAAGAAGGCCTTTACTGGCTTAAGCATATCAAGGAGTTAAGGCCCGAAATAATGGTCTTGTTGATTACTGCCTATGGCGATATTGACTTGGCTGTAGAGGCTTTAAAAAGTGGGGCCTCTGATTTTATTCTGAAACCCTGGCAAAATCAAAAGCTCCTGGCAGCTCTATTGCTAGCCTTTGAACTAAAGGCGACCAAAGGCAAATTAAAACAGTTTCAACTCCAGCAAGATAAAAGTGGTAATGCGCTAATTCAATTATTAGAAAACAGTGCTCGCAGCGCTTCTAGCATTGCCCTGTTGCAACAAGCGCGGCGGGTTGCAGAAACCGATGCTCAGGTTTTAATTCGAGGCGAAAATGGCACCGGCAAAAGCCAATTAGCGCGTTACTTGCATTTAAATAGCCTGCGTAAAGACGCGCCCTTTGTTAGTGTTGATCTGGGAGCGATTCCCGAGAACCTCTTTGAGGCAGAACTCTTCGGCGTGAAGAAAGGGGCCTTTACCGACGCTCGAGAAGATCGCAGTGGCCTGGTACAACAAGCAGAAGGAGGCAGCCTCTTTTTAGATGAAATTGGCAATTGCTCCTTACTCCATCAGCAAAAGCTCCTGCGCTTAATTCAGGACCAAAGCTATCAAACCGTAGGTTCTCCGGAGCTGAGGCATTGCAATGTGCGCATTATTGCCGCCAGTAATAGTGATTTGGAACTTGCCGTTAAGGAGGGATTATTTCGCCAGGATTTATACTACCGCATCAACACTATTGAGCTGAAAATTGAAGCCCTCCGCAATCGCCAGGAAGACCTGGAAGTGCTTATAGATTATTACCTGGATTACCACAATCGTAAATACGGTAGGCAATTGGAACTGGAAGCCGATCAAAGAGCCCAGCTATCAGCTTACTCCTGGCCCGGTAATATTCGGGAACTTTCGCATAGCCTTGAAAGAGCCGTCATTTTAAAGGATGGTCATTTTGAGCAAAGTTTAAGTTCGGGCGGCGATTCCCTTCAACAGAATGAAGACAGTGATTCTCTCTCTTTAAACCTGGAAGAACTGGAGGCCCAGCATATTCATCAGGTCTTGAACCATTACCAGGGAAATATCTCTAAAACCGCTCAGCATTTAGGGGTTAATCGAAATACGCTTTATCGCAAGCTTGATAAATACCAGATTCAACATGAGGTTTAGAGGTACATTAATCCCGCTTATAAGCCAGCTGCTACTTAGCTTGCTTTTAGCCTGGCTGCTCTTGGTGCAGCAGTTGTGGATCTTTTCGGCCATCATAGCGATTCTGTGGATTCTCAATGTTTATTGGCTAAACCAAAGCTTGCAAAGCACGGAAAGAGAGCTGCAAAATGCCCTGCGCAATAGTGAAGTGGGTGACTACAATTTTTACTGGCCGGAACAGAAGAGCGGCGGTAGTCGGCGAGAATTATACCGGCTACTAAATGTATGGCTGGGTCAGCTAAGGCAGTACAAATCCCAAAAACAGACTCAAACCGAGTTGCTCACTGATATCCTGCGGCAGCTACCCTTTCATCTCATTTTACTGGAAGAAGATGGATCCTTGCGTAACCTGAAGCCGGAGGTTGATTCCCTTCCGGGGATGCGGCATCATATGTCGGCCGAAGATTGGCCTCAGGTATTCCCCTATTTAAAGAAGCTTCTGGATTCGCCCACTGAAAACTCTCGCTTAGTGCAGCTACGTTATGATGGTGAAAAGCAAAATTGGCTCATTCAAAAAGTTCCGGTTATGCGAGAGGGCCATGAATTAAAGCTTTTGGTTTTAAGCAATCAGCAAAAGCACTTCGAAGAGCAAGAAAATGAAACCTTGGAAAAAATCCTGCATGTGCTCACCCATGAGATTATGAACTCAGTGAGTCCTATTAATTCATTGGCCGATACCCTGGGACATCATTTACAAATCGAAGCCAATAGCGCTGGCCATTTCGAATTGAAAGAGGAGCAATTTAAGGACCTTCAAAGCACAGCAAGCATCATTAAACGCCGTAGTGAGGGCCTGATGAGTTTTGTAGAACGCTATGCTCGCTTTGCCCGCTTGCCACGATTGCAAAAAAGTGAAATTTACTGGCCCGCTTTTCTGGAAGAAATCCAAAAGCTTGCGAACTCAGAACTGAAAGAAGCGAGTATTGAAATTGAGCTTCGAATCATTCAAGGGCAGCGGAGTTTATACGCCGATCACGATTTGATGAGCCAGGTGCTATTGAACTTGATTCGCAATGCCATGGAAAGCATGCTGCAAAATGAGAGCAATAAACTCACATTAGAATTGGATCAAGGAGATGGTTACCACTATTTAAAGGTAATCGACAGCGGACCAGCAATAGAAGAAAGCATGCAGGATCAAATCTTCCTGCCTTTTTTCAGTACTAAGAAAAGGGGCTCCGGAATTGGCTTGAGCCTTTCCCGCAAGATAATTATGGCACATGGCGGTCGCCTATACCTACAGCAAAAGCAAGGCTACAAAGCTTTCTGCTTAGACCTACCCTTCTAAAAAAAACGCCCGACCTTAAAAGGCCGGGCGCTATAAACATTATAAGCTCCTTACAACTTGATCGCCAATCGCGCCATAAGGCGAGGCATCCAAGCATAGGAAGCAAGGTTATCTTCCAACTCCGCCTCTTCCTCAGAGGTGTTTTCCAACATACCACTGGCGTCAATATCCACATTAGGACCGCCAGCATAGTAGGTACCTACTTCAATACCGAAGCCTACGCGTTTCTTAGGAACCGCACGACCAAAGCCAAAGCCCATATAAGGAGCAATGCCAGTCCAGCTTACGGTAAGATCAATATCACCGATTTCTTCATTATCAATTACCAAATCACCGTAACCGATATCATCGTTAAGAAGAATCAAGGTGTTAAGTCCTACATTATTCAAGTAACCTAAACCCGCTACCAATTTAAAGGAAGACTGGGTAGATGGTTGATACTCGAGCATCAAGTCGAATACAGTAGATGTAAGATTGGCATTTACATTCACTGACTGACCGGAAATATCCATATCCGTATTGAAGTCATTGAAAGTAAAAGCTAAAAATCCCGCTCTTAAATTCAAGCTACGATTTAAGTTATAGGCATATTCCAAACCAAAGCCGGGCAATCCGCCACTGATGGCAATAGCATGGCGATTTTGCCACAATGGGTACAATTCATCGGTTGCGGCCTTTTTGGCGGCTGTTGAATCTTGGGCAACTGTGGGGGCCATAAAAACCAGACCCAATACAATACTTAAAATTGACTTACTCATTTCGTTTATTGGTCTTGGTTTAATTAGAGTCCTAAGGAATTACATGCGCGATTAGGCATGATCACATCATAAACGCGGCCATCCACAACTTGTACATTCAGGGTATCCTTTTGCACATCATTAAAGCGAGCCTGGAAATCGTAAAACTCATTCTTCTCTAAAGCTGGGAAAGTAGCATAGGTAGTGGATAAGTTTTCGTTAGTAAAGGTGTACAAGTGGGCAAAAGGTGCACCTGAATTATGCTTACGATAGTACATTTTCACACCAGCAGGAGGAGAAACCAAGGTATTGCTGGAACCACAGTATAAACGATAACCAATAGATACAGGCTGATTTTTTGGAACCATTTTTAACACCGTATATTCAAATTTACCAATGGTATGAGTTTCGGTACTAAAGTTAAAAGCGGAAGATGAAATTCCCGAAGTAGGATGAAAAACGGGGACATCCTGCGTATAAGACGCATAACGCTTTCTGCGATTAATTCTAAAATCAGGTCCAAAATTTCCTCTCAACCTTACATGGCGACGTCTAACTCTTCCTGATCTGGTAGCCCTCTCATAAGTGACGCGAATTGAACCACTAATTGAACCGGAGTTAGCGGAAACACCCGGAGTATAATAGGCACCTACTCCCAGGTAATGCTTTACTGGCTTGAATTTTTTTCTATTCTTTCTGCGATAGTAACTTAAATGCTCAAGGGTAGGTTCAAAGTACAGTTCAGAAGTAATAGGATCTTTCTTCACTACATAAGATCGATCATCTTCAACCCAAGCGATATCTCCTTCCGATAAGCTCATTAAACTTACAGAGTCTCCTTCTTGATAGGCACGATTGAACTCCTCATTAGTCGCATCGGGATCAATTGGAATACGGGCAGCGACACCACCTGTGGTTTTACCTCCAGAGAAAGCACGCACCGGGGTTCCGTCTAGATCCATATTGATATCGAAGGTTCCGGCGTGATCCAATAATAAGGTGTCGATAGTTCCATCTTCATTTTGCACTATCTGGATTAAACCAGTACCATTAGGGAATGCAGCTTGTGCTGCTTCACTAGTGTCTGAAAGGCTTAAGATATTCACATTTAAACCGGTACCGCCTTTTTTACCAACGATCTCATTACCATCGGCATCCAAGAATTTTACATCAGTAGGAACGGTCAGCTTAATTTTAGCTAAACTATCTGCTGAACCGGCATTTATCACTAAGGGCTGTGCTAATTGATTGGTATTAGGATCGATACCGCCATTCGCAGAGGTGCTACCAATGCTGCTTGGCAGATTCGCCAAATTCAACATTTGCGCATTATCTGCGATATAGTAATCTTCTTCAGCAATGCTAAAATTTAACTCTGTTCTTTTATAACCATTAGCCTCGAATCGAACTTTAAAGTCCAAAGGATTACTTGGGGTGGGCTCAGCGTCTTTGCTTACCATTAACTGCAAGGTTCCAAAGTTTACTTTAAAATTCTTAGTACCGTCGATATTGTAAATCGCATCAGCATCCGGACCGGTTATGCTAATATTTACAGTTCCGTTAATTGGAGTTTCCGGATTGGCTAAATCTTCAACATCAATTTCTACTACATACTTATAGAATGTAGGGCTGATGTGTACTTGAAAATCATCGAGAATGTCATCTGTAGGGGTACAGGCCACGGTTATCAAAACCAGGGCCAATAGCGAAAGAAAGGATTTTTTCATCTAGTGAGTAGGGGTTAAATAATAATTGGTCTTACTTCTAAACAAGTACATTAATGAACTTGACAAAAGTGCCTGCAAATTAGTTCAGAAACCCTATTACTAGGATAAGGCAGCTGGCATGCAGCATTGAATAATGTCTAATTAGTATTTAAAATATTGATTTTCAGTGACAAAAAAAGCCCGGTCCATCGGAACCGGGCTTGTAGCTAAAAATATTCGGAGCTTAGAGCTTGATAGCCAGACGTGCCATAACACGTGGCATCCAAGCATAAGAAGATAGGTTATCTTCCAATTCAGCTTCTTCTTCTGAAGTGTTCTCCAGCATTCCACTGGCATCGATATCTACACTGGGTCCACCGGCATAGTAGGTTCCCACTTCGATACCGAATCCTACGCGTTTCTTAGGAATGGCACGGCCGAAACCAAAGCCCATATAAGGAGCTACCCCAGTCCAGGAAACAGTAAGGTCGATATCACCGATCTCCTCATTGTCGATTACCAAATCACCATAACCGATATCATCATTAAGAAGAATCAAGGTGTTAACTCCTACATTATTCAAGTAACCTAAACCGGCTACCAGTTTAAATGAAGAGCGGGTAGATGGCTGATACTCGAGCATAATATCGAATACTGTGGAAGTAAGATTGGCATTCACATTAACCGACTGACCGGAAATATCCATGTCGGTGTTGAAATCATTAAAAGTGAAGGCCAGAAAACCTGCACGCAAGTTTAAACTGCGATTAAGGTTATAGGCATACTCTAATCCAAAGCCGGGTAAGCCAGCGCTGATAGCAATGGCGTGGCGATTTTGCCACAGTGGATAGAGATCATCGGTAGAACTTGCTTTTGAAGCTGTGGTATCAGTGCTGGCTTCTTGTGCCATTACCGGGGCCAGGAATACCAGACCCATTACGATACTTAAAATTGACTTTTTCATTTCGCTTTATGGTGTTTGGTTGCTTATAGTCCTAAGGCGTTACATGCACGGTTTGGCAGAACCACATCATAAATGCGACCATCTACCACCTTCACGTTCAAGGTATCCTTTTGAACATCGTTAAAGCGAGCTTGGAAGTCATAATACTCATTGTTCTCCAAGGCTGGGAAAGTAGCGTAGGTTACGCCTAAATTCTCGTTAGTAAAGGTGTACAAGTGTGTAAATGGAGTTCCTGAATTGTGCTTACGATAATACATCTTAACCCCTGCAGGAGGAGAAACTAAGGTATTACTAGAACCACAGTACAAGCGGTATCCAATTGAAGGTGGTTGAACTTTAGGCTCAATTTTCAATACGCGGAAATTATAACCGAACCAGCTAGCTGCCTCATTAGTAAGATTATAAGTAGCAGTAGAGAAAGTAGTATAGTCGAATACTGCAGGGTTATACGGACTAGTCGTACGGAAATAACGCTTAGGATTGGTCCGGAAGTTTGGTCCGAAGTTACCACGAATGTAGAGGTAGCAAGAATAACGACGTCCCCAACGGTAGTAAGAGAAGCGACCGCGAATACGACCACTTACTGCACCGGCATTCGCCTGAGTTCCTGGAGAATAGTAGGCACCAATACCATGACGGTAATAAGTTGGACGCCACCATCTTCTTCTTCTCCATCTCCACCATGATAAGTGGTTAAGAGTAGGCTCTACATATAATTCACCGGTACCGGGATCTTTTTTCACAAGGAAAGAACGGTCATCGATCTCCCAAGAAGGATCGCCATCAGAGAGACTCATCATACCAACAGAGTCACCTTCTTGATAAGCACGGCTAAACTCATCGTTCCAAGCGTCAGCAGGAATTGGAATTCGGGTAGACACACCACCCGAAGTTTTACCTCCGGAGAAACCACGCACGGGAGTACCGTCGAGGTCCATATTAATTTCATAGGATCCGGTTTGATCAAGAAGAATGGTATCGATTTTACCATCGTTCATCACCAACTGCATTAAGCCGGTTCCGTTAGGGTAGGCTTGTTGAGATGCTTCGCTGGTATCAGAAAGACTTAAAACGTTGACATTCAACCCGGTTCCACCTCTCTTACCTACGATCTCATTTCCGTCGGCATCCAAGAATTTAACATCGGTAGGAATGGTGATATTGATTTTAGCCAAGCTATCTGGTGAACCAGCTTTAACCACTAAAGGTTGGGCTAATTGATTAGTATTAGGGTCGATACCTCCATTGGCAGAAGTATTCCCGATGCTGTTTGGTAGGGTTGACAAATTCAACATACGCGCCAAATCAGCAACATAATAGTCTTCTTCTGCAATAGCGAAAGACAAGTCTGTTTTCTTGTAACCATTGGCTTCGAAACGAACTACAAAATCTAATGGATTGCCCGGAGTTGGCTCCGCATCTTTACTCACCATTAATTGGAGAGTTCCAAAGTTTACTTTAAAATTTTTCGTTCCATCAATATTATAAACCGCGGCCGCATCCGGTCCGGTAAGGCTTACATTGATTTCGCTGGTAATTTCATCGCCGGGGTTTGTCAGATCTTCCACGTCAATTTCCACCACATACTTGTAAAAAGTAGGGCTAATGTGGACCTGAAAATCGTCCAGAATGTCATCCGGTTTTGTACAAGCAAAGGTTAGGAGTACCAGTGCAAGTAGAGATAAGTACTTGTTTTTCATGATGAAGGGGTTATTCGTATAAAAATAGCAATATTAAATTAATTCCCCACCTCTGCTATTGGCAAGGCTAGAGTTTTCGCCTTCAAAAGACGGGTATTCTGCCTTAAACCACAAACCTTTGAGTACGACCGACCATTAAATCACTGTGAAATTTCGTGAACTACAGGTTTTCTATAACCAGCTACAGGTTTGAACTCAGCGCTAAATTGGATTAAAATTGCCATTCAGGGACTTTGATGAAAGTCAGGAAAATCCCCATAGATCTTGGGAAAAACCCCCAAATAAAAAACGAGGCTTTTAAATAGCCTCGTCTAGATTACTGCAAGTCCATTGCGAGCTTGCAGAGTTGTACGAACTCTCGGCGGCTGCCATGCGGGTCCGGGCCCAGGTTAGATTCAGCTAAAGCAATGGCTGAATCGAGGCTACTGGTACCTGCATAGCTGCTCCGGCGAAGCAGTAAACCATATTGGAGCACCGCCGAGAGGAATGCGAAATCAGGGTTAGTACTTTGACTTAGACTCACAGGATAGACTCTAAGTTGGCTTTTTGAGGCATCTGGATCTTTATAGCGAATCTTTAAAAATGCCAGTTCATCACTGAAGGCTTCATCTTTTAAACTTTCTTCCTGATATCTCAATTCAGATTCTTTTTCGATCACAGTATCGCCTTCGGCATTCTTTAATATCAGTTCGTAAACTGCGGTTACAGTGTGTCCCATACCGATATCTCCTGCATCCTTCTTATCATCATCGAAATCCTCATCAGCCAAAAGGCGATTCTCATATCCCAACAATCTATAAGCTGCTACTTTTTGAGGATTAAACTCGATTTGAAACTTAGTGTCCTTGGCTACTACATGAAGGTTGGCTCCTAATTCAGTGGCTAATACTTTGCGGGCCTCCAGTAATCCGTCGATATAAGCATAGTTGCCATTTCCATGGTCGGCCAGACTTTCCATTTTGGCGTCCTGATAATTACCGGTTCCAAAACCCAACACACTTAAGAATACGCCCGATTCACGCTCTTTCTCAATTAATTTCTTTAACTCATCATCCGAAGAAAGCCCAACATTAAAATCACCGTCGGTAGCCAGAATCACCCGATTGTTGCCCTCCTTTTTAAAATTCTCCTGTGCCACTTTATAGGCCAACTGTATCCCGGCTCCTCCGGCAGTAGACCCTCCGGCATACAGGCCATCAATTGCATCCACAATTTTATCCGCTTCACTGGCTGGTGTAGACTCCAGAACCAAGCCGGTGCTTGAAGCATAAACTACGATAGCCACTCTATCCTCAGGATTTAGATTCTTCACCATGATTTTCATGGCAGTTTGTAGCAAGGGAAGCTTATCTGGAGAACTCATACTGCCGCTTACATCAATCAGAAAGACCAAATTGCTTGGAGGCATCTCTTCTACTGAAAGACTAGCCGTTTTTAAGCCAATTCGCAACAAACGATGTTCTTCATTCCAGGCACAAGGGCCTTGATCCAGGCTTACAGAGAAAACCTCATCTTCTTTGGGCTCGGGATAATCGTAATTAAAATAATTGATAAACTCTTCTAAGCGCACCGCATCCGGATGAGGCCATGAGCCCGACTTCAACATACGCCGAACATTGGCATAGGATGCTACATCTACATCGGCCCCGAAGGTGGACAGAGGAGTACTCAATGCACTTAAGAACTTATTCTCAGGAATTTGCTTGTAATACTCGTTCTCAAACTGTTTCTCTGGCTTAGCCGAAGCACCTAGCTGAAAAGAAATTATCTTGGCTTCTGTTTGATCTTGTTTCGCCTTCCGGGCCTCTTCTGGTGACCCAAATTGAGCAGGAGTGCCACCAGTTGTAACTTCAGTTTGAGCGATGGCTGCCTGAGGCAGGTTTACATTGCCGCTCACTTTTACTCCATCAATAAAATATACTGTGCCTTCTCCTCTAGTTCCACGAACAACACTGTTACTATTCTGGCTGACACCGGCAGCCTGACCCGCGACAGAGGTGATATTCGATGATTTGACTTTATCAACTAAGGGTGCTGAATAGACTAACTCTACCTCCTCCAACAATTCTGAAGAAGCTTGTAGTTTAAAATTTTGGAGGGTTGGTGAGTTTGGCAGAATCTGAACCCCCTTCAATGTAATGGTGGTAAAACCCAAAAAACTCACTTCAACAGTATAAGTACCTGGCGGAATTGGGTTGATGTTGTACTTCCCGTCAAAATCTGTACTTCCACCAATAATATAGGAGCCCAAACTATCCTTAATGGAAACATTTACCATAGGAATGGTCTCGCCAGTTGCAGCCTCGGTTACAAGCCCCCTCAAAGAACCATGTCTCTGTTGGGCCCAAAGCCCGAAACTCATCAATAAAAACAGAACGAAAAATAAAGGAGTGTTGCTTTTCATAGCCAAGCTATTAAGGTTAAAATCCATCGGTTTCTCCGATGGCACTCCTTTCTGCAGAAAAGAAAAATGCGCGTATATCTTCTAGACGTCGCCTCCCTTTTGAGGTTGCATATTCTTGCGCTAAATTTTTAGATGTTTTGCAGGAAATTGGCCAAATCACGATGCTGTCTCAGCATAGTCCGACCTTCGCGATGGCTCATAAAGCCACATCCACGTGCTTGATTAGCCCGGGCTATACGCTCCATTAATGCACAATGCCGGATGATTTCCTTCCAGGCAAAAAACAAGGAATGTTCAGGATCATAAATATGGGTTGGCTCACTGGCTACCCCGTTCACTTCAATCACCTTAAAATTTTGTCCCCTTAGAAGAGAATCCCAATTCTTAAATAAAATATCCAAACGACCATAGTAAAAGCCGGGCATGCGATCACAAATAGCCTGAATAGCCTCCAACATGGCAGGACTAAGCCTGGCACTTACATCCCGAAATTCGGCTCCTCGACTATGACTACCAAAAGGGACCAATACCTTTTCCTCACCTTGCCTCAGAATCTCCTGGAAGGCTTCGTACCCATATTCTTGCAACAAGCGATTGTACTGCATTCGACTACGGGGCTGATCATCGATTAAGTCTTCCAGGCTCCTTTGCCCATCGCCCACCACTTTCAAAAAGTGCTTTTCTACCACTCCGGTAACGGTACCTTGACTATCTCCGGGCCTGCGCACATAGAACACACCCACTTCATTGGTATAGGGGATGTACTCTTGCAAGAGATAGGACCATTGATGCGAACTTAACTCCCGACTTAAAGTTTGCTTATCCTCAATCAGCTTTACCCCCATTCCCCGGTATCCCATATCTGGCTTTAGGATGAGTGGAAATTTTAATTGAGACTGACGCAGACGGAGCTCAATATGTCCTGGCGAAGCTTCCTCCTCTGGGTTCCAAAGAATAGTTTGGGGATAGGAACCCAAGGGCAAAGCCTTGTACATATCCATTTTAGAAGCGAGGGTTAATCCTCCATAATTAAAGCCGGGGTTCACCGCATTGAAGAAAAACAAGGTTCGATTGCGCAAGGACCAAAACAACCAAATTGGAAATAAGGGATAATAGATAAGGGCATAATGCCAATACTCCCAGTGTAAAAGTCGGTGGCCAAAGTTTCTTAGGCGACGGATCAGTTTATGCATACCTCTAACAGTCGACTGAAACTCCAATTGCTTACAATAGCTTAACTTATTTTTTATTGATGCCTGGCTTTAGGCTACATTTGATTCTAATGCTTCCCACTGATCTCATTTTTAAGCATAAGGCCGAAAAATTGATACTGGTCAATTTTAGCCCTTTGCTTTTAGCCTTGATCCTAATCTCCATTAAGGGAACTCTTAGCCTGGAGCTCGAGTTTTTTCTAGCCATCCTTTTGGCATTAAGCAGACTTCCCCATATAATCTGGTACCTTAGTTCACTATCCTCCTTAAGGCAATTAGCCTCTGGAAAAAGATCAGATATTTGGATTAAAGTCCTAGTCAGTATAGAGCTATTGCTCTTATTCAGCCTACTTTTATTAAAGCCTGTTCAGTTTCTGGGATGGCTCTGTTTAATTCAGTTTTGTCATTTAATACTGGCTTGGATTAGCATTCGAAATATCTTTAAAAATTTACCGCAACAAACAATATTCATTAAGCTTCTGATGCTATTTGTTTGGTTTAACCCATTGCTGGGGCCCTGGACCTTAAAAAAGGTTTTAGCTCCCATTGTCTATTCCAATTAAACTTGTTTCGATCCTTAGTGCGGCTAAAGTATCTTTACCCTTTACCTGAAAACTGTAAGATGCTTCAATCCATCCACCATATTGCCATTATTTGCTCGGACTATAAACAATCTAAGGATTTTTATTGCCGTATTCTCGGTTTAGAAATCATTGCGGAAGTCTATCGAGAAGAGCGCCAATCTTACAAACTGGATCTGGCACTAAACGGACAGTACTGTATCGAGCTTTTTTCTTTTCCAGATGCTCCGAAGCGCCCTTCCTATCCAGAGGCACAAGGTCTGCGGCATTTGGCCTTTGGGGTAAATAATCTTCCCAAGGAAATAGAGCGTTTAGAAAATCTAGGGATCGCCTGTGAAGCCATCCGAATAGATGAATATACCCACAAGAGATTTAGCTTTTTTAGCGATCCTGATGGTTTACCGCTGGAACTTTACGAACTTCATCCTGCCACAAAGCTTTAGAATGAAACATTGGTTCTTCCTCCTTTTTTGCTCAGTGTTGATCCTGAGTTGCCATCCATCCCTTGAAGCTGAAAGCCAAGCTAAATCGCCTTTTAAAGGCCAGGCCAGCGCAATTCCTCCAGGTTTGGAGTCTGGCCAAAGTTACCTTTCGGTATACTCCCATATTTACAGTAAAAGTCAGGCGCGCAGCGAAGATTTAACTATCACCATTAGCTTACGCAATACCGATCCCGATCATCCACTTTATTTAAGCAAAGCCGAGTATTACAATACCCATGGAGAGGCCATTAAAAGCTATCTCGATCAATCTGTAAAACTAGAAGCTCTGGAAACTTTGGAATGGGTAATTGATCAAAAAGATCGCAGTGGTGGAAGTGGTGCCAATTTCCTCTTTAGCTGGGCCCAGGATTCATTGGCTAGCGATCCTCTTTTCGAGGCGGTAATGATTTCTACTTCCGGCCAACAGGGTTTATCTTTCCACACTACCGCTAAACGCATACGATAGTAAACATAAAATTGCGTTCGAACCGCTTGAAAGCTTTCTAATAAAAAAAAGCCAGAACTCCGGAGAATTCTGGCTTTGAATATCATTTGAACTGAGCTTAACAGTACTCGTCGAAAGCAGCAGTTAAATTCTGTGCAATTACTTCTGCCTGGCGACCTTCGATATGATGTCTCTCGATCATATGCACCAGCTTGCCATCTTTAAAAAGGGCAATACTGGGAGATGAAGGAGGGAATGGGGCCATTAATGCACGGGCAGTATTTACTGCATCCACATCATTTCCTGCGAAAGCGGTAATCATACGATCTGGAGTTTTAGCGTGCTGGGCAGCCATTTTCACGGCAGGGCGCGCATTGGCTGCAGCACAACCGCAAACCGAATTGATCACTACCAAGGTGGTGCCTTCGGACTTAATATTTTGTTCTACTTCCTCTTTGCTGCGGGTTTCAGTAATACCGGCATCGGTAAGGTCGGCGCGCATTGGGGCAATAATATCTTCGGGATACATAGATGCTGTGTTTTAATTTGAGAAGGCAAAATTACAAACAAAAAAACCCCGACGATAATCGACGGGGCGGATATAAAGTTTTACTATGATCAAATAAAGAGGTGCAAACTCTGAGCCGACTTCTCGCGATTGAAGTCCTCAACCGCTTGCACCAGCATACGCTTTTTTCGATCGCTTAAAATGCTAATGGAAAATTTCTGATCTACTTCTTTGCCTTCACGGTTTACGTAAGTTACTACCAGCTTATCGCGAAGACCACTAAAATCCAATTGTAGATTGGTGATGTTCATTCGAGGAACCACCAGGGTTTTCCCAAATAAAGTACTCAAAGCTAAATGCGATCGGAAAGTGATTTTATCCTTGCGTAGATTCATGCTAAACATTGGATAGCCTACATAAGCATAAAAGGCTACAATGCTCAACAAGATCAAAGAGGTGAGGTAGCCATTAATCTTAAGGCCACCCAAAAATCCTGGAATAAAGTATAAGACCACATCGGCTATAGCCAAGAACAAGAGCGCCACAGGTGCCCATTGCAAGGTCTTTCGGATTTGAAAATTTGTGATTACCATTAGATCAGGGGTTTTGGTTCCTCTTAATATACGTAAAATTTTGGGTTTTGGTTTAATCCAATATCACGCCAAAGTCATTTTTTTCGTTTAGAACGAAAAAATTGTTGTAAAAGCTCTGTACTCTCATTACGTAAAATTCCCTCAACCAGTTGGGTTTTAGGGTGTAATCTTGATCCAAATTCACGGTACCCTCTTTTTTCATCAGGAGCACCGAAGACCACCTTCGAAATTTGCGTCCAAAACAAGGCCCCCGCGCACATACTACAAGGCTCCAGCGTAACATACAAAGTGCAATTGCGCAGGTACTTACCTCCCAGATAATTAGCCGCTGCAGTAATGGCCAACATCTCGGCATGGGCGGTTACATCGTTAAGGCGCTCCGTCATATTATGGCCTCGACCAATAATTTTCCCCTGACTCACAACCACTGCTCCTACGGGGATTTCGTCCTCTTCAAAGGCCAGTTGGGCTTCTTCCAGGGCCTTACGCATAAAATACTCATCATTAAAGGGCTCAATCATAGTCGAAAAGGGGCAATTATTTTTCCCTTTCAAAAATAGGCATGCCCAAGCGATATTGTAATTTTGCCGGCTAAAATCAAGTTAATGTATCGATCTCATCACTGCGGAGAATTAAATGCTTCGCATATTGGCGAAAACGTAAAATTGAGTGGCTGGGTACAACGCAGTCGTATCTTGAGTGGAATGACTTTTATCGATTTGCGAGATCGTTACGGAATAACGCAATTGGCTTTTAATAATGGCTGGGATGCGGATTTGCAAGAGAAAGCCCGCAAGGTAGGTCGCGAATTTGTGATTGCCATTGAAGGTGAAGTATTGGAGCGCGAAAGCAAAAACCCCAATATGGCTACCGGTGAAATTGAAATTAAAGTCAATAAGCTGGAGATCTTAAACGCCGCTAAGACCCCGCCCTTTACCATTGAGAATGATACGGATGGTGGTGAGGAACTGCGCATGAAATACCGCTACCTCGATCTGCGTCGTAATCCTTTACAGGCCAGCATCAAACTTCGTCACAAGGTAGCTCAGGCCGTTCGTTCATTTTTAAATGATGCCGACTTCCTTGAAATTGAAACCCCTTATTTGATCAAATCCACTCCTGAGGGAGCGCGTGATTTTGTGGTGCCTTCGCGAATGAACCAAGGTCAGTTTTACGCCCTACCGCAATCACCGCAAACCTTTAAGCAGCTCTTAATGGTTTCAGGTTATGATCGCTACTATCAAATAGTGCGTTGCTTCCGTGATGAAGATTTACGTGCCGACCGACAGCCTGAATTTACACAGATCGACTGCGAAATGGCCTTTGTAGAGCAGGAAGATATCCTTCAACAATTTGAAGGTCTGATCAAGAGCCTGCTTAAGGAAGTTAAAGGTGTAGATATCGATTCGGTTCCTCGTATGACTTATGCCGAAGCCATGGAACGCTACGGTAATGATAAGCCTGATATCCGCTTTGGAATGGAGCTTAAGAATTTGAATAGCCTCACTAAAGACAAGGGCTTTGTGGTATTCGATCAGGCGGAAGTAGTACTCGCGATCTCCGTTCCGGGCGCATCAGGCTACAGCCGTAAACAATTAGACGCGCTTACCAAATGGGTACAACGTCCCCAAATTGGAATGCAGGGATTGATTTATTCCAAGTACAATGAAGATGGTACTTACAAATCATCTGTAGATAAATTCTTTAATGAGGAGGCTCAAGCTGAATGGCACAAAGCCGCAGGCAGTGAGGCAGGCGATCTTTTATTGATCCTGGCCGGCCATGAAAATAAGACGCGTAAGGCCATGAGCGAATTGCGTCTGCACATGGGTGAAGAACTCGGATTGCGTAATCCGGATGAATATGCCCCATTATGGGTCTTGGATTTCCCATTATTGGAATGGGATGAGGAAAGCGGCCGCTACCACGCCATGCACCACCCCTTTACTTCTCCCAAGCCTGAAGATATTGCGCTCTTAGATTCCGATCCGGGCAAGGTGAGAGCCAATGCCTACGATATGGTATTGAACGGCAATGAGATTGGGGGTGGATCGATCCGTATCCACGATCGCAAAGTACAAAGTCGCATGTTCGAAATGCTGGGCTTTAGCGATGAAGAGGCCAAGGCTCAATTTGGTTTCTTAATGGACGCCTTCGAATATGGCGCTCCCCCTCACGGAGGTATTGCCTTTGGTTTCGACCGACTGGTAGCGCTTTTAGGCGGATCAGAAACTATTCGTGACTTTATTGCCTTCCCTAAAAACAATGCCGGCCGCGACTTAATGATTAACAGTCCGGCTTCAATTGATACCTTGCAATTAACTGAACTGGGCATCGACCTTCGTCCCCAAATCGATTAATGGCACAAAAACCCCATAGCTTACTGGGTAAGTTCCTGTTGTGGCGAGCCAAGAATATCCCCCAAGATCGCTTTGTGTTGATCTTGAGTGTTATTGTAGGCTTAATAGCGGGATTAGTAGCGGTGCTCTTAAAGAATACCACTCACTTTATACAAGAAATAATACACTCGGGTTACCTCAACCAGTATTTCAATGTGTATTACTTCCTCTTCCCTATTGTGGGGGTGGCCCTTACCCTCTTGGTAAAACGCTGGATTCGGGTTCCTGTTGGAGAAGGTATTCCTTCGGCTCTGTTTGCTATATCTCGCCGCAGCGGCTTTATTAAACCCCATAAAATGTTTGCCTCGGTTATTACCTCGGTTTTTACGGTGGGCTTTGGGGGTTCGGTAGGTTTGGAAGGACCAACCGTTAGCACGGGCTCGGCCATTGGTAGTAATCTCGGGCGTTTAATGCACCTGAATTACCGGCAGCGGATTTTAATGATTGGCTGTGCAACTGCCGGTGCTATTGCCTCCATTTTTAATGCTCCCATTGCCGCGATCATTTTTACGATTGAGATTTTCAGCTTGGACCTCACTCTGGTATCACTGGTTCCACTTTTATTGGCATCGGTTTCCGGAGCAGTTACCTCCATCTTTATGGAAGGAAACGATTCGCTATTCCAATATTCTTCCATAGACCCTTTCCGCATTGAAGATTTACCTTGGTATGGCCTACTGGGTGTTTTTACGGCCTTAGTATCAGTTTACTTTAATAAGGTTTATTTCTACTTCGATGACTTCTTTACAAAAATTGAGAATAAGTTTCGGAAGTTACTCCTGGGGGGCGTTGCCCTTGGATTAAGTATTTGGCTAATTCCTCCACTCTATGGAGAAGGATATGAAACCATAAACGCCCTGTTGAATGGTGATGTTTTGGAAGTAGTAAAAGAAAGCTTCCTCTTCCAAAAATATGATGGCCCTTATGTAATTATGATCTTGTTATTAGGTCTGGTCTTCATTAAAATTTTAGCAGCAGTTTTCACCTTTGGTGCTGGTGGCGTAGGGGGCATTTTTGCGCCTTCCCTTTTTGTGGGCTCCGCACTTGGATTTGTTTTTGCCTTTATCATAGTAGAATTTGGAATAGGCGACATCAATACCACCAATTTTGCGTTGGTAGGCATGGCCGGTTTAATGGCGGGAGTACTTCATGCTCCCTTAACGGCCATCTTTATGATTGCAGAAATTACAGCCGGTTATAATTTGTTTATTCCTTTGATGGCGGTTTCTACCATTTCCTATCTGGTTACCCGAAACCTAATGCCCTTCTCCATATACAATATGCAATTGGCTAAAAGAGGAGAGCTGATAACCCACAATAAGGATCACGCCATTTTAACCCTACTCAGCTTGAAAAAAGTAATTGAGGACGATTTCAAAAAGGTGTCACCAGAGATGAACTTGGGTGAATTGGTAAAGGTGGTAAGTCGTTCGCGCCGAAATTTGTTTCCGGTTATTGATGCTGATGATGCCCTAGTAGGAGTTTTAACCTTGGATGATTTCCGAGGCATTATGTTCGAGAGTGAGCGTTATGAGGAAACCTTTGTTTCCGAACTAATGAGCCCGCCCCCGGCTATTATCGAAAGCGAGGAGAATATGAATGAGGTTATGAAGAAATTCCAATCGACCGGCGCTTGGAACCTCCCCGTAGTTGAAAATGGAAAGTACATTGGCTTCGTGAGTAAGAGCAAGCTCTTCTCGGTTTATCGCCGCAAATTGATGGAGTTCGGGTAGTCAATTTCAGACTACTTTGTAGTTTAAATCCGATAGGCAAATTCAACAATATCTACACGTTTCAAGCAAGGCAAATTCTTTCTTTGGCTTAAGAATCGTCGAAATATGAATGCCGAAGAAATTTGTAAAAGGATTCGGAACCTCCGTGAGCTCCGTCGTATTAATCAGGCAGAAATCGCCAATCATTTAGGCATCACGCAAAGCAGTTATGCAAAAATGGAACGCGGCCAAACTAAAATCTCCCTCGATCGCTTTGTTGAGATTGTTGACTATTTGGATGCTGATCCGCTTTTCTTCTTTAAGGAAATCAACAGCCCTTCTCAAAAACCCAATCGTCCCTATCGGCAAAACAATCAAAACCGTTCTCAATGGGAAGAAAGCCTGGGCTACAACTTATATGTGGTAGCACAGCAAAATGAAGAGTTGATGGATTTATTGGAGGGTTTAAAACCTCGCAGTGCCTAGATAATCCCTACTTACTAAGCAGAAAAGCCTTGAAGAACAAGGCTTTTTTTATGCCTCAAATTATTCTTTTGCCTGAAGGTCAAAGTATCTAGACCAAACGATATTCTTAATCGATCGTCATTATAATGTTACCTGGAATTTGCACGACTAGTATATTCGCAATTTTACTAACCCCTGCCTCCAAGGGCTTTACGACTCGTGAATGAGAAAAATTCTGATAACCAGCAGCTTACTAATTGCTGGTCTTTATAGCAGCTATTTGCTCTGGTTTCAAAACCCAGAAGAGCAAGTCGATATTCATCAAGAATATGCCAATTTTTTAGCACAACATCCCTTTAATCAAGACCAAGGTATTAGCCTGGACGATTGGGCAAAGCTTCCCAAAGCCGATCGCCCAGATCTGGCAGAACAGCAAAACTTCATCATGACTATGGATCCCGACTTGGGTTATCCTACTCCGGAACGACTTATAGCCGCTAAAAGCAGATTGGAGCAAGCGCGACTATCCTTTTTACAAAAATCCGCTTTGGACAGCAGTAATCTTCCAGACCTGGTTTGGGAAGAAAGAGGCCCTTACGATGTAGGTGGACGTACTCGTGCTTTGATGTACGATCCCAACGACAGTACGCATAAAAAAGTTTGGGCCGGAGCCGTAAGTGGAGGCCTTTGGTATAATACTGATATCACGAATAGCAATAATCCCTGGGTACCGGTAGATGATTTCTGGCAAAGCCTTGGTGTAAGCTGTATAGCATATGATCCTACCAACCCTCAAATCTTTTATGTGGGTACCGGTGAGGGTATTGGCGAATTATCCTCGACCCGTGGACAAGGGGTATGGAAAACTTCCGACGGAGGCCAAAGCTGGAATCAGCTTGCCAATTCTATCGATTTTGATGCGGTGCGAGATATCGCCGTACGCAATGAAAATGGCAATGGAGTTCTATATGTGGGCGTGCGCGATGCCTCATACAATGGCTTTGAACCTACCGTAGGCAATCACGAGGGCCTCTATCGCTCTACTGATGGTGGACAGACCTTTAATCAGGTAATGGATACCGTACCTGGCACCCAATACCATTATGCCGTTGCTGACATTGAAATTGGCCCGGACAACCGTATCTGGATTGGCACCACCAATTCTATAAGCACTAATGGTACCCGCGGAGGTGGCGCCATTTTATATAGTGATGATGGGACAAACTTTTTCCGCGTTCGTAATACCAATGGAAATCGTGTTGAAGTGGCTGTTGCACCCAGTAATGCCGCCTTTATTTATGCCCTGATTGAGAACAATGGCATCATTGGTCAAATGATTCGCAGCACTGATTCCGGAAGCAGCTGGCAAGCCATGAATCGGCCTGACGATGATGATCCTGGTATTCCCACACATGATTTCACACGTGGTCAGGCTTGGTACGATCTTATTGCCCAGGTAGACCCTAATGATGAAGCCACCCTATTAGTGGGCGGTATTAATATTTTCCGCAGTAATGATACCGGAACCAGCTGGAATCAATTAAGTCAATGGTATAGCGGAACGGCCTATCCCTACCTGCATGCCGATCAACATCAAATCGTTTTTAAACCCGGTTCTTCCGATGAAGTTCTATTTGGTAATGATGGTGGCGTAGCCCGATCTACTAATGTTCAGGCTGCCAATCCTAGCTTTAGTACTCAAAACGCAGCTTATAATGTTACTCAGTTCTACGCCGGAGATATTAGTCCTAATGCGGGTTCTAACCAAATGATTGCCGGTGCGCAGGACAATGGAACCCAAAGATTTTCACAATCTGGCTTTGGCGTCACCAACCGTGCTACCGGAGGAGATGGTGCTTATTGCTTTATCGACCAGATCAGCCCCAATTTTTGGATGAGCAGTTATGTGTACAATAATTATTACCGCTCTTTTAATTCAGGGAACAGCTTTGGGCAAACCTTCATTAATAATAATGATGGTCGGTTTATTAATCCTGCGGACTATGATCCCAATTTGAATATTCTTTACACCTGTAAAAACAGCTATCAGTTCTATCGCTACTCTAATGTAACTTCACAAGTAACCGAAGAGGTAGTGCGATTAACCGGTTTAAGAGATCGCATCAGCCATATTCGTGTTAGCCCCTATATAGATGATACTACCACCATTTGGGTAGCCAGTGGAGCCGGAATCATTTTCCGAGTGGATAGTGCCGATGTGGATGATCATGAAATTTTTACCGAAATCACTGGTTCCAATTTCCCGGCAGGCTATATCTCCTGCATTGAAGTAGGTGAAAGTGAAAAAGAACTTATTGCCACATTCTCCAATTACGGCATCCCTTCCGTTTTCTATACTGAAGATGGCGGCCAAAGCTGGATGAACAAAGAAGGGGATTTACCCGATATGCCTGTTCGCTGGTGCTTGATCAATCCTCGTGACAAGCAAAATGTAATCCTCGCTACCGAATTAGGAATTTGGGAAACACGTAATTTCCTGGACTCCATGCCCAATTGGAATCCTGCCAATAATGGCTTGGCCAATGTGCGGGTAGACATGCTGAAAATGCGGAAATCGGACTACACCATCATGGCCACTACTCATGGTCGAGGGGTTTACACCGCTCAATTTAAAGGGGGCCTAAGCATTGCTGAAAACGCACTTAATAATGAAGAAAAAGCTTGGTCTATTTACCCTAATCCCAGCAATACTCAGTTTCAATTAGACTTCGAAGCGGAAGGAATTTGGGAATTGGAGCTTTTCAATTTGCAAGGGCAAAGAGTTTTGCAAGATCGTTGGTCGGAAAAAAGTCCGGACCGAGTTTACACTATCGCCCACCTGGCTAAAGGAGAATATATCCTAAACCTTCGTAAAGGTGCCCAAAGGCATCAACAGAAATTAATTATCCTATAAACCAAAAAGGCTGCCCATGATGGCAGCCTTTTTAATTCTATCTAGAACAGCTTAGGCTTCTACTCCTAAATTGTTGAATAAGCTTTCGAATAACAATTGCCCATCTTGATTACCCAAATTGGCATCCGCTGCACGCTCCGGGTGAGGCATCATGCCAAATACATTCTTTCCGGCATTGCATACCCCGGCAATATTATCCAAGGAACCATTAATATTTGCATCCGCTGAAACCTCAGCCTGTGCATTGGAATAGCGGAATAAAATCTGATCATTTGTCACCAAATTTTGGTAGGTATCCTCATCCGCATAATAATTCCCTTCACCATGGGCCACGGGAATCATATAGGCACGACTATCATCTAAAGAAGCAGTGATGGCCGCAGTTTTAGATACCGGCTTTAAATGAACATTCTTGCAGATAAAGCTATGGCTGGTATTATGCTGCAAGGTTCCGGGTAATAAGCCACTTTCACATAAAACCTGGAATCCATTACAAACACCTAAAACATATCCGCCTTTATCAGCGAAAGCAATTACTTGCTCCATAATGGGCGAAAAGCGAGCAATGGCGCCACTACGTAAGTAATCTCCGTAGGAGAATCCACCCGGCAAAACCACCATTTCCACCCCTTGCAGGTCGGTGTCTTTATGCCATAATTCCACTACTTCGTGATCCATTTTACGCAGGGTATAGATCATATCCTGATCGCAATTACTTCCAGGAAATACCACTACTCCAATTTTCATAGTCCAAATTTTAATGGCGCAAAAGTACGAAGGTTTGTGAAGTTGATAGCCACCATTTCCCTCCCATTTAACAGGATTGATCTACTCGAAACAAAAGCCCGAGACCTTACAAACTGGCCAGGCTCTTTTTACTTTTAGCATCAGCCCAGTTCCAGGACCAAAAGCTTTGCTTGGTTTCTCCTCTCAAGAACACCTCTTTGCGGGCTTCCAAAGCACCACTAAAGTCTTCAATATCCCGATACTTTATCCAACGCACATCATTAGCCTGGTGAGCATTAATCTGTTCCTCAATTCGATCCAAATTGGCATAGATTATTGGCAGTACCCGAGAATTGAGGCGCAAATAATTGTCCACGTCAATTTCATTAATTCGGCCATGACTCAAATTATGGCGAACGATACTGCTATCCATATCCCATAAGCTCAGGCCTGCAATCAGTAATAGGCTGTACAAGGAAACATGTCGAAATACATAGCTGTAATTGCGGGCCTCACGAAGCTTGCGATTCAGAAGAAACAAGCCCACCAATACAATGGAAAGAATGCTCACGACCAAAATTCTGCCATAGGCTAAGCCATGAAAATCGATATAGTATTTGGTGCGCAGCAAAACAGAAATACTCAGCACTGCATTTTGAATCAGCCATATTTGGG
Organism: Flavobacteriales bacterium UBA7878; assembly: GCA_002501205.1. GTDB lineage: Bacteria > Bacteroidota > Bacteroidia > Flavobacteriales > Schleiferiaceae > Croceimicrobium. The sequence continues at coordinate 110,908 of DLRW01000041.1, forward strand.
CCAGGACCTTAAGGCCTTTATTGCCTGGGTAGAAGTTCAAATTGCAGCGAAAGAAATAGAATACCACTGCTGCCGCCAGGATCAAAGAAGCAATGAGATAGGCAACGCCTTCATGTAAAAACTCCTTCAAACTAAAGTGCGCAGGCATATCAAAGCCGAACCAATACCAGCGGATATCAATCACATTTACAATAAGTAATAGGATATTGAGTGAAAAGAATACCAACAAGGCCATGCGGTATTCGCGCTTCAAGGCCAGAGAAGAAAAGGACTTCTGCTTTTTAGACCCGGGCTTTCGCCGGATGAAGTCACCAGCCTGAAAGCTTAGTGGCCAGGATTTATTTCTCAAGAAGACGGAGCGCAGGATAAAGAAACCGAAAAACATAAACCAAAATAGACCCCAGGAGAAATCTTCAAAGAGCTGAGTAAAAAGCCCGGTAAAATCATTGGTCCATTCTTTAAACATGGGGTTCCCCGCTCTAAAGAGCACAAAGAAAAGTCCGAAAATCACCAGAGGTAAAATGCTCAATCTAAGCACCGCGAAGGCCCTTCGGCTGGAAGGCGGTCCATAAGCCGGCTCTGGCAAAAGGGCTTTCTGAAAGTTAAATAAGCGGATGAAGCCATGACTGAAATGTTCGACTACGCTCAATTTAGGTCCCCAAAGAAAACTTTGATAGCTGAAATTGCTAATGCAAAAAGCAAAGATTCCCAGCGCGGAATTATAAGCCATAACTGCATATGCCGTGGCTAAAAAACTGAGGATATAGGGCCACTCCCCTTCGCGGAGTTTCCATTGCTTTTGCAGGGCCTTAGAGCTCAGACTCACCAGCAATCCAAATAAAACCAAATTGAGGCCCGTACCTTCTTCCCAAAACAAGAGATAATACAAGAGCCACAAGAATAAAAAAGTCGCGTTCCTCATTAGTTTGATTTTGAACAAGAAACGCGACCTTCTCTAAGTTATTTTGATCGGAACTAGAGCCTTTTAATCGAACAACCCAATTCGCGGGTATCGGCCGGATCAATTTCTTTTCCGGCACCTAATGCTTTTAGGGCTCCTTCTAAATACATCTTCTCGGCTTCCTTACTGCGGTTTTCAAACTTGTCGTTGATGCTTCCGCGGTACACCAATTTCATCGCTCCATCGAAGAGATAAACATGGGGTGTAGTTTTCGCCCCAAAGGCATTGGCCAACTCATTTTTAGCATCCAAAACATAGGGCATACTATAACCCGCCTCCTTAGCGTGCTTCTGCATTTCCGCCATGCTATCATCACCATCTCTCTTGCGCTCATTGCTGTTTACCAGTACCATTCCAATTTGATTTTCATCGGCTAAGGATTTCAATTTTGGGTATTGATCTTCCCAGCCCAAAACAAAAGGACAGGTATTACAGCTAAAGATGACTAATAAGCCCTTTTCTTTTTTGAGGTCATTGATGCTATAGCTTTCGCCATCCACGGCCTTCATTTTTCGGTCTGCCATGGGAGCTTCGGCTCCAAATTCCAATAAAGGGTGATCTGCTTTAAAAGCGAATAAAGTCAGTACTAAAAGGGGCCAGGACAACAAGGATTTCAAATTCTTCATTTTAGGTGTGTTTTTGGAATTTGGAAATTAAGGAAATCCTCAGTTCTGATTTGTTAATTCCGGCTAACAACCAGAATGATAGGCTCAACAACAAGGGGCATAAAAAAAGCCGGATCCTAAAATCCGGCTCTGTTTATTGAAAGTGCTCAGTCTATAAAGGAATGTTTCCGTGCTTTTTCTGAGGAAGCTTATCCACTTTATTCTCTAACATTTTAAAGGCTTTAATCAGCTTCTGGCGAGTTTCATCCGGACGGATCACCTGATCTACATAACCACGGGCCGCGGCACGATAGGGATTTGCAAAAATGGAGGCGTACTCATCTTCCTTCTCTTTCAATTTGGCTTCAGGATCTTCTGCTGCCTTAATCTCCTTGCGGAAGATAATTTCAGCTGCACCCTTAGCTCCCATAACGGCAATCTCCGCCGAAGGCCAGGCATAGTTTAAGTCGGCTCCAATATGTTTGGAGTTCATTACATCATAAGCACCACCGTAAGCCTTGCGGGTAATTACGGTAATACGGGGAACGGTAGCCTCACTAAAGGCATAAAGCAATTTAGCGCCATTGCTAATAATCGCATTCCACTCTTGATCGGTCCCAGGTAAGAAACCAGGCACATCTTCAAATACCAATAATGGAATATTGAAGCTATCGCAGAAGCGTACAAAACGCGCTCCTTTGGTGGAAGAGTTATTATCTAAAACCCCGGCTAAATAAGCAGGTTGATTCGCTACAATACCGATGGAACGACCTGCCAAACGAGCAAAACCAACTACGATATTAGGCGCAAAATCTTTATGTACCTCCAAGAAGCTGCCTTCATCGGTAGTACCATTAATCACCTCACGAATATCATAAGGTTGATTAGGGTTTTCTGGAATGATATCATTCAGGGTAGGACGAACCTCATCTCCGGGCTCATAAGCTAATGCGGGAGCTTCCTCCTCGCAGTTCTGAGGCATATAGGAAAGTAATTTCCTAAAACCCTTAATCAGGGTCATCTCATTTCCATAGGTAAAATGGGTTACCCCGGATTTGGTACTGTGGGCAGATGCGCCCCCCAATTCCTCTGAAGTTACCTCCTCATGGGTAACGGTTTTTACTACGTTCGGTCCGGTTACAAACATATAACTAGTGTTCTCTACCATTCCGATAAAATCGGTTAAGGCCGGAGAGTATACCGCACCACCGGCGCAAGGCCCCATAATGGCCGAAAGCTGCGGAATAACACCACTAGCCCGGGTATTACGGTAAAAAATATCGGCATAGCCCCCTAAGGAAACTACCCCTTCTTGAATACGGGCACCACCCGAATCATTCAAACCTATTACCGGTGCGCCATTCTTCATGGCCAGGTCCATCACCTTGCAGATTTTCTCGGCATGGGCTTCGGCCAATGAGCCTCCTAAAACGGTGAAGTCTTGTGCAAAAACATAAACTAAACGACCATCAATAGTACCATAACCAGTTACTACCCCATCGCCTAAAAATTGCTGTTTATCTAATCCAAAGAAATTAGAGCGGTGTTTTACCAGCATGCCAGTTTCTTCGAAACTACCCTCATCGAGCAGAAAATGAATCCGCTCCCGGGCGGTAAGTTTACCTTTCGCGTGTTGGGCATCAATTCGCTTTTGACCGCCCCCTAATTGCGCTTCCTCGATTTTGGCTTCGAGATCCTTAATCTTATCCTGCATGCTTGCCATGGGAAATTGCTTTTGATAGGTTTTAAAAAACACCGCAAAGTACTAAACAATGACTTCCAAGTTCATGATATCCGACAGCTTTTTCCCGAGATTAAAAACAGAAAAGCCCTGTAAAATTGAGCTTACAGGGCTATTAGTAGAATTTAGAGTCAATATAGCTTAGGGCCTAGCCACCACGCTGTTGTTTATGCATTCCTCGACCTTTTTCTCGGCGATCTTGACGCATTTTCTCCAACTGACTCATTTGTTCTTCGGAAAGGACTTCTGAAAGTTTTTCTTTCACTTCCTCCCGACGGGTAAATCTTTCCTCACAGGCTTTAGCTTCCGCTTGATGGAAGTCTAGCAAGATGGGCTTAACTGCCTCAATTTGCTCATCGGTCAAATTCAAGTCTTCCGCCATTTTACGCAACCTTAATTCTACGCGTTTCTCCGGACTGCGATCCGCTCGGTCTGATCGATCGCAAGGTCCCATTTGCGCAAATATGGGTGCACTAAACAGGCTGAGAGCTAAGGCAAACACTAACTTTTTCATGATCTCATACTTTATTGATATAAGCTTTGAGACCCTGAAAGCCAATAGGTTTAATGCCGATTCTTGCTTTTAAGATTTCTTTAGCTTTTCGGCAATTCTACATGCCTCAAGCTCATTTGAACCTCGGTAAATTTCTCCGGCTGATCAATAACATACAAGAGCTTTTGCGCAACCGTTTCTGCCGAGCTCAACTCATCATTCTGCTTATAATCTACAAATCGTTGCAGGTCCGGAAAGTCCTCTACCCGGCTGCGGCGAATTTCCCCTTGCATCTCTGTATCTACAATACCGGGAGAAATAGCATGTACCCGCACCTCTGGATGATCCAAACGCAATACTTCTGAGAACATGGTTAAGCCAGCTTTAGATGCACAATACACGCTCCAGCTTTTTACCGGATAAGACGCCGCCCCACTCGAAATATTGATAATAGTTTTAGGAATCTTCCGCGAAGCCAGATTCTCAAGGAAGAGCTTGCAAAGCAAACTGGGCGCTACTAAATTCAGATGATAGGCATCTGCCGTACGGCGAGGATCTAGCTGAGCTACTGGTTTTACCGAACCCAGAGTACCGGCATTATTCACCAGAATCACTTCGTCTGTATCATCTTTCAAGCCATCAAAACCAATCCCGGCATATTGATCCAACTGGGATAAATCCACATTAATATGGCGGTAATTCGGATGCTCAATTTTATGGCGACGGGCAAAGCCTGTTACTTGATGCCCTTGAGCTAAGGCCGCTTCTGCCAAGGCCATCCCAATTCCGGAGCTGGTTCCGGTGATGTAAAACTTCTTCATTTGTATTGCTTTAAAAAAAGCCTCCCCGAAGGAAGGCTTTTCAAAATTACTTAAGCAAGTGCTTGTTTCAAATCGGCTATTAAATCGGCCTCATCTTCTATACCCACACTTAATCGAATTAAGCCATCGGTAACCCCGGTCTTTAATCGTTCTTCCACCGGAATAGATGCATGGGTCATAGAAGCAGGGTGACCTGCTAGGGACTCCACTCCACCCAGAGACTCTGCCAGGGTAAATACTTTAAGAGCAGACACCACCTTTACGGCATCTTCCATACTGTCGCCCTTCAAGCGAAAGCTTACCATACCGCCAAAATCTTTCATTTGCTTTTGGGCTACGGCATGATTGGGATGATCTTCAAAACCGGGCCAGTATACTGACTCCACCCGATCGTGATCGCGTAAGAACTGCGCCACCGCTTTGCCATTTTCGCAATGACGCTGCATACGAACGTGCAGGGTTTTAATACCGCGCAGGGTTAAGAATGAATCCATCGGCCCGCAAACGGCACCACTGGAATTCTGAATGAAGTAAAGCTGATCGGCCACTTCTTTATCCTTAACCGCTAATAAACCTAAAACCACATCGCTGTGACCGGCCAGATATTTAGTGGCACTGTGCATTACAATATCAGCACCCAGCTCAATGGGTCTTTGTAAATAAGGGGTCGCAAAGGTGTTATCTACCACTAATAAGGCGCCTGCCTCTTTAGCTACTTTACTCATCGCTTCAATGTCGATGATATTCATCATCGGATTGGTAGGGGTTTCCACCCAGATGAGTTTGGTATTGGCATTCACCTTATCCTTAACGGTACTGGCATCGGCCATTCCGGTAAAGTGAAACTTGATTCCGTATTTGCTGAAAATCTTGGTGAATAAACGATAGGTGCCACCATATAAATCGTTGGTAGAGATCACTTCATCTCCGGGCTCCAACATTTTTATTACGGCATCGATAGCAGCTAAGCCACTACCAAAGGCTAAACCAAAACCGCCTCCTTCTATACTGGCAATGGAATTCTCCAAGGCCATACGAGTAGGGTTTTGCGTACGCGAATATTCAAAGCCCTTATGCCCACCTGGATGGGTTTGCGCATAAGTAGAAGTTTGAAAAATAGGAGGCATTACCGCACCGGTAGCCTCTTCGTGTTTTTGTCCTCCGTGAATGGTGAGCGAATTAAAGCGTAAGTCTTTATCCGACATCTTGATATTTTTGGATTTACAGCAAATGTAAAAGGATTAGTTGGGAGCCCATGCGATTAAATCCGTCTAAATAAGCTCCTCCAAAGCTGTTCATTCGACAATTCAAGTCCTAATCCTTAAATTCGCAACACTTTAATTAAACGTAGCATAACAATGAAAAAACTATTGTCTTTTACATTGGCTTTAGCCTTGGCTCTGCCAGCTTTTGCTAATGAGGGCATGTGGCTCCCCCTCCTTTTGGGCCGCAACTATGAAGACATGAAAGCACATGGTCTTCAGCTTACTCCAGAGCAGATTTACGATGTAAATAATGGTAGTCTTAAGGACGCTATTGTTTCCTTCGGTGGATTTTGTACCGGTGAGATCATTTCTAATGAAGGTTTGATCCTTACCAATCACCACTGTGGATACGGTCAAATTCAGTCGCACTCCAGCACTGAACACGATTATCTTACCGATGGTTTCTGGGCCTATGAAAAAAGTCAAGAGCTTGCAAACGAAGGTTTATTCGTTCGCTTCCTGGTACGCATGGAAGATGTAACCAACCGCGTTTTAAATGAGCTTAACGACGACATGAGCGAAGAAGAGCGCGCTAAAGCCATTTCTGAAATCGGAAAAACCATTTCAGATGAGGCTACCGATGGCACACATTACGATGCCAACGTACGCAGCTTCTTCCACGGAAACGAATTCTATCTTTTCGTTTACGAAACTTTCAACGACATCCGTTTGGTTGGTGCCCCTCCCTCTTCTGTAGGTAAATATGGTGGCGATACCGATAACTGGATGTGGCCTCGTCATACCGGTGACTTCTCAATGTTCCGCGTATATGCCGACAAAGACGGTAAGCCTGCCCAATACTCTGAGGACAATGTTCCTTTAACTCCTAAGCACTTCTTACCCGTAAACATTAGCGGAGTTCAAGATGGTGACTACACCATGGTGATGGGTTATCCTGGTTCTACCGACCGTTACTTAACCAGCTGGGGTGTAAAAGAGCAAATCGATCTTTACGGCCCTGCAGTAGTGCGTGTTCGTGACCTTAAATTAGAGGTAATGAAGCGTTATATGGAAAAAGACGCTGCTACTCGTATCCAATATGCCTCCAAATACGCTCGCGTTTCTAACTACTGGAAATACTACATCGGACAAACCGAGCAATTACAAAGCAATCACGTTTACGACAAGAAAAAAGCCATTGAGGACAAGTTTGCCAAATGGGTAAGTGCGGATGCCAAGCGCAAAGCTAAATACGGTGAGGTATTAAAGATGTTTGCTGAGGCTTATGCCGAAACTAACAAAACTGTAAAAGCTGGTGTTTACGCTCGTGAAGCTGGAATTACTGGTCCGGAAATCGCCTTACAAGGACTTCGTTTCGGACGTACCATGCAAGCCTACTTCAATGCGGCTGAGAAAATGGAAGAATCCGAAGATGAGGACACCAAAGCGCAGATGAAGACCACTATGGAGAACATCATCAACAGCTTAAAAGCCAATGCTGATGAGTTCTACAAAGACTACAATGCTAAGCTTGATCAAGATCTTACTGCCAATATGCTATCCTTATACTACCAGGATATTCCTGCCAACCAACAGCCTGAAATGTTGAAGGAATTAGGCAAGAAATACAAAGGTGATTTCGCAAAATACGCTTCGAAATTATTCGACAAGAGTATACTGGCGAGCAAAGAATCTTTATTGGAATACCTCGAAGATCCAAAAGCCAAAACCCTTAAGAAAGATATGGGTATTGCCTTGGGTGAAGGTATGTACGCTGCTTACCAGGCTTCGAATGACAATGGTGAAGTAGACGACAAATTGGAAAAAGCCTACCGTTTATTTACTGCCGGTTTGCGCGAGATGAATTCTGATAAGAACTATTATCCTGACGCGAACAGCACCATGCGTTTAACCTACGGTACTGTAGGAAGCTACGATCCACGCGATGCCGTACACTACAATCACTATACTACCGCAGAAGGTATTATGGAGAAAAAGAATAATGACGATCCTGAGTTTGTGGTTCCTGCCCATTTGGAAGAACTCATCAAAGCCAAGGACTACGGTCGTTATGCTAATGAAGAAGGTGAATTACCCGTTTGCTTCATCCACAATACCGACATTACTGGTGGTAACTCTGGTAGCCCGGTAATTAATGCACGTGGTGAACTGATTGGCACTGCCTTCGACGGTAACTGGGAAGCGATGAGTGGTGATATCAATTTCGAATCTGAAATTCAACGTACCATTTCTGTGGACGTTCGTTACACCCTCTTCATCATCGAAAAGTATGCAGGTGCTAAAAACCTAATTGCTGAGATGAAAATCATTACCGAGCCTGTTGCCGATTCTGACGCCATGACCATGGAAGAAGACAGCAACAAAGAAGAGCCTAAAAAAGCGGCTAAAATGTAAGCCACGCTTTAAGCGATAATTTCCAAAAAGCCGCCTCGGATCAAACTGAGGCGGCTTTTCTTTTGCTCGTCAGGTCCTCGCGTAAACTCATAGAAGGACTTCTTTAATCCGGTGAATATATACCTTGGGAGAAATTGCATCAGCCATGCCTCGTATTTTACTCCCTGTTTTCCTGATATTATTTGGCTTTGGTCTTAAAGCCAACCATCAACTCACCGCTTTGATTGACTATCGAGTTGACACTACGGGCAGGGTTATATTTCGCATTCACCATTATATTGAAAGCCTCGGCAGCTTCCCAACTAATGCCGGAAGCCTGAGTCTGGCCGGTCCTGTTTCAGTTCAACTCCCATACGACCTTTCATTAAGCAAAATAATATACCTGGATTCTTGTGGAGCTAGCGTTTATGATTTAGTCTATGAAAGCAATCCCATTGATCTTAGTAATACCGCACCTGGACCCCAGGGCTATTATGAGTTTACCTTTCAAGGATTGGCTGTAGCCCTGAACAATACGACGAACCTCTTTGCCTCACTCAGTTTACGAATTTACCCCAGCCTCGACCCTTTTACGGGCGATTGGATAGTTCACCCCGCCGGAACAATTAGTAGTTTGAAACACCCCTGGTTGCATCTTCAAAAACCAGGTCAGCGGAATTACCTGCCCATAGGGGTGTATTCACCAGGGCCTATGGTAGATTCCGTTATTACGGAGCCTAGCAATTTCCCCAATAACCACCCTTTCAACAGTGGCTATAATCTCTTCACTCCTTTGCCTGATAGCACTGAAGATCCGAACAGCGGCGCTAACCTCTATTCCTATCAACTACCAGGATGGTCTTATGAAGTATTCGATAATCCCAATAGCAGCCAAACTGGTAAATATGCCTGTCCGGTGGAGCTCGACTATTACAGCGGTGGTCAAATTTATGCCTCCCAAAGTTCCTGGGGGCATCTTTTTCTTCTGGATACCACTGCAGCGGCTAGCCCTCCCCTAATTGGCCTGGAACATAATCAAAACTACATTCCGATTACCGGAAACAACTATGTTGACACCTTTGACCTCTCGGTAGGTGATAGTATCGAGTTGGAAATAAGCAGTTTACTCATTTCCGGCGATTCCACCCGCTGGACCATTATTCGCAATGACTTTGATCCCGGCATTCGTCCTTTTAATCAAAACCCTGCTTTAATTCCGGGCCAATTGAATAGCCTGAATACAGGTGGAGGATTAAGCAGTGGCACTCCCAATCAATTAAAATTTACCTGGAAACCCCAAGCAGCGAATTACAGTTTCGGACCTCGGGAAGGCCGCTTGTTGTTGCGAACGGAAGCACAGGATTGTTACCTCGAAGGTAGTAGCACCATTAATCTCTTAATTCGACTTAATCCCGCCAATGGCATTTACAGCAATAATTTTTTGGCGATAGACAGCCTGAAACTTTGCGGTAATCAGAGCCAAAAAATTCGCCTGGCCTATACCAGTAATCCCCAGAAATCCGTGTATTGGTCGCCGGCTCAAAACATTGTTGCCGCAGATACCCTTAACAATTTTCACCCTGATGTGCAGGCCAGTCAATCCGGATGGTTGTACTTACGTGATAGTCTAAATGGTCAAAAACTGGATTCCATTTACATTCTAGTGCACGATCCGGCTCAAAGCCATATTCGTCTGCAAAACAGCAATGGTTTCATCAATCTATTAGACTCCACTAATTTTGAAACCCGCTGGTTCGCCAATGGACTTGCCGCGATTCCCGATGTCAGTCAGGATCATTTGAATATCCGCGGAAGCGCTACCTACTGGACAGAGCTCGATCCGGGCATCAACTGCCTATATCATAGCGATACCCTAAGGGTCCTACCCAATGATGTATGGGGCTCAAACCTGCATCCCATGCAATGGCAAAGTCTAAATCAACATAATAGTCAAGCCCTCTATACCGACAGCCTCTACCGTTTGGACTTTACCATTAGTGAAGGTCGGAGCCTGCGAGAATTAACAATTTGGGGTTTACATCCCGACCTCACTAACAGCGGGCAAATGAATGTTTGGCTCTATGAGAACAGTCAGATTGTTTGGCAAGACAGCCTGCAGGTGGTAGGTACCATGGCTTTGGTTTTTCAAGATTCAGTGCGGCTCGAGGCCGGAAAGGACTATAGCTTAATCCTCCAAAAAACAGGAAGACTAAATTTTGATATGAAATGGTCTTCCCTGAGCAATTGGGACGTGCAAGTCTTGAGCTTTAAAAACAAGCGCAAGCAGTCGGCCGCGGGCAGTGCGGGTTGGTCGGCCAGCAAACGATTCTTTGGCTTTGGGATGAAATTCGATTCCAATATTGGAATGGAAGAATGGGCAAGCATTGAAAAATTGCAGGTATACCCCAATCCCAGCAAGGGAAAAGTAATTGTTGTTGGAGATGATCGCTTAAAGGAAAAAGCATTGCAAATCTTTGATATGCAAGGACGCTTACTTTTACAGCAAAGATCAGGCTCTAAGGAAGTGCAACTTCAATTGGAAGACTGGGAGCCTGGCTTGTATCGCATCGTTTGGGGCACCGCCACAGAGGCTTTGCTGATTCAATAGTCCTGGCCTGAACCAAATTAGGATTCCCAAAAATCCCCGAGAGGAGTTTCTACCTTTTTGCTATCTTAAGCCCCATGCGAGGATTGATCATTTTTGTCGCTTTGCTCTTTTTGAACACAGCCTGTGATCAAGGGAAAATTGGCTCTTCACGCAACCGTGGTCCAAAGGCTGAATTAAGCGGCCCTACTCTGGAACGGGACCTAGCGGAGATCCAAGCCGACGGTAAATTAAAAGCCATCATGGTTTACAGTAGCACCACCTATTTCCTTTATCGGGGAGAGGCGATGGGCTACGAATATGAACTGTTGAAACGCCTGGCGCAGGATTTAGGCCTGGAGCTGGAAATCGTTTTGGCCAATAATATCGATGAGGTTTTTGATATGCTCAACCGAGGAGAAGGCGATATCATTGCCTATGGCCTCACCATTACCGAAGACCGCAAAAAGCTGATCAACTTCACCGATTATCTCTACACTACCCACCAGGCTTTGGTTCAGCGCAAACCTCGCAACTGGCGAAGACTGAGTCGCGACCAAATTGATCGTAAACTGGTGCGAGATGTTATAGACTTGATTGGGGACACGGTACATGTGCACCGCCGTTCCTCCTACTATGAGCGCATGCTTCACCTCCAGGAAGAACTGGGTGGTAAAATCAATATCGACACCATTATTGGGGATTATAATATTGAGGATGTGATTAAAATGGTAGTGGATGGCAAGATAAAATATGCCATTGCCGACTATAATGTGGCTTCCATCAATCAAACCTTTTATCCCATTTTGGATGTAGAAACACCGGTTAGCTTTTCGCAACGCATTGCCTGGGGTTTACGCTCCAATTCTCCTGAACTGGAAGATGAGGTAAATCGTTGGATTCAAGGCATGCGAAAAAATGGCACCTATGCCTTTATCTATAAGAAGTATTACGTGCATAAGAAGTCCTATAAACGTCGGGTGCAAAGTGAGTTTTACAGCAAGAATAGTGGACAGATCAGTAAGTACGATGATTTAATTCGCCGGGCAGCCGATAGCCTAAGCTGGGATTGGCGATTATTAGCCTCGCAGGTGTATCAGGAATCGCGCTTCGATCCCCAATCCGAATCCTGGGCCGGAGCGGGCGGTCTCATGCAAATTATGCCAGGTACGGCCACCGATCTGGGCATTAACGACACCTATGATCCTGAGCAAAACCTAATGGCTGCCGCTGATTATTTGAAAGACATCTTCGATAAGTTTGAAAACATCCCCGATACCATCCAGCGGATCAAATTTACCATGGCGGCCTATAACTGTGGTTATGGTCATTTACTGGATGCGCAACGTTTGGCGGCTCAAGCTGGTTTAGATTCCCTACAGTTTGATGATGCCACCGCAATATGGCTGCGCAAAATGGGACAGTATAAGGTGTATTCAAATCCCATTGTTCGCTATGGCCCAGTGCGAGGTGAGGAGCCCTTCCGCTATGTGCGCGATATCTTTTTACGCTATGCACATTATCGCCAATTAATTCCGGCAATGCCTGGCGATAGCCTTGTGAGCTCTGCCGAGCCGCGGTAATTTTGCGGTATGAAGGAGCTTATCAGCATTTCAGGTGAAGAACTCTGGCTTTTACCCGAAAGAGCCATTTACTGGCCTGATCATCGCCGGCTGTTTATTGCTGATACCCATTTCGGGAAAATCAGTCATTTTCGAAAAAACGGAATCAAATTACCCGAAGAGGCAGCCAAGGAAAACCTTCTGCGTTTAGAACGACTGCTCTATGCCACCCAGGCTAAAGAGGTTTACTTTCTGGGCGATCTCTTTCATTCGGAACTCAATCATGAATGGCTGGGCTTTAAGCAGGTAATTGCTTTATTTCCCTCCACCGAATTCCATTTGATTGGTGGCAATCACGATATTTTAGACGAGATGAGCTATTACCGCGCTCGACTTAAATACCATCCCGATGGCCTAAAATTAGGCCCCTTCTTCCTTAGTCATGAACCTTTGGAGGAATTTGAAGGCTACAATCTTTGTGGTCATATCCACCCGGGGGTACGCCTCAAAGGAGCGGGGCGTCAAAGTTTGCGTCTGGCCTGTTATTTCTTTAGCCCCAATCAAGGGATCTTACCGGCCTTTGGAGAATTCACCGGAACCTTCAACCTGAAAGTGAAGAAAGAAGATCGGGTTTTTGTGATTGCTGAAAATCGGGTGATTCAGATCAACTAGAGAAATTTTTGCCAAATGCTGCGGCAATCATTCAAATAGGAAGTCCCGAACAAATTCAGGTGTACCAGCAAGGGATATAGCTGATGATAAGGAATACGCTCCCGCCAGCCTCGCTCCAGGGGATAGCTTTCTTCATAGGCTTGAAATACATTGGATGAAAAGCCCCCAAAGAGTTTCATCATGGCCAGGTCCATTTCGCGATGCCCATTATATACCGCGGGGTCGATTAAAACCGGAATTCCACCCGCCATGCAATAGGCATTACCAGACCATAAATCGCCATGAACAAAAGCCGGCTTTTCCTTGGGCACCAAATGAGGATAGGCCTTCACAAAAGTTTCAGAGCCCTTGAGATCCTTAGCCTCCAAATGACCAGCATCAAAGGCTTTCTGCACCATATGTAGAATGCGGTGTTCGGCGTAGAAATCTGCCCAATCATCGCTTTGATGATTAATTTGATCCAATTTCCCAATGTAATTGGGGCGATGCCAACCGAAAGATTCCTGGGCTTGAGCATGCATTTGCGCCAGGCCCTCACCTAAGGCAAAATCGTATTCATCGCTCTTAAAACCCGGCTCCATGAACTGCAAAACCAAATAAGCATTTCCCTCCCATTCGCCCAGGGCCAATACTTCTGGAACTTTAAGTGGGCTATGTTTTTTCAAGGCTTTCAAACCATCGGCTTCCGCCTGAAAGAAATCCAATTTCGCCCCCTCCTGAAACTTCAGAAAAGCAGAACCTCCTTCTTGAAAATTAACTTGATAAGCAGCATTGATATCGCCTCCCGAAAGGGCTTGCAAATCACCAATCGGGCCATGACCCAACCGTTCTGAAAGCTGTTTAAGAAATAACTCGGAGTTTACCATTACGGGCATCTTCCTCCATATAAACTAAGAGACCTTGCCATTTGCTTAGGGCTTCCTTCAGCATTTTAGCATTAAAGGGCTTCGGAATAAAGTCATTCATTCCCGCCTCAATACAGCGCTTTTGATCTGCCACCTCAGCATTGGCCGTTACGGCAATAATAATAGGTCTTTGCGCCTGGTCTTTGATAATCCTGCGGGTCGCCTCAATACCATCCATCTTGGGCATTTGTACATCCATAAAGATGATATGGTAATTATTGGTGATGGCCATTTCCCAGGCCTCTAAACCATTATTGGCTAATTCTACCTCATAACCCAGGGTTTTCATAATCATCACCAGCAGTTTCTGGTTAATGGGATTATCCTCGGCGTATAGAATTTTAAGGCCTTCAATCTTTTTGGTTTTCTGCTCTTCCTTCAGCTCCTCGGCATGCTTACTGAGGTTCAAGCGAGGGGTTTTCAAAATGAAGTCGGCCCGAACCGTAGTTCCCTTGCCTTCCTCACTATCAATCCACATCTCACCATCCATCATCTCAATGATATTGGCCGCAATGGTTAAGCCTAAACCGGTTCCTCCGTGTTTGCGGGTATTCCCCTCATCACCTTGATTAAAGGCCTGAACCACCTTATTGAGTTCTTCGGGTTTAATACCAATTCCGGTATCGCTTACCTTCATGTGAAGTTTCACACGATTAGCCTCTACGCTTTCCATGCGCAGGTCGAAGCCAATAATACCCTTTTGGGTAAACTTAACTGCATTACCTACAATATGGTAGATCACCTGACCTAAGCGTTCTGGATCGCCAGCTAATTCATCCGGAATATTGTCATCGTAGCTCAGCTTGAAGTTTACGGTGCTCGATAAATTATCGGTACCTGCTTGCTCCAGGGCTCGGTCCACCACTTCCTTCAAGATAAACTTCCGCGACTCTAGCTTCAATTCTCCAGAATCGATAGCCGAGAAGTTCAGCAAGTCCATCAATAGGTTGTTGAGCTGCTCGCTGTTCTTGCGAATAGTCTCCAGTTTGGCTTGCTGATCTGGCTCCAATTTGGTCTTGGAAAGGAAATCCGTCATCCCCATTATGGCATTCATCGGGGTGCGTAACTCATGACTCACGGAGTTCATAAAGTTGCGCTGCGAAACCATGGCCGTTTCACTTTGGGAAATATGCATGCGCATATTGTAACCAAAACGCTGACTTAAAGCGATAGTCTGACTTACCACAAATACCAAATACAGGAAGAAAGAAAAGAAAAGATGATTTACGCCAAATCCAAAGAAAGCCGACATCTTTAAGACCATCACCAAAATGAGAGAACCTACTGCAATGGAAGTAAACCAGCTCATGGTATGGCTCCAACGAATGGCACGTAAATAAAATACGGTGGTAGCCACCAGCGCCAAAGCAATGAAGATTAAATAATAATCAACAAAGGCCGTAAAATTCTGAGGAGGTAATAGTACGGATATTGCTAAGAGACCGGAAACAATTCCAATAGTATGGAAGATCCATTCTGGAGCCCGGCGCGCAATTAAATTCTTGTAGAAATAGGTAAAGAATATGACACTCACATAGAGACTGAGATACTCCAGTCGAATGGCAACATGCCAGGAAAGACCTTGAAATACTTCATGTAAGATGTAGGTATCGGTACCAATAATGCGATAGATATAGCTCAGAGCAAAGAGTCCGAAAAAGAGAAATGCGAAATCGTTTTTCTGGAAGTAGTAGACAATCAATGAGAATACTGCCGCAATTAAGAGAGTCCCAGCAATAAAGAGGGAGCCTGCCACGGCCATATTTTTAAAGAAGAAAAAGCGACTGGAAGGCCCAATTGCCATCGCTGCCACCGATCCCCCTTTATGATGGTGGAAATTAGACACATGCAGCACCAAACGGTTTGAGCCTTTCTTCAATTTGATCGCCACCACCTTGGGCAACCAATAAGGCTCCGCATCGGCAATATTACCGGCTACCTTTCCATTCTTGGAAATCTCCTCGCCATTTAAATAGAGCGCATAAGAACTGTAATACTCGGGCACCCGTATGGCCAGTTTATCACTAGCGCGAGAAGAATAGATGTTCAATTCGTAAGAGGCATAGCCCTTAGCGTGGTAATTGTTCTTTTCGGTAGGAAGGTCGGACCAAGGCTTGAGGATGTCAACATAAACCGGACGGCTTTCCATGTCGGCTTTACCTTCAGGATTCACTAATTCCTTCCAGTAAAAGCGCCACTTCCCGTCTAAGACTAAATCCTCTTCCTCATTATAGAAATTCTCATTGAGGGAGATTTCACCATTGAGCACCGAATTTGCCTCCAAGCTGCTCAGCCAGGGCACAAATAGGAGCAATATGACGATGAAATACCTTCTCATTTTTGTAAACTGATTCAAGGGAACAAGGCTTAAGCCAAAAAGTTCAATTAACTGATCCTCAATGTACTTAAATTAAAGACAGCTTGGCCATTCTTCCCATCTAAAGATGCATTTTCTCAAATTGGGAATAATCAACAAGCTGTCCCTATATGGGAAGGAAAATTGCGAAATAGCAACGAATGACCCAAATCATTCACATCTAAAATCTACACTTTAATCACCTAATAAATTGAAATTTTACGACTTACAGTATTCATTTTTGGAAAGGAATCAGGGGCATTAATCTGCTTAGAAGTATCACTCAAGGCCAGCATAAATTGCTTTAAGGCATTTATCTCTTGCGCTGACAATTCTAAGGAATCCGCTGGCAAGGTTTGATGCTCTAAAGGAATTCCCATTCCAGTCGCTCCGCCCTGATTATAAAAATCCAGAACCGACTCCAGGTCCGGATAAGCGCCATTATGAAAATAGGGTGCGGTAAACTCCACATTGCGCAGGCCTGGGGTTTTAAATGAGTTCTTTAAGAAAGGGGCCTCGTCTTGCACCACGCCTGCTGCAAAGCGACCTAAATCGCTATCCAGATTTTTAGTATCTGGATTTTCAAATACGCCCAGAACCTCACTTTCATTTTCCATGTAAAGAGGCGGAACTAAGCCACTGAAGGTGGGCACAAAATGGCAAGTGGCACAAGCAGCCTTGCCCATAAAGAGATTTAAGCCCGCCACTTCCTCTTCGCTTATATCTTCCGATTCTGAACGCAAATAGCGATCTACGCGCGAATCATAGGATTGTAACTGACTTAAAAAGGCCATGATCGCTTTGGATAAGGAATAGCGATTTACGCGACCTTGTTGCTCAGGGAAGGCCTCCTTAAAGAGGGCTTGATACTCTTCGCTCTCCTCCAAGCGACGGAAAATGCGACGATAATCCGAATCAAATTCCTGAGCACTGAAAATTACGTGCTCCATTTGAGTTTCCATGCGATCAGCCCGGAGATCGTGGAAGAACTTTTCGGCATAGAGCGCATTGTAAAGCCCGGGAGCATTGCGACTGACGGTTCCCCCTCCCTTCGCTACACTTTTAGGCAAGCCATCACTATAGGCCTTATCGGGATGATGACAAGAGGCGCAGGAACGGTCTAAATCACCACTTAAAACCGGATCAAAAAAGAGCAAGCGCCCTAATTTCTTTTGAAACTCAAAGGCCTCCTCCTTCGGCTTTAAGCCGGTATAATAAGTGAGGTTTAAAAAGTCTCCACTAAAAAGGTGTCGACTTTCATAATTCACGGGTAATTCACCTCGATAGACCTCAGCCGCTGTTTCATAAGCCAGATGATGATGCAAATCGAGTAAGGCTCCATACAATGGCTCAATTACTTCGCGAATAAACTCCGCGCGATTGAATGTTTCAAAATCGCCTTGATCCAACAGGCGCTGACCTAAATCCCATTTTGTTTCAATCTCTTTTTCCAATTCTGGCGCTTCGGCATAAGCCAAATACAATTTTGCATAGTCGCCCATGGACTGCCAAACCGTAGCTGGTTCCCTCAAAGCCTCATCGCTGGCTGGGGTATCAAAACCGGTAATTCCCATGGCTGTAATGCGCACCAAGCCCTGGCGCAAAGCTTCAAATACCTGGCGGTCACTAAAATTCTGAACCTTGGAAAAGCGCTGCACCTGTCCTACTTGATATTCCAGATCCTTGGCCAATTTCTTTAGGGCGGGCCTATCCAGAGGCTCTTCAAAGAGCAATTCCTCCATGCGCTGCAAACCCTTGGGTTCTACCACTACCAAACGTGGTGCGTTCCGTTCGGTTTTGGGAAGCGGGGCGCCATTGATAAAGTCCTTCACATCCTGTGGTTGGAGGTAATCGAGCATAAACTCAATCTTCTTAAAGCTCAATCGCAGGGCTTTAAATTCTGACTTGAGCTTTACCTCGTCCCAATCCTCCGAATTCAAGCTTTGTTTAAAGCTTTCACTTTGCTCATGAAAAGCTTTTAGGTCTTCAACATAGCGGGATTTTATCTCTTGAACCGGACTTTCCGTTGATCGAAAAGCGGTGAATACGGCAAATAGCAAAAGCAGGGAAAAGAAGGCTATAACAAGCTTGCGCATCTTAGAATTTCTTAAAGCAAGAAAAGGGGAGCTTTCACTCCCCTCTTCTTTGGAATTGGTAATTCTTACTTAACCAAAAGTTTTTGAGTCACACCCGCAGCATTCTGAATGTAGTATACACCAGGCTGTAAGTGAGAAATATCGATATTCTCAACATTGCGGTACACGTTCATACGCTTGCCACTCACATTGTAGATAGCTACATCGCTCAACTCATTGAAATATAAGGTACGAGTAGCAGGGTTAGGATAAACCTGGAAAGCATCACCTTCGAAAGCATTCTCAGGTAAACCGATAGTTACTTGATCCCAACCAGTGATAGCAACCGTCATAGAGTTGTTGAAAGGGAAAGGGTTTCCTCCGTCAGGGTGCTGGCTGTTGAAAAGGATGGTTTTTCCGTCGGTAGTACTGGTAGCACCGGTAATCTCAGCACCCACAGGCACTACAGCGATACGGTGTAAATCGTTCAAAGTAGGATTGCTAATGCTCATATCCAACATGAATAATTCACAGGTACGGTTACCAATACCAGCAGGAGTACGACCTTTAGAAGTACCGTTTAAGTCTTCGCAAATCAACATGTAGTTCTTTCCGTTAACGGTGATTTTGTTCAATCCGTCAGGGTTTGAAAGGTGCTTGTCTGGATAAGAAGAAACTGCAGGATCCACAGAGAAATAAGGACCCCCTTCCACAAATACTGAAGTTTGCTCAGTAGCAGGATCATACATCAATACACGACCGTAGTAGTCCCAGTACTCAGAGCTGTCTGGAGTAATGGTTTTTCCAAATTCAACACTCTGATCCATGGCGCGTTGCATGTGATGAGGAGCATACACACATCCAGCAGCAGCGGCACCACTCCAACGTCCGGCAGGGTTATCACGACCGGTTTCAGTCATGTACACTTTACCGTCGATTTCAACTACCCACTCTAAGCGGTTAAACATTGTAGCTCCAGCTACTACAGCCTGAGTATTGAAGTTTAACATATTGTCGAAGTCGCTGTTGTCGATTTCAACCCACTTGCTACCAGTAGCATCGTGCTTGTATACATAAGTCTTTCCTGCGGTGAAATCACCCGCATTGTCGGCAACGAACTTGGTAAAGAAACCAGGAGTGTTATCCGCTCCTAAGTAAACTGTTTTGTTGTCGGGCATCACACATCCACCTTCGAAAGGCTGACGACCCCAGTTGTATTGTTTGCGAATGGCTACCGCTTGACGAGGATCGATCTCTACCATATAGTTGTAGTTCTCGTACTTTTTAATAGTCTCACCATTATATCCTGGGAAACCATTAGCGGCAGCATAAGTAGAAGTTCCGGTTCCGATAGTGAAGTCACCAGTGTCGCGGTCTGCCAAATCAGCATTAGAACCTCTCCACCACTCTTCAGCAGTCCAGATACGTCCGTCAGGACCAGTGATACCACCACAGTTCATTCCGGTTTCGCCTACAGTGTTGGCGAAATCAACCGCGAAGAATTTACCTTGACGACCGTCATTTAAAGTTTGATCTACTACGATTAAAGAATCGGTAGCAGCATCACGACGTACTTTAAATACAGTCATTCCACCACCATCACCAATCTTATCGTTTTGGATCACCATTTCGTGGTTTACCGAAATCCAACCAAGGTCAGTTCCGTTATTATCCGGCGTAAAGCCGATGAAATCGTGCCATTGCTTAGCCAAAGCAGTATCCGCAGGATTACCGTAAGTAGGCGTAGTTTGCACTACATGGTGCCCACCGATAAACAAGTATTGGGTAATTAAAGGAGAAGCAGGTACCTGAATGGTAGTAGGCTCCCAGTTGGTTACATCAATCTCAGGAGAGAAAGTTTGGGCTTGCGCCGAAAGGCCGGCTGCAATAATTCCCGCGCTTAGTAATAGTTTTTTCATGATCGTAATTCAATAGTGTTTGGATTCGATCGCAAATTTGCCGGTGGGACTTTAGCTTATTTCATCGCCAGTCTTAAGAATATGTAATCAATCCAGGCCCTTCTTAACTATCGAGGAACCTGGGCTTAAAATTGAAGGGATGGCCACTGGCTCATTTTCGCTCCTTTAAAAAGCTAAACATTTGTTAACTAAGCTCGGAGATAAAACCCAAAGGTTATCTCTACGTTAGGAACTTGAAATTATATTTGAAAGCTTAGAAATCAGCGTAATGTCAAATCTTGCTTTTTGATCTTTATCCACCTGAATAGCAGCCCATTTGTAGAGGTGAATTTAACAAGGCTTTAACGCCTGAAAAGTCGACAAACTAGCAATTTCGCATGCGGTCCAAAATCAGGACCTTTAACGCTGACCGATTTAAACATTTGAACCGAGTGATGGAAACAAGTCAAAGTGCCACGGATATTCGTGCCTTGAACGAAAAGATTGAAAAGGAAAGCGCCTTTATCGATCTGCTAATGATGGAAGTAAATAAGTCCATTATTGGCCAAAAGCAAATGTTGGAACGCCTGCTGATTGCCCTCTTAGGAAATGGGCATATTCTCTTAGAAGGAGTTCCGGGACTGGCCAAAACCCTGGCCATTAAATCGCTGGCCGAGGCCATTGATGCTAAATACAGCCGGGTACAATTTACCCCCGACTTGCTGCCCAGCGATGTAATGGGTACCCAGATTTACAATATTCAGAAAAACGACTTTGCGATTAAGCAAGGACCGGTTTTCGCCAATTTCGTTTTAGCAGATGAGATTAACCGAGCCCCGGCCAAGGTGCAAAGTGCCTTGCTCGAAGCCATGCAGGAGCGTCAGGTAACCATAGGTGAAACCAGCTTTAAATTGCCCGATCCCTTTTTGGTTTTAGCGACCCAAAACCCGGTAGAGCAAGAAGGAACTTATCCCCTGCCCGAAGCGCAGAGCGACCGTTTTATGCTCAAGACCGTAATCACCTATCCTAAAATGGAAGAGGAACAATTGATTATGCGTCAGAATTTGAGCGGCGGTGCCCAACCTATCCAAAAGGTGGTGTCGCTGGAAACCATCCAAAAAGCCCGCACCATGGTGCGCGAGGTTTATATGGATGAAAAAATTGAGCGCTATATCCTCGATATCATTTTCGCTACCCGTAAGCCCGAAGATTATCGCTTGCCCTCTTTGAAGCCTTTAATCGAATTTGGTGCTTCACCGCGAGGTAGTATTGCCCTGGCAACTGCGGCCAAGGTATATGCCTTTATCAAGCGCAGAGGTTATGTAATCCCCGAAGATGTGCGGGCGGTAGTATTAGATGTATTACGCCACCGTATTGGTATTACTTATGAGGCTGAGGCCGAAAACGTAAGCAGCGAAGACCTTATCAGCCAAATTGTAGATCAGATCGAAGTACCGTAAATCCCGGCCGATCGCATGGAAACGCAAAAACTCTTACAAAAGGTTCGACGCATTGAGATTAAAACTCGGCGCCTGAGCAATCACCTCTTTTCCGGGGAGTACCACAGCTCCTTTAAGGGTAGAGGTATGGCCTTTAGTGAGGTGCGCCGTTATGAGTTTGGCGATGATATTCGCGCTATCGATTGGAATGTAACCGCTAAGCTCAATGAGCCTTATATAAAGGTTTTTGAAGAAGAGCGGGAGCTTACGCTGATGTTGTTGGTAGACCTGAGCGGATCGGAAAACTTTGGTTCCCGCCAGCAATTAAAACGGGAGATGATCACAGAGATTTGTGCCACCCTGGCCTTTTCTGCCATTCAGAATAATGATAAGGTGGGCGTGATCTTTTTTAGCGATACGGTAGAAAAATTCATTCCGCCGGGTAAAGGGAAATCCCATATCCTACGCATCATCCGCGAGCTAATCGAGTTTAAGCCCAGCAGCAATAAAACCAATATAGCCGAGGCTTTGCGCTTTTTCAGTGCTTTCCAAAAACGTCGCGCCATTGCCTTCGTTCTAAGCGATTTTATGGATAGCCGTTACCGCGATGCCCTTAAAATTGCCAGTCGTAAGCACGACCTAACCGGGATCCGCATCTACGATCCCCGCGAGGAGAATTTACCCAATATTGGCCTTTTGCCCATGCGCGACCCCGAAAGCGGAAAGACCCATTGGATCAATACCTCATCCTCCAAATTGCGCAAGCAGATGAAAATGCGTTTTCTGGAATTTGAACGCTATTACCGCGAAAGCTTTTTACGCAGCGGGGCCGGTGATATCTCTATCCGCATTGATCATTCCTACCCTGCCGCTTTATTGGGATACTTCAAAAAACGCAGTCGATGAAAAGCCGAATTTTAGCCTTCATCCTGCTTTTAAGCAGTAGCGCCTTTGCCCAGCTTAGCTTTGAGGCCGAGGTGGATACCAACCAGATCAAATTGGGAGAGCCCATTCAATTAGAGCTCTCTGCCAAAGTTCCTAAAACAGCTGAGTACACTTGGCCCTTGCTCGAATCCGGTCAAAATGGAATTGAGATTCTCGAAAGTGGAAAATTAGACAGCCTGATCGAGGGGGACTGGATTCAATTGCATCAAAAATTTACCCTCACCTCCTTTGATAGTGGTGAAGTGGAAATTCCGGCTTTGGAATTATCTGTGCAAGACGAAGAGGTACAGCGCAGTTCGCCCATCGCCATACTGGTTTATTTCCCGGAAATTAAGGAGGAGCAAGATTATTTCGACATCAAGGCACCGCGAGAAATCCCTTTCAATTACTGGCTCCTAGCCTATTGGGCCTTGGGCGCGGCAGGATTAGCCGCCTTAATTTATTACCTCTGGAAATTTTGGCAAAAGCGCAAAAAACAAGGTGAAAAGCAGGTGGAAGAAATTCAAATACCGCCTATTGAATGGGCTTTGGAAGAGCTCAATAAACTGGAAGCGAAAGGCCTCTGGCAAAATGGAAAAGCAAAGGCTTATTTCAGTGAATTAGATGAAATCCTCAAGATATTCCTGGAGCGCAAATTTGGCCTCAAGGCCCTGGAATCTACGGCCGAGGAATTAATTGTAAAGATCAAGCCGCTCTGCAAAGAAGAAAGACATTTCAATAATCTGAAGAACAGTCTGCGCTTAAGCGCGATGGTGAAATTTGCCCGCCAACAAAGCTTGCCGGAAGAAAATGTTCAGGCCCTGGATGCCGTGCGTGATTTTGTAAACAGTCAGGAAGCCCCAAAATTGGAAGCCGATGTTTGATTACGAATTTCAAAATCCCGAATTCCTTTGGCTGCTCTGCCTCTTACCGCTTTTAGGCTTTTGGTATTATTGGCGGCGCAAGGATAGCCATCCGGAAATACGCTTTCCCGAGGCTTCCTTTTTAGCCCAATCGAAGTTTAATCGCGGAGCCCTGCTTTATGCCTTGCCCTGGGTACTGCGTATTTTCAGCATTGCCCTACTTATCGTCGCTATGGCCCGCCCGCGGAATACCGAAGAGAATAACCGCAGTCGCAGCAGCGAGGGTATCGATATAGTAATGGCCCTGGATGTTTCGCCTTCCATGCTGGCCCAAGATCTTAAGCCCAATCGACTGGAGGCCACCAAAAAAGTAAGCACCGAATTTATCGACGGGCGTCCCAATGACCGTATTGGTCTGGTAGTTTATGCCGCAGAGAGCATGACTCAAATGCCATTGACTTCCGATCATGCCCTGCTTAAAAACAGCCTTAATGATTTACGATACGGCTTCCTGGCTAATGGAACCGCTATCGGCATGGGTTTGGCCACCACCATCAATCGATTAAAAGACAGCAAGGCGCAAAGTAAAGTTGCCATATTATTGACCGATGGCGAGAATAATGCCGGGGAAATTGAACCCCTATCCGCTGCCGACTGGGCCAAAGAATTTAATATCCGCGTTTATACGATTGGGGTGGGCACCAATGGAATGGCCAAAACGCCAGTTCAGCAAGATGGACGAGGCGGCTTCTTTTATGAGCGCATGCCAGTCAAGATTGATGAAGCCTTATTAAAAGAAATCGCCAATCGCACTGGTGGCAAGTACTTCCGGGCAACTGACAATAAAAAATTGGATGCCATTTATAAGGAAATCGACTCCCTCGAAAAAACCAAATTGAAGGAAATCCGCTTCTATACTTACGAAGAGAAATTTGGTCTTTTCGCCCTCTCGGCACTAGGGCTTTTCCTATTGGAGATTCTATTGCGTTACACCCTCTTAAAGAGCTTTGTATAATGTATCGATTAGAGGAACCCACATATTTCTACCTGCTCCTCTTGATACCATTGATGTTGGTGGTATACAGCCTCTATCTGGCTTGGCGCCGAAGAGCCCAAAAGGCATTTGGTGATAAAGAGCTATTGGAAAAACTCAGCCCCGAGCGCAGTCAGAATAAGCCTAGCTTAAAATTCATCATTTACCTTACGGTGATTGCTCTTATCAGTATGGCTTTGGTAAATCCACAGATTGGCAGCCGCATGGAAAAGGTGCAGCGCGAAGGCCTGGATCTGGTTTTTGCCATTGATGTGAGCAAGAGCATGCTTTGCGAAGATGTACAGCCCAATCGATTAGACCGTGCCAAACTGCTAATCTCCCGCACCGTAGATGAATTGGTAAGCGATCGCATTGGCATTATCACCTATGCTGGTCATGCCTACCCGCAATTGCCCATCACTACCGATTACAATGCGGCCAAGCTCTTTTTACAAAATATCAATACCGACCTCATCCCCTCTCAGGGCACAGCCATAAGCGATGCTATTGATCTGTCGACCCGCTTTTTTAATGATGAAGAGCAGCCCAATCGCTTATTGGTGATCCTTTCCGATGGTGAAGATCATGAAGAAGGAATAGATGATGTGATTAGTAAGGCCTTAGATAAGAACATTCAGATTTATACCATTGGCTTTGGAACCGAAAGAGGTGGCCCAATACCTGTAAAGCAAGGGGGAACCATTACAAGCTATAAAAAGGATCAAAACGGAGAAACCGTAATTACCAAGCTCAATTCTAGTCTTCTCAAGCGAATTGCCGCGGAAGGAGATGGAAAATATTTTTCCGGAAATCGAAGCAAGGCCGCCGTGGACTTCTTAATGGAGGAAATGATGAAGATGGAGAAATCCGAGTTTGAGAGTGAATTGTATGCAGATTATGAAGATCAGTTTCAATGGCTTTTGGCTCCGGCTCTCTTGCTTCTAATTTTGGATGTCTTCATCCTCGAAAGAAAAACCCAATGGTTTAAGAACCTAAATTTATTCGATCGTCATGAAGAACTTTAGTTTGATTTTAGGCATCTTATTGAGCATCGGCTTGCAAGCCCAGGAGGTTCGTAAGCAGATCAAAGAAGGAAATAAGGCTTTCGCCGCTAAGGCCTATGATGAGGCAGAAATCAAATACCGCGAGGCTGCAGCATTAGCAGAAGAAAAAGATCTCTCGGTAAGTCAGTACAATTTGGGAGATGCGCTTTACAAGCAAGAGCGCTATCAAGAAGCGATCGAAGCCTACGAGCTCAGTTTGGCCCGTACTGAAGATCCAGCCCGTAAGGCGGAGATCTATCACAATTTGGGGAACTCCTATCTTAAAAATGAGCAATTAAAAGAGGCTATTCAGGCCTATAAAAATGCCTTAAAGCATAACCCTGCGGATGAAGAAACCCGCTATAATCTGGCTAAGGCTTTAGCGGAACAAAAGAAACAGCAAGAGCAGCAAAAACAAAATGGCGATTCGGATCAAGATCAGGATCAGAATAGTCAGGATAAAGACCAGAATTCCGATTCGCAGCAAAATCAGGATCAAGAGAAATCCGATCAGGAGAAACAGGATCAAAAGGGCGAAAATTCGGAGGATCAAAAGCCTCAGGAGCCCCAAAATCAGGAAGGTCAGAACCCTAAGGATCAAGAAAAGCAGGGCGAGCAGGATTCCCAGCAAAATCCTCAAGATCAAAAGTCGGAACAGCAAAAGCAGAAGCCTCAAAAAGGTGGCTCTCAGGGCAAAGAATCCCAAGCTGAAAACAAAGCCGCTCAGGCGGAGAAAGAAGCTGCCCAGCAGAGTCGCAAGAATATTGAACGTTTACTTGAGGCCTTGCAAAGAGCCGAACTTGAAACGCAGGCCCGCCTCCAGCGTAAGAAGATGAAAGCCAAACCCAATCCCGGATCAAAAGACTGGTAATGAAAACTTGGATTTATCTCATAGCATTTAGTTTGCAATTAGGCTGGCTTCCCGCTCAGGTGAGTTTTCGGGCGGAAGTAGATCGCACGGAAGTAAACCAAGGGCAGCAATTCCGGGTCAATTTTGTGATCAATCAAGAAGGTCGTGGATTTCAAGCGCCCTCCTTCGAAGGATTTCGGGTTTTAGGCGGACCGGCTACCTCCATCAGTTCTTCCATTGATAATAGTGGGGTGCGCTATTCCCTCACCTACACCTATTTACTGAAGGCCGATCAACTAGGGGAGCATATCATCGGGCCGGCAAAAATTCAGGTGAAAGGCAAAAGCTACCAAACGCAAAACCTGAAAATAAAGGTGGTGGAAACCAAGCGAACGCAAAGTTCCTCCGAACCTGAATTGGCCTTTATAAAGCCCTATGCCAATAAAACCACCGTTTATGTGGGTGAACCCCTGATGGTGGCCAACCGCATTTACATCCGCAAGCAATTGCAAACCGGCCGTTTCAACTTCGAAGAAACACCCAAATTCGAAGGTTTTTACAAGGAGCAAATTCAAAGGAACAACCTGAACGAAAAGCTGGAATACATCAATAATCTGGCTTATATCACCGCCAATATTGACGAGCACGTAA
Organism: Flavobacteriales bacterium UBA7878; assembly: GCA_002501205.1. GTDB lineage: Bacteria > Bacteroidota > Bacteroidia > Flavobacteriales > Schleiferiaceae > Croceimicrobium. The sequence continues at coordinate 137,983 of DLRW01000041.1, forward strand.
TTATCCCACAAAAGCCCGGCAGCTTCGATTTAGGCTCTGCCACCATAAGCCTGCCCGTGCGGGTAAATACCGGAAAAAGAGACTATTTCGGTTTTCCTTTAAGCACCACCAAAGAATTAAGCTTGCAGGCCCATTACCCTAAAATCACGGTTAAACCGCTGCCCGATAAAGGTCGGCCCCAAAACTTCAGTGGAGCGGTGGGCGACTTCAGTATAAAATCTCAGGTGAGCAGCACCGAGATTAATATGGATGGCAGCATCAGCTACACCATTCGCATCGAAGGAAAGGGCAACATCAAATTTGTGGAACTGCCGGAAATAGAATTCCCCTCTGCCTTTGAGGTCTTCGATCCCGAGATCAAAGAAAGTAGCAGCGTTAATGCCCGCGGTATGAGCGGCTATAAGGAAATTGAATATTTGCTGGTTCCACGCTATGGCGGTAGCTACAAAATTGAACCTATCGTATTCAATTATTTCGACCCTAAGCAAGAGCGTTATGTGCAATTGGAAACTGAGGCTTTTGAAGTAAGCATTAAGGGTGGTGGACAAGCGGCACCTCGCAATTCAACATCGCCCTTAGCGGGAGAAAGCACCAGCGATGCGGTAGATTTCTTGAATAAGGACATCCTCTTTATTAAAACCAAGGCTTCAAACTGGCATAATCCCAATGAACAATTTTTAGGTTCTGGCGCTTTCTGGGGCTGGTTCTTGAGTTTAGTATCCTTAGGCCTCTCGCTTATCGCCATTTGGTGGCGCAAAAAAGCGGAGTTTACTAATCGGGATAGCCTTCGTAAACAGCGGGCAGGTAAAGCGGCTTTAAAGAAATTGCGCAAAGCTCAGGCAGCTTTAAAGGCCAATGATGCGGAACTCTTTTACCAGGAATTGGAAACTGCCATTATCGGCTTCTTCAGCGATAAATTTGATCGGGGTGTTAGCGGATTAAGCAAAGAATACTTGCAAGAGCGTTTGAGCAAAGCCCAAGTTTTGGAAAGCGATATCAAAGCCCTTTTGGAGCTTTTGGAAAAATCAGAAATGGCTCGTTTCACCGGTTTAAAACTAGAAGCCGCCGCCCAGGATTACGATCGCGCTATTGAAGTACTCACCGAAATCGAAAAGCAGTTATGAGAAATTTCCTTTTCATCGGAGTGATATTGATTCAGGCCTTGCCCCTATTGGCCAGCAATACGCTGTTTGAGCAAGCCAATAAGGCCTATCAAGAAGAAGACTTTTTAAAAGCGGTGGAACTCTACGATAGCATTGCCGCGCAAGGAGAAGTAAGTGCGGCACTCTATTATAATTTGGGCAATGCGCATTATGAAAACGGGGCCCTGGCCAAGGCCATTCTCAATTATGAGCGTGCATTGCGATTAGATCCTAAGGACGAAGAAATTCTGCATAATCTGGCCCTGGCCAAAAGCAAGCGCATCGACCGTTTTGAAGAGATGCCCCAAAATCTCTTTAAGGCTTTTCGATTGAGTGTTTTGCAGTTGTTTCAGCCGGATAATTGGGCGCGTTTAGCCCTGGGTTTTCTAGCCTTGGCTTTGGCCGGATTGGCCCTTTACCTCTTTAGCTCTTACGGCCGGATTGGTTTTGTGAGCCTGCTCGGCGGAAGCCTGCTCAGCCTCTTCAGCTTAATTATGGCCTATAGTCATCAGCATTATCGCGAAGAGCATCCGGGACTCATCATTATGTCCGACTCGGCCTATGTAAAAAGCGGTCCGGGCTCGGAGGCCGAAGACCTCTTCATCTTACATGCCGGCACCAAAGGAGAGCAATTAGATCATTTTGAAGGCTGGACCAAATTGCGACTGATCGACGGAAAAATCGGTTGGTTACCGGATGAGGATATTGAACAAATCCCTTAAATCCCGGGTACCGAAATCCCTCTGAGGTTGCGATACAATTCCAGGGCATAATTGTCGGTCATGCCGCTTACAAAGTCCAGAATACACATCACCTTTTCATAGGGTCGATCCTCTTCCTCAAATTGAAATTGATTGGGAATTAAAGCCAGTACTTTTTGATGTCGTTTTTGGCGATCATCCTTAGCCAAGAGGGCTGCCTCCACAAAATCTTCAATCAGGCCACTCATAATTTTGAAGCCCGCCAATTCGATTTTCATCACACTATCGTGATTGTAAATCCGACCGATGGATTTCTTTTCAATCTGCTTCAGCGCATTTTGATAGGGCTTTAGGCTATCCAATAAGGAAGTACTGAAATCGCCCTTAAGAATCACTTCTTGATTAGCTAAAAACGCATCGGCGCAAGCCTGTACCAAAGCATTAATCACCTTAGCCCTTAAATAGGCCACCGACTCATTTTTATCCTCACGTAGGTTTTCCAGATTCCGGCCTAGGCGGGTCATATCCGTATTAGGATCCTGCTCCAGCACCCGCATAAAATCGTCTTTTACCTCTTCAAAGCTGAGGATGCCCAAGCGATGTGCATCTTCATAGTCGATAATGCTGTAGCAAATATCATCGGCCGCCTCTACCAGATACACAAAGGGATGCCGACGATAAGCCAGGGGTTTCTCACTATCTAAAGCCAAGGGGAACTCCCTCACAATGGCCTCAAAAACCTCCTGATCATCTTGAAAGAAACCATATTTACTGCGGTGCTTGCCCTTCTTTTTATCCCGGGCCAGGCTTTCGCAAGGATATTTTAGGATGCTGGCCAAAGTGGTGTAGGTCATTTGCAGACCTCCCTTCATGCGGCCTTTAAATTGCCGACTGAGCAAACGCAGAGCATTGGCATTGCCTTCAAAATGGGTAAGGTCTTCCCATTCGCCAGCGGTAAATGCAGCTCTAAAACCTTTGTCGTGCTCGCGATCAAGAAAGTATTTGGAAATGGCTTCTTCACCCGAATGCCCAAAGGCGGGATTACCTAAATCGTGGGCCAGGCAGGCAGCGGAAACTACTGACTTTAATTGGTTGCGGTAAAAATCGCGGGCCTTTTCATCCTCCTTTAGGGTGGGCAAATTGGCCAGCTTTTCCCCAACAATCATCCCCAAAGAACGCCCCACACTAACCACCTCTAAAGAGTGAGTAAGGCGATTATGTACAAAAACCCGCTCCGGCAATGGGAATACCTGGGTTTTGTTTTGCAAGCGCCTAAAGGCGGATGAGAAAATAATACGGTCGTAGTCCCTTTCGTAAACCGATCGCGCATCTTCGGGCATACGATCGTCGCCAAAACGGCGCGGACTGTAGCAATTTTTCCAGCTCAATTCCATGGCTTAAAGGTCGGGAGCTTTTTGTTATCGGCAAATATTCCGGCCCTTTGAAATCAGATCAAGAAATGCTTCTTAGCTTTGATTAAAGCCTAAGCATGAAAAAGTATCAAACCTTATACGTTGCCGCTTCCCGCCAGCACGTGGGAAAAACTACCTCAACCCTGGGTCTGGCCTACTGCCTGCAACGCCTGGGGATTGATATTGGCTACTGTAAGCCGGTAGGGCAACAGTTTGTAGACCTCAATGACCTGAAGGTTGATAAGGACACCATATTATTCTCGGATCTCATTCAGTTTGACCTCCATCCCGAAATTCACAGTCCGGTAATTTTAGGCTCAGGAGCCACCACCGATTTTATCGATCACCCCGAAAACTTCAATTACGCGGAGAAAATCCTGAAGGCCAAAGTGGCTTTGGAAAGTCGTAAAGAGCTTACCATCCATGAGGGTACCGGACATCCCGGAGTAGGATCGGTGGTAAACCTCAGCAATGCCAAGGTGGCCAAAATGCTGGATGCCCAGGTAATCTTTATTGCCGAAGGGGGCGTAGGCTCTACCATCGATATGATTAATATGTGCATCTCCCTTTTCCGAGAGGAAGGCGTGCCCATTTTAGGGGTCATCGTAAATAAGGTACGGGAGGAGAAGATTGATAAGATTCGTCCCTACATCGAAAAATGGCTCAATTCGCAGGGCATACCCTTATTAGGGATGGTGCCTTATGATCGCACTTTGGCCTGGCCGGTAATGAGCACCGTGTGCAAGGCTATTAATGGCACAGTGCGCTCCAATTCGCATGCCTTGCGCAATAAGGTTGCGGATGTTTTAGCCGGAACTGTATTGGATCGCACCAAGCTCGAAAAGCGCGATAATCTTCTATTGGTAGTGGGCACCCACCGCCTGGATGAAACCCTGGGTAAGATTTTACACATTAATGCCGAGCTGGCGATTGAAGAATGGCCTTTGAGCGGCATTATTGTTTGTGGTGAAGGGGAAATCAGCAGCGAAACCCAGCGGGCGATCGATTATTACCAAACCCCTTTAATTCATACCGATTTGGATACCTATGGCGTGGTGCTAAAGGTGAGTCGGATTGAAGTGAAGATTAACCGCGATACCCCCTGGAAGATTAAGCGCGCGATTGATCTGATAGAGCAGAATGTAGATTTGGATTACATCAAAAAGAAAATTTCTTAAAAAAGTAGGAAAACGAATTTTCTCCTATATTTGCCCTCCCAAATTTCGGGGCATTAGCTCAGCTGGCTAGAGCGCTACACTGGCAGTGTAGAGGTCATCGGTTCGACTCCGATATGCTCCACAGCAAAATTGAAGGCACGGTTTCCGTGCCTTTTTTTGTTTGGGGACTATCTAACTCAATCTCAAAGTGCATTTTCTAAGAGCGTCGCATTTTACCGCTTTTATAGTCTCTTACCTTGAGATTGTCTATTTCAACGCTTAACTTGGTATTCGCCTTTTCGAGCACGTTCTTTTGGATTTTTATAAAGAAGGGAGCTTGAAAGAAACAGACTTGCTTGGTGTTGGAAGTGGCAGCTTTCGCTTTTCACGCCAAGAATAGCAGATAGCTTGACCTAAAGCTGCACACTCAATACTAGACATATGGAAAATGAGAAATTACATCTCAGTTACATAGAGTTTTTCCCAGACTACGAGATTGACAGGATTTGCAAGGATTTGGAATATCCTGTTGAGACTTACAGAATAGAATCTACTCCACAAGCTTCTATTGAATGGTTAGCCCCGGCGATGGTAGCGGCTTATGTAACTAAACCTTTTTTTGAGGCATTTTTCAAGAAGGCAGGTGAGGATAGTTATCTAGCGTTTGTTGATGGTTTGAGAAAGCTGAGAGAAGCAGCTAAGCAACACTTGGGAGGCTTTAGTAGGCACAAAGACGAAAAAAAGCAAACTCCCCTTTTTTCATTTTCTGTTGGGTTGCCCAAATCCAAATGTAACTTGAGGTTCATGATAGAAAATTCGCTCGAATCAGATAAATTAGGGGAGAGGTTTTTTAAATTATTAGCGATTTGTGAGCCGGAAAACCTTGATCGCATTGATAGCCACTATGCTAAGTTTAAAGAAGATGGAGGCACTCCTTACCCCACTATTTATCTAAGATACTCAACCACCATTGAACATTGGGAGTTTTTTGACCCATTTAAAGAATTGAGTTTAGAGCTGAATAAAAAGAAGAATGAATCTGGAAAGTGAGCGCAATAAAGAACTTAGAGTCAATTTTAAATCATGAAGAAAAGCGATTAGGAACATCTCTAGAAGGGCTTGGTCATGCTATGCCTTTAATTGAACTAATTCGATCCGTAGATTTTGAAACTTATGCACAGAAGATTAAGGGAGATCAAATAAAATCTGACACAACACTCGATAAATACAGATTTGGTTGGTCTTTGCCTTTCCGCCAATTGTATGAAGAGTATAGCTATTCGGATCAGTTTCCTCTTTTTGAATCTAATGCTGAAATCCGAAGATGGATAAACTCACTTATTCTTCATAGTGGGTCAATTCAAATTACGAGACAGGTTTTAGAACAACATAAGGCCAAACTTTACTCTCTTGAGCAAGAATCAGAAACCTCTTTTTTGTTTAGACAACTTTCCGAAGGTGTTGGAGATGAATATTATGAAAGGTTGAGCCTGGCATACTATCATTCAACAGTTGAAAAGGTTCTTGAAAATAAAATAAAACCAGCTATGGCGGGATTACCTGAAATGAGAAAAAAGCTGGAGTCAATTGTACACCTAGTAGACGAGCGTTTTATTCAATATGAAGCTACCGAGGAGGTAGAAGTTTTTTACAATCGTTTGGGCTACATCATGATGATGGTAACTCAAATTATTGATGATCTTGATGAGTCAGACACTTTTGGAGGTATTGCTTATAAAGACTATTTGGATTTTGTGGAGTATGGCTTCATGGTTGGTCATATGCATAGAGATTGTTGCTTTGCTCTTGCCGAAAAGACTAAGTATCAAGTGAATCTTCAGACAATTTTAACCCATGGCTTTTCGTCTAAGAGGTTTTTTCAAACACTATCCGATTACTTCGGTTGGGACGAAACAAAAGCCAAACAGATTGCTTCTTGCTTAACTCTTTCTAAAGAAAATTTTGATTTTCACCTTTCTTACCCTGGGCTTGCTCCCTGTCCATACTTTCAATTAGGTGAAGATGTTTGGATACGATCAATTGAAGGGTGCCTTTCAATGCCCGTTTTCTTTCTTAACCGAGAGCTTAAGAGAAAATACCCTAAAGACTACCAAAGAGCACGTAATAAACGTGAAGCTCGTTTTAAAGCTCAGTTATACGACTACTTTAAATACGATTGGATTCAATGCATTGAGAAAAATATTGAAATTGGAACAACAGATATAGATGCAGTTGTATTTGATAATAGAAAAAAGGTGCTGGCTCTATTTCAATTAAAATGGCAAGATGCTTTTTCTACTTCTATGAAAGAAAGACGGAGTCGAATTTCCAATATGATTCCAAAGTCTGTACAGTGGATTGATAAGGTTGTAACATGGATTCAAGAAAATGACCAAGAAACAGTACTAAGAACATGCGGAATAGATGATAATCGCATTAAAGATATTCAATTGATTATTTTGTCTCGAAATCATATCCATTTCACAAATAATGAATTGGATGATCGTGCTACATGGGGATCATGGTTCCAGTTGTTTGAGGCGTCGGCCAAGGTAAAGGACAAATCTAATTCTAACCCGATTATGGAAATAGTTACTAAGCTCAGATTTCTTTATCCGGATATGAGACGACAGGTGGATGGAATGATAAGAGTAAACGACGCCGAACTAAAATTTGCTAATTACAATGTCAAGATTACCAGATGATTTTATGGGTTTTGTAGAAACGGCTAACAATTGAGTCGAACTTTGCTCTAAAATGACTTCGGCAAAATTTATGAACCAGTCCTCACCTCTGAAGCCTCAAACTCATTAGAGCAATTTTCTCCTCTCATTCTTCCTAACTTAGTCCCTCCCAACCTCCCCTATGCGCCTCAAACACCTTTTCCTTCTGCTCCTGCCCTTTAGCTTAATCAGCCAAAGCAGCCTTATTTGGTCCGAAGATTTTAGTAATGGCATACCTTCTACCTGGTCGCAGCCGGCTAGCAATGGAGGGGCCAATTGGGAATACCGCGGTGCGAATACTAATCCTAACCAAAGTATTGGTAGCCGCGGTGCTTATTCACGCGGACTAAATGGTGTGCCCGGCCCGCCCATCAATAGCCCCAGTGCCAGCAATGGCTTTGTGATATTCGATTCCGATTATTTGGATAATGGCGGTAGTACCCAACGTGGAAGTGGCATTGCTCCCGCTCCGCATCGTGGCTTATTGCAAACGGGGGTAATCAACTTAAGTGCCCATCCCAATGTGGTACTTAAAATGCTGTCTATGCATTATTGCTTTAGCTCCAAGCTATACCTACTCTGCTCCCGAGATGGAGGTCAAAGTTTTAGCGATTCTATTCTCATCAATCCCCTGCCTTCCGCTTTGAGCTATTCGCCCCCGAGCGATACATTGGAAATTAATCTGAGTCAGCAATTAGGTGGAGCCTCCCAGGCCGTAATTGCCTTCGCCTTTGATGGGCGCTTTACCGATGTATTTGGAAACCAGGGCTACCATTATTGGATGATTGACGATTTGGAACTGCATGATGGCCCTGTCAATAGTATGGCCTTTTGCCCTTCGGCCGAAAACGGGCGCCCCATCTCAATTTCCCTCTTTGGGCATGCCGGTCAAAAGCATCATCTGAAATCCATTCCCCAGCGTTTTGTCAAAGACTTTATCGCCGCTGCCTCAGTAGTTAATAATGGCAGTGCCAATCAGGCCAATGTCTATCTAAAAATGGCGGTGGTATCACCGAGCATAGGACAGGTGATCCTTCGTAAAAGTCAAAAAATTGGCACCCTGGCCGCAGGGGATACGTTAAAATTCGACACCCTCTTTATTCGCCAGGATCTCCCCTGGTATGTAAGCAATTATGACCTGCATTTTTGGGTCTACAGCGATGCGATAACCGGAGCCCAAGCACCTCATTATATAGAATATGCCGGTTTTGAAATTACCGAAAACCTATTGGCACCCTTAGGCGATTTCGGCCTCTATCAATCACTTAGCCTGCCTCAATCCGGAAGCGGGGGTATCGATAAAGTTGCGGTGCCCTTTTACCTTCCTCAGGTAGACCCCGAACTGAGCAATCAATTAAAAGTGGCCATCAAAGGAGTGCGCTTAAACTACTACCGCACTGGAATTCCAAGTGGCGATAGTATAAAAGTGGATTTTTATGCAGATGCAGATTTTTCTCCCACCGCAGGTATTAGTCCCGGTGCCAGCCCAATTTTCAGTGATACCCTGCCCAGTAATTTTGTGCGCTTCCCCAGCCCGGTATTGGTAGACACCGGACATTATTGGCTCCTGGTTGAAGTTATAAATACCAATGCCCCATCGCTATCTATTCGCTATCAACAGAGGCGAGAAGGCGGTGAAGCCGTGCCTGCCCATTTTAGCGGTGGCAGCTGGTCCCAAAACTGGAATGGCCTCCCCACTCCTGAGCATTTTAATATCTCTTTGATGACGGATAGCCTTAACTGTCCTCGGCGCAGTATTTACCATGCTGAATTTTGTGATACCGGCCTCATCTATGTTCCGCTTCTCAATCAGTTTATCAGTCAAACCGGAACATTTTACGATACCACCGGCATGGGAAGCTGCCCTACCCACACCCAGTACATGATTACGGTTGAAAGACCTCATGTAGACACCTTAAATGTAAACACCTGTGGCCTGCTCTATCGCGGTCCTTCCGGTACCCAACACATCGGCCCGGGTTTGCATCGCGATCGCGTAGCCTTAAACGGACAAAATTGCGATAGCATTTATTATATCAATCATCAGGTAACTGCGCAACATTCTGAGATTCGGATAGTAAGCTATTGTGGAGCTTATTACCAAAGTTCTTGGGGTGAGAAGTTTTATCAAAGTGGCTTATACCAGCACTACATTCCGGATAGCCTAAGCTGCGATACGGTAATCTTGCTCGACCTGGACTTAACCCCGGTTAATGTTGGCTACCAAATCATTAATAATGGAACAGCAGTTCAAGCCTTAGAGCCCAATGCCACTTATCAATGGCTAGACTGCGATCTGAACCGGCCGGTTGGAGGAGCCCAAAGTCGAATTTATGAACCCTATTATGATGGCAATTTCGCCCTGATCGTAAACAATGGCTTCTGTGCAGATACCAGCGAATGCTTTAGTTTGGCCACTACCGGAATTCGAGAGCTCAGTAAAGAGGGGATCAAGGTTTACCCCATTCCCAGTCAAGAGCGACTCTTTTTGGAAATTAGCCCGGAATGGAGCCAGAGCAGCTATCAAATAAGAGACTTGCAAGGACGGGTTTTACGAGCCGCCGAATTAGATCAAAGCTCCCAACAAGAATTGGCATTAAATGTCCCTGAGGGTCTGTACATTCTTCACATTCAAAAAGGTGCCCGGCAATTAAGCTTTAGAATTCTAGTTAAGCCTTAATAAGGTAAGGATCGGCAATTCATATCATTAAACTGTTAAAAGGTTTCTGCAATAGCGATTAAGGCGTAATTTTAAGGTCTTAAAACCTTTTTAACTATGAAAAATTTGCTTGTCGCAGCCCTTGGGCTGTCTTCACTCTTTGCCTTTGGGCAAAATCCCCAGGTTCAAGAAGAACTTTGCTCAGAATTTAAAAGCTACCCTGCTTTTTCCAGTCAATCAGCACCCTACAATGGCCCAGAAACTTTAATATGGAGTGAGGAATTTAGCAACGGCATTCCCTCTACCTGGTTTCAGAATGGCAGTAGTGCCAATGTTTTATGGGAGTATCGAGGACCCAATACTGCACCAAATAATAATTCCGGTTCTCGAGGTTTTTTCTCAGGCATTAATAATAATCCGCCAACCAATACACCACTTAGTAGTGCTTCAAATTCAAACGGCTTTGTAATCTTCGATTCGGGTTATTTGGATAATGGCGGAAGCTCAAATTTAGGATCCGGCGCCGCTCCTGCCCCGCATATCGGAAGGCTGTTTACGGATACTATTGATTTGTCTAATTACCCGGATGTGGTACTAAGCTTTCAATCCTATGCTCGAAGGTTTATTGCCAATTTTTATGTAGCCATCTCAACCGATCATGGCCTCAATTGGAATGATACGCTCGAAGTATTTCCCACTAGCCAAATACCCATCAATGCCTCTACTAATAATGGTGTTTTAAGCACGCTAAATATTTCCAATATAGCAGGTGGCAAAGATTCGGTTCAACTGCAGTTCATTTTTGATGGCACACCCGGAAACGTTAACGGGAATGGTTATTATTTCTGGATGTTGGACGATATTGAACTCCGGGCAGTTTCTCCAAATAGTTTAAATATTGTTTACCCTGCCGGCTTTAATTCTCAAAACTTGATTGTAAATCCAGCAGTGCCGAACTATCCGATTTATGGCACTATGCATAGTGATCAAATTGTACCTATTGCAGGCAATATGTCTGTGGTAAATGACGGCTCTGCCAATCAAAGCAATGTAATGCTCGAAATTGATGTCATCAACCGAGCTAATGGACAAATTGTACATACCCTTCAATCTTCAACTGGCTGTAGCACCTTATTATCTGGAGATACTTGTTGGTTCTCGAATCTCGAAACCAGCCCCTGGACTCCACCAGCAAATTCAGCACAGTATGCATTGGTATACCGCGTAACTACGGACTCTATGCAGGGCGCCAATGCCTATCATAGCCCCGACACCCTTTTCTTCGAAGTAAGTGATGATCTGTACTCTTTGGATGCGGGTCAAGCCGATAATTTCATGGGCACTTTAAATGCTGTTCCTAATATTATCAGCGAAGGAGTCCTATTTAGCCTCGAAAATGAAGATCCCGACAGCACCGGGTCTGGAAAGGTATTTATAGATGGTGTACAATTATATCTAAGTGCTTTATCGGATAGTACAGGAAGCATTTTATTTGAAATCTACGATACAAGCAATTTTGCTTTTAGCTCAGGGTTTCCAGGCGGCACCGCTCCAATCTATTCTAAAGTACATAGTTTAAGTGCTTCGGACATAGGCCATGAAAGCTTCTTTTCTTTCCAAAGTGGTAGTTCTACCTCGCCCTTACCTCTAAGCTTAAATACCGGCTCCTATTTGCTCGTTGTAAACTTTTTCCCAGCGGCGCCTAATGGTCAAATTGCATTGGCGAATGAGCAAAGCTTTGACCAACCTGGAATTAGCTCGGTGATGCAGCTTTCTGATGGCACTTGGTTTGGAGCCTTTGCAAACAGTCGAAATTTTGAGTCGCCTCACATAGCCCTGCGTATGGCAGACTTAAGCCTTTTGTGTCCCATTAGCCGCGACACTTTATTACTTGCAAATTGCACCGGGCAACCCATAATATCTCCCAGTGGAAACTATACTTACCAACAAAGCGGCTTTTACCACGATACTTTACTTAATGCTGCTGGTTGCGACAGTATACTTTATTTAGAAATCCAAATCGGGCAAATTCAGAGAGATAGCATCTTGATACAAGTCTGCGATTCGACCAGCTACCGCACTCCCTCCGGTATTTATTTGAGTCAACCTGGCATTTATTACGATACCATACCGGGTCAATTTGGTTGTGATTCAATTATAGAGATTGATCTCCATTTTGGAAGTTCAAATCAAGCAACTGATACCTTAGAAATTAATACTTGTGGAGATCCTTACCAAAGTCCATCTGGTCAAGTCTATACCCAATCGGGTTTTTATGTGGATACCCTAGCCAATTTATCGGGCTGCGATTCTCTGATTCCGATTGACCTTCAGATTACGCATATCAATACCACTGTCAATACTATTCTTAATGGAACCGGCTTAGTGGCCAACCAGGTGAATGCACAATATCAATGGTACGATTGCAGCAATAATGGCTTCCAGGCAATGCCGGGTGATACCAATCAAATCTTTACACCCCAGCTAAATGGACAATACGCAGTTGTAATTCAGATGGGATCATGCCAGGATACCAGCGACTGTACCCTTATTGAAGATATCGGACTAGCGACCAGCGAACTTTTGAACTTTGCATTGTACCCAAACCCTAGTCAAGGCCTTATACATATTGAAGGTCTCGAAAATGAAAATTACGCTCTTCAAATTCACGACTTACAAGGACGTAAGGTTTTTGAGCAGGAAATAAGGGGCACTGATAAAAAGGAAATCGACCTGAGCCATCTTAACAAAGGTCTTTACCAAATCAGTTTGAAAAAGACCCATCAAAGCGGGCATCAAATGCTCTTGCTCGACTAAAACTCATTAGCAAAATGCAATTGAAAGCCCTGTTAATTCGATTAGCAGGGCTTTTTTTATGGGCTTTCGCCCGATGGACCCTAAGCAGCTCTACTATAGCCACTAATGGTTTAAGCCACCATTAGCTCAAAAGAATTAGCAAGCGCTAAAGCTCTGTTAGTAGCCTCCTAGGCTTTTTCTCGAAAACGCTTTTGGTACATTTAACCAAAAGAACTACATTTGATTGCTCTAATAATTGTTACACCGACAATTATTAGTCTGCTACTTCAAGCCAACTAATTGAAATTGAACCAATTAAATTAAAATGAAGCAAGTGTACCGCAAGGCACTACGCCCGCTCCTAAGCGCAGTGCTTGTCCTAAGTTCCTTTGCTTTAGCCGCCCAGGAAATCAACATATCCGGTCAGGTTAAAGAAGCCAATGACGGCCCTACCATCCCGGGGGTAAACATTAGCATAAAAGGCAGTCAGGAAGGAACCACCACCGACATGGACGGGAACTACAGCATTAAAGCACAGAAAGGCCAAACGCTGGTCTTCTCATTCGTAGGCTTCAAAACCATCGAAATTCAAGTCAATAAATCGCGGACTTTAGACGTCGAAATGACCGAAGAAGCCGCCCTCCTCAATGAAATTGTGGTAGTAGGTTACGGCTCAGCCACCAAAAAGGAAATCACCGGGGCTGCGGCCAAGGTAGAAGGGGCCGAGCTTAAAAAACTCAATATCTCCCGGGTAGATGCCGCCCTGCAAGGGCAGGTTTCGGGGGTTACCATTAATACCAATTCGGGTTCACCGGGTGGGGCCAGTAGCATTCGTATTCGTGGTCTTTCCACTTTTGGTGATAATGACCCCTTGATTCTGGTAGATGGTATTGTTTACGATTCTGAAGGATTAAATGCCTTGAATCCCAATGATATCGAATCGGTAAACGTTTTGAAAGACGGTACCGCAGGTATCTATGGTGTACGAGCTGCCAATGGGGTTATCATCATCGAAACCAAAAAAGGAAAACTTAATTCGAAGCCGCAAATCGAATTCAGCGGTTTTTACGGCATGCAAAGCACTGCCCGTCAGCTTAATTTATTGAATGCCACCGAATACGCCGTTATTAAAAATAATGCTTTTATCAACGGAGGACAGACTCCGCCTTTTGCCAATACTGCTTTAGGAGAGGGAACAGACTGGCAAGAGGCGGTTTTTCAAAATGCCCCTATCGAATCTTATAACATTAGCATTAATGGCGGTAACCAAACCACCCGCTATTCGATTGGCGGATCTTATTACAATCAAAACGGTATTGTAGGAGGTGATAAAGCCAACTTCCGTCGCTATAATGCCCGGGTAAATGTCTCCTTCGACATGAATGAAAAGCTACGCCTAAACAGCGTTTTGCTTTACACCAACGAAGCGCGCAGCACCCTGGCCGAAAACGGCATTGGCTCCATTCTTTACAATACCATTAACGCCTATCCTACCGAGCCTATTCGCCAGGATAATGGTCGCTACAGCTATCTGAGTTTGGTGAATGATATCATCAACCCTCTGGCACAAATGGAAAACACCTACAACCGCTCCAACACCAACAAATTTGTAGGTAAGGAGGAACTGGTGTACACCATAAATGAAGACTTCACCCTTACCAATCGCTTCAACTATAATGTGGCTCTGGTAGACGGAAAAACCTTCTCTCCTCTTGTATGGTACGGCCCTGGTAAAGCGCAAAACACTGCCGCCAACGAAGATCTGGATGCCCCGATGGTAGAAATTGCCGACAGTGTATTCCTTGAACGTGGCGCTAGTGTGTATGAAAACCGCGATACCTATGTTGACCTTACCTACGAAGGCTTCTTGAACTATGATCATACCTTCAACAAAATTCACAAGGTAAAAAGCACCTTAGGGGTATCGGTATTTACCCGCAGCGGAAATGGTTTAAATGCCACCGCCTACAATATCCCCAATAACTCGATTGACTTTGCCGACATCTCCGCCAACCAGGCCGATGGCGGCTTTTTAAATAATGCCGGTTCCTTCCAATACGAAGAACGCCTGCTATCTTCCTTCCTGCGTGCAGAATACAGCTTGCACAATCGCTATTTATTCTCCGCTATCGTCCGTCGTGATGGCTCTTCCAAATTCGGAGCCAATAATCGCTGGGGTATTTTCCCGGCCTTTTCCGGTGCCTGGATCTTTAGTGATGAAGTGTTTTGGGAAGGCTTAAATCTGGATTGGATGGATTTCGGTAAACTGCGGATGTCTTATGGTATTTCTGGTAATGACCAGATCCCCAACTTCGCCTACCGTGCCTTGCTCAACGGCGAAGGCGTATACATCCTCAATGATGTTATTACCAATGGTGTGGCCATTGGTCGCGGTTCTAACCCCGACTTAAAATGGGAAACCACTCATCAGTTTAATGTGGGCCTCGATTTCAATTTCTTGAGAGACTTGAGCTTCACCTTCAACTACTTTGTTAAAAACACCCAGGACCTGCTGTTCCAACCTGCAGTATCTGCCTTGCTCGGAACTTATGGTGCCGGCGGTTATCCTCCTTATGTAAATGCCGGCGACGTTTCGAACCGCGGTATGGAATTCGAATTGGGTTACCATAGCAACCCTACACGTCCCTGGGTTTTTGACGCCAACTTAAACCTGACCACTCTCAAAAACGAGGTGGTACGCGTTCCTGATGGCGTTGACTTTATTCCCGGTGCCTCCTTTGGTGTAGGTGGTGTAGTAGCCACTCGTTTCGAAGTAGGCCAACCTATTGGTTATTTCATTGGTTATGAAACCGACGGAATTTTCCAAACTCAGGCTGAGATTGACAATGCCAGCGTTACTCAAGCGGGTGCCAAGCCCGGAGATTTGCGCTTTGTAGATCAAAATGGGGATGGTCAGATTAACTTTAGTGATGATTCGGATAAGGTGAAAATCGGTTCTCCGATTCCAGACCTTACCATTGGTTTCAATTTTAACATTCGTTATAAAGGCTTTGACTTAGCCGGAAACGTATATGCCGCATTGGGTCAGGAAATCATTCGTAACTACGAGCGTCAGCAGCCTTATGCCAACCAATTGAACTATGTAATTAACCGTTGGAATGGTGCCGGCTCTACCGACATCTATCCACGGGTTACTACCGGAAGCAATCGAAATAACGTATTCTCCGATTTCTATGTAGAAGACGGTTCTTTTGTGCGCCTGCGGAATATCCAGTTTGGTTATACCCTGCCTAAAAAATGGTTAGGTGGCGCCAAAGTGGAATCCTTACGAATTTACATCAGTGCTAATAACCTCTACACCTTAACCAATTACCTGGGTTATGACCCGGATATTGGAAACTTTGGAGGTACACTGGCCGCTGGGGTCGACTATGGATTCTATCCCCAGGCCCGCACAATTATGGGTGGTTTTAACCTGAAATTTTAAAAGGAGATCATCATGAAATCAACAAGACTATTTTTAGCCCTTTTCTTAATCCTGATTTCTTTTTCTTCTTGCGAAAAGTATCTGGATGTGCAACCTGCCTATGCTCAGGATGCGGAAAACTATTTTAACTCCGAGCAAGATTATGAGTTGGCCCTGATTGGCGCCTACGATCTTTTGCAAGCTTCTTACCTCACTCAATGGATTGGCGAAATCGCTTCTGATAATTCCATTGCCGGTGGTGAGTCTGTAACCGACACCGAAGGTTTACATGAAATCGATCAAATGAACCACGATGCGGTTAATAATGAACTGCGCGACATCATGCGCTTTAATTATGCCGGTGTTGCGCGTTGCAACTACATCATGGAGTATAAAGACAAAACCAATTTCGAAGGTAAAGAAGTAATCATCGGGGAAACCCGCTTTTTACGCGCCTATTATTATTTCGAATTGGTGCGCTATTTCGGCGCCATGCCCCTGATTATCGATAAGCGCATCGGCGCAGAAGAGGTAACCACCCTCGATCGTAATAGCGCCAGTGAAATTTATTCTCAGATTGAAAGTGATTTACAATATGCCGTTAACAATTTACCCTGGAACCAGCCTGTAAAAGGTCGGGTAGATAAGGGTGCTGCCCTTTCTCTTTTAGGAAAGGTTTACCTCTATCAAAACAAATTTGGACAGGCCGCTACGGTTTTAGATCGCGTAGTTAACGAAGGTCCTTACAGCCTAATGGGTAATTTCGAAGACCTTTGGTTTGCGGCCAATGAAGACAATTCGGAGACAGTATTTGATGTAGAATACTCCAATTTGGAAGGAGGTAGCTACGATTGCCTCATCTGCCTGGAAGGTAATGCTGCCGCCGGTTTCAATGGTATTCGTCAGTACGAAGGTCCTTATTATGCCGATGGCAACTCGTATAATTTACCTACTGCCAAGCTCTACAATAGTTTCGATCCCAATGATCCCCGTAGAGATGCATCGGTGCTAAACCTGGATTCATTTATCAACCTGCAGCCCGATCCTGGCTCTATCAGTTATGCAACCGGTGGCGGTGGCCATACTGGATACTACAATAACAAGTACATCAAGCGTAAGTCAGAACTAGGTTTACCGGATGATGACCTTACCAGCCCCTTGAACTATAAAGTAATTCGCTATGCCGATGTGCTATTGATGGCGGCTGAGGCCCATAATCGCAATGGTAACGATCCTCAAGCTCTTATTTATGTTAATGAAGTACGCAATCGGGTTGGCCTGGGGCCATTAAGTTCTGGTGGTACCACCCTTACCCAAGAAATTTGGCAAGAACGCAATTATGAACTGGCAGGTGAAGGGCATCGTTTCTTCGACCTGGTTAGAACCGGCCAAGCAGCCAATGAAATTGACGGCTTTGTAAGCGGTAAGCATGAAGTATTCCCGATTCCCCAAGTAGAGATTGACCTCAGCGGTGGAAATTGGAATCAAAACTCCGGCTATTAATAGAATATTTAAAACTGTCTAATAACTACTAAACCTCAAATAATGAACGTTAAATCCATTTTCTCAAAAACAAGCCTTTGGATAAGCATGGGCTTGCTTGTGGTGGCTTCCGCTTGTAAGGAAGATGATGAGCCTACTTTAGGTCAACCACCTAGCCAGGCTGATGCTGCCTTTACTTATCAGGCCTCAGCCAGCAGCGACAACATCATTGAATTTACTGCCTCCAATTCTTCACTGGCCGCCAGTTGGGATTTCGGAAATGGCTCTACCGGTTCCGGTAGCAATGTATCGGCCACCTATCCTTTTGCCGGTAGTTATGATGTTACCCTTACTGTACAAAATTCCGGTGGTAGTGCTTCCAGTACTCAAACCATCGTAATTGCTCAGGATGATCCTAGCTTAATCAATAATCCACTTTTTGCCCTCCTTACCGGAGGATCCAGCAAAACCTGGGCGGTAGACTCAGCTAGCCCTGCACACTTTGGTGTAGGCCCTGATCCTATTGGTGCCGCCGGTCGTTACCCGGAATGGTACGCTGCCCAAGCCAATGAAAAAGCGGGTGCAGATATGTACAATGACCGTTATACCTTCCACCTCAATGGCTTTGGTTTCGATCAGGTTACCGGTGGTGGTGTATATGTAAATGCTGAACATGCCGGTATCGCTCCTTTTGACGATACTACTGCTTCTCCAGTTGCAGATTACATTGCGGCTTTCCCCGATCAAATGGGAGAAACCTGGACCTTGAACGACAGCGGTAGCGATACTACCCTTACCATTAGTGGCGATGCCATGATTGGCTACTGGGCGGGTACTCGTACCTATACCGTAATTAGCCTGGAAGAAAACGAGCTATGGTTAAGCTTTGTAGACACCAAAGCCAGCAACCCTGCGCTAACCTGGTACATTCGTTTGGTTCCTGAAGGCTATAATAGTAACCCTAATCCCGCAGAAGATCCTGACTTACCTCTAGATTTCGAAAGTGTAGAACCTACCTGGACTACCTTCGGAAACGGTGGTTACCAGTACATTTCTAATCCTGATATGAGCGGTATTAATACCAGCAGCAAGGTGATGGAAGTAACCCACGGAAACGAAACCTGGGCCGGTCAGTATGTAAACCTGAAAAACAATTTAGACTTCAGTACTCAAAGCATGATTAAGCTTAAAGTTTGGGCTTCTGACACCGGTACCTTCCGTTTAAAATTAGAAGACAAAACCAACTCTAACAATTTTGTAGAGGTAGATGCTCACATTACTCAAACCAATAGCTGGGAAGAGTTGAGCTTCGACTTTACAGGAGCGGCCGCTGACTTTGGTCGCCTGGTAATCTTCCCCGGATGGGGCATTACCACTGCCGACGTATTCTATGTCGACGACATTAAACAAGAGTAAGTTCCGATAAATTGGGGTGGTATTTTGCCACCCCTTTTTTTCCTATCCAAAAAAACACCGAAATGAAGCAGATTCGCTTTTTACTATTAGGACTATTAAGCCTCGGTCTATGGGGCTGCGGGGATGATAGCTCCTCTACGGTAGAGATCATTCGACCGACCAATTTGCGCATGGACCTCAATGTTTCCAATAGCACCGAGGGTTTGGTTGAAATAAGCATGACCGCCAATTTCACCAATTACTATCGTGTCTTTATCGAAGAAGGTAGCAAAACAGTTATCTTGGATAGTCAGGATGGACAAGCTTCCTATACCTTCAGCGAAAGCGGTACTTACACCATTCGCGGTCGGGCCTATGCCAGTTTTGAGTACTATGCCGAAGTAATAGATTCGGTA
This sequence comes from Flavobacteriales bacterium UBA7878, assembly GCA_002501205.1. Lineage (GTDB taxonomy): Bacteria > Bacteroidota > Bacteroidia > Flavobacteriales > Schleiferiaceae > Croceimicrobium. The sequence goes on from DLRW01000041.1 coordinate 157,293, forward strand.
AGCGTTGAAGTAAGCTCCGGTGGTGGCGGAGGCGGTGGTGGTATCCCTACTACCGGCTATACTACTCCCCTAACTTATCCCGGATATACTCTTGTATGGAATGATGAGTTTGAAGGCAGCAGCCTTTCCAGCGATTGGACTCATGAAATTGGCACCGGTGGTAATGGCTGGGGAAATAATGAACTGCAGTACTATCGTGCTGAAAATACTGAAGTAAAAGACGGCTATTTAGTAATCACTGCTAAAAACGAAACTTTCGGTGGCCGGAATTATACTTCATCCCGCATTGTAACCCGTGGCATGCAAAGCTTTAAATACGGCCGCATCGACATTCGCGCAGCCCTACCCGAAGGTCAAGGTTTATGGCCTGCCTTATGGATGCTGGGCGACAATTTTAACAGTGTGGGCTGGCCCGCTTGTGGCGAAATCGACATTATGGAAATGGTAGGTGGAAATGGGCCCAACCGTGGTGATGAATATTGCTTTGGCACCGTGCACTGGGATAATAATGGCACCAAAGCTGATTTTGGCGGTTCCATTCGCAACAGCTCTGGTAAGCTTTCCCAAGAATTCCACGTGTACTCCATTGTTTGGGATGCCAATGCCATTACCTGGTATTTTGATGATACCCAATTCCATCAAATTGATATAACCCCTGCGGCTCTGAGCGAGTTTCAGGAAAAATTCTTCTTCATCTTTAACGTTGCCGTGGGAGGCGACTGGCCTGGCAGCCCTAATGCCAGCACCGTTTTCCCGCAACAGATGGCAGTAGACTATGTTCGGGTTTTCCAATAAATCGGAATCCGAAATACAATCAAAGAAAGCGCCCCTTAAGGCGCTTTCTTTGCTTTATCGAGACTTATAAGGAGGTATTAAAGCGGAGTCCCTTAGACTTTCCCCATTACCTTGATGGCTTTTCCGGATGGGATTTCCAGCCCGACTTAATCCTTCAAAAAGACCTTGATCCACCAAATTCCAAATGGGCATTTTCGCCTGTCCCTCTACCGTGAATAAACCAAAGTGATTTTCGGAACCAGCTGGGTTTTGCCCATCTTTCCAGGGCTCATCAAAGGCTTCAAAATAAAAGCAAGACATCCCTAAGGAATCGGCCATTTTGCGCAGTCCCTGATAATAGAGCATTTGCTTATACTCATCGGCCGCATGCGAGCCCTTATCGCCATAAAGGTGATTATCTCCACTGGCCCAGCCACTTTCGCCAATATGGATTTCCTTATCCAAACCTAAGGATTCCACATAATGGGCCACCGCAGTCAATTGACTTTGCACCCGATCCAAAGCTTTTTGAATGGCGGCATTTATCAAGGAATCATTCTTAAGGCTATCTGCGCTGGCTTCCAATTGCCACCATTGCGGATTGTAATGGCTATCGTGAAAAGGATAAGAATGCACACTGAGATAATCTACTGCTGCGATTAAGGAATCCAGGGCCGGCACATGATATTCGGGCCCTTCCCCACCCCAGGAGGCGAAATTATCGGAACTAGTAATCCAAAGATCATCGCCTAAAATCCCCTCGGCTTTAAGCCCTTGTAAACGCTGCACCCATTTTAAAACAATCCGCGGATGCACGTGATAACTTGCGGCCCAATGCACCATCGACTCGTTTCCTACTGCAATTATTTTAACGATATCCGGATACTGCTGCGCCAAACGAATGGCCTGATCAATTTCTGCCTTGTTCTCCTTTAAATCACCCTTTAAATGTTGAGGATTATCCGTCCAGGCACCCTCACATTGTATCCAAGCCCCCAACATTACATACATTTCAAAATTGGGGTCTTCGCTCTTCATTTCGCTTATCGCCGCCAATAAGCGCGGGGTATGCTCATACAAGCGGGCATGATAGGTGCGTAAAACGCGAATCCCCATGGCATGAAGAATCTTTAGATCCTCCTTTAATTCTGCCATGCTTGGCGCTTGAGATCGATCTACATTTCGATAGCCACCATAGGCTATGGCCTGATAATCGGGGTTTCCGAGTATAGAGGCCGCATTTGTAGTCTTAGGCTGATCACAGGCTGAAGTAGCGAGTAGTGCAAAGCCTAATAAGCCCGCTTTAAGAGCCTTAGTATTTGTGTAAAACAATTTTGAAAGTCGCTGATTTTCCATCCTTGTTAAGCTTTAAGAAGTACAAGCCTTCCGCTCGGCCTTCTAAATTAATTTCTCCTTTTCGGCCTTGTACCTCCTTTTCCAGGATTAGCTTTCCGCGAAGGTCATATACGCTAATATGCGCTCCGGCTTCTATGAGGTCAATGTAAAATTGATCAGTACTAGGATTGGGATAAACTGCAATTTGCTCCTCCCAATTTTCGGCCAAGCCAATATCACTGCATGTACCTACCACATAACTGTCTTTATTGGCCGAATTGTTACGTTCCCCGGCACCCGGATAGGAGTAAGTATAGTAGAAATAAATCAAATCGCCCTTATTCGCATTAAGCTGGTAGGGCTGATTGGGTGTAACCGGATAACCCGGCAAAGCCCCTGGATTAGTGCCATAATACAGAATACAGGTCGGCACACCTACTCCCGCTTGAGAAGGAATAAAGGTGAGGGTGGGATTAGTATCGTCCGATGAAAACTTCCAGGAAAAATCCCCATTATGGCTGGTTCCTTCGCAAGAAGGTGCAGTATCAATCTCTAAAGTTAAGGGCGCCGACCAGGCCGAATCGCCCAAATGATCATAGGCTAATAGGCGCCATTGCGCTGGGCCCAATTGAGCGGTCCAATTCAAATTATAAGGCCGGCTGTTAAAGCTTTGGAACAATTGCCCATTGAGGTAAAAATCCAGCTTTTGTATGCTATCGTTTAAATCATTGGCCGTAGCCTGTAGCGTTACCGTTTCACCCTCTACAAAGCGTGAACCCTGGGCCGGACTTAAAAAGGCAGCGGTAGGCGGAACATTGTTATTATCACCCACAATAATATAAACCTCATCCTGATCCGAATGCGAGCCATTATCTACTTCCAGGCGGTATTTATAAACCCCTTTTTGTAGGTTTTGAAGGGAACTTATGGCCATTGTTGCATTGCCAGGGCTGGCCGCCGATGGGCCGTAAAGCTGCGTCCATTGATAGGTCAAGGGATTGGAGGCCGGACTAAAGCTT
>DLRW01000094.1 GCA_002501205.1 Flavobacteriales bacterium UBA7878
GGTGATGTTAAGGATGCCTCTTTGAAAGCTTCACCTTCATTGAATGGTGTGGTTATCGACAAGAAGCTCTTTGCCTTAGCGCGTAAAGACAAAAAGACTCGTTTACAAGACAAGGAAGAGATCGAGAAATTGGATCAGGAATTCAATATGCAAGTTGAAGTACTGCGTCAGAAATTCCTCGAAAAACTTTCGATCCTGGTTGCTGGTAAAACCAGTCAGGGTGTTGAAAACGATTTGAATGAAGTAGTAATTCCTAAAGGAACCAAGTTTACTCAGAAGATTCTGAACGGAATTGATGACTACACCCGTGTAACTGGTGGAGTTTGGACTACTGATTCTGATAAAAATGAGTTGATCGCAACCTTGTTGCACAACTTTAAAATTAAGTACAACGATTACCTGGGTGCTTACAAGCGTCAGAAGTTTACCATTAGCGTGGGAGACGAATTACCTTCAGGTATCGTGAAAATGGCCAAAGTTTATATCGCTAAGAAGCGTAAGCTGAAAGTAGGTGATAAGATGGCAGGTCGTCACGGTAACAAGGGTATTGTAGCACGTATTGTACGTCAAGAGGATATGCCGTTCCTCGAAGACGGTACTCCGGTAGATATCGTACTGAATCCATTGGGTGTACCTTCACGGATGAACATCGGTCAGATTTATGAGACCGTATTAGGATGGGCCGGAAAACGCTTGGGTCGCAAATTTGCCACTCCGATTTTCGATGGTGCTAGCTTAGACGAGATCAATAAATACACTGATGAGGCTGGAGTACCACGCTTCGGACATACCCACCTTTATGATGGTGGTACCGGAGAGCGTTTCCACCAGGCTGCTACCGTAGGGGTGATCTATATGATCAAATTAGGTCACATGATCGACGACAAAATGCACGCTCGTTCTATTGGACCTTACTCCCTCATTACACAACAGCCATTGGGTGGTAAAGCTCAGTTTGGAGGTCAGCGTTTCGGAGAAATGGAGGTTTGGGCACTTGAGGCCTTCGGTGCTTCCAATATCCTGCGCGAGATCCTAACTGTTAAGTCGGACGACGTTGTTGGACGTGCCAAGACTTACGAAACCATCGTTCGTGGTGATGCAATGCCAGAGCCCGGAATTCCGGAGTCTTTCAATGTATTGTTGCATGAACTGAATGGATTGGGACTGAAAGTTACCCTCGATTAATTAGTACGAATTTAATTCCTGGAAGATGTCATTGAGGAAAAACGATAAAAGCACATTCAACTCCGCCTTTAAGAGCATTACCATCAGCTTGGCTTCGCCCGAGTACTTGTTGGAGCGTTCTTTCGGGGAGGTGCTCAAACCTGAAACCATTAACTATCGTACGCACAAACCAGAGCGCGATGGTCTTTTCTGTGAGCGTATTTTCGGTCCGGTAAAAGATTATGAATGTGCTTGTGGTAAGTACAAGCGTATTCGATATAAAGGAATCGTTTGTGATCGTTGCGGTGTGGAAGTTACCGAGAAAAAGGTACGTCGCGAGCGCGTAGGTCACATCAATTTGGTAGTACCGGTAGCACATATCTGGTACTTCAAATCATTACCTAACAAAATCGGTTATCTCCTCGGCTTGCCTACCAAGAAGTTGGAGATGATCATCTACTACGAGCGTTATGTAGTTATCCAAGCTGGTAACGCCACTAAGGAAGATGGTAGCCCCATGACTTACATGGAATTCCTTACTGAAGAGGAATACCTGGATGCATTGGAGCGTCTTCCGGTAGAAAACCAATATTTGGAAGATAGTGATCCCAATAAATTCATCGCCAAAATGGGTGGTGAAGCCTTGATCGACTTATTAAGTCGTTTGGATTTGGATTCACTTTCATACCAATTACGGAATAAAGCTAATACTGAAACTTCTCAGCAACGTAAGCAAGAAGCTTTAAAACGTCTGGTAGTTGTAGAAGCTTTCCGTGATGCCAATACCCGTATTGAGAACCGTCCAGAGTGGATGGTAGTGAAAGTGGTTCCGGTAATTCCACCAGAATTACGTCCATTAGTTCCATTGGATGGTGGTCGTTTCGCTACTTCGGACTTGAACGACTTATACCGTCGGGTAATTATCCGTAACAACCGTTTGAAGCGCTTGATGGAGATTAAAGCTCCTGAAGTGATTCTTCGTAATGAGAAACGGATGTTGCAAGAGGCTGTAGATTCACTTTTCGACAACACGCGTAAAGCATCTGCAGTTAAAACGGATAACAACCGTGCCTTGAAATCTCTTTCGGATTCATTAAAAGGTAAGCAAGGTCGTTTCCGTCAGAACTTACTTGGTAAACGTGTGGATTACTCCGCTCGTTCGGTTATCGTTGTAGGTCCTGAAATGAAATTGCATGAATGTGGTCTTCCAAAAGATATGGCCGCAGAACTGTATAAGCCATTTATCGTTCGTAAGCTGATTGAGCGCGGTATTGTAAAAACTGTAAAATCAGCCAAGAAGATCATCGACAAGCGCGAGCCAGTTGTATGGGATATTTTGGAGAACGTAATGAAAGGTCATCCGGTATTATTAAACCGGGCCCCAACTCTTCACCGTCTAGGTATCCAGGCTTTCCAGCCTAAGATGATTGAGGGTAAGGCTATTCAATTACACCCCTTAGCCTGTACCGCATTTAACGCGGATTTCGATGGTGACCAGATGGCAGTTCACTTACCTTTAGGTTCAGCAGCTGTTTTGGAAGCGCAAATGTTAATGCTGGCTTCTCACAACATCTTGAACCCGGCAAACGGATCTCCGATTACCGTACCTTCTCAAGACATGGTTTTGGGTCTGTACTATATGACCAAGATGCGTGTAAGTGATGAAACCCTTAAGGTTAAAGGTGAAGGTCTAACTTTCTACTCGGCTGAAGAAGCGGAAATCGCTTTCAACGAAGGTCGCGTAGAATTGAACGCTAAGGTTCGCGTTCGTGCTCGTGTAGAAGAGGACGGCGAATTGAAATACAAAGTGATTGAAACCTCTTTCGGTCGTATCCTTTTCAATAAAGTGGTACCTGAAAATGTAGGTTACATCAACGAAGTATTAACCAAGAAAGCTTTACGCGGAATTATTTCCGATATCCTGAAAGCAACTGACGTGCCTACCACAGCAGACTTCCTGGATAACATTAAGCAACTTGGATTTATGACTGCCTTCCGTGGTGGTTTGTCCTTCTCCTTAGGTGATATCATTATCCCACAAGAGAAAGACGAGCTGGTTAGCAATGCAGAATCTCAGATTGAAGAGATCTTAGGATCTTATAATATGGGTCTTATTACCAACAACGAACGTTACAATCAGGTAATTGACGTATGGACCAACACCAATGCTCGTTTAACTGAGCGTGCCATGCACTACCTGTCTTCGGATCGTCAAGGTTTTAACCCAATCTACATGATGCTCGACTCCGGTGCACGGGGATCTAAAGAGCAGATTCGTCAGCTTTCCGGTATGCGTGGCCTGATGGCTAAACCTCAGAAATCTGGTTCCTCAGGTGGTGAGATTATCGAGAACCCGATTATTGCGAACTTTAAAGAAGGTTTGTCAATTCTCGAGTACTTTATTTCTACTCACGGTGCTCGAAAAGGTTTGGCAGATACCGCATTGAAAACTGCGGATGCAGGTTACCTAACTCGTCGTTTGGTAGACGTAGCTCAGGACGTGATTATCACCGAAGAGGATTGCGAAACCTTACGAGGATTAGAAGTAACTGCCTTGAAGAAAAACGAGGAGGTTGTAGAACCATTATTCGATCGTATCATCGGTCGTACTTCTTTACACGATGTGGTAGATCCTATCAGCAACGAAGTGTATGTGAAGTCTGGTGACATGATTTCGGAAGATGAAGCTCGTCGTATCGAAGAGTCTGCTATTCAAATGGTAGAAGTACGTTCTGCACTTACTTGTGAGAGCAAGCGCGGTATTTGTGCCAAATGTTATGGTAGAAACTTAGCGACCGGTAAGAAAGTTCAAATGGGTGAGGCTGTAGGTGTAATTGCTGCGCAGTCTATTGGAGAACCAGGAACACAGCTTACTCTGCGTACTTTCCACGTAGGGGGTACTGCGGGTAACGTTTCGGAGGAATCTTCAATCAAAGCCAAATTTGATGGTACTGTAGTTCTGGAAGATGTTCGTACTGTAAAAGGTGAGGACAACGAAGGAAACCCTGTGGATATCGTAATTGGTCGTACCGGTGAATTCCGCTTGGTAGACAATAAAACTGGTATCAACTTGATGACAAGTAATGTGCCTTACGGCTCATTCTTGTACAGACAAGACGGAGATAAATTAAGCAAGGGCGATGTGGTATGCCAATGGGATCCATTTAACGCGGTTATTATCTCTGAGATGTCGGGTACTATTAAGTTCGCTGACATTGAACAAGGCTTTACTTACCGAGTAGAGATCGATGAGCAAACTGGTTTCATGGAGAAAGTAATCTCCGAAACCCGTAATAAGAAAATGATTCCAACTATTGCCATTCTTGACAAAGAAGGTAAAGAGTTGAAGCATTATACCCTACCTGTAGGAGCCCACATTATTGTGGAAGATGGCGATAGCATCAAATCGGGTAAAACCTTGGTTAAGATTCCACGTAAATCTGCAAAAGCAGGTGATATTACCGGTGGTCTGCCACGCGTAACCGAGTTGTTCGAAGCACGTAACCCATCTAACCCTGCAGTGGTATCTGAGATTGATGGTGTGGTATCTTATGGTAAAATCAAGCGTGGTAACCGCGAGATTATCGTAGAGAGCCGTACTGGTGAATTGAAGAAGTATCTGATCAACTTAAGTAAGCAGATTCTGGTACAGGAGAATGATTATGTTCGTGCGGGTATGCCACTTTCAGAAGGGGCAATTACTCCGGCCGACATCCTCGCTATCCAGGGACCAAATCGTGTTCAGGAATACCTGGTGAATGAAATTCAAGAGGTATACCGCTTACAGGGTGTGAAGATTAACGATAAACACTTCGAAACTATCGTTCGTCAGATGATGCGTAAGGTGGATATCCAAGATCCGGGTGATACCCTGTTCTTGGAGAAAAGCCTGGTACACAAGAATGACTTTATCGAGCAAAACGACTGGATCTTCGATAAGAAGGTAGTAGTTGAAGCGGGTGATTCTGAAACCTTACAAGCAGGTCAGATTATTACCGCTCGTCGTTTACGTGATGAGAACTCATTATTGCGTCGTGCCGACAAGCAATTGGTAGAAGCGCGTGATGCTAATCCAGCTACCGCTAAACCCGTATTGCAAGGTATTACCCGTGCGTCTCTGCAAACGAAGAGCTTTATCTCTGCTGCTTCCTTCCAGGAAACCACTAAGGTTCTGAATGAAGCTGCAGTGAACGGTAAGCGTGACTTCCTTGAAGGTCTGAAGGAAAATGTGATCGTAGGTCATAAGATTCCTGCCGGTACCGGTATGAAGGAGTACGAGCGTATTATCGTAGGCTCTAAAGAAGAGTATGAGAAATTGAAGTCCATCCAGGATTTGAACGTAGAAGAAAAGGTTTAAATCATGGCTGAGGATTCTAATAAAGCTTCAATGCAAGCTCAAGCCCAGGAAGGGCAAATTAATGTGGAATTGAGTGAAGAGATCGCGGAAGGACAGTATTCCAACCTGGCGATTATAAATCACTCGCCCAGTGAGTTCGTAGTAGATTTTATCCGGGTTATGCCTGGTGTGCCTAAAGCAAAAGTGAAGTCGCGGGTAGTACTAACTCCCCAACATGCAAAGCGATTATTACGTGCCTTAGGCGATAATATCGCGCGCTACGAAGCCCAACACGGAGAAATTCGTGATATGGAATCACAGGCTTTCCCCATGAATTTTGGAGGACCTCAAGGACAAGCCTAGTTCGGATTAACCGAAACAGGAATAGAACTAAAAAGCCCGACCAACAGGTCGGGCTTTTTTGATTGTAAGATGTTAAGACATCCGGTTCATTTCAATTTCAACTGAATAGGAATGATCATTTTTAAGCGTACAGCCTCCTGATCTTTTTTAGCCGGGGCGGTAAAGCTTGGAATACTTGCCACCAGAGATTTAGCTTGTGTTTCAGCTTGTTCTCGAGCGGTTTCTTCAGCTTCGGAACTGGTGCTTAGGCTACGTACGATCTCTACTTCGCTGATGCTTCCATTTTTCTCAATAACAAAGGCTACATAAATATTGCCTTCTAAGCCTTCCGATTTGGCTAATTCAGGGTAACTGAAGTTGTTAATGATATGCTCGGAAATACTTTGAAAAACGCAGGCTTTGCGATCTTCAGCACTGGAGGCTTCACTACAGCTGCCAGCGATGGGCAATTCATCAACCTCGGCCAGGTCTAAACTCTTTTCTTCTACTTTGGTAACTACTGCGGTGTTGGAGTCATCGGTTTTATTACAAGCGAAAAGACTCATACTAATGGCCATAGGGATAAGGAGCGTGTATAAAGCTTTACGCCAGGGCTGACTTTGATTTGAATACATCATGGTAATTCGGGATTTAATTAAGGATGAATTAAAAAAGGGACTGGGAGCGAGGGCCTTTTCCGGAAATTTAAGGTCGGCACCCAGGGTGCTGCGGAGCAGCGTATGCGCATAATCTTCAATATTTTGATTTTGAATGAGGTTGGCATCCACTTCATATTCATGCACCTGGCGCAGTTCTCGGGCCATAGCATGCAAAAAGGGGTCGAACCACAAAAGGGTATTAAGGATTTTGTAGTAGATACGGTCCCAAACATGGGCCATCTTCTGATGTCGGATTTCATGTTCGATAAGCAAATGCAAGTCCTCTCGATCTTTAAAGGAGAGCGGAAGAAAAATATAAGGACCAAAGCAAAAGGCAGAGGAAATGGCGGAAGTCCAATACAGTTTATAGGATTCTTTATGCTGCACTTCAGAGGCTTTTAAGATGCGCCGTAATTGGAATAAGCCCGAGGCAAAATAGACCAGAGATAAACTGATACCTAAAATATATATGAGGGTCCAGGTGGGAGGGATTTGGATTTGCGCTGCTTCTTGAAGATTTATCCTCTGACCTTCAATTTGGATTTCGGGTAACTGCCAAACCGGAAGATTTTCCGGACTCAGGTTCAAACTGAAATTTGGGGCAATTAAGGCGATTGCCAAGGCGGTTATTGGGAGGACCAGCAATAAGATTCGATTAAGCCGGTGAAAGCTTAAGCGGGCAAAAAGCAGTCGATAGAGGAGGTAAAAAAGACCACTAAAGAGCAGGTAATATAGAATGCTGAGAATCATGATTGCTTGCGATTTTTCTCAATGATCTTGAGAATATCATCCAGTTCATTGGTGTCCAGCTTCTCCTTTTCCACAAAGAAGCTTACCATTTTACTGAGGCTTCCGCCGAAATAGGACTTCATGAGTTTATTCATGGAGAACTTTTGATATTCTTCCTTACTGATTAGAGGGAAGTATTGATAGCCTCTGCCTTGGGGGCGATGGTCTACAAAGCCTTTTTGCTCCAGAATGCGCACGATGGTAGAAACAGTATTGACAGCGGGTTTGGGTATATCCATTTCTGCAATGATTTCCTTTACGCTGGCGGCTTCGAGTTGCCATAAGAAATGCATGATTTCTTCTTCCGCTTTAGTTAGTTCTTTTAAAGTCATGCTCACAATTTGATACAAATAAACTAAAAATATAGTTGAAACTAAAACTTTAGTTGAAAAAAGATGATTTTGCGGCCGGGATAGGAGCGAAAAACTCGGAGGGCAGGGGCTGTAGCAGACGCGGGATGAGGAGCCGTACAGAGGGAGGCCCCGCAAGACCTGGCGGATGCCAGCAAGGGACCGAGGATTTGGAGTAAATAGCCCACAAGCCGCCCAAAAAAAAAGCCACCCCTAAGGATGGCTTATAAATAGGATTAATAAGACTTAATCATCACCCCCTAAAAAGGAGAGGTAATAGGCCAATTGAGTAATTGAAGCCAAGGCTCCCACCACATAGGTGTTGGCAGCAGAGTTTAAGGCATCTTTCGCCATGGCATGTTCTCCATGACCGGTTATTCCTTTTTGCTGCATCCAGGCCAAAGCTCGATTGCTGGCGTCGTATTCTACCGGTAAGGTTACTACACTAAATAAGGTGATAGTGGCTTGCAGGGCAATCATGGTGTAGATAACATATTCGAAGGGGAACATATTAACCACAAAGGCTCCCAGGAGCATAGCAAGGAATATGTATTGCATAATTCGAGAGCTGAAGCTAACAATGGGAACCATGGCAGATCGAAAGCTTAACCAGCTGTATGCTTTTGCATGTTGAACGGCATGGCCAACCTCATGAGCCGCTACCGCTGCAGCTGCCACTGAGCGTTGATCGTAAACCCAATCACTAAGATTTACCGTTTTGTTTTTGGGATTGTAATGGTCGGTTAGCTGACCGGGGGTGGAGATCACCTGAACATCATAGATGCCGTGATCATGGAGCATTTTTTCAGCGATTTCTTTACCACTGAGGCCATTGTGTAAGCTGATTTGGCTGTATTTCTGAAATTTAGCTTTGAGGCGGTTTTGCACCAGAAAGCCGATAAACATGAAGCCAATTATTATAATCCAGTACATTTTAGTTCAATTTATAGGAGCTTAATGAGCAAAGCCTATGCCCGGTTTAATGAATAGTAATAGCTTTGGGTATAATTTGAAGAAATGGCAGAAAAACCCTTGATTCTGGTATGTAATGACGACGGAATTACGGCTCCCGGTATACGCAATTTGATTAAGGTCATGAATGACTTGGGGGATGTAGTAGTGGTGGCACCTGATAGTCCTCAAAGCGGAATGGGGCATGCAATAACTATTACCGGAATTTTACGCTGCGATCCGATTCGAATTGATGAAGGCCCTCAAAGTGAATACAGCTGCAGTGGTACACCGGTGGATTGCGTCAAGTTGGCAGTGAATGTGGTCCTGGACCGCAAACCCGACCTGATTGTAAGTGGAATTAATCATGGTAGTAATGCCTCTATCAATGTAATTTACAGCGGAACCATGTCGGCAGCGATGGAAGGTTGTTTGGAGGGGATTCCTTCCATTGGCTTTTCCCTTTGCGATTTTGCCTGGGACGCCGACTTTAAGCCGGCCTTACCCTATATCAAGAAAATTGCAGCTAAGGTTTTAGCAGAAGGCTTACCTCAAGATGTGGTTTTAAATGTGAACATTCCAAAATATACGGGGGAGCCTTATAAGGGGATAAAAATGACCCGTCAATCGCGTGGTAATTGGGAAGAAGAATTTGATTCGCGCAAAGATCCACGTGATCGCAGTTATTATTGGTTAACCGGAAAGTTTGTGAATTATGATGCCGCCAAGGATCATGATGAGCAGGCCTTGGCCGACTATTATATTAGTGTGGTGCCGGTAAAAAGTGATTTAACCGCTCATGAGCATTTAAATCGCTTGACTTCCTGGGATCTTTAATACTGATCTGCGAAAAACACGTTTTAGTAGTATGAAATCTAAAGGGACTTTGATTGCCGGCTTTATTACGGGTTTGCTGGTACCTCTTTTAAGTATGTATTTGATCGCCCAGTTCAGACCGGAGCTCATGGCGATTCAACGATTTGATTTTAGTGAGGTTAGGCATTTGAATATGCAATTGATGACCATCACCATGTTGCCGAATGCCGCTTTGTTTTTTGTAGCGCTTCGTTTTGAAAATGAGGATTTTGGCCGCGGTTTAATAAGCGCCACCTTATTGCTCTTAGCCGCAGTGTTTATCTACAGATTCTTGTTGTAAAGTTTTCTGAACTCTTTGAAAGTCAGTTTAAGGGATGCGTAATTTTGAGGCTAAATTGAGCTTTACTTGAAGTATTATATCATAGCCGGAGAGGCCAGTGGCGATCTCCACGGAAGTAACTTAATCAAAGCCTTATTTAAGAAGGATCCGCAGGCAGAGATTCGCGCCTGGGGTGGAGATCTTATGCAGGCTCAGGGCGCACATTTGGTAAAGCACTATCGTGATTTGGCCTTTATGGGCTTCGTGGAGGTGTTATTGAATCTCCGTACGATTTTACGAAACTTACGATTCTGCAAAGCGGATATAGACAACTATAAACCGGATGTATTAGTACTTATCGATTATCCGGGCTTCAATATGCGCATTGCTGAATATGCCAGGCAGAAAGGCATGAAGGTGGTTTATTATATATCCCCTCAAATCTGGGCCTGGAAGCAAAGCAGAGTTCATAAGATTAAAAGGGACGTAGGTTTAATGCTTACAATCTTGCCCTTCGAGCAAGAATTTTACCGGCGTTTTGATATGGAAGTTTCCTTTGTAGGGCATCCTTTATTGGATGCTATTCAGAATCGACCTGAATTTGACGTCAATGAAAGAAGAGCCAGCTTGGGTTTAAGCGAAGCTCCGCTTATTGCATTATTACCCGGCAGTCGAAAACAAGAAATTCGAGCGATGCTTCCTTTGATGATCAAGACGGTTGAGTCTATGGGCTTAAATTGGGTTGTAGCCGGTGCTCCTTCTCAGGACCTGTCTTTTTATGAAGAGGTGAGTACACGCAAGAATTTGCCTATAATCTTCGGTCAAACCTATGAGATACTGGAGATTGCGGATGCGGCCCTGGTAACTTCCGGAACGGCCACGCTGGAAACAGCTTTATTTGAAGTGCCCGAAGTGGTTTGCTACAAGGGATCACGCATTAGTTATGAGATTGCTAAGCGCCTGGTGAAGATTGATTTTATCTCACTGGTTAATCTGGTAATGAATCGTGAAGTTGTTACTGAATTGATTCAACATGATTTTAGGGAAGATCGTTTAAAAGCTGAATTGCAGAATTGTTTAAGGGAAGATACTCGTTCAGCTATTTTAGCAGATTATAAGGAATTAAAGGAAAAGCTCGGGGGAGCTGGCGCCTCAGAAAGAGCGGCGGAGGAAGTAGTAGAGTATGCGAGTGCATAAATTTTTTGTTTGGGTACTGCTAATGCTGGCCTTAACTAAGGTTGAGGCATTAGACTTAAAAGTGCGATTGTATTCTGATCAAGCGATTCAACGCTTTCTGATTACTCCGGATAGTGCAAAATTCAGATTGTTGGCCTTGCATTCGGATGGTTCTGTATTGGATACGATTTACGATATCTATCCCAAGGATCCTTCTCGAACTTTTGTGATTTCAGTAAAAGGGAAGAGGCTGCAGTTAAAGCTAGGCGATGAAAGTTTAGGTGAGTATGAAGGTCTTTATTTCGAAGGACTGGATAGCTTGCATCAATTCAGAATAACCGCTAATAAGCGCAATCGCAGCTATTTTGGTGGGGTAAGAGCTTTGGTTCGCGGAGGTCAGATTCAGATTGTTAACATTGTTGACTTAGAGCACTATGTAGCTGGAGTGGTAGAAAGTGAAGCAGGCCATGTTCCAGAACTGGAATTCTTTAAAGCTCAGGCGGTTTTAGCCAGAACTTTTGCCTTACGAAATCTGGGAAAGCATGAAGCTGAGGGCTATAATCTAAAGGATGATGTAAGTTCTCAGGTGTACTTTTCCAAAGCACATTATACCCATAGGGATTTGATTCTTAAAGCGGTTGCCGCCACACGAGATACGATATTGGTCAATAAAGATTGCAGTTTGATCCTTAGCGTGTTTCATGCTAATAGCGGTGGAATGACCGTCAATTCCGAAGATGTTTGGTTAAAGCCAGTTCCCGAGCTAAAGTCGAAAATCGACAGTTTCAGTATTGGCGTTGGCTCTTATTCCTGGGAGAAGAGAATTAATTCACAGCGTTTCTTTTCCTATTTCGCTCGAATGTTTGGTGTTAAAAACGACGCCGACTTACAAAAGGCATTGTTGAACTTTGAACAGAAAGAAAGGCAAAAGAACTTTAGCTATAAAGGGAAGAGTTTAAAGCTTACAACGGTTAGACATGATTTTAAGCTCCGTTCCACGTATTTCACCATTGAATTAGACGGAGATGAAGTGCTTTTAAAAGGTAAGGGTTTTGGACATGGGGTAGGTTTATCCCAAGATGGGGCAATCGAAATGAGCAAAAGGGGATATAGTTATAAATCTATTTTGAACCACTATTTTTTTGAGGTGGAACTGGAGAACAAAGACTATGTTTTATCCTATTGATTAGTAAATTTGCTCGCAAAACCAAAAACCTTGGGTAGTCAAAAATTGACTGTCAAAATCGCTGCAGTTAAGCTTGTTTTAAGTTTTCAGAGCTAAGGATTGTATTAGTGTGAATTATTCTGAATCAAGCTTTGAACCAAGGAGAAGCTTATTTTTTTTCCTACCTTTGACCGTGGTTGGGGGAAAGGAGATTAGAAATTAACGGCCAAGCCTATGATTAGGAAATTTATCCTACGGAATTCGGATCGGTTTCTCTCCAGATGGATAGTTCTTGTCTTCGATTTATTTATTGTCATTGGTACCTATGTAGCCTCTGTCATTCTCCGTTTCAACTTTGAGTATCTCGATATTCCAAAAGGAATTATCGGCGATAAGATTCCCGTAATTACCTGCGCTTATCTTATTGGATTTGCAATAGCCAGATCACATGTAGGCGTAATTCGCCATACCGGGGTTAGCGATGCATGGAATATTTTCAAAGGCTCCTTTATCGCAGTTATTATTCTCGGGGCTCTGTCCACCTTAAGCTTAAATTTCTTTCAGCCACTTAGCGATTACTTGGCTGTATCTAATTCCATTTTGTTAATCCACTTTTTACTGAACGTGGTGATTCTGATTGGAACGCGATTTTTAGTCAAATTACTCTATGCTCGATTTCAAACTTCCCATGAAATTAAGGCTACACGGGTAATGATTTATGGTGCCGGTGCATCTGGTATTATCACTAAGAATACTTTATTCCACGACACCAGTCGGGAATACCAGATTGTGAATTTCATTGATGATAACCCCAGTAAGGTGGGTAAGTCGATTGAAGGAATTCCAATCATTTCAAACGAAAAGGCCTTCTCTATTGGGCATTTAGAAAAAAACCTGGTCGATCAGGTTATTATCTCAATTCAGTCAGCGCTTCCCAATGCACGTCGAAATCAAATTGTAGATCAGTGCCTGCAACAAAACTTGCAGGTTAAGGTGGTTCCACCTGTAAGCAGTTGGATTCAGGGGGAATTAAGCACTAAGCAGATTAAACCCGTACGTATTGAAGATCTTCTGGAACGCGATCCCATTGTTCTGGATAGTGAAAATATTAGCCGCGAATTAAGAGGCAAACGAATTTTAGTGTCCGGAGCTGCCGGTTCTATTGGTAGTGAAATAGTTCGTCAGTGTTTACACTACCAACCGGAGCAAGTTGTTCTTCTCGATCAGGCAGAATCCGCCTTATATGAGCTGGAACTGGAGCTGAAAGGTAAATTCAAGAATTTTGCGGATATAGCGAATTGTGTAATTGGTGATGTTCGAGATTTTAGCCGAATGCGCAGGATCTTTGATGTCTTCAAGCCTAATATCGTATTCCATGCTGCTGCCTATAAGCATGTGCCCTTAATGGAAGATAATCCTTATGAAGCGGTAGGGGTAAATATTTTGGGTACTAAGAACGTGGCTGATTTGGCTGTTGAGTTCAATGCCGAAAAGTTTGTGATGGTTAGTACGGATAAAGCGGTAAACCCCACCAATGTGATGGGGGCAACCAAGCGTACTGCCGAATTATATACTCAAAGCCTTGGGAAGAAGGTAGAGGGTAAAGGAACCCAATTCATTACAACCCGTTTTGGAAATGTACTCGGTTCTAATGGATCGGTTATTCCGGTATTCCGCCGTCAACTTGCCAAAGGAGGGCCTATTACGGTTACCCATAGAGAAATAACCCGTTATTTCATGACCATCCCCGAAGCCTGTAATTTAGTTTTGGAGGCTGGCTGTATGGGCCGTGGAGGCGAGATATTTGTATTTGATATGGGCGAGTCGGTAAAAATCTTTGATCTCGCCAAAAAGATGGTTAAGCTTTCTGGATTGGAGCTAGGCAAAGACATTGAAATAGTAGAAGTTGGTTTAAGACCAGGAGAGAAGTTATATGAGGAGCTTCTTACAGGTAAAGAAAACACTTTGCCAACCCACCATAAGAAGATAATGATTGCCCAAACCCAAACCTTGAATTATTCACAACTGCTTCTTGCTTTGGATCGATTAGGAGCCGCGCATAAGAGTAGTGATAACCTTGAATTGGTGCGTGCTTTAAAATCAGTAGTTCCAGAATACATTAGTAAAAACTCAGTATTCGAAAGTCTTGACCTCAAGACCGCATTAAAATGAGAATTGCCCTTAGGCTGCTTTTAGTATGGGCTTTTCCAAGCCTGCTTTCAGCGCAATACCAGTTCCGTCATCTCAACAATTTTAATTACCTAAGCGAAGATAGTCGCCTTTATGCGGAGGACTCTGTATTTCATACCGGAATACGTCCTTTCAATAGGATTCAAATGGGGCTTTCAAATGAAGCCAATGAAGCCCATAAGGGAAAGGGGTGGTGGAATCGAAAACTCTGGCATGAAAGACTAATTACCGTTAGTGATCAAGATTATTCTTTTAGTATAGATCCTTTAGTGAATTTCCAATATGGCTATGAGGAGAATGCTGATTATCGTTTCATCAATACCCGTGGTTTCATACTCGAAGGTCGAATAGGTCAGAAATTCAGTTTCTATTCAACGTTTTTGGAGAATCAAGGGCGTTTTCCGCAATACATTTCTAATTATGCCCGATTAAGAAGGGTCATACCAGGTCAGGGTTCTTTAATTCGACCTTTCGGAGAAGGAGGCTATGATTATAGCTTTTTTACCGGTGAGTTATCTTATCATGCAAATCAGTATTTCACTATTACGGCTGGACAGGGACGAAACTTTTTTGGGGAAGGCTATCGATCTATGCTTTTATCAGATGCCAGTTTTAGCTATCCTTTTTTCAGAATTGAGACCAATGTTTGGAAGTTTCGCTATGTAAATTTGTGGGCTCAACTGTATGATACGCGCAAGGTAGCTCAGGTAAATGAAGGTATTTTGGCTAAAAAGTTCTTGAGCAGTCATTTGCTGAGTATCGCTATCAATGATCGTTGGAATCTGGGCCTGTTTGAATCCATTATTTATGGGGACACAAATCAGTTACAGGGATTGGATGCCAGTTTCTTCAATCCTATTGTTTTTTATCGTCCTGTTGAGTTTGCTGTGGGGTCCAGAGGTGGAAATGCGCTAATGGGTTTACAGAGCTCCTACAAGTTTGATAAGGCCAGAATGGTTTATGGTCAGTTTGTACTGGATGAATTTCAGTTATCGTCCATTACCGCCGGCGAAGGGAGCTGGGTGAACAAATACGGTTGGCAGCTGGGTATTAAAGATTATGATGCCTGGGGAATTAAGGGGCTTTTTCAAAGACTGGAATACAATGCAGCCAGGCCTTATACCTATTCGCATCGAGTGGTACTCACAAATTATGCGCATTATGGAAGTCCTCTTGCACATCCCTGGGGAGCGAATTTTCACGAGTTGGTATTCCAGAATATTTATAAAGTAGACCGATGGGAAGGGGAGCTTCATATGAGTTATGGCATTCGCGGTAATGATCCCAATGGAGAAAACTGGGGTTCTGATGTCTACCTCAGTTATGAAAGTCGTATTCAGGATCTTGGAAACAAAATTGGCCAGGGAGCGAAAGGAGATTATTTTTTCCTCAATTTCAGAGTGGCCTACGTGGTTAATCCAGCCAGTGGTTTAAAGCTTGAAACCGGTTTTAGGTATCGCAGTTTGAATACTGAACTTGGCAATACAGTTTCTCCAACGCTGGAAGGCCAGAGTTTACTATTTATCTTTGGCTTAAGAACCGATTTGTATAATTCCTACTACGATCTCTAATGTGGAAGGAGTTTAAACCCACCATTTTATTCCTGATCAAGTTTATCAGTATTTATCTTGTGGGGAGTGGTATGTACGGCTACTATATTTCCAATTACGATTTACAGGAAAAGCTCGATCCCATTACTCGATGGGTTACCTATCAATGTGCCGGAACAGCTGGAATCTTTGGTTATGATTCAGAGGTTGTGCAGAACGATCACCTGGCAAGGGAAGAGAATGCCGAGCAAACCTATGATAGCTTATGGCTAGACAGGACTTATGCAATCTCGGTTGAGGAAGGCTGTAATGGGATTAATATCATGATTCTCTTTGTCGCTTTTGTAATAGGCTTTGGAGGTAAGTTCTTGAATACGATACTGTTTATTCCGGCCGGACTACTTTTTATTCACTTTGCAAATTTGGGAAGACTCATGCTGCTGAGTGTACTGAATGTAGATTTTGAAGGAAGGGGCTTTCACTTTTTTCATAAGTACGGCTTCACGGCAGTATTGTATTTGGCGATCTTAATTCTCTGGTATTTCTGGGTGATGCATTGGAATGGTAAAAGCAAAAGCCTAGCTAAGAAAAAAGAGAATCATGCTTAAGCAGATCCTTAGGAATCCAAAAAGGATTTTACTCTTGTTAATAGGGTGCTTAGGATTATTCCTGGTTTATTTCTTTCAGCATTACCTGGATTTCTATCACTTGCTTCAAGGCAAGCCGCCTCAGGAATTAAACTATAGCAGTGATTTTATTGAGGTCGACCCTTGGGTGTTTTCCGTCAATAAGGTAATTCGATACTTGTTGAACGATCTTTTTGCAATGGCTCTCATCAGCGCGCTCTTTCCGGAAGGACGCTACCTACGTTTTGCATTATTTGTGCTGATGTTTGGTTTGTTTATCCTGGTCCCAATTTATTTAGGCTTGTATTTGGCCCAACCTACAGGCTTTAGTTCATTAATTGGCCATTTGCATCGTTTAGTGATGAATCCGGTTTTAATGATGCTTCTTATCCCGGCATTTTTCTATCAAAAGCGCTTGATTCAAGAGCAAGAGCAGCAACACTGAAAAATTTTTTCAAAAATGAACAAGCTAGCTATTGCTAGGTTATTTCTCTATTGTACTTTTGTTCAGTGTTTAAACATCAATTCCAAAAAAAGATCAAAAATGAAAATCGCTAAACAAATCTTTGCATTAAGCTTAGCAGCAGGTATGGTGGCTTGTAATAATGCTCCAGAAGCCAATGTTCAAGCTGAGGACGCAAAACAAGTAGATGAATCTAAATCTGCTGAAGCTGTTGCTTATGCTGCTTTAACCGACGCCGATGAAATCAACTGGAGAGGTTACAAAACTTACTCTAACAGTGAGCACACTGGTGTAATTCAAGTAAGTGAAGGTGAGTTTAAAGTTAAAGAAGGTCAATTAGTGGGTGGTGAGTTCACTATCGACATGAATTCTATCCAGAATTTGGATGTAGAAAGTGATGAGTACCGTGCTAAGTTGGAAGGTCACTTAAAGAGTCCTGACTTCTTCCATGTAGATTCCTTCCCTACTGCTACTTTCGTTATTACTGAAGTAAGTCCTGCTGAGGCTGGTGCCGAATCCGGAGCTACTCATAACATTACCGGAAACCTTACCTTACGTGGTATTACCAAGAGCATTACCTTCGGAGCCAAAGTAAGCGTAGATGATAACAATGTTAGCCTTTCAGCACCTAAAGTGATTATCGATCGTAGTCAATGGAACGTACGTTTCCGTTCTACTTCTTTCGCGCAATTTGCAGATATTGCTAAAGAAGAGGCTATCGATAACAGCATTGAGTTGAACCTGAACATTCAGGGAGCAAAGAGCTAAAAAGCATTTCTTAAGTATACAAGGCCCCTGTTATCGCAGGGGCCTTTTTTATTTTCGGGCAAAAGTTATGGGCAGTGCTATATATGGTCGAGCTATTAAGGATTGGTCGGAAGATGATCAGCCTCGCGCTAAAATGATCAATAAAGGCCCCTCGGTACTTAGTGATGCCGAGCTGCTCAGTATTTTAATGGGCAGTGGAAAGGCCGGTCAATCGGCCCTGGATATATCGCGCCATATTCTAGATTCTGTGAGCCATAATTTATTGGAGTTTTCCCGTCTGAGTATTACTGATCTAGAAGGCTTCGAAGGAGTAGGACCAGCTAAAGCGGTGCGATTGCAAGCAGCTATCGAATTAGGACGACGGCGCGAATTGGCAGGAGCCCTGCAACGAAAAATAGTTTCTTCCAGTGCCGAAGCTTATTCAATCCTTAAATCGAAATTATCGGATTTAAGGCATGAAGAATTTTGGGTCCTATTTCTCAATAACCGCAATCAAGTATTAGCTCAACATCGTATAAGTAAAGGAGGCTTAAGTGGTACTACTGCAGATCCTCGTGAGGTGTTTCAAATTGCTTTACGATTACAAAGTACCGGAATCATTCTGGCCCACAATCATCCCAGTGGAGCACTGCGCCCCAGCGTTTCAGATGATCGCTTAACTCAACAAATGAAAGCCGCCGGTGACTTATTGGTCATAAAAGTTTTGGATCACTTGATCATTACCGAATCGGGATATTTCAGTTATAGTGATGAGGGGGAGCTTTAATCCATAATCACCTCCTTATCTTTGTTGCATGATCCTCTTGTACACCACCGCAATGAGTCCGCGTATACGCTATGTAGCGCGACTTGTATTCCAGAATTTACTGGGCCTTGAGTTGCGATTTACGCATGACAAAGAGGAATACCTTTTATCCACCTTACCCAAAATCAACTACTCTAGGGATTTCTTACAGAGCGGAATCTATTTGCAATGTGCTCATCTTCTGTTTGAAACCGATATATCGGAACAGGAATTAAAACCAGGACAGTACAAAGGAGTTCCTACCTTGTTTCAAAGCTCACAGCAATCGCATTTACCTTTTGATCCACTGGCGGCGTCATTTTATCTGGTAAGCCGCTATGAGGAGTATATGCCATTTATTCCTGACGAGCATCTGCGTTTCCCTGCTCAGGAATCCATTCTTTATAAAATGGAGGCCTTATCCATTCCATTGGTAAATGCCTGGGCAGAAATTATTGCAGATTTACTCAAGGAACAAAATCCAAATATTGAGTTTAAGAAACCACAGTATCAATTTTACAATTCGGTAGATATAGATAATGCTGCAGCCTTTCTGGGGAAAGGTATTTTCAGGGCTTTGGGAGGATACCTACAAGACTTTGTTTCTTTGAATTTTAGAAGAGTGCTGGCGCGCAGTCGCTGTATTTTTATGGGGGAGAAAGATCCTTTCGATACTTTCGACTTTGTGCTTTCTCTGCAGGAGAAATACAAGTTCCAAACCATTTATTTCGCCTTGTTTGGACGGATGGGGCAGTATGATCGAAGTCTTACCCGCTACAGCACACGATTACAACGTTATTTGAAGGGAATTGCGGATTTCTGTGAAATGGGAATACATCCTTCCTACCGCTCTAATGACAATTTCGATTGGCTTGAGGAGGAAATCACCGCCCTGCAAAGAGTGCTTAAGAAGGACATCACAAAGAGTCGCCAACATTTCCTGAAGCTCAAATTTCCAAGCACCTATCGGAATCTACTGCAATTAGAGCTTACGGATGATTATTCTATGGGCTATGCCTCGGAGCATGGCTTTAGAGCAGGAATTTGTACTCCTTTTCGGTTCTATGATTTGGAGCAGGAAGTTGAAACCCCCTTACTAATTCACCCTTTCCCTTTTATGGATGGGACTTTTATTTATTATCTCAAGCAAAAGCCAGCCGAAGCCTGGCCAATTATTGAATATTATATCGAAACCTATCGTAAATACGGAGGGGAGTTTATTCCCATTTGGCACAATCGCATTTACAGTGAAAAGGAAGCGGAATGGGAAGGCTGGAATGAGGTTTTTGAAAAAATGGTGAAGGCGGCAGTATGATACAGTTGCTTTCACAAAATCACCTCGATTTAAAGAAGTACGATAGCTGCGTGCAAAGAGACGTCACCAGTTTACCCTATGCACACTCCTGGTATCTCAATTCGGTTTGTGAGCAGTGGGAATGCTTGGTTTTAGATGATTACGAAGCCGTTTGGCCCTTGCCTTATCGCCATTTATGGGGCCAGAAGTACTATTTTCGTCCCTATGGTGTCCAACAACTGGGGATTTACAGTAAGAAGGAATTAAGTGATGAGGTCATTGCCTCTTTTTTGGCGGAGCTTTCACGACAAGTACGATTCGCAGATATCTACCTCAATGAAGGCCAGAAATTGGAAATCAACTCCAAAACCAGCTGGCAATTTCAAGGTCAGCCCAATTTGCTATTGGAAATGGGGCGCTCCTATGAAAAGATCTACCAAGGCTTTAATACCAATCTTCGGCGTAAGCTCAAGAAAAGCTCCAAAGAGAATTTTGAATTATTTGAGAATGACGGGCCAGAGGTTTTACTCAAACTTTTCCGTGAAAATCAAGGTGAGGAATTAAAGTTACCAGAGGCTTTTTACCGCGACTTTAAAAAACTGCTCTTTCAATTAATGCATAAGGGATTGGCCCAGATTTACACCCTTTATGGTGGTCCTAATCAATTAGTAGCCGGAGCATTTTTCTTGCAGTATCGCGAGCGAAGCATTTTCCTTTTTTCGGCGACTTCAGACTATGGGAAAAACACCAATGCCATGGCGCATTTGATTAATGAGTATATAATCTTCCATTCTGAGAAATTTAAAGTCCTGGATTTCGAAGGATCCAAACAAGCTGGATTGGCGCGTTTTTATGCCTCTTTTGGTGCGCAGGAAATACAATATCCCCGCTTGTATTTAAATCGTTTACCCTGGCCACTTTCTAGCTTTCGCCGATGAAAAGTAAATACCAACATCTGTTTTTTGACTTAGATCATACCCTGTGGGATTTTGAAACCAATTCGCAAGAAGCACTCCTGGATTTATACCAGCGCTATGATTTGGAGCATCAGCTCAATGCTCCGGTCCAGGACTTCTTAAAGGCCTATTATCAAATTAATGATGCCTTGTGGAAATTGTATCGTGAAGGAAAGGTGACCAAAGCGAATTTGCGCCATCAACGTTTCCAAAAGGCCTTTCACAGTTTTGGTCCATTGGAAGAGGAGGTCATTGCTAAATTCGAAGAGGAGTATATGAGTCTGGCTCCGCAAAAAACCGCATTAATGCCGGGTACCCTGGAGATGTTAAGTAATTTGAAAGGGCATTTCAACATGCATATCATTACCAATGGATTTGAAGAAACCCAGAAGGTGAAATTGCAAGGCAGTGGCCTGGCACCATTTTTCGAGGTATTAATGTGTAGCGATACTTTAGGAGTCAATAAACCTGAGTCCAAGATTTTTGTGAGTGCCCTTAAAGAAGCCGGCGCCCATCGGAAGAATTCCTTGATGATTGGCGATAATCTGCAAGTAGATATTTTAGGGGCCCGTAATACCGGGATTGATCAGGTTTATTACAATCCTCAGGGAGAAAGCCATACTGAGAAACCTACTTTGGAGATTCGTCATTGGTCAGAGCTTCCTGCCTATTTGCTGCAGGCCTAAGCCGAGATCGGTTTTTATAATGATAAGCGGTGTATTGATAGCTGCCATTTATGGGGCTACGCTTTACACTGATCCGAACGCTAATTTCATCGCCCGCACCAACACCTGGAAAGGTGGCCAAATCACTTTTAATAGCCTGGGTACTCCAATAAAAGGTGAACAAAAGCGTATCACCAATTTCAATTCCATAAGGGTTTGGATCTACCTTTTCTACTCTTAAAACCGCACGATCGTCGGTGCCTTGCAAGGTGAACAGAACCTTAGCATTTATTGGAAAGGTTTCAATAGGAATTACCTGTCTTTCTTGCCCTTTTAGGCCTAAACCCAGGAGAAGAAAGGCTAAAAGCCAAACGCGCATGCCTCGAATTTTTCTCAAAGGTAGCAGGGAACTCAAGAATAGCAAGCACTCATGAGCAAAAGCGATGTTTCAATAAGTATGGTGCTGCTCCCCCTTGCTTTATTAAATTTGCGCTACTCAAAAAATGCGCTATGCAAGACATTGCTCCATATACTCCTAAAAACAAAGTTCGCATTGTTACTGCGGCCTCTTTATTCGATGGTCACGATGCAGCTATCAATATTATGCGAAGGATTATTCAAGCTACGGGCTGTGAAGTAATCCATTTGGGCCACGATCGCTCAGTAGAAGAAGTGGTAAATACCGCCATTCAAGAAGATGCTCAGGCTATCGCTATGACTTCCTACCAGGGAGGTCATATCGAATACTTTAAATATATGCACGATCTCTTAAAGGAGAAAGGTGCTCCTCACATCAAAATTTTTGGTGGTGGCGGTGGAGTAATTCTGCCCGAAGAAATCAAGGAATTACAGGATTACGGGATTGATCGTATCTATTCTCCGGATGATGGTCGCGCTATGGGATTACAAGGCATGATCAATGATATGATCCAGCAAAGTGATTTCCCAACTGGAACTAAGCTCAATGGCGAATTAAAACATTTAAAGACTAAGTCTAAGCCAGATATTGCGCGTCTCATTTCCGCAGCTGAAAACAATATGGATCTGCATCGCGATGTTTTGGATCAGGTAGATAAATTGGCGGCAGAATCGAAAAGTCCGGTATTGGGAATTACCGGAACCGGAGGTGCTGGTAAGAGCTCCCTGGTTGATGAATTGGTTCGTCGCTTTTTAATGGACCATCCGGAGAAAACCATGGCCATTGTATCGGTAGACCCTTCCAAACGTAAAACAGGCGGAGCCTTATTAGGTGACCGTATTCGAATGAATGCCATTCGCAATGACCGCGTTTATATGCGCTCCCTGGCTACTCGTCAAAGTAATTTGGCTTTGAGTAAACATGTACAGGAGGCTATCAATATCCTTAAGGCGGCCGAATATGATTTAATTGTATTGGAGACCTCTGGTATTGGACAGAGCGATACTGAAATTTTAGAGCACAGCGATGTCTCTTTATATGTGATGACACCAGAATATGGTGCTGCAACGCAGTTGGAGAAAATCGATATGCTCGACTTCGCCGATCTGATTGCCCTTAATAAATTCGATAAACGAGGTGCTCTCGATGCTTTGCGCGATGTTAAGAAGCAGTACCAACGCAATCATAATCTTTGGGATAAAAACCCGGATGATATGCCGGTATTTGGCAGTATTGCCAGCCAGTTTAACGATCCTGGAACCAATGCTCTCTATCGTGCCATTATGGATGCATTGGTAGAAAAAGCAGGTGCAAAGCACTTAAAAAGTGACTTTAAGAGTAGTGGTGAAATGAGTGAGAAGATTTACATCATCCCACCCAATCGCACGCGATATTTATCTGAAATCTCGGAGAACAACCGCAGCTACGACCAAAAGGTGCAGAAGGAAGCGGAAGTAGCTCAGAAGCTTTATGGTTTATACCAGGCCATACTCAGCTTTGGCGGTCCCAATTTGCTGGCAGATGAACATGCTACAGTAGATACAGAGGGCACCTTAAAGGAGCTAGTGGATAAATTTCAGGAGATCAAGAAGGATTTGGATCCCCATAATTGGGATATCATTAAGGCTTGGGAATCCAAAGTGAAACGCTATAAAGATGAGGTGTACTCTTTTAGCGTACGTGGAAAGGAAATCCGCATTGAAACTCATACCGAGTCTCTTTCTCATAATATGATTCCAAAGGTTTCGCTGCCACGCTATCAGGCATGGGGTGACCTATTAAGCTGGAATCTTCAGGAAAATGTTCCCGGAGAATTCCCCTATACCGCGGGCATCTATCCTTTCAAAAGAACCGGAGAGGACCCTACCCGAATGTTTGCAGGGGAAGGTGGTCCTGAGCGTACTAACCGTCGTTTCCACTACGTGAGTCAGGATATGCCGGCCGCTCGATTAAGTACGGCATTTGACTCGGTTACTCTCTATGGTAATGATCCGGATTACCGCCCCGATATTTACGGGAAGATTGGTAATTCAGGGGTAAGCATCTGTAATTTATCGGATGCCAAGAAATTATATTCCGGTTTTAATTTAAGTGAGCCCACTACTTCCGTAAGTATGACCATTAATGGTCCGGCGCCCATGCTTTTGGCTTTCTTTATGAATGCTGCCGTTGACCAACAATGTGAAATTTACATTCGCGAGAATGGCTTGGAAGCTCAGGTAGAAGCCAAGTTTAAGGAGCTTTATGATGATCAGGGAATTAGCCGACCATTCTATGAGGGGCTGCCTAAAAACAGTCCCAAGGATCGTATTGAAGAAAATGTTCTTTCTGGGGTAGCGGTAAAGGGTCATCTCCCCAAAGGTAATAATGGCTTAGGCTTAATGCTTTTAGGCCTTACGGGCGATCAGGTATTAGATCCTGAGGTGTATGCCGGCATTCGTGCCAAGACCTTATCGGTAGTGCGCGGTACGGTTCAGGCGGATATCTTGAAAGAAGATCAGGCGCAAAACACCTGCATATTCTCTACTGAGTTTGCCTTAAGGCTGATGGGGGATGTGCAGGAGAGCTTTATTAATAATAAGGTTCGAAACTTCTATTCGGTATCCATCTCAGGCTACCACATTGCAGAGGCCGGTGCTAACCCGATAACCCAATTGGCCTTTACCCTGGCCAATGGCTTTACCTATGTAGAGTATTATTTAAGTCGGGGTATGGACATTAATGATTTCGGTCCAAACCTGAGTTTCTTCTTCAGTAATGGTATTGATCCTGAATATGCCGTGATTGGGCGTGCTGCCCGTCGGATTTGGTCTAAGGCTTTAAAACATAAGTACGGAGCGAATGCTAGGGCTCAAATGTTGAAGTATCACATTCAGACTTCAGGTAGATCGCTCCATGCTCAGGAAATACAGTTTAATGACATCCGTACCACCTTACAGGCCTTGTACGCGATTTATGATAACTGTAATTCACTGCATACCAATGCTTATGATGAGGCGATTACCACCCCAACTGAGGAAAGTGTGCGCCGAGCCATGGCCATTCAGCTGATCATCAATAAAGAATTGGGATTGGCGAAAAACGAAAATCCGATCCAGGGAAGCTTTATTATTGAAGATTTAACGGATCTGGTGGAAGAAGCCGTATTAAGCGAATTTGATCGTATCACCGAAAGGGGAGGCGTATTAGGAGCCATGGAAACCATGTATCAACGTGGCAAAATTCAGGAAGAAAGCTTGTATTATGAAACCTTGAAGCATAATGGCGAAATGCCAATAATCGGAGTGAATACTTTCTTGAGTTCTGAAGGATCTCCTACCACCACTCCAGGTGAGGTAATTCGCGCCACCAAGGAAGAGAAGGAGCAGCAAATCCAAAACCTGAATGAATTGCATGAGCGCAATGCTGGTCAGGCAAAAATCTGGTTATCGAAATTGCAACAGGCAGCCATCAATAATGAGAATATGTTCGAGGTATTGATGGAAGCTACTAAGTTCTGTAGCTTAGGACAGATTACGTCTGCTTTATTTGAAGTAGGTGGGCAGTATCGCAGAAATATGTAATAAAAGATTATCGACTAATCACCTGAAGCCCGCAATTGCGGGCTTTTTTTATAATAGGTTATTGATGAAGAGCCAACTGTATAAAATAGCGAAGTAGCCAAAGAGGCCATTCATGAAGTAAGAGCCCAGTTTAAAAAGAGTTTTTTGAGGAATTTGGTACATGGGATAATAGGCGAATTGAGTCGCAACTTTGCCAACCCAATAAGCAGCAATTAGGCCGGTAATTGCCAAAGCTAGTGGGCTACCATTTTGGAGAGAAATGGGCAGCATTAAGGCGATCAGGCCAAAGCCAAAATTGAGGCCAACAATATAGCGTCCATAGGTTTTGGCAATTTCCTGATTCAAGGGTTTCAGCTGCTTTACGTCTTCATACCAATTAAACACCTTATGTCGAATCCAGGGGTAAATGAGTGCGGTGAAGATTTGTCCAATGCCTCCCGCCATGATTAGTTCTTTGGGGATTTCACTTAGCATGGCATTTATTTTAATCGATGGATTTCCAGTTTTAGCAAGGTGTCATTTCGAGATTCAAAATGAATCATATCATTTCCCAATGGAAGGTCATTGTAAAGTGTACCTATACAATCCATCGTTTCTTGTGAATTGCGATAGGGGAATTTTCGATACAATTTATCTAGGCTTTGCCCCGGCTTTAAATGCAAGAGTTCCTTGAGGAAAATTTCTCTCTGTATTTTATTGGGCATATAAATGAATGCCGCCTCTGGACTGATGCGAGGAAAAGCCCAGTAGTATAAAAAGCAGAATAGCAAAGGAGCCAAAGGGGCGGTAAAACGCAGTTGGGGAGAGCTAATTAATAAGTCTTGTAAAGCTTTCCATTCCAATAGACCTTTAAAAATGAAACCTGTGAACAGACCGCCAACTAAAGAGGAATAGAAGAGATCGAAATTGCCGGACTCGAAAATAAAAGCCCCGAAGAAGCTAAAGCCAATGAGGGTCGCATGCAAGAGTGAATACCAAAGCACATTCCATTTATGATAAAAACCAGATTTTGTAGGAATCAGATGAAGGGGCCAGGAAACGGAAATAAGCCAGATAAAAATCACAAAGGCTCCCCCAATTAGAGGGAAATAGGCAATCAGGATTTCCTGCTTATCTGCAAATAGGAAGCGGTTTAGAATTGCAGTGACAAAGGTAGAAAGGCTCATAGCTACAAAGGAAAGGGCGACCCGAATTCTTCGGGCCAACCTTTCATTCTGAGAAGCAGGGCTAATCATGGTTTATACTTGAGGCTTAAACTGCTGCTGACGTTCGCGGATCTCACGATTAATTCGAGCCGCCTTTTTTCCTCTGAAGAAAAGGAAGAGATTGAGGAAGAGAACTACCCCCAGATAAATGCTAAAGCCACCCACCTTTTGACTTAGAGATTCCACTAAATCGCGGGTAGAATCGAGATAATGCATTTCCAGAATCCAGAGCGCAAAGCCAATATTGAGGAGGTAAAAACCAGTTTCAAATAGGCGATTGGTGCTTAGGGCCAATTCTTCTCGACCCTGAAAAATATCGCGCATGTAAACCAATCCATTTTTAAAGAGCTTGCGAGAAACATAAATGGTAAGGGCTACAGTAACCGGAATGTAAATGCCATAGGCCCAAAGGGTATAGAAGTCGGGGTTTTCGATAATAGGAGTCATGATTGTGGATTTTGAGATGATAAACTTGAGTTGGAAATAGCGTAGAGAACGATCAGATTAGAATAGTGGATGCTACCTAGGATCAGGCAGAGAAGGCCAATATTTTCGGCCCAGAGCCTGATAAGGTCGGTCCAGTTTTCCAGGTTTTCATTTTGAACGAGATTGTATACGGCAAAGCCTAAGTTTAATAGGTAATAGCCGGTTAGGAGCATGCGATTAATAAAGCGGTCCAAATCTTTTTCAGGGTAGAGGGTCTTTAAAAAGGGCGCTCCATTTCTAAAGAGGTGGCTGCCTACCGCGAAGATGATCCATACCGCGGCCAGGAGATAGAGGAAGATGTAAATCCATTGCCAGTTCATTTTATTGTTTTTAAACTTTCAAAAAATATTGAAACATATATTGAAAAAAATATCAGCTAATAAGTTTGATTAACTTTTTGAAGAACCAATTGCGATCGCTCTGTTGGAAACGATCCATAACATTGGTAAGGGTAGCGGTAAATTCATGCATATCCTTTAAAAGAGCAGTAAACTCTGGATCACTTTGATCTTCGGTTTCTTTAAGGCGACCAATCACCTCCAAAACCGGACTTAGTTCTCTACGTTTACGTTCGGAAGCAATTTGACGAGCGATTTCCCAGATGTCTTTCCCTGCTTCAAAGAACTCTTTCCTTTCGCCAGGAATAAAGCGTTTTTTTACTAAGCCCCAATCGATCAATGCCCGAATGTTCATATTGGCATTGCCCCTTGAAATTTGGAGCTCTTCCATAATCTCTTCGGTGCTTAATGCCTTGGGGCTACTCATAAGCAAAGCGTGAATGGAAGACATGGTGCGGTTGATTCCCCAGCTACTGCCAAGGCTGCCCCATGCCTGAATAAATTCCTTTTTCGCTTCATTACTTTTCATAGTTCAAATGTATATAATAAATATCAGAACTTTCAATAAATATTGAAAATAATATTTTCCGATTTTGAAATGCTTCTAAATGGCTGGCTCCTTCAGGATGTTTTAAATTGCCGGAAATCTGAGAATTTACCGTGGATCCCGCTCAAATAGCCCAGCAGTTTTTAAATTATAGTTCCCGTAATGTTTTTCTCACCGGAAAGGCGGGTACCGGTAAAACCACTTTTTTAAGAGAATTGGCAGAACATTGCCACAAGAGTTTTATCGTTGTGGCTCCTACTGGAGTTGCGGCTCTTAATGCAGGAGGGGTCACCATTCATTCCCAGTTCTTATTTCCACTGGGCTCATTTCTACCAGAGGGCTCAGCCGCGCAATATCCCAATCAGAATTTTTTTGATCGCTCCGCCCTAAGTCGCAGACATTCGCTAAATGCTGCTAGAAAACAAGTATTACAAGGCATAGATCTTTTGGTTATTGATGAGGTTAGTATGTGTCGTGCGGATTTATTGGATGCCATTGATCAAAGATTGAGACAGGCCAGGCGTAAGAATAAAGCCTTTGGAGGAGTTCAAATACTAATGATTGGGGATTTATACCAACTTCCACCGATAGTATCAGACAGTGAATGGGCAGTGCTAGGGACTTTATATAAAGGCATGCATTTTTTCCATTCCCGAGCCTTGGCGGCATCTGGATTTGTGCAGGTAGAATTGCAAAAGGTTTACCGACAGCAGGATGATACTTTTGTAAGCTTGCTAAATAAAATTCGACACGATCGAATCGAAGAGGAGGACTTGGCGAAGCTTAATGAACGTTGTTTAAATGATGTTCCGGAAGATGCCATTCATTTAGTTACGCATCGGCATCAAGCTCAAAAGATTAATCAATCTCGATTGGAGGATTTACCGGGCCAAGTCTATACCTATTCAGCCAAAATTCAGGGTGATTTTCCCGAGCGGAATTATCCTACTTCCGATGAGCTGAAGTTGAAAGTGGGTGCCCGAGTGATGTTTCTTAAAAACGATAGTGAGGAAGGCGCTTATTACAATGGCAAGCTGGCGGAGGTAACAGAATTGGACAAGGAGGCCATTTGGGTTCAAATGGAAGAAGAGGATCATTTTAAAGTGCCTCTAGATACCTGGAAAAACTCGCGCTATAAGCTGGATGAGGAAAAGCAGAATTTAGAGGAAGAGGTACTGGGTCAATATACCCAGTTTCCTTTGCGACTAGCCTGGGCCATTACCATCCATAAAAGTCAGGGCTTGAGTTTTGATCAGGCCGTCATCGATTTGGGTAAGGCCTTCGCCCCAGGGCAGGCCTATGTAGCCTTAACACGTTTACGAAGTTTGGAGGGTTTGTATTTAAGCAGCCCCTTGCAGCGATCGGCCCTCTTAATTTCTCGTGAAGCTCAAGAGTTTAGTCGTTTAAATGAGGGTTTAGATACCTTAGCCAAGCTAGATCAGGCTCGAAGTGAATATCAGCTGAATTATTTACTCGAATGCTTTGATTGGCAAGATTGGTATTATTCTTACCGTGATTTTTTTCAAGATAATTATGAAAAACTCAAACTAAAGGAAACGGGATTTAGCGCTCGATTTGAGCAATTGGAAAAGGATCTTGAGGTCTTAATGAAACATGCCCGCAAGTTTCAGAAACAGATATATGATTTGATGAATTCAGATCAAAGTCAGGAATTAGAAGAAAGACTAGCCAAAGCAAGGGCCTATTTCCTCCCACATATGCAAGATTGGTTAGTAGAGGTTTTAAGTCTAAAAGGTGAATACGGTCAATTGAAGCGAACCAAGCAATTACTGGAAGCCATGGATCTACTCCCGCAAAAAGCCTTTCAGTATTATTTGAGAGTATTTCAGCTAAATGAGCAATTGCAATTCTTGAAAGGCAATGGTGAATTGCAAACTGAAGATATTAGCCTAAGTAAATCGCGTTTATGGGAAGAAATAAAAGCTAAAGTTCCCGAACCTAAATTGCCTAAAGCCAAAGGAGCTAAGAATAAGAAAGGGGAGACCTACAAACAAACCTATCGATTAATAGAAGCGGGATTATCACCGGAAGCAATTGCAGAAGAACGCAGTTTAACGGTTTCTACAATTTATCGTCATTGTCAAAAAGCCTTGAAAGAAGGCGTCTTGAAGATAGAAGAAATCCTAAGTGAAGAAAGTCTGGAAAGCCTTGAAGCCTTGTATGATCCCAGTCTGGATCGCAATGCTTATCAGTGGAGTCAAGCCCATCCACAGCTTCATCAAGACCTTTGGCGCTTGTTTCTAGCTTCGCGTTCTAAATAGGCTCTTCATATAAAGCAGCCTTTAGTTTCATGTTAAATAATTTGGAATCTGGGGTCCAGTCTAAGTTTCTGGATATGAACATCTTGTTAGTATTAACGCTCTTTTAACATTTATTGGATTTTAGTAATTCATGCTTAAAATATTCTCAACCTCGTGGGAATATGGCCCATCTACATTTGCTCGAAATGCTAAACAATCCAATCATGTTTAAAACTATTAAGACAATCTTGATGATGCTTCTGTTTGCTGGCGTGGCCAGTGCACAGAGTTTTGTTTCGGGTACCGTGGTAGACGGAGCCGATGGTAGCCCTTTACCAGGGGCGAATGTGGTGATTTCTGGAACTACCCAGGGTACTCAAACCGATGCTGAGGGTAAATTTAAATTGCGTATTCCTCAGCACAATTTCACCATTCAGATCAGCTTTATTGGTTATCAGGCCATCAGCAAAACCTTAAAGGCAGATGGCGACTTGGAAATGGGAACCATCAAAATGATGGCGGGTTCCAATGAATTGAGCGCTGTTGAAATTGTTGCTTCTCGTACAACTGCAGAGTCTCCTTTCGTATTCCAGGAATTAGACAAAAAGGAAATTGTACAAAACTTAGGTTCTCGTGACTTACCTAATGTATTGAATGTAACCCCATCCGTTTACTCTACCAATCAAGGTGGTGGTGCTGGAGA
>DLRW01000012.1:0-26319 GCA_002501205.1 Flavobacteriales bacterium UBA7878
ATAAATCCTATCGCCACATAAACCTGCCACAGTCCCTTTCCTAAGGCCAATGTAATAGCAATAACAAGTAAAAGTCCAGGAATAGACCAGACCACGTTAATAAGCCAGAGTATCATTTTATCTACCCAGCCTCCATAATAGGCGGCTATTGCTCCAATCGGGATACCGATGATTAAGGAAATAAGGACGGCTAAAAAACCTACTGAAAAGGAAACCCTTGCCCCTAAAACCAAGCGGCTAAACAAATCCCGACCAAAGCGATCTGAGCCAAAAAGAAAGTACTTGGTTTGTAAGAACTCTTTATTGCGAATGGACTCCAATCCATAATACTCCGATAAGGCTATGACCTGCGGATCAGAATCCGCCGCCTGACCAAATTCACGATAGTAAAGGCTATCCCATTTTTGTTGATGCCATTGCAATGGGATGCGCTGAAACTCAGGGTCCTTTCCATTCTGAAGAATATCCCACCAAGACTGCTCTTCCGCCTCACGCGGCAAGGCCAGCATTTCTGCTTCAAAGCCGGGAGATTGATTGGCCAATGCCAAATGCATTTCATTGGCCTTAGGACTATTATCCTCAATAAAGGTATAAGCAAAAAGCGCCATGATGGCGCTTATGCTGATTATCAAAAGCCCGGCTGCTCCCAGCGGGTCCTTTCCTATGCCTTTTAATATTCTCAAGGAGTATAATTAGCGCTCAAGTCCAAAGCTACTAAATAGGCTTCGCTTAAGTACAAGTCCTTTTTAAGGCCTTTATGCCAATTATCTCTTTTCTCGAGGTTTTCTTCCGAAGAATTAATTTCTTCCAAATCTGCCTTATTGGAGCTTAGGGTCAATTCGGTTTGATTCTTTCGCATCCCCTGGTATTGCTTCGCTTCCGCACGGTAGTCTTCCTGGTACTTGCGGAATTCTTCCAATTTCAAAGGAATTAAGGTATGCTCTTGCTCTTCTTTAATCCAACGAGCATACTCCTCGATCATGGCAAAATGCGAATTGGTATCCATCCGGCTTTTGCTGCGCGCGATAATTCCGGGATATGCAGACACACCAGGTTTCCACAATTCGTAATCAGCGGGCTCAATCTCATCGTAAGGTAAAGCATAGTCTTGCTCCTTCTCACCATAAGGGATGTACATATAATTATCCGGAGTTACGATATCGGCTTGCACTCCCTTCAATTGAGGAGTCCCTCCATTAATCCGATAGTATTTCTGAATAGTAAGCTTTAAGGCTCCCAGAGGTTTCAGGTCATTATAGGCCAGGTTTACGGTGCGGTCCATGTCTACCACATTTTGCACGGTTCCCTTACCGAAGGTAGAATTGCTACCAATGATAATCCCTCGTTTATAATCTTGAATTGCCGCTGCAAAAATCTCAGAAGCCGAAGCACTAAATTTATTCACCATCACTACCAAAGGACCGTCATAAACAACACCACTCTTGGAATCGGATAAAACTTTAGGCCTTTGGCCAGATGCTTTTACTTGTACAACCGGACCTTTATCAATAAAAAGTCCTACGATATCAATCACCCCTTGTAAGCTTCCCCCGCCATTATTGCGAAGGTCCAAAACCACACTTTTTACGCCTTCGGCCTTGAGCTTCTCCAATTCTTTGGCTACATCTTCTGCACAATCGTGATTTTCATCTCCATAGAAATTCACGTAGAACTTAGGAAGACGGATATAACCCACTTTATCTTCACCTTCACCGATTACGGTAGACTTAGCAAAAGTTGATTCCAGCTCTACAATGTCACGGGTAATTGGAATATCCATTTTACTTCCATCCAATTTGCGGACGGTTAATTTCACCACGGTACCTTTCGGACCACGAATGTGTTTTACTGCCTTGCGCACACTAATGCCAACCAGGTCTACTACCTCGCCATCTTCTTGCTCAACTTTCAATATTTTATCACCCACTTCCAGGTCGCCTTGTTTCCAACAAGGACTACCTACAATCACTTTGGAGATAGTTACATAGTCGCCTTTCTGTTGTAATTGGGCTCCAATACCTTGAAGCTGACCGGTCATGTTAATTTCAAAATCCTCCTTCTTTTCCGGTGGGAAATACTGAGTATGGGGATCATACAATGCGGTAATAGCATTCATATAAGTTGAAACCCAGTCGATACGTTCCAGATCATCAAGACTATTGAACCAATCATCATGCATTTCCAATTCCTTGGTCCGTGCTTTCTCTTCCATCTCCGCCAAGGTCAATACCTCGGTTTCACTATCGGTGGAGTCATTCTCCTGATCGGTCATCATATCATCCATGCGCAGTAAAATGCGATACTTCAGATATTGTCGCCAGCGATCTTTAAGCTCCTCCATACTGGTGGCATAGCTCAATTTATCATCATCGGTTTCCAGACTTTCTTCTACTTCCAAATCCATAGGTTGAGCCAGGATTTCCTTGTAAAAGCCCTTCACTTCGGTATAGCGCTTTTGATAGCGATCAAAGGCATCATCAAAAAAGCTGAAATCGGAACTACGAATTTCATCATCAATCTTAAGTCGATAGGATTCCAATTGATCAACATCCTCTTGAATTAGAAAACGCTTATTGTAATCGAGGTTTTCGAGGAAACCATCATATACTTTTCCAGAGAAATCATCATTTAAAGATTGGGGCGAAAAATGGTTCGTCCGCAATACCTGATAAATGATGTTCATGATCAGCTTGTCTTTTTCATCCGCTTTGGGAACAGGTGGATAAAAGGCTAAACCCAGACCAATGGCGGCCACCAATATTATGATTCTGTAACGATTCAGATTCTTAAGAACTGACATATAATATCTTGCTTAATTCTTTGTTAAACTCAACAAATTCTATGAAAGGCTTTTGAAATGACTTTACTTTTGCCGCTCCATAAAGGAATTCAGGCTAAAATAAGCTCTTTTTTTAAGCTTAGTCTGACACAACGAACTAAACTAAAGTTAAAATGAAAAGAGCTTTGCTCTTTTGCCTCATTCTGTTATCTAACGCAGCAATAGGGCAAAATGATCTATTCACCTTAAGCGGATATATCCGTGATGCCGGAACCGGCGAAGAACTAATTGGAGTAAATATAGTGGTCCCTGAAAAAGGCACCGGCACCTCCACCAACAGCTACGGCTACTATTCAATCTCCTTACCTCCAGGCACCTACACCTTTAGTGTTCAATATATTGGATACAGCAGCCAAGAACGAAAAATCACCCTCGACAAAAACTTAAAACTCAATTGGGAGCTCAAAGAAAGCAGCACTCAATTAGATGAAGTGGTAGTTGAATCGGAAAAGATTGATCGCAATGTGAGCAGCGTCGAAATGAGTGTGGCGCAACTCGATGTTAAGGATGTAAAAAAAATGCCTGCCCTTTTAGGAGAGGTAGATATCATACGAAGCTTAACTCTCCTACCCGGTATTAGTACGGTAGGTGAAGCCTCCAACGGGTTTAATGTTCGAGGGGGCAATACCGATCAGAACTTGATTCTTTTGGATGAGGCTCCGATTTACAATTCTTCTCACCTCTTTGGTTTCTTCTCCATCTTTAATGCCGATGCCGTTAAGGATGTAAAACTTTACAAAGGTGGAATCCCTTCTCGCTATGGTGGTCGATTAAGCTCGGTGGTTGATGTGCGCCAGAAAGACGGGAACAATCGTGAATTTTCAGGAACCGGTGGTATTGGTCTACTTTCCTCTCGCCTTCTAGTAGAAGGGCCGCTGGTAAAAGAGAAGTCTGCCTTTATGTTTGCCGGGCGTCGCTCTTATGCCGATATCTTTTTAGGGCTTAGTCCAAATGAAGCGCTTTCACAAAACACCTTGTACTTCTACGATTTCAATGCCAAGCTGAATTACATTCTGGGCGACAAAGACCGTCTTTACCTCAGTGGTTATTACGGTCGCGACATTTTTGAAATCAATGACCTCTTTGGCTTTAACTGGGGGAATGCTACTACTTCTTTGCGCTGGAATCACCTCTTTAGTGATCAGCTCTTCTCCAACTTCACTTTGATTTTTAGTGATTACACCTATGCCCTGGGTACCCCGGAAGATGATGCTTTTAATTTTCGTTTGGAGTCTACCATTCAGGATTACCATTTCAAAAATCAATATACCTGGTATGCCAATGCTAAGAGCGAGTTCGAATTTGGCATGGAAGGTATCTACTACCGATTTAAGCCCGGTACTATTACCGGTACGGTGGAAATGAAATTACAAGAGGAATATGCCTTAGAGCCTTCTTTGTATTTCAGCCATGAGTACAAATTCAGTCCGCTTTTTACCTTGCAATATGGCTTGCGTTACTCTTCCTTCTACAATTTGGGCTCGCAGGTAAAGAACATCTATCAAAACCAAGATCTACCTGAAGAAGACCAAGTTGTTGAAACTCGCACTTATGGCTCAGGCGAAGTAATTAAAGCCTATAATGGTTTGGAAGGTTTAGAACCACGTATTGCTTTGAATTATCGTATTGATGATGAAAAAAGTGTGAAGCTGAGCTACAACCGTACTCGTCAGTATATACACCTTATCAGTAATACCACGGCTCCTACTCCAGTGGATTTATATCGTCCGGCGGGAATGCACATTAAACCTGCCACCGTTAATCAAGTTGCCACTGGCTATTTCCAGAATTTCATGGACAACCAATACGAGTTCTCGCTGGAAGGTTATTACAAGGATTTCCAAAACATTGTGGACTATCGCAATGGTGCCGAGCTCATCTTCAATGAAACTATTGAAACCGAAATTCTTTCTGGCATCGGCAGATCCTATGGTTTGGAGTTCTATTTGCGCAAGCAACAAGGTCGCCTAAAAGGCTGGGTGAGCTATACCCTTTCTAAAACAGAATTAAAGGTGGAAGGAGTTAATCCTATGCAGGCGATCAATGCCGGCGAATGGTACCCTGCCAATTACGATAAACGCCATGACATCTCAGTGGTGCTTAATTATCAGCTCACCAAAAAATGGGATATCGGCTTAAACTTCACTTATCAAACCGGTCGTCCGATCACCCCTCCAGAGGGTAAATTCCAAATTGAAGACTATGTGGTTCCTATATACCGCGACCGTAATTCGTATCGCATTCCAGACTACCACCGTTTAGATCTTTCGGCCAACTACACCCCTCCCAAAGTAGAAGGAAAGAAGTTCTACTCTTCCTGGTCAATTGGCATTTACAATGTGTATGCCCGCAGAAATGCTTATTCGATTTACTTCGAACAACAAGATAATGCCAGCGGCGCAACCACTACCAATTTGAATACGCAAGCGGTGCAATTATCCATCTTTGGCACCATCATCCCATCTGTAACCTGGAACTTTAATTTCTAAGCATGAAAAGGTTTTCCTTATTCCTAATCGTATTCACACTATTGATAAGCATTTCAGCTTGTACTGATGTGGTCGAACTTGATGTGGATTCTTCAGAACCCGAATTGGTGGTAGACGGAGTGATCACCAATGATCGTAACGTATTTGTGAAACTCAGTCAAACGGCTGCCTATTTCGATAACAATCCATTCATCCCCCTTAAGAATGCCCGAGTTAGCCTATGGAAAGATGGCCAGGAGTTGGTGGTTCTCAATGAAAATGCCAGCACTCCGGGACTATACGAAAGTGCCACTCTGGGGGAGTTTAATGCCACCTATCAAATTAAGGTTGAAATCAGCGGTGATGTACCAGATAAAATTGCTGGTACCTGGATAAGTGTAATTGATACATTGAGACCAGTACCACCTATTGATTCCATGAAGCAAAGAACCCTTAATCGTAATACAACCCCACAAGCCTTTTTCGAAGGCGATTATGCGCTGATGTATTTCGGTGACCTTCCTGGTGAAGGCGATTACTATCGGGTAATTCGCAATTTGAATGACTCCATCTTTGCTCAGGAGAACAACTTCATTTCGGATGAAGGTTTTGATGAGATTTATTTTGGACAGGGCTTCATCCCTCCTATTGCCATTTACGGACCCTTTGAGGAACCAGAAGCTGGCGAGGAAGCCGATAGTTTGGGAGTTTTATTGCAATCTGTTTCTCCTGAGTTTTTCGATTATATGCAAGTATTGAATTCTCAGGTACAGACCGGTTCTCCTTTTGATGCTCCTCCTGCCTTGGTTTTGGGGAATATCCACAAGGAAAACGAGCCTAACACCTATGCCTTCGGATACTTTCAAGTAGTAGGAAGCAGCCGCAATGGAATTCGCTATCAGCCCTAAAATTGTAGCTTTGTTCAAAGCTTTCGCATGAATGATAAAGTTGTGCTGAACCACTGGGCACATGAGTGGTTGGCCGGTTTGGGATTAGGTACCAATTGGGTGGAATACATCACCTTGGGCATTGATATAGTTTTGGTCCTGCTCTTAAGCCTGGTGGTGGATTTCATTGCCCGCAAAGTCATTTTGCGAATCGTTACCCGCTATGTAAAGCGTTCTAAAAATCAATACGACGACATCCTACTCGAGAAGCGGGTATTTAGATCGCTGGCTCATATTATGCCGGCCCTGGTGATCTATTATTCACTTCCCTATCTATTTGATGAATCGGTTGGTTTAATACAGTTCCTACAAAAATTGGTGATCACCTATATGATCATCAACATCATAAATGTGGGGCATAAATTTTTGAAAGCGCTGGAGCACATCGGCCTGAGCTCCCCTCGTTTCGAAGGTAAGCCGGTGAGCAGCTATATACAGGTAGCGATGATCTGCATGTATATTGCTGGTGGCGTTTTCATCCTCTCAAACCTGGTAGATAAAAGTGCCACTGCCATCCTTACCACCTTTGGTGCAGCCACCGCTGTTATTCTACTCATCTTTCGAGATACGATTCTGGGCTTGGTAGCAAGCATTCAGATTTCTGGAAATGATATGGTGCGCATTGGCGACTGGGTAAGTATGCCCAAATATGGCGCTGATGGCGATGTTACTGAAATCAACCTTACCACGGTTAAGGTTCGTAATTGGGATAAGACTATATCTACGGTACCCACTTATGCTTTCATCAGCGACAGCTTTGTAAACTGGCGCGGCATGACTTCTCAGGGGGTTCGCAGAATTAAACGCAGTCTCAATATTGATATTCAAAGCATCAAATTTGTGGATGATGAGCTTTATAAGAAGCTTCTCAAAGTAGAGCGTATCAAAGCTTATTTGGAAAAACGGCACGAAGAAATCCGACAATCCAATGAAAGTAAGAAAGTAGATAAATCAATCCTGGTTAATGGCAGGCATTTAACCAATATCGGAGTTTTCCGTATTTATATGGAAAGCTATCTGGCGGAGCATCCAAATATTGCTCAGGACCAAACTTTAATGGTGCGGCAGTTGCAACCTACCGAAATGGGAGTTCCTTTAGAGATCTATTGCTTTAGCAATGATATTGCCTGGCTCAATTATGAGCAAATTCAAAGCAATATTATGGATCATTTAATGGCTGCCGTTGAACACTTCGAGCTTCACATCTTCCAAAATCCCAGTGGCTCTGATTTTAGAGGCTTAAGAGGCTAACCATTTTTTCCTCGAAGAAAAAGGTATTAGCAAAATTACCAGAGCGATGTAAAAAGGATATAGCAAGGCTAAAATTAAATAGCCTCGTAACAATCCGGACCCGCCATATAGGGCAGCAAATCGTTGCAGTAAAAAGGCATCCCAGCCCATTTTATAAAGCCAGAAATACCAGAGGAATCCGTTTATTTCAATGAAGGGAGACAATATAATCCCCAACACTATTCCCAGGTTTATTAAAGCCACAGAGGCGGCCAAGCTCTTAGCCAATAGGCTAGGGTAA
Source organism: Flavobacteriales bacterium UBA7878 (assembly GCA_002501205.1). GTDB lineage: Bacteria > Bacteroidota > Bacteroidia > Flavobacteriales > Schleiferiaceae > Croceimicrobium. The sequence goes on from DLRW01000012.1 coordinate 7,786, forward strand.
TCCACGCTCTTTGCTCCCCATCGGATTCGTTGTCTTACTAAGGCCCGAAAGTTCTCTGGCGCAGGAGTGTTCACTGCACTATGAGGCTCGGCCACAATCTTAGCACCTTCCTTAGCCATGGCCTGAGTAAAGAATGTATCTTCTCCTCCTGCCCATGCCTTCCCAAGCTCTTGATGTCGTAAATAATCTATGGGGCGATAAGCCATTGCAGCCCCGGCAGCCATTACCAGCTTCCCTTGGTTTAGGGCACTGAAGGTTACCAATTGCAGGGCCATATGATCTAATGCCGCCAGCCTCGACCACCAATTTCTTGTAGGGAACATTCTAACTCTGGCTACAATCACATCCGGCTCTTGCCTGGCCAAATGCGCTTCAATCGCAATAAGAAAATCCGAATCGACTTCACAATCTGCATCGGTTTGTAAAACAAATTCCTCTTCTACCTGCGGTAAAAACCAGGCCAGAGCATTCTTCTTCCCGGCCTCAGCTGCACTGGAAACAACCTTTACATCAAAGTCCTTACTAAGTTTGTGCAGCTTATCGACATTCGCACTAGAACTATGGTCATCCAATACGTAAACAGGCCAATAAGTCTTGGGCTTATCTGCCTTCTGCAATTGCTCCAAGCAAGTTATTAGGGCATCAGGTTCATTGCGATGAACAATGAGAATAGCTACAGACGTTTCGCCTGCCTCGAGCTTCTTAAATCGCGGAATCCGCATTCGTAATCCCCAGGCCAAAAAAACAATTTGTGCATGGTATAATAAGCTTAGGCCCAAAAGAATGAGAAGGAGCATCAATATAGCGTGCTAGATGCTCAAAGGTAAAGCATTAAATTTGGCCTGATGAGCAAGGAAAAGATCATTCTCGGCATTGACCCGGGAACCCAAATCATGGGCTACGGAATTATTGAAGTACAAGGGAAATCCTTTAAGATGATTGATTTGGGAAGTATCAAATTTAAGCTTGCGGACACCCCCATTCTGCGCTTGAAGCAAATATTTGAAAGTAGCTCCGAAATCATTGAAAAATTCCTTCCGGATGAAATGGCAGTTGAAGCGCCTTTCTTTGGAAAGAATGTGCAGAGTATGCTCAAATTAGGGCGAGCTCAAGGAGTGGTTATGGCCGCGGCCCTTTCTAAAAACATTCCGGTAGAAGAGTATTCGCCTCGTAAAATCAAACAAAGTATTACCGGAAAGGGAGGCGCTAGTAAGGAACAAGTATATGCCATGCTTGAGCGCAGTTTCGGGCATAAAATTGAAACGCGCTATTTGGATGCATCGGATGCATTAGCGGTAGCACTTTGCCATCACTACCAAGCCAGCAATCCTGTATTAGGGGGAACTAAAGCTAAAAACTGGGAGCAGTTTTTACGTGCTAATCCGGATCGTAAAGCTTAATCCAGAAAGGACTTAATCTTAGTCGCCACCGCTTCCATCTCCTCCGCGCTTAACTGCATTTTGGGACGACTAAAGTCGATGTCACTCACATTATCAATGGGAATAAGGTGTACGTGAGCATGAGGAACCTCCAGACCAATTACTGCTACGCCAACTCTTTTGCAGGGTACTGCTTTCCCTACGGCATGCGCCACTTTTTTGGAAAATGCCATTAAGGCCTGGTATTCGTGATCTGGCAAATCGAAAAGGTAATCTATTTCCTTTTTCGGCACTACTAAGGTATGACCGGAATGCAAAGGAGAAATATCTAAAAAAGCATAGGCTTCATTGGTTTCTCCAATTTTATAGGAAGGCAATTCACCTTGTATGATTCTGCTAAAGATGCTTGGCATATTAATCGAATTTGATATCTAATATCTCAAATTCCATTTTACCAGCAGGGGTTTGAATTTCGGCCACTTCACCAACATGCTTACCCGATAAACCTTTACCGATTGGGCTGCTGATGGAAATCTTACCGCTCTTAAGGTCGGCCTCACTTTCGCTAACCAGCTTGTAAGTCATTTGCGCGCCATTACGTTTGTTTTTAATGGTCACGGTAGACAATACCATCACTTTACTGGTATCAATCTTTGAGGTGTCCATTAAACGGGCATTAGACAAGGTTTCTTCCAGCTTGCTAATCTTCATTTCCAGCAATCCTTGAGCTTCTTTAGCGGCGTCATATTCCGCGTTTTCTGAAAGATCACCCTTATCTCTGGCTTCAGCAATTTGCTGCGAGATTTTAGGACGCTCCACGCTCTTCATCTGCTCCAACTCCTTTTTGAGCTTCTCTAAACCTTCTTTACTGTAATAACTTACTCCCATTCTTCTATAGATTAAAACGCAGAAAAGACCTCAGTGAGGTCTTTTCTGTTTGGCAAAGATATTTAAAAATATTCGATTCCTTCTGCTGCTAATTAGAGCAGGATGGATACTCCGATGCTATGAACTCCACTAAAGAAGTCTGTGCTACGGTAAGCATAATCCAATTGGAAAGAATTGTCATTGTCTTTGGAAAGTGGAATATCAAATGATAAACCAGCGGTAATTCCATTAAACACAGTAGTGCTTTTGGCATAAGAACGATCATCGAAGAAATTGTACCCAGCACGAACTGAAACAATCTCCTTGAATGAATATTCAGCACCAACGGTATAAATGTCCTTCTCGAAAGAGTTAGACTGGAAAGCACCGGCCACGGTTAAACGCTGTTGATCGAATTCGAAATCATAGCTACCACCGATAGACAGGGTTGCTGGTAATTCGAAAGACTCACTCCGTTCGTTGTATTCTTGAGAATAACCTCCTTGGGGCACTACTAAGGTGATGGATTGACCTTCACCATCGTAACGGGCCGACGGACCGATATTCTTCAAGGTAATACCAAACTTCACCTGATCACGTGCACCAGTAACATATTGTACACCGGCATCTACACTGGCAGAAGTAACATTCATATCTACAATACTAGTGGTGTAGATCTTAATGTTTACCCCACCACGGATAGACTCGGTAAACTTCTGAGCATACCCTAATCCAATAATGGCTGTAGAAGGACTTACCTCTCCTACCCCACCTTCGGGATTATTCACGGTAGTACGTTGCCAGGAACCGTAGTCAAAAGACACGAAGTTGGCCGCTAAAACACCATTATCACCAACAGACTGGTTAAAACCGGCAGCATTGATACCAATACCGGCCCCAACTAACCATTGGGTGTTCACAAAGGAAACTTCGGTTCCATTTGTATTTGCAATTCCAGCAATATTTAAAAAACTGGACTCCACGCCAGATACTCCAGCAATGTTAACTCCACCCCAACCTGAGGAACGAGCCCAAGGGTTGATTAATAATTCGGGAGCACCTGCTTGTCCTGCACGCTGGGGATTACCCGCATAAGCGCTTCCAACGAGGCCAAGTAGACAAACTGAGGTTGCGATCTTTCGAAAATATTTCATTGGTCGTTACTCGTTAATTCGTTCTTAGAATGCATTCAGGTCAATAGGACGTAGACTACCCATCCATTTCACCACTTTTTGACCAATTGGTCCAGCATCAATTTGGATCAGATAAACTCCACTTGCAATGGGCACATTGAAATCGTTTTTCAAATCCCACTCTGTATAGGTTAAGGAGTTATCCTTAGAAATGGTACGCACCAAGGTACCGTTTGGCATAAAGATGTTAATGGTACAACGCTGTGGTAAGTTGGTAATCTTAACGATGTTATCCAACTGTCCATCTTCGTAACCTGATGAGCCGTAATAAGGGTTAGGTACTACTCGGATATTATCCAATGCTGTCTCAGCAATAGTCAAATTGTTTAACTCTGCATTGTATGGATCTAAATCAAATTCATACAAGGGACGACCTTCATTTCCTGAAGTTGCAGTAAGACCAAAGGGACTTTGAACACGAATTTCAACTAATGCTTCGGTTGGAATATCACGATAGTCTGTAAACTGATACTCATTGCTGCTTAACATTCCAATGGAACACCAGGTCATGGCACCCCATACATCGGTACGAGTTAGAGCGCTGCTCATGTTCTCAATCTCATCCTTCATTGGATAATCGTCGATAGCATCACCTTGGTAAGTGAGATCCTTCATCGTTCCGCGGAAACTTGAAGAGTCTGCTAATACATATACCACGTGCATACCACCCAAAGCAATTGTACCCAATTTCTGAGTGTAATTGGCAGTAGGGTTCCACTTCATATCATCTCCAAACTCACTCTTTAACCAAGAGTTTTCAGCGATAACTAAATTTAAGCGGTTACCTGTTTCAACGTTATAGGCATATCCAGGGAAATAGCTCCATCCTGTTGATCCATTTGGATCAGGAACCAATTCTCCATTCGAAGTTTTCATTAAGCTGGTACCTGAACGTAAACGGAAGGTTTGAACTCCGCCCTCGTTTGCATCAGAATAATTACCCATTTCCAATACAGGTACGCGCGACCATTTGGCAGGATCGGGAGACAATACCACATTGATATTAGGTAATTGATCAATAGGATACATACGATTAAAGTTAGAACCGTCGCGCAATGGGTATCCAGGGCTTTGACGTCTGGCTGGCTCATTCGTGGGAATACCTGCGAAAGGCACATTACTTGCTAAGGCCACGGGGCCCCAAGTACCACCAATGATATTCTCAAACTCACCCAAAGGATCCACATTATTGTCACCAGTAGTGTGATCATTATAGTATACCGATGGTAAGTTATCGTTATCCGTGATCTCATTAGATCCGGCCAAAATCCAGTTCGTAGGATTCTCATTATCGGTATCTGCAACACCCGTTAACCAAGGCTTGGTAGGGTCTGCAAAAGTTATTGATCCCCCAATTACACCATTATTGGTGGCATTAGGCTTATCATAGCCTGGAGCAAGCGGTTCTTTCACATTGATAGAAAAACCTAAACTCTCGCCTTCTGAATTAAAGATGATCTGCTCGGTACGGAAATCGATTTCTGTTTCCGCCACATCAATCACAGAATCATTCAAATCGGTAAGAATCCATTTACGGCTGGTATCCAAATCGGTAAAGTATAAACGATACTTTCCGGTGCGCTTGGTACCCACAACGTAAGGATCCACAATTTTCACTTCTACGGGAGCAGACCCAGCTAAATATTCAATCCTATTGGTTCCTCCAGCTTGTAGGATTTCATTTTCAGTTTCGGAGCTTACTCGTAAATAAGCACTACCGTTACCGTTACCACTCAAGCGAGTTACACTTACCAAATCACCCCATTGGGAGTTCAATCGAGTACCGTCATTACGGTTTTCCACGCGGCTAGGAGTCCCTTTATAGGGTTTAGAACCATCACCAATATTACGACGACCGGCTAAGTATGGAGTCTTTTGAGCATTGGAGTTATCTCCAGCACTTCCAGGACTAAAGGTCTTGTAATTATTATGAGCGTAGGTAATTAAATAGAAGTAGTAATCCTTATTGTTAATCAAGGCACGGTTACCTTCGGCAAAAGCATCTTCCAATACTCGGTAACTTAATACAATACCATCGTCATTAGCCTCCAAAGTCATATCGGTTGGAGTAAGTGGGTTTCCGATTAAGTCAGGACTTTCGGAATAATTTACCAACTGACCGATTCCGTTTTTAAGATCGGACTGAGCAATCAAACGAGATTGAGCTACATCATAAAGGTCATCTACCCCAACATCAGCATTAGCAACCTGGAACAATTGGAATCCTTCAAATAGATAATTAAAGTATCCTGCTTGTAAAGCTGAATCCAATTGAGTTGAAGTCCAGTTTGGATCGGGTGGAATACGTGGATCACGTTGTTTGTATCCGATAGTATTCTCGGTGAAAGGACTCAGAATGTTGATTACTAATTCCTGATCCAATTCAATGATTTCCAAATCTGGGGTAAAAGGACCGTCCAATACCTGGAAACAGTTATCGAACAACTGCTGAGCTTTATCATCAGCTACAATCACATCGTTAACGGATGCGAATAAATCTTGAGAAGCAAAATTACGTGCCCAAACTGCACCAGTGGTGATAAAGTTTAATGCACCAGGAGCCAAAGAGAAAGGCCCAGCACAGTGAAGACCACGTTTATCCGCCTGGTTGTTGGGAGATTCCCACCAATCTACAGGAGTAAAAGGCTCGTATGCTCCGGTAGTATCTACAGAAATACCTGGATAAGCAAATCGAGTTGGTACCAATGCCGGATCCAAAGAGTATCCGTCACCATTACCAGTATTACCTTTTCCAGCAGGGTTTTCAATCACCAATGGACGACCATCTTTCCAAATACTGTTCAATAAGTTATAGAACTCCTGCGCATTGTTAGGGTCAGTAGTTCCTGAAGGACCGTTAAAGTTTGAGGAGTTATTGTAGTACATGAAACCCGACATAATGATACGCTCATTAATGTTTGAGTTAGGATCTTCAGCTACACATACACCATCAATACGAACACCATCCACACAACCGTCACGGTCATCATCAATGCCATTGAAATAATCAGCAAAAGGACCCTGGAAGAAGTCAAACCCAATTGCAGGAGGATTTGCACCGTATCCTAAGGCACCTTCATCATCATTATCACCATTGTATACATAACCCAGACCACGAGCGATATCACTACCAATGATATCATCGTATGGGTTACCCAAATCCGCATCGAACCAGGTTCCAAAGTAAGTATCACGTAAACGGAAAGTGGAACGGTTTAAGATACGATAGTTGTTAAAGGTCATGTTATTCACCTCATCATTCGCGGTAAAGGCGAAGGCCTGTGCACGAATTTCAAAACCTAAGGCCGAAGCATTGGTTTCGGTGTGAATGTTTCCTTTATCATTATACACCCACCAGATGGTTTGATCACCATACAGAAGGTCTACGTCTTTAGCTTGACAGTCAGCTTCGCGAGTGAAATCGTAACCGGGGTAATCCCACTCATATTCGTAGAATCCTGGGATACCATTTGTATCAGATTCTATATAAGGTGCAAGGCTGTAGGGCAAGAGGCCATCAGCCCCGTTACCGGGCCATTCTTGAATACTCTCAGGAATATTACCAGAGTAACCAGGATAGCGTGTTTCGGGATCACAGGTTGGATCTTCCTTACAGGCAATCCATGCTGCATGCAATTCCACTTCACTGCGGTACACCATCCAGTGACGGTCGTACTGCTGACAAGTAGCTTCATCAATAGAAGCATTGTCGTCCAGAGGACCAGGCCAGTAATCCACACCATCTTGACGGTAAGTCATAGCGGCTAACTTTAATTGGTCGGCATCATCAATACCACCTAACCAAAGAGCACCGGCAAACATGGAGTGCTTATTAGAACCTTTAGGCACCTCATACTGGGCATCGTTAAGGTCCCACCACATATCACCACCACCGAGGATACGGGCCCGAACGTTGTTAATATTCAGGTCGGTTTGAGCAGTGGCTGGGGCACAACCCTCAGCCAATGCCTCAAGGGCCGACTTGTTTTTGTTATTCTTCGCAGGTTTTTCCTTTGCATTTAATCCGGTAATGCTTACCGAAAAAACCAAGGCGAATGTTAAAAAGCTTCTGATTTTCATACAGCTATTTACTTATTTCTGATCTAGAAGTTATAGGCAATTCCTAAGCGGAAACGACGAGGCAATGAGTAGTTGAAAGGACTCGCCATACGACGATTGTACAAGTCAACATAAGCTTGCTCACTAATCTGACCTTGAATCTGAGCCTGACCTGCTTGTGAAGCAAGGAAGCCATCATCATCAGGACTACCAGTAAATGGATATACGGAAACAATGTTACGAGTATCCAAAAGGTTCAAAATCTGGAGGTATACATCAAGGCTCTTCTTACCGTTCTTGTCCAACATAAAAGTCTTGTTGATACGAGCATCGAAGTTTACTTGCCAAGGCAAGCGAGAACCATTGATTTGACCAGCAGTTTGTGCCGAAGACGAAGCTGATGCAGTAACAGCATAAGCACGATCACGACGAGTATATGGACGTCCGGAAAGCGCATTACAAGTAATGTTCACACCGAAGTTTTCCAGAATATTCTTACCGTTAATTTTAGGACCGTCATATTGTAAACCACGGCCATAACGCCAGTCAAAACGTACCAATATCTGGTGACGGTTATCATAGTCGAAAGGTAAGAGAGTACGTAGTGATGCGGCACCTACACGAGCCAAGTTAGCTCCGGTAGTAGCACTAGATCCAGTACCACTGGCAAACTGTAAGGTATAGTTCGCATCAATTTTAATGTTCTTAGTACGACGTAATTCGTATTCGAGGGTAAATCCTTTTACAGTACCAAAGTCACGGTTACCGTAAGCAACATAAGTAATAGGGTAAGCTTCCGGATAATTAACCGCTTGCAATAAATCACGCAGCTCACGATAGAAAGCGGCTAATTTCAAGGCTGACCTCTTAGAAAGCATTTGTTTAAAAGCCATTTCATACTCAGTAGTACGCTGTGGTAACAGGTTTGGATTGTTCAATACCCCACCATTACGTAAATAGGTAAGACCTAAATAAGAGAAAGGATCCAAACGAGATAAGCCAGTTGTAGGACGCTGTGCTAATACATCGTAGTGGAAGATGAAGATCGCCTCATCGGTAATAGGGAAGTTGAAAGCTACACGAGGCATAACTACAACCTGAGGATCGTAATCTACGAAAGACTCAGATGGAATATCACCACCAGTAGAAGTTCCGTCTCCAGGAGGACTTACCAGGAATGGCTTAATACCACCACCTGCTGCATCAGACAATACGCCTGGATCACTCAATGGCTCACCATTCTCATTGTAGAACTGATCGCCACTACGGTAACCCACAATTTTTGCTTTGGTATAGTCGAAGTCACTTACATAAACCGCATAGTCTTGACCTACGGAAGCAGGCACATTATTCAACTCAGTTTCTGATAAAGGTGAACTTGGTAAATCACTTACAGTATAATAAGGATACAATACATAAGGATCACGCAATACATCCTGATTCATATCGAAACGGTCTACACGGATACCTACGTTAAAGGTAAGGTCACGGAAAGTAAACTGATCCTGAACATAACCGGCAATATAGATCGGTTGGAATGGTGCAACCGGGCGGGTGTAACGACCGTTTTCATCACGAGCCGTAAAGAACTCTGAGATACTTGGGTTACCATCCTGAATATTTCCGGTATAATCATAACCATAGTAACTTACACTTGCTGCTCCGTTAGGGTTGATTAATTCATCCGCTGAGAACATGTCCAGAGAGAAAGTACTTGGATCCATGTTATCAATGTTAATTTGCTCAACTCCATAAGGGTTCAAGCCTAAGGCGCGACGAATCTCTTCAGAGAATTGAGAAGCATCTTGAGGGTTGTAAGCATAATTGTAGTTAATGGTGTCCTGATAGTTTCCGAACTGGTCATATACCGGAATCGGATTTGCAATATCTAACTGAGAGTTAGGCTGGTTTTGCAATAAGCGCATACGAGTCCACAGACCCTGAGCCCCTAAACCATAGGCACGGTCGATACGTTGCTCATACTCAAATCCCATAATCAGCGAGTGATCCTTGATATCAAAGTTGGTAGATGCAGTCACACGGAACTGGCTGGTACGACCTACATTGTATCCACCTTGCTGAGAACCCACATTAGTCCACAGACCATAAACACTACGAGGGTTAAAACCATTAATTGGCATTCCATAACCCAGTACATCATCTAAAGTACGGCTGTTGATCCCTGGGTTATCAGCGGCAATATCAAAGAATGAACTGATGTAGTTATCACGAATAGGGTTCAATCCACCGGGAGTATAGTTAATACCCGCATCAAAATCACCTACATAACGATATCCGCTCAGACCAGTAGTGGTATCAGTACCAAACACATAAGCTGGAGTGGTTTGTACATCGTACTTACCAGTGTAACCATAGTTAAAGAAGTTCTTACCGTGTACTTCATCCATTGTTTCACCGAAAGTACGGGTGTAATCTACCTGTACGGTATAGTAAGCATTGCGAATCAAATTACTCTCGCCTTCCTTTTCTTCAGGGTTGCGGAAAGTTTGCTGGAAACGCAAGTAAGCTTGCCAATCCGAATTGATTGAACGCATATTATTCTTGTAGTTGAAGATATGACTCGCATAGCTGGAAGACATATCATCGCTGTATACCAAACGGCCACCCAAGGTTAAGGTAGTAGTCTCAGTGGTTTTAAACTGAATGTTACCGCTTAAACGCAGGTTATTGGTGTACGAATTAGGACGTTGCCAAATATTGGAAAGATCGTCCTCGGTTACGAATTCGGAGTTGATATTGATCGCACGACCACCGGGGTCTACGCTAATAGGATTTTGCTCAATGCTGGCTAAAACTTCCGGATCCAACTGAATGTATGGGATGTCAGATGGAACAGGACGAGGCTCTTCAACATATTGGAATTCTGAACTAAACAAGAAACCGATTACTGTTTCTTGACGCTCGGCGCCAGTAGCAGTAGTACGTTTACGTTTCCAAATTGGACCACCTAAAGTAAAGGCTCCCAAATTGTAGTTCTGACCGTCGAGGACAGGAGTACCATCCGCTTTAGTCATAAATTTAAAAGGCATCGAAGTAAGGATTTCTGCAGTTCCAAAGAACTCACTGGAAGGTCCACGAGTAGTGGTGTTAATTACCCCACCAATCGCATCACCATACTGAGCGGGAAGACCACCGGTAATTACCTCAGTCTGTGCAATTGCAGCCTGTGGAATCCCCACATTACCACGCACTTTAACCCCGTCAATAAAGTATACGGTACCTTCACCACGAGCACCACGAATACTGGTGTTACCGTTCGCATCTTGAGTTACACCTGCAGCCTGTCCGGCTACTGAGGTAATATCACGAACTGCCATGTTCTGAATATCTTCAGCCGTGGTTACTTTAGACGCTTTGGTCTTGTCAATCAATGGCGCTTCATACTCAATAACAACTTCATCCAAAATCTGATTTGAAGACTGCATTTTAAAATCTTGCAGCGTTGCTGAGTTAGGCGAAATTAATACCCCTTTTAAAGTAATGGTCGCAAACCCCATGAAGCTCACCTCAACTGTGTAAGTTCCAGGTGAAATAGGGTTTATATTATACTTCCCGTCGAAATCAGTTGACCCTCCGGTAACATAAGAACCTGCTCCATCCTTAATTGAAATATTGGCAAGTGGTATAGTTTCGCCAGTGCTGGCTTCTGTCACTGTTCCTTTTAAAGAACCTGGGCGTTGTTGCGCAAATGCAACGGTGCTGAAAGTGACGAATAGCAGTAAGAGTATTTTCTTTCCCATACTATTTTTCGGTTATTAAGATCCCTCCTGGATTTAAAAGGCCGTAAATATAAGTTAAAACGTGGTCGGCGGCAAAGCCCAAAATCCGAGGTATCAGTGTGTTTTCTAATAATTTCTTGAAAATGAACCCTTAAGTGTTAACATTATTTTAAGAATAAGTTCATAGGCCATAAAATTTTAACGTTGATTCAGAGTTATTTTGCAGAAATGCTTCATTCCGTGTTCCAGAAAAAGCGCCTTTCACTTCTTTTGACCCTGATTTTTCTATCGGTTGCCTCCGCATGCAAAAAAAACCAGCAAAGGGATTTTCCCCTGGTTAGTTTTGATCAATATATCTATCTGAATAACCCTTCAAATATTGAACTGCAAAGCCCAGGGGGCGCCATATATTTCAATGGCGGCTATCGAGGGTTAATCATATTCCGGCGTTACGGCAACAATCAGGTGGATGATTTCGCGGCTTTCGATCGCGCCTGTCCCAAACATTATTCGGAGGATTGCTCTCAATTGGAACTAAGTGACGACAGAGTTTTTGCCGAATGCCCTTGCCACGGCGAAAAGTACCTACTCTTCGATGGCTCTCCGGGTGAGGGTGCTACCATTTCCATGGTTGAGTATCGTTGTACTTTTGACGGTGCAGTAATACGAGCTCGAAATTAAAGCCACAAAAAAACCCTGGTTTATTGCTAAACCAGGGTTCTCTATATAATAAGGTGTGTGGATATTAGTCGGCTAATAAAATCACACGATCTTTTTGCACCTCAACAACGCCACCTTTCACTTGCATGCGCAAAACTTTATCGTTGCTTTTATCGGTTTCGATAGTACCGTGTAAGCCATCGATAGTTTTAGAAGAAGTGGGAATATCGATCTTCACTTCTCCTGCACGCAAGGTGCTAATCATAGGAGCGTGTCCGTTCAAAATCTGAAAGAGACCATCTTTACCGGGCAAGCGCACGGCATCAGCTTCGCCTTCAAAGATTCTGGATTCGGGAGTGATGATTTCTAAAGTCATGTCTTGTGCTTAGAAAGATTAGGCCTGAGCTTCGGCTAACATCTTCTCACCAGCTTCACGTACTTCTTCGATAGTACCTTTTAAGTTGAAAGCTGCTTCTGGATAATCATCCATCTCACCATCCATGATCATGTTAAATCCTTTGATGGTGTCTTCGATACCTACAAATACTCCAGGAATACCGGTAAACTGCTCAGCTACGTGGAATGGCTGAGACAAGAAACGCTGAACCTTACGAGCACGAGCTACGATCATCTTATCCTCTTCAGACAATTCGTCCATACCAAGGATGGCGATGATATCTTGTAATTCTTTATAACGCTGTAAGATAGCTTTCACACGTTGGGCACAGTTGTAGTGCTCATCACCAATAATCTCGGGAGCCAAAATACGTGAAGTAGAGTCCAGTGGATCTACCGCTGGGTAAATACCCAAGGCAGCCAATTTACGAGACAATACAGTAGTAGCATCCAAGTGAGCAAAGGTAGTTGCAGGAGCCGGGTCAGTTAAGTCATCCGCAGGTACGTAAACCGCCTGTACAGATGTAATAGATCCGTTTTTGGTAGAAGTAATACGTTCCTGCATCGCACCCATCTCAGTAGCCAAAGTAGGTTGGTAACCTACCGCTGATGGCATACGACCTAAAAGTGCAGACACCTCAGAACCTGCCTGAGTAAATCGGAAGATATTATCTACGAAGAAAAGGATATCACGACCAGCGCCATCACCTTCACCATCACGGTAGTACTCAGCAAGGGTCAAACCAGAAAGGGCAACACGGGCACGTGCACCGGGAGGCTCATTCATCTGACCGAACACGAAGGAAGCTTTGGATTCTTTCATTTCCTCGGGGCTCACCTTACTTAGGTCCCAACCACCGTTCTCCATAGACTCGTTAAAGCCTTCGCCATATTTAATAATACCAGACTCAAGCATCTCACGTAAAAGGTCATTACCCTCACGAGTACGCTCACCTACTCCGGCAAATACCGAAAGACCACCGTGACCTTTCGCAATGTTGTTAATCAATTCCTGGATCAATACGGTTTTACCTACACCGGCACCACCGAACAAACCAATTTTACCACCCTTTGCATAAGGCTCGATCAAGTCGATAACCTTAATACCGGTGAAAAGAATCTCAGTAGCTGTAGAAAGATCTTCGAATTTTGGTGCTTCACGGTGAATAGGTAAACCAGTTTCGGTGGGCAATTGCTCCAATCCGTCGATGGCCTCTCCAATCACATTAAATAAACGACCACGAATACCTTCACCTGTAGGCATTTTAATAGGACTTCCGGTAGCTTTTACTTCCTGACCGCGTTGCATACCGTCGGTAGAATCCATGGCAATAGCACGAACGGTATCTTCACCAATGTGCTGCTGGGTTTCTAATACCAAACGAGTTCCGTCAGGACGAACTACATGAAGTGCATCGTAAATCTTAGGAAGCTCAGCATTGGTGGTGTCGAAATATACGTCAACTACCGGTCCGATGATCTGAGCAATTTTTCCAACTACTTGAGACATGAGTTACAATTTTTGAGGCGAGAGCCTTTGTCTTAATTTGCGGGCAAAATTAGTCCATTTTATATTAATTAACAGAAGCTGGTTGGAAATTTAATTTGGCTAATTTTGAACAGGTAACTAACAGGGAGGAAAAGCCCCTCTCTACACGTTCTAAAACACTGAAAATTTGAAGGTTTACTATTCGATCGATGACTTTCAAAAACTCGAGAAAGCGGTAGTCACAACCGGTACTTTCGACGGCGTTCATCATGGTCATCGCAAAATCCTGGCTCAACTCAACAATGTTGCCCATACTATTGGAGGCGAAAGCGTACTCCTCACCTTCTTTCCGCATCCGCGGATGGTTCTGCAGCCCGATCTTGATTTAAAGTTGATCAATTCTCAAACAGAAAAAATTGAACTTTTAAAATCTACCGGTCTTGATCATTTAATCATACACCCTTTTACCACCGAATTCTCTCGTACCAGTTCCCTGGATTTTGTGCGCAATATTTTGGTGAATCAAATTGGCGCTAAAAAACTGGTGATTGGATACGACCATCATTTTGGTAGAAATCGGGAAGGCAGCTTTGAGCATTTAAAAGAATATGGTCCACTCTATGGTTTCGATGTAGAAGAAATCCCGGCTCAGGATATTCAAGACACTACCGTAAGCAGCACCAAAATTCGCAAGGCCATTGAAGAGGGCACCATTGAAGTAGCTAATAAATATCTGGAATACGCCTTTCCTTTAACCGGTAAGGTAGTTGAGGGTGAACACATTGGTCATACCATAGGTTTCCCCACCGCCAATATTCGCGTAAAAGACAGCTATAAGATTGTACCGGCCAATGGCGTATATGCCATCACCGTAAGCTTCCCCAATCAAAGTGAAAAAGCTCCGCAAAAAGCGATGTGTAATATTGGCATTCGCCCCACTTTCGGTGGAAAATTCCAAACCATAGAAGCCCATCTCTTTGATTTTGACGAGGACCTTTACGGACAAGAGCTTAGCCTGCACTTCCATAAATGCTTGCGCCATGAAATGAAGTTCAATGGTCCGGAAGCCTTAAAAGCCCAATTGCAAAAAGATGAAGAAGCTGCTCGTACTGTACTTGCTCATCTTTAGCCTTTCGGCGGAAGGGCAATCCAAATTGAAACGATTTCTGGCCGACAGCAATCGCTCCTCAATCGAAACACTCGACTTAAGTCGTTGCGATTTAGCTAGCCTTCCGGCTGAATTAAAAGATTGCCTACAGATCAAAGAACTGGATCTTTCCAAAAATGAATTGGACTCCCTACCTACTTGGTTTGGCCTCTTTAAAGATTTGGAAGTATTGCATTTATCCAGTAACCAATTTAAGCACCTGCCTCAAGTATTGCAGCAATGCCAGCATTTGAAGGAATTGCATTTGGACCAAAACCCGATAGACAGTCTGGATACTGGAGTATTGAAGCTTAGCCAATTAGAATGGCTGGATCTATGGGACTGCGAAATCAAATACATCAGCCCTGAGCTTTGCCAACACAGCAGTCTCCATAAAATTGATTTGAGACGGAATTTCCTGGGCACCCGCGACCTGGCCTGGCTTTATGATTGTGCAGCAAATTGGGAGGTAGAATCTACCTGGGGCTGTAACTGCGATTAGGACTTATAACCAAAACGGTTTAGGTCGCGATCATTACTTCGCCAGTCCTTTCGCACCTTCACAAATAAATCCAGGAACACCTTTTTATTAAAAAAGGACTCCATTTTTTTGCGCGCTCCGGTACCGGTTTTCTTAATCATGCTGCCTTTAGCCCCTACCAAAATACCTTTTTGGGTATTGCGCTCTACATAGATATTGGCGCGAATACGAATAATCTCCTCCTCTTCTTTAAATTCTTCCACCTCTACTTCTACAGCGTAAGGAATCTCTTTAGCATAATTAAACAGGATTTGCTCACGCACCATTTCCTCCACAAAGAATCGCTCATTGCGATCGCTTAAATCCTCCTTATCATAATAGGGCGGACTCTCAGGCAAGAGATCTTTTAAGCGATCGATCAAGACATCGATATTAAACTGATTTAAAGCAGACATAGGCAAAATAGCCGCATCCGGAAATTCAGAATGCCAGTATTCCACTTCCTCCTCCAGGCGAGCTTGATCAATGGTATCAATCTTATTGAGAATGATAAACACCGGCTCTTTTACCTTCTTCAATTTCGCGTAGACCTTTTCATCTTTCAAGGAACGTATCCCAGGCTCCACCAAATAAAGAAACACATCCGCATCTTCGAAGCTAGAGTGCACAAAATCCATCATGCGTTCCTGCAAGGTATAGGCAGGCTTGATTATTCCGGGTGTATCGGAAAAAACGATTTGATAATCCTCCCCGTTTAAAAAGCCTAAAATCCGATGACGGGTAGTCTGTGCTTTGGGCGTAGTAATTGACAATTGCTCTCCCAATAAGGCATTCAACAAAGTGGATTTCCCCACATTGGGGTTACCGATAATATTTACGTAGCCAGCTTTATGCTTCATGCCTAATTAGGTTATTAATAAGCGGCAAAGGTAGTTTAAGTCTTTCAGGAGAATTCAATAAGACCTGGCTAAAGCTGATTGGAATCACCCAAAAAAATTTCGATTTGGGCATTAGACCGCAGACGCTTATAGAGTTCCATATAAAATGGTAAATACTTCTTTTGAATATAGCACTGCTTGATTTGCAAATGCAAACTCAGTTGATGATGACCCTCCATTTCCGCTCGCTCCCATCGCCAGGTAAAGACCGGATTATCTTCAGCATCGGGAAAAGGAACTTGCAAATTAAGCGAATCCAGCCCCTCGAAAGCCCAATGCCAGCTTGCCGAATACACCATAGGAATGGCAAAGTCGCGATCGCTGGAAGGGGCATTCTTCAATACCAATGCCTTATCCAAATCCACCTTTAATCTTAGCGTATCCTGCCAATCCAAAAGCCTGATTTTCTCGATTTTAAGGGAATCATTTAATAAGGCATTGTGCAAGAGCTGATAATCAGTAAAACCCAATTGATCATTGGCGGAATCTGTTCTCAAATAAGCAGAAGCCAATATGGATTGAAAAGCTCCTTTCAGTTTTAAAGTATCTCGAAGTATCAGCTTTTCCCCTGGCCCTTGAAATTTGAGCCTTATCCTTTCTTCGAAACCATGCTTTAATGGATTTACCGATCCTAAATCGCTCCATTCTGCTTGATCTTCTTCACCTCGCTTAAAAAGCAAGGCATGGCCATCTGAAAAATCAGGCGGCACAGAACCGGGATAAAAGTACTGCCCTAAATAAGGACCCGGAAAAATATACCGCCAATCCGCTTCCGGCGATAGCCGATAGGCCAAACCTCTGGCATAGGCAGGCCAGGGAGAAGGATAGTCTATTGCCGGACTGCCGCTTCTTTGGGGATAGAATAAAGCCAGGCGATGCTCTATATTAAAGTACTTAAACAAGGCTTCATAATGGGAACAAAACAAACCGTACTCGGTAAAAACCGGAGGATAAACCGGCATATTGCGGATATAGGCCTGCGCAGCTGTTTCCTGAGCTCTATAAATGATATCCACGGCCTCCTTCCAGTTGGGCACAGACTGATCTTCAATTATGGATCGCAGTTGATCTTCGATGGCTACCCATCGCTCGGCATAAGCTCGAGAAAGCCGCCATCTCCCTGCTGCATAGGCCTCATTATTGGATAGGCTTAGCGAACGCTCATGAAAATAGCGGACAGGCCTGATCCAAGAGCTATAATATTGCTGCAATCCAAATTCTTGATCCAGCGTATTCCTGTATACAGCATAATCCTGCACGTCGCCCTGATAAAACATATGATCAATGATACGCGACCAAGAACCGCTTTCTTCTCGGTCGTAAATAAATATTTGATCTTGCCAATCCAGCCACACCGAAGGAAGTTCTGCCGCTAGAGTGCTTAAACCTCGTTCCAGGTTTAATGCTTTACAACCAACACTTTTAAAGCTGTAAAAAATATTCTCATAGATGCGCTCTTTACTCTGCTCCACTTCCTCCGAAGCCGAAAATTGCAAAGGGTAAGCAGACAAGACCTTTATCCTTTGGATGGATTCTGAAATGGGAAAAGCTTCGTTAAAGCCTAGGTTATAAGGCAAAGGAGCCCCCTCCAAGCTTATCATCACTTCAACAATTTGCCCTGCCTTTAATTCCGGGAACTGCAGGCTAAAGGCAAAGAGTTTTCCGCTGTGAGGGTCTGCCACCAAACTATCCAAAAATTGATTGCGAATGCTTGCGGCTCGGGCTTCATAAACCAGAATATCGTCTTCCCAAATGCGAAAGTCGATATCCTTTAGAATTTCATAGTTGGGAAGCTGAAACAAGATTTTTGACCAATTGTCGATAGATGACTGATCCGGGTATTGAAAGCGTGCATAATGGAAGTAGCGCTCGCCACTCACATCCGAACCGCTGTTAAAATATTCCCTTTGCACGATGTTTTGAACCGCTGCAAAGGAGTCGATTCGATAATCAAACTGTGGGCGTGGCCAATCGCGCCAATTTTTTTCCCAGTACTCAGCCGTGTACGGTCTACCCTGCGCACAGAGCGGATTCCCAGCCCATCCCAGGCAAATTAAAAAGGCGATTAAGTACTTGGCCATGCCCCTAAATTAAGAGAATTCATTAATCTTTTTGTCAGTTCCCAAAAAGCTTTTATATTTGCCGCCCCATTAGGGAAACAACATATCGCGGGGTGGAGCAGTTG
>DLRW01000012.1:26629-45758 GCA_002501205.1 Flavobacteriales bacterium UBA7878
ATCGCGGGGTGGAGCAGTTGGTAGCTCGTTGGGCTCATAACCCAAAGGTCGTCAGTTCGAGTCTGGCCCCCGCTACTAGAAAAGCCTTAGAGCAGCAGCTCTGAGGCTTTTTTCATTCTGGGCTCTGGGCTAATACTTGCCTCGCACCACAACCTCAAGCCTCAAGGCCTCCTGCACTAGAAGTAATGAATACAGACTCCACTTTTTGGGAGCTTTATTCAATATCGCACTATCAAACAGGACCATTTACTAGGCAACTTCTAAGGAGCTCATCAATACATTGACGCTATAAATCTTAAAAGCTGCCTTTCAAGATGCAGGTTGCCAACCATGGAGTTTTACCCTAAACCATCCTCGAACCTTAAGACTTAATGAGCTACGCCTAATTAGAATTAGCCCCCCTGAATTATGCGCTCCTATTAGATTAGCCCCGCCCCTTATTTAAAAAATTACCGCTTTTTTCAATATCAAACAGCTTTAGATATATTATTAAACCTTAAGCTTTCAGATAGCGAATTGCGGCTTCTGAAGCCTCAAAGTAAATCCATCTTTAAATTGGCTTAAAAAATTAATAGTAACTTTCAAGGAATTGTTATAATTCAAGAAAGAATATTATGAACGATAGCTTAGAGCTACTTGGCATTCCTCACATTTACCTAAGTAGATATAGCGATACTCAATATAGACTCGATGTCGCAATAAAGCTTGAAGCTGATGAAGCTTTTGAAATAGAACAAAACCTCGGTAGAATCTCAGATGAAGATGCCGACTACTATATTTTAAATATCACTAAAACCTCATCATCAGCACCATCTGAGGCTACCTTACTCACCGATTTCAAAGAAAACATTCTCAAGGAAAGAGACAAAATTGCCGTAGTAGCCTACTACAATTCAGCCCCAGAAGGCAAAAAGGCAAAGAAAAAGGTGAAGATTTTATATTCTGACGCTGATGAAGGTGGTTCAGGAGGTTAGACCAAATCAATGGATCCTAGCAATATTTATCAGCATTGGCCTTTTAAGCACCCCCACTAAAACAAGAGGACAGTCCTTTGACAAAGACCGTCTTTTTAAGACCCTTGAAAAAGAACAAAAGGACCTCAACGATCTAGAGTATTTAAATGCAGCTGCCTGGGAGTTAATTGAAATTGACACCGCACTGGCCCGAAAAACTGCATTAAGCACATTGCAAATAGCTCAAAAACTAAACAGCAGCTCAGACATCGCCCTGGCCTACAATAGACTTGGAAGATTAGCTCACCAAGCTGGTGACTTTGACCAAGCTATAATCTATTATTCCCGCAATTTGGAAATTAGGTTGACCGCTAAAGACACAGTTGGTCAATGTAACACCCATGTAAACCTAGGCAATAGCCTAAAAAACATGGGGAATTACCAATCAGCAATGGAACATTACATCAATGCCTTAAGCTTATTAGAATTATCAAGTAAAACTGATTTTGCCTTAGAAGCTAAGCTGTATAACAACCTTGGCTCCTTATACAGCAAACAGGGGAAAGATGATGAAGCGCTAGAGTTTTACCAAAAATCACTGAAACTCAATAAATGCTGTGGCAGTAGAGATAGCTATGCCTACTCTTGCTTAAACCTTGGAGGACTTTTAGTGAAAATAGGCCAGAAAACAGAGGGCCTTTCCTATTTAAACCAGGCCTACAAAATACAAGAGCAGTCAAACGATGTAAATGGCATGGGCAAGACCTTAATCAATATTGGTAATGTGAATTTCGAAATGGGAATGTTTGAAAAGGCCATTGGCTATTACCAGCAGTCTATGGAGCAATTACTAAGCTTGGGCAACAAACATGAAATTGCTCGCCTTAGAAACAACCTTGGTTCTGCCTATACGATGCTAGATAGAAACGATCAGGCCCGCGATCAATACATTAAAGGCCTCAAGCTATCCAAACAGATCCAAGCTAAAAGTCAAGAATCTCAATTCTATGAAAACCTTGCCTACCTGGAGGAATCAATAGGTAATTATCGATCTGCCTTGAACTGGTTTTACAAGCATGATAGCCTATCCTCCATCCTGCTTAATGCTGAAAACAATAAACAAATCAATGAACTCCAAATCCAATATGACCTCTTAAAGAAGGAGGGGGAAATGAATCTTCTTAAAAAAGAAAAGTCTGAACAGGAGATGCTAGTTAAGCAACAGCGTATTAAGCTACAAACCACCATCATTATTCTTTTGATGGTAGGCTTAGCAGGCATTTCTTTATTTATTGGTTTTAGACAAAAACAAAAGGCCAACGAACTTTTAAGAAAGCAAAAAGAAATTATTGCAGATCGAGAAAAGGAGAAAGAAGTACTTCTACGAGAGTTAAATCACAGGGTTAAGAACAATCTGCAAATCATTTCGAGTATGCTCAACCTTCAATCAATCGACCTCAAAGATGGTGAAGCACTAAAAGCGGTTAAAGAAGGGCAAAATCGTATTGAAGCTCTGTCATTGATTCATCAAAAGCTATATCAGACGAGTTTAATCACGCGAGTGGATATGCCGGAGTACATTGAAAAACTGACCTTATCCATAGCCTATTCCTTTGGATTTTCAGCAAATGAGGTGAATATTAAATCCAATATCAAGATCAAAACACTAGAAGCCGACACTGCCATCCCCATAGGCTTGATCATTAATGAACTCATTAACAATTCATTCAAACATGCCTTTAAAGAAACTCAAAAGCCGGCCTTAAGCATTGAAATGAACGAAGAGCATAGCAATTATTACCTTCAGGTAAGGGATAATGGACCCGGCTTTGAAAACTCAAATAATGGACACAAAACTTCATTTGGCATGGAATTAATACGTTCATTAACCAAACAAATTAAGGGTCGATATACCATAGAGCATGAAAAAGGATTTTCGATAACACTGATGTTCCCAAAGGTTTTTACATCATGAACAAACCCAATGTACTTATAGTAGAAGATGAAGTCTTGGTTTCCCTTGACATAGGTGAGCGACTAAAAAAAGCTGGGTTCAATATTACGGCCATGACTGAAACGGGTGAACGAGCACTGGAACATCTTGAAACGAACAAGCCGGACCTTGTACTTCTGGACATTTGTTTAGATGGAAAGCTAAATGGTATTGAAACCGCTGAGCAGATCAATACTAAATACTCCATCCCTATTGTCTATCTAACCTCCTTAACAGATGAAGAATCTTTCAGAAAAGCACAAAAAACCAAGCCTTCTGCCTACATCCAAAAACCCTTCAATGAAATAGAGCTTATCAGATCTATTGAACTAGCAATATCCAATCATTCACACTTTAGCCACTCCAACGACGAAACTAAATCCAGCCAAGAAGAAGTCTACTACATTTTGAATGATAGCATTTTCCTAAAGCATAGAACAAGGTTCGAAAAAGTAGCCCTCTCCTCCATTGTCTACCTGGAAGCTGATGGCAATTGCACCTATATTTATACCGCTTCACGAAAATTCTTCCTTTCTACCACAATGGGAAGTATTTTGGAAAACCTGCATATTCCAAACATCATTAGAACTCACAGATCATACGCTGTTAATCTAAACATGATATCATCTTATGAGGGCAATACGCTTTTTATTGACACGATTGAAATTCCCGTTAGTCGCTCACATCGAGAAGATGTTTTCAATCGCTTTAAGACCATCTAATCAGCTTTTTTCCATTCAGTAAGGATTAATGTCCATTCAATCAAAAAAAGCTTGAGTTCAGTCATTTAGTTTTCTAGTCAGCCCCCTTCTCGCCTCCTTTGAAAAGATTTAAGGCGGAAGTCGAAAAGCCTCAAACAGAGTAGGCAATTTCATCAAATATTACACTATGGCTGATATTGAAAACCAGGGTTGGCAGGTATATTTCAACCTAATCAAGAATTTAATCAATGTAGCTGAACCACCCCGAAATCTGGAGGCCAAAATGGCCGGAGCGCAAGCGCATCAAACCATTATTCCGGGCGACGCTAGTTCCATTGACGCCGTTGGGGATTATCGACCTTATAATGGCGACGTCTTCCAGCAAACAAACGAAAGTATTCTGGACAATTATACCGCTTATGTGGAAGAATTGCTCAACATCTTTCTAGATAAAGAACATGAATTGAGCCTAGCGGATGCTAATTTCTTAGACCGCATGGATCTGGAAATAGGTCTGGATATTCAAGAATCTGCAAGTCCCCAAGAAATTATCCAAAACTCCCGTGAGAGAACTATCAAGAAACTCGAAAAAATCCTTGATAAGATTGATAACATGGGAGATGATGACCCCAGGGCAACTATGCCAAACCTCGAGGAGGCTTACAAAACATGGCGTTCAGGCGGGGGGCGCAAAGTATCTGTAGTGGCAAGTGCCAAGTACGGAAACATTGAATCCATTAGCATCGAAGGAAATCTATCCGGTGGACTGGCAAAATCCGGAATCGGAGTTGATGTGAGTGGTTCCGGAAAATTAGAGTATGAAGATGCTGACAACTACAGCAACATGGAGCTCAGTATGGAAGTAGACATACTTACTGTACCCATCAGAAGAAAGTGGATGGACACTTCTGTATTAAATTACCGAAATCTTGATGGCGTGAAAGATAATGGAATGATTCAAGAACTGTTCAAGGAGATTGAAGGCGGTTTGGCGCTAATTCCTTCAGCTGTAGTAGTTGGCTTCAGACCAACATTCCAGGTCTTCATGGAGCATCGCGACGGAAAAAAGCTATTTGGAAATCTAGAGGGCGAAGTCTCTGTTGGACTAAAATTATGGGGCTTTGACAATATTGGTCTCAAAGGTCAAATAAAAGCCAAGATCGAATATGATCACCAGCAAAGAAATGAATGTCATGTGACCGTCAGTCCAGCTGAATTGGATCAAGCCAAACCTCTAATATTTGGGCTCATGGCTCAACGCTACCGGATTGATTTATAATCAATCTCTCAAGCACTCTAAAGTATGGACGCTGCGAATTCGAACCCTTATGTCGAAGGTTTCGTAGACTTACTCAAAAAGGTCGCCCAACATCAGGACCTTAGTAAGACTCTAAAACTGCAATACTGGGAAAGCCTTTCTCTCACCGAAATTATAGGCCCTGAGCAGCCCGATACCTATCAACATATCACAAATCAGCGTCCATACTTAGACGATGCCTATTTCTGGAGTTTAGATGAAATTCGAACCGCTTATGAGGATTTTCTAGTCATCCTGGAAAACCATATAGATCAATTGCCCAAAGAAAAGGCTGAAATAGATAAGGCCCGCTCCAAGTTTGATTCTGCATCAGCTACTGATAAGATTATCAATATCGATGATGCCTTTAAAAATTGGAAACAAAACAAAGGTCAGCGATTGAGCTTTGAGGTAATTCTCGAATCCAACAAGCTCCAAGGCATAGAAAACAAATCTGATTACTTCAATGTAAAAATGAAGTTGGAACTCGTTTCAGCAAAGTTTAGGATTAATCGCCCATGGTTCTCAAGCGATCTAATGAAAATGAGATCAAAAGACCCTGTAAAAGACATGACTGCCCCGCTATTTGATCCAATCAATGGTGGATTGTACCTCATTCCCCAAGAGTTACTAATTGGGTGGAGACCCAAATTAACAGTCACCAGATATACCCGAACTGGTCACGGAGAATCCAAAATTATCCTAAACCCTGCTGACAATGACTTAGCTAAACCCATTCTGTTAGCAGTATCATCCAAAATTTTTGAACTATAGTAAATGCAAGGAATATGAAAAATACAGACTTAAGCGCTGAGGAAGAGGATTTAAATCTTACCCCTATAAACAATCCGGGCTTAAATGAACCAAATTCAGCCTTACAACTCCTAAACGCGAAGACCGGTCATCTTAGTAGTAATAACCATAAACTTAAGCTTAGCGCTCCGGTGAACATCATTGACCCCAACTTCAAGGGAAAAAAGCTTCAGTTGATTTTTAATGGTGGCCAAATATTCCGGCAACACCTATGGAAATATTACAAAACACAACAGGGAAGCGGAGACATTTATTTCACCAAGGCCTAAAGAGACTACGTCTCTTAAAATATCCCTCCAACCGAAAAGCCCCGAAGCTACCCTTCAGGGCTTTTTCCATTTAAGCTCTTTCTATCTTATTTTCTTAAAGTAAAAAATTAGGCTAGCTCCAGACTTAGCATTAATACAAATTTCCAGAAACCAGTTCTGCCCCTGGTTAAAACCAGCACCAATCTTTTTGCCTTAAAACTCATCCATTCATTCCCCTTTAATTACTATTCCCACTTATTTAAACCCATCGCCCACTCCTATACCCAAAGCTCCCAACCACTTAATTAAGCTTCCAGGACCAAGCCCTTTGCCAGACCTTAAGTGCAAATCATACACTAACATTATGAAAGCACTTTTACCTCCTAGAAGAATTCTCTTCGAGGGAATAATAGCGGTTGCCCTGCTACTATTTTCCAAACCCACTTGGGGCCAATGCGACAATCTCGTCACTAATGGCGAACTAAGCTGGACCAGTCAACCACCCTGCTCGAGCAATCCTTCCGCTGCATGTTGGAGCCCTATGAATGTCCCAACCTACGATTATTATCCCCCCTGGCGGAATTCGCACGGCACTCCCCACGCCACTACAGCTTCAACTTCATCGCCATCAGCCATGGAATTTGTAGCCACCTATCTATCAGGACGACCAGCCGGCCAACAAATGTTTAGCGAAGGCTTTTCCCAGGGAATCTCCACTTTAGTTCCCGGCAAACAGTACATCGTTGCTTTACAATCGAAACGCATTAACAGCTATATGGCCTCCTCTACACGCGCTGCCCATGTAGAAGTAGAAGTAAGCAGCACCGCCCCCCTACCAACAAATTCACTCCATCAAGGTGGATGGGCCCGACCCTCGGTTAATGGAAGTCAAAACTTGCTTAGCTTCGAACCTAATACCAGCGGCTTTATGCTTTACGCGGATTGTTTTTATCCGGATAGCGCCTGGTCAAATATCTGGCTCTACACCAGCAATCCTGATTCCCTGGGCTCTACCATAGGCTCTACTGTAGACGACATTGAAATCATCGAAAACTTCGACTTCGCCGGTCCAGACACCCTCATCTGCGACACCACGCAATCGGTAGACATCGGACGGGTTTGCAATTCTTTAAATCTCACCCCTACCTATTCTTGGATCAACCTCAATACGGGTCAACCCGAAGGCAATACCGCTATTATTACCGTAAGCCCAAATGTGACTACCCAATATGAAGTGACTCGGAATTTTGTAGAGCTTAATTGCCCAGCAAAAGACACGGTTACCGTTGTAGTTAATTCTATGGAAATCGATTTAGGACCCGATCAGGAAGCCTGCGAGCCCGCTTCTTTCCAATTAGATGCCGGCTATTTCCAAAACGCCCTATATCATTGGAATACCGGTGAAGGAACCCAAACCATTAGCGTTAATCAAAGTGGAACCTATATTGTTGAAGTTTGGGTATTACCCGACTGCTATGGTACGGATACGGTTGAAATCACCATCAATCCTAAGCCCAATGTTCAGCTTAACCCTGCTGGTAGTTTTTGTGTCACCGACCCTTCGGTAAACCTAAACGCTACGCCACCGGGAGGTAACTACAGTGGAACAGGGGTCAACGCCAGTGGAATCTTTGATCCGGGTGCTGCTGGTCCTAGGACGCATACAATTGAATATAGCTACACCAATGCTTTCGGATGTTCAGACTCAAAATCCATTGACATTGATGTTTATGAAGCTGTATCTGTTAGCATTGAAGGCGAAGACCTACCCTGTTTACCGGTAAGCGGGATGCAACTCAGCACTATTAGTTCCGGCAGCAATTTAACTTACCATTGGAGTACCGGCGAATCTACCTCCAGTATCACGGCCCTTAATCCAGGCATCTATGAGGTTACCGTATATGGACCGGACAGTGCCTGCCAGGCAACAGCCAGCTTTGAAATTGAAATTGAACCCTGTTGCAGTAAAGCTACAGACTACCCGCTGGGCGACACCATTTTCAATGGCAACTCTGCACAGTACATAAATGATACCCTTGTATTTGATGGCAATATTGTTATCGAAGCCAATGCTACGCTCAATATCAGCAATTCAGTAATTATCATGCGTAATTGCAGTAAAATTGAAGTACAAAGGGGTGGCGAACTTATAATTGACGGCTCCAGTTTAGGCTATTGCGAATGGTTAGGTATCGAAGTTTGGGGACATATGGATGCCTGCTCGAATGACTTTAGTATTATCGGACAAATGACCGCCAATGAAATGGTACTGAGAGATGCCAGTGTCGGTATCCTTCTCGGAAAAAGAGATCCTGGAGCGCTGTACGACTACGCTTATGCTGGAGGTGTTGCTCGTGTTTACAGCTCTATCTTCACACAGAATTACACCGACATACTCTTTACCCCTCATGCCTGGCTAGGAATGTGCACCTGTGCCGACCCTGATGGAACTATTTGGCATAGTGATATTCAAAACAACGATTTCCGCTGCCTGGCAGAAGATCCTTCTCCCTGCGAAGACTTCGTTGATCCCATTTTAGAAGAAGTAGAATTATTTACCCAGGGGCCTCAAAACTGTCCGATATGGAATATGCCGCCAAATACGCTGCCCAGCGCTCCAGGTCGTTGTCACATTATTGACCTCACACCCTTTATTGAATATGTAATCAATAACAATCCCGGCATACTCAGTTGTGGAGATGCCTGTGATAAAGCCGCTCATGTTTCAGGCTCGGGCAATGTTGGTGATATGCTTGGGAATATCACGAATAACAATACCTATTGCAACGATTGCACCCCTAATGTGAATTTCAAATAAGACAATTATGAAAATCAATAGACTACAAAAACAAATCCTAGGCCTATTCCTCATTATAAGTCAGTTTGCATTTGCCCAGGGCAGTGCTTTAAGCCGGCAACAGGGAGTTGAAAGTTCCTATTACATCCA
Organism: Flavobacteriales bacterium UBA7878; assembly: GCA_002501205.1. GTDB lineage: Bacteria > Bacteroidota > Bacteroidia > Flavobacteriales > Schleiferiaceae > Croceimicrobium. The sequence goes on from DLRW01000012.1 coordinate 35,582, forward strand.
AAAAAACACGGATGAACCCGGATTATACCAAAGCAACCAACATGGGACCAACAGAATTCTGGCCGCAAGCCACTTTCTTACAGTAGAATCCGTATTGGTAAGCGGAGATCGAATTTATGTCTTGCAACTGGATATGGCGATGACTAAAACTCGAGTTATCTACTCCGACGATCAAGGGGTTTCCTGGCAATTGTTAAAGGTTTCTGATCTCCTCCTCGATCAATTGGAAATTAGTTCTACCCATGAACTTATCGCCTTCAACCAGTCCAATCAAGAAGTACAAGAAGTGATTTTAAGCGCTAGTCAATTGGCATTAAAAGAAACCGAAACCTTCTTGAGGATTTATCCAAATCCGGCAGATCAGTATCTGAACATTGAACATCAATTTGCGGATCTTAAGGCAAGTGACATTCAATTGTATTCCAGCATAGGACAAAGCATGAAACTAGATCTAAACGCAGAGGACCAAAGCTTCACCTTAGATGTTTCTCAGCTTAGTCCCGGAATGTACTATATCAATATTCAGCTGGAAGACAGGCTGATTAGTAGAAGTATCATTATAAAATAGAGAACCCAGATCAGGGGTGCCCCAAAAGGGCCCCTCTGATTTTAAAAACAGGGATTTTCCTCCAAATCAGAATTGATTAAGTCCAATCTAATTAGCATTTTTATATCGGTTAAAAATTTGGAGGACCAGAAATAAGGCCCCACCTCAGCTTGCATTTGAAGCCCCACAGATCAAGATCTGTTTCTTCATTCTATGACCAGGAAACATTTTGAATGCTGTAACTGACCTTCAAGGCTCCATGAAACTGAGAACTTTACTTATTGATGATGAGCGCCTTGCGCGTGAAAATCTCTCTTCCCTACTGGATCAATTTTGCTCTGAGCAAGTAGACTCCATTTGCATGGCCAGTTCGGCAAATGAAGCTACCGACCTACTAATGCTTGAAGAATTTGATCTTCTTTTTTTAGACATTAAAATGCCGGATACTGATGGATTCGAATTTCTGGAAAAAATCAATTTTTTAAAGTCTAAACCCGCATTAGTGTTTGTTACTGCTTTTAATGACTATGGCATTGAAGCGATCAAAGCTTCTGCCCTGGATTACATCACCAAGCCTATCGACCCCTATGAATTACAAAGGGCCTGTCAAAAAGCCCTGTCCTCAAAAGAGAGCAAAATCTCAAACCAATTCAATCTGTAAATAAAATTGCCATCCCCAAGGCGAACGGCCTGGAGATATTGGCTTTGGACAAGATTGTTCGACTAGAAGCTGATGGATGCTATACCCACATAAGATTAAATCCGGATGGCAGTCGATTAGTATCCAAAACTCTGAAAGAATTTGAGAAAGCCCTTCCCCAAGAATTGTTCTTTCGTCCCCATAATTCACACATGATAAACATGAATTTCATGAGCTCATTTAGTACGGAAGGAGGAAGCATGGTAATTATGACTAATGGCGAAAGGGTTCCCATCGCTAAACGAAAACTACTTGATTTTAAACGCAAATTAGAGGAATTCTGCACCCGTCCGGGTTTATGAAAAGTTACCAATTACTATTTCTGCTATTAGCCCTAATCAGCCCTAAGTTATGGGCTCAGGCGACTCTGCTCTATGAGACCTATGACCTAAAAGATGGCCTCCCCAGCAATGAGGTATATCGCATTGATGAAGACCAATGGCAGCAACTTTGGGTAAGCACGGCTAATGGTGTCGTTTACTTCGACGGCAATCAGTTTAAAGTTCCGGATTTCCTGCAAAACACCAAACTCGGCCTGGTAGAAGGAATTGTAGTATTAGACGATCAAAATATCTGGTTAAGTCATTTAAAATTATTTAAGACCCTGCATTATAATGGCCAAAACCTAAGTACCATAAATACCGGATCTCCGAGGCATTTAGACCTTAGAATTAGAGATGGAGACACCTCCTTAATCAGTTATCATGAAACGGAAATTGTATTCTCCAATCGACAGAGAACAGTTCGCAAAGAAATATTCGTAGCCCAATACCCCCAGCTGAAGCCACGGATCAATTCTCTAATTCAATTAAGGGATGGCCGTCTGCTAATTGGCACAAACCACGGCCCCTTTCTCTTTCTGGATGATCAGTACATGGAAGTCCATTCGCTAAAAAATCGAAGGCAGGAGGTTAGAGCACTTAATCAAGATCAGACTGGCTTAATCTCTTTAATCCAAAACCAAAAAATCTACTTCCTGGATCAAGATCTCAATTTGAAAGACAGTTTAAACCTCCCTGTTTCAGATGAAATTAGGGCCTATTGCAATATGGGCCGCAACAACATCTGGCTGGCCACTAAGAGCATGCAAATTTTACAGTACTATAATGGACAGTGGCTAGATCAAACCCATCAGCTTTCGCTGGAAAACCAACATGTGAATTACCTCTATGCAGATAGCCATCAAAACCTATGGATATCTACTAATTACGATGGCCTGCTCTGTATTCCCAATAAACCATTTAAATACATCAATATCGAATCGGGTCTGGGCAGTAATTTCATCAATAGGGTTGAACCCATTGGTGATAAGCAATTTTTAGCCGCTAGTGGCGCTGGGCTGGATCTAATTGACTCCAACTACAGAGCCCGACCAATACGAAACTCTATAAGTCTTCGATCCTATTGCAATGATGTACTCATCCTTAATTCGGGCTCCATTTACACCGGACTATCGAAAGGAAAATCGGAAGACTATTATGTGTCTGAAAGCCCAATTAAATCCTGGGCACACAATATTCCAGCTTCCACCTTAAGCCATGATGGCGACACGGTATACGCCGGCACCTATGCTGGGACTATATTGAAAAAGTATCAAAACAAAACCCTGGAAATCTTTCGATTTACCGGTCGTCAATTAACGGACATCATACTGTTTGAGAATGGCCTAAGCGCAGTAGCCACTAAAACAGGGCTGCATCTATTCCATCGCTATCGTAAAGACAGCCTTAATCTGGACTTCCTCATTGCCGAAACAGCTCCCGAATTACTTAACTCTCCCATAAACGACCTCCATCTAAACCAAAAAGGCGAATTACTTATCGCCTCTTCAATTGGACTCTATCGCTTTAAAGAAGGCCTATTCCACAAGATAAGCCCGGAAAAAGACCAATCCATATATACCTCCGTTTGCACGGACAAACAAGAACGCATTTACGCCGGTACCAAGAACGGGCTCTTTTGCTTTTCTGAGCAAGACACACTTTATCTCGGCAAGCATTCCGGGCTGCTTTCAGACGAGGTAGGCTATCTGTTTTTTGATCAAAATGAGGATCAATTGTGGGTTGGCGGCAATAAAGGTTTGAGCATTTTAAAAGCCGAAGATTGGCAGAAACTCAAAAGCACTTACCCTGAATTCTACCTGGACTCTTATACTCTTATCCCAGGGGAAGCCATAGATATTAGCCCGGGTTCGAAGCCCGAATTTCAATACGATCAAAACAACATTCGCTTCCATTTAAAGCGCAAAGGACGCCCGGGAAACAAAGCTCATGCCTACTATCAAATCAACTCCACTAATGGCCAGTGGTTAGCCATGAATAATGATGTAATAGAACTCTTCAATTTACATCCCGGTAAATATGACCTGAATATCAGGATGTCGAATTCTCCTTTTGACGCCTCTCCCACCCAAAGCTTCACTTTTAGCATTGCCGCACCTTTTTGGCAAAACATCTTTTTTCAGTTAGCTATTAGCCTAAGCCTGGTGGCACTTATAGTTTGGATTGCCCTGATTCGAGTAAAACAAGTGCGAATTGAAGAAGCCCGAAAACTTGAGGTACTGCAACAAGTAAAGGCATTAGAATTACGCTCACTAACCGCCATGATGAACCCACATTTTCTATTCAACTCACTGAATACAGTGCAACACTTTGCATCAAAGTATAAGGACATCAAGGCCATTCATTATATCAGCGGCATTTCGAAACTCCTAAAACTCCAATTAGAGTCCTTGTTTCACAATCGCATTAGTCTGGAAGAAGAAATCAAACGCCTTAAGTTATATGTTGAATTGGAATCAGTACGTCTTGATTCCGAACTAACATTCCAGATTGAGGTTGATGAAAAACTAAATATTCAGGAAACATTTATCCCCACCATGATGCTACAGCCTTTCATTGAAAATGCTCTGTGGCATGGGCTAAGGAAACGCAAAGAAGACAAACAATTATGGCTCAGATTAAGACTTCTGAACCCTGAACAATTACAGGTTTGTATTGAGGATAATGGCTTGGGCTGGAAGAAGGGCCAAAGAAAAAGGGATTCCAAACATATTTCCAGAGGCATTCAATTAGTTCGGGAAAGGCTAATGCAATTCAACCATCAAGATGAAACTGAATTGATCAGTATCAGTCCTCTTAGCGAGGACCTTAATTACCCAGGAACCAAAGTTAGCTTCCTACTCCCCATTAAGGGCCCCTAGCTATTCTCGATAAATCAGTCGACGAACCGAAGCAGATTCTCCTAAACCATTCAATTCCAAAATATAAATTCCAGACTGGAATTTCGAAATATCAATACGCTCATTTATATAGCCTGAATCAAGTAAATGCCCTTTAAGATTATAGAGTCTATACTCTTTAAAATCGCCTCCTTCTATGCTCAAATAACCTTTACTGGGATTTGGATACACCTTAAGCTCAGGCTGTAAAGACAGCCCTTCGATCAAACCAATATTGGCTGGAAACAAAGCCTCTTCGCGAATACCGTAGAACTGCCCTCCAGCGCCGATGGCTACCACACCTGAATCACTAGGCAGAAAATCATAAATATAATCCACGGGTAGGCTCAAACTCTGACAAAAATTATGGCGAGTATCGGCAATTCTGAACTTGCTCTCATCCGCATCATAGCTGATCACTCGATGGGCATTAAAGAAAAAGTAAGGACCACTTTCTCTATGTCTATTATAATGAGGCTGGGCTGCAATCGGGATAAAGGGACCGATATAACCTATTGAGTAATAATTGGTATCACGACCCGCTAAAAAGAGCGTATCCTGCTTAAACTGCAAGTGCCAAGAAAGCTTGGAGCTCTGATGTACAATTTGAAAAGTGAGGCCGCCGTCCGTGGTTTTGTAGATTCCATAATCAGAAATCACTAAACCGGTATCACAAGAGCTAAAGACGATATCGCGAATAAAATTGCCTCCACTAAAATTAAAATTGAGAGCCGACCGGTTTCCCATATTGTCTACTCTGGCCAGAAAATTACCCTGTTTACTTATACCATATCCAAAGAAACAATTACCATCCCTGCTAGTCCTTAGCCTGTGGTATTGAGCAGAATCAGAATCCAGAACAGATTGCCAGGACTTGCCACCATCACTACTGTAATAGAAGATCCCAAGATCCGCATAAACCCCACGCAAGGAATCCTTAAAGGCCATTGGTGGGGCTGATCTGTTGGAAGCAAATGGCACCAAGCTAGTATCCACAGAATTTCCCTGCTGATCCAAGCGATGAAAAATACTAAAGGCCGGACTTATTCCCGCTAATCTCTGGGGCTCTAATCCAGCATATTGAGATCCTGCTTTACAAAGGCCAAAAAGGCCAGGATACGAATTTTGCCCGCTATAACTAAGGGTATTGTTTTTCAGACTGAACAGTAAAAGAGTTCCTGCACCATGACTATATATAACCTGAGACCCTGCCAGCCCCAAACAAGTACGGGCTCGATTTAAGGGCGCATTAATCCCCTTCACTACCCAAGATTGACCGGAATCAAAGGAATACAAAACAGAATCTTCTTTGGCATAAACCAAGGTATCCCCATTTTTATAAGATTTAATACCTGCTTGTAGAGCCGGTTTAAAATGGTGGATCGACTGTAGGTAATTAAATCCGGAATCCAAGTCGATAAGTTCGGTCCCATTGTGCAGTACGAAATAATGGTATCCCCCTTTTTGCAAGTGATTTAATGTACCCCAATTACTATCCAACACTCCGATATGTCTAGGTCCAGAAGCTTCTAAATACACCAAACTATCCTTAGCAGATTTACGTAAAAAAGCCCCATTTGCATCTTTCCCCATTAGGGATGAGCCAGACAAACTCAAGCTATCGTATGAGCTCCCACCATCCAGAGTATATCGAATTAGAGTATTCTCACCATCCACAACAAAGAGGGAATCGAAAAAGTGTAAATGGCCGGAGTAATTGCGGAGTTTTGGGTGTATATACCAAGTTTGCCCACCATCTTTGGAATAAGAAACCGGCCAGGCCTGACTTAAATAAGGGCGCTTCCATTCATAAAGAATTGAATCGCCCAGGGCGGCTAGATTTTCTACCCTAAAGCCAGGCTGGAAGTCAACATATCCATTGGGACTCAAGTTATCTCGATCAAACTTCAGAAAGTAAGGCTGTAAAGTTGAGGCGATATACTGATTTCCATAAGGGGTTAATGCTTCAAGCCTAAGCCCGAAATCACTTGGATTTAAACTTTGGATTTGAGCTTGAAGACCAATCCCTAAGAGCAAAAAGAAAAACGGAAATGCGAAACGAATCATAAATAGCTAATCTATACCAGGCGCAAAGAATAGATCTGAAATTTGGATTAGATCTCTAAACTTAAGCAGAAAAAGGCGGCTTAGAATTGTCGTCTAGTTTTCGTTTCTGTACAAGCAAAAAAAAGCCGTCTCGTGATTAGCAAGACGGCCAGGATTGTTATGGTTGTTTCGTTTCATGACCTTGTGCGAGGTCTTAGGAAGGCTTTAGTTATCGCGTTCCTGGAGGTAGGTTTCTATGATGAATTCGATATTATTATAAATCAATGGCTTGGTAATAAATCCTTTTACCACTTCGTACTCATTGGCTCTTTGTTGATCTTCTTTGATCAGCGAGTTACTCATGGCAAAAATGATGGATTGCTTGTGTGCAAATTCCTTCACATAAGCATCCAGGAACTCAAAACCATCCATTACAGGCATATAAATATCGAGAAGGATAACCGCCGGAAAATCTTCCGAACTTTGGTCCATCCGCTTAAGTTCTTCCAGGGCCTCCGCACCATCGGGCAACAATTCTACCTTGGCATCGGCATAATTACGCATGATTATGTTCTTGAGTACAAAGCTGTTAACCTGATCATTATCAACGATCATGATGCTTACCCCGGAATTACTCATAGTTGTTTAGTCTTTGAAGGGGAAATTCCAAATTTATCTTTATAGGCTTTCCCAAAATAACTCAAGCTGCGGAAACCCAAAGCGTGAGACACTTCGAATATACTCATATCCTCCGTTTGCAGCATATTTTTTGCCTTGTGCAGTCGGAAATCATTGATATACTGAATAGGCGTCATTCCTGTTAATCGCTTTACCTCACGTTCCAGCTTGGGCGTGGTCATATTCATGAGCTCAGCAATTTGAGGAATACTGAAATTACGGAATCGGAAATGATTCACCAAAAGCGCTTCCATATGCGAAAGTACCGGATCCTTAATCCCAAACTCATGGTTAATTGGAGCCGAAGTATCATAAATTCTTCGCAGTTGCTCCCGAGTCTTTAGCAGGTTATTTACCCTGGCTAAGAGGATGTCGAATTTAAAGGGTTTTACGATGTAATCATCAGCCCCGAAGTTATATCCTTCAATGCGACGTTCATCCTCACCCAAGGCGGTTAATAAGATAATGGGAATGTGTGAAGTACGCTCATTAGACTTCACACTTTCGGTAAGCTCGTAGCCATTCATTTCCGGCATCATAATATCACTAATGATGATGTCCGGCATGTTCAGGCGGCATTTTTCCAAGCCTTCCATTCCGTTGTGCGCTTCGAAAACCTGAAAATAGTCTTCAAAGAGAGCGGTCATAGAGTTCAACAGTTTCTCGTTGTCCTCAACAATTAGCAGTTTCTTTTGCATAACAATCAGAGTTTAGGCAAGCTCAGCGTGAAGGTACTTCCCTTTCCTACCTCACTCACCAATTTAATTTTTCCTTTATGAAGCTTTACAAACTCGGAAACGATCGACAAACCCACCCCGGTTCCAGGCACATTGCTGACATTTGAACCGCGGTAAAAGGATTGAAAAACTTTGGATTGATCTTCTTCCGGAATTCCAATTCCGTGATCTATAAAAGATACCTCCAAATCATCTTTTTCGAAATCCAACATCACTTTCACCTCCGATCCCGGATCTGAAAATTTAATGGCATTTCCCAGTAAGTTGCTGAAAATGTAGCGAATTAAAGAATAGTCTGCCTGGAATTCAGTGGATTCGCCCTGTACCTGATAGCTTAATTTACAGCTATTGGTTCCGGATTCCTGGTGTTCATTGATCAATTCTTTAATTATCTGTACAAAATCAACTTTGCTCAAATTAAAGTTTCGCCTACCGGTTGTAAGCTTCTTCAGTTCCAACATATCCATAATCATGGTATTGAGGCGATCTACCTCCTCCTCCATGGTGCTCAGACCCAGATTAATCATCTTGGGAGTATGCTTTACTTTCAGCATTTCAATATTGGCCTGAATCACCGCTAAGGGCGTTTTGAACTCATGACTGGCTACAGAATACAGATTGGTTTTAAACTTAGAAAGTTCCTGCTCCTTAGAAAGGGCATTCATCAGATCCTCCGTTAAATGCACACTCTCCGTAATATCACGGGTGGTACTTAAGCTACGATACTGCACATTGCCGATTCCCTCGAGCTCTGTGTAAGTAGTCTCTAACCACCGTAAGCGCCCCTCACCATGATTGATCTGATATCGAATCCGGGTGCCAGGCTGATCAAAAAAGCGCATCAAAGTGGTAAAGTCCATCTCATTGATGAAATCCTCACTCAGAAAATCGGTGAGTTTTCGCCCTACCAGGGTTTCCGCCTTATAGCCTAAAACCCGCATGGAACTAGGCGTAGCAAAACGTATAGTATTATCAGCATCATGCAAACAAACCAAATCGGTTGTATGCGTTGCAATCAACTGAAAAACGTTCATCGTAGAAAACATTAGAGTCGCTCTTTCGGTAACAATAATACAACAAAAATCGCTTAAGCTTAAGATAAATAAGCGATTCCGACGCGTAATAAATTAAAAAAGCCCGCATGAATACGGGCTTTGTCAAAAAATCTAGAATTGAAATTCTAATATCTGTAGTATTCTGGCTTAAAGGGTCCAGCTTTTTCAACACCAATGTATTGAGCTTGCTCCTCTGACAAAATATCCAGTTCTACACCAATTTTAGCAAGGTGTAGTTCCGCTACTTTCTCATCCAAATGTTTAGGCAAGGTGTACACTTCATTCTTATAATCACCGCTATTGTTCCATAACTCGATTTGAGCCAAAGTTTGGTTGGTGAAAGAGTTCGACATTACAAAGCTGGGGTGACCAGTTGCACAACCTAAGTTCACCAAACGACCTTCTGCCAAAAGAATCACATCCTTGCCATTGATGGTATACTTATCCACCTGAGGTTTAATTTCTACGTGGCTAGAACCGTGATTAGTCTTCAACCAGGCTACATCAATCTCATTATCGAAGTGGCCAATATTACAAACGATGGCCTTATCCTTCATTTTCTCGAAATGGGCACCGGTTACAATATCCTTGTTACCTGTGGCGGTAATAATGATATCTCCTTCTTCAACCGCGTTGATCATTTTCTTCACTTCGAAACCATCCATAGCAGCTTGTAAAGCACAAATGGGATCAATCTCGGTAACGATCACACGACATCCGGCACCGCGCAATGAAGCGGCAGTTCCTTTACCCACATCACCATAACCAGCAACAACGGCTACTTTACCTGCCATCATAATATCAGTAGCACGACGAATAGCATCTACTGCAGATTCGCGACAACCGTATTTATTATCAAACTTAGATTTGGTTACGGAGTCATTCACATTAATCGCAGGCATAGGCAAGGTTCCCTTACGCATACGCTCGTACAAACGGTGAACACCGGTAGTAGTTTCTTCACTTAAGCCTTTTACAGCATCTGCTAATTCAGGATACTGATCCAATACCATATTGGTAAGATCACCACCATCATCTAAAATCATGTTTAAAGGCTGACGCTCTTCTCCGAAGAATAATGTTTGCTCGATACACCAATCAAACTCTTCCTCATTCATTCCTTTCCATGCATAAACCGGAATACCCGCTTTTGCGATGGCCGCGGCAGCATGATCTTGAGTAGAGTAAATATTA
>DLRW01000044.1 GCA_002501205.1 Flavobacteriales bacterium UBA7878
TTTTAAGTGACCGTCGCGCTCTTCGCTACCCGTACTAATAGAAGCTACCTCAGCGCTAAAGCTGAATTTTCCGGTACTGAAATCTTCACCTTCCGTTTCCACACTACCATCGAAAGAGCCGAAAGAACCGGTAACGGTAGTAATCATCAAGTGCTTGGCCTTGAAATGAATATTAGTGTGTGCGGGATCGAGAGTCCATTTTTGAGTTGACATATGCTATGATTTTTTGAGTTAATGTTTAAACTTTGATGAGGCAAATATACAATTAATGTTTAAACATCAATATAAATAAAAAGAAATCCACCGCAGTGGATTTCGATGAGCTTAAGACCGATGTGGAGCCTTGGGATACTGGTAGCTACCTGCTTCCATTTCCGCAATAACTTGCTTAAGTCGGTTCTGGAAGAAATCCGGTGCTTCTTTTTCCAGTTCTTTCATCAGCTTTAGCGCTTTTTTAGAATTGCCCGTGTGGTAATAGGCTACACCCCGATCCAGCTTCACTACCCAGTCATCGCTTAATTTCTTTTGCGCTTCATCCAGATATTGAGAGGCTTCAGCATAAAGCCCATTGCGCAATAAGGCAGAGGCAAAAGTCAATTTAGCATTGCGATCACCACTTAGCTTCAAGGCCTCCTTTAAAAGTGCCTTTTGATCCTTACTACGATTCAAAGCTCCAAGTATATAAAGCTTAGTACTGTAATTATACAGATTCGGATTAGCGCCAAAGCCACCATAACCGCCATTAATGGAATGATCTACCCAGCTCAGGCCTTCTTCCAAATGTTGCTGATGATCATAGCAAAACTGCGCCGCATCATTCCAGGCTTCCCAGCGATAGGTATCTTCTCCGCGCAATTCACTGCGTAAGGAAGTCATAACCGTTTTCACTAAATCCACCTTAATCTCAATTGGGATGCGACGATCTGCCCATTCCAGTCCTAACACCAATGTACTATCATTAATGTGGTCGAATTCGTAATCCAGTTTCTCGCTGTAAGCACAAGTGCTGTCTTGTACGCTTACATCCAGACTTATATCCTTCTCCAAATCCAAATAATAACTGCCCCATAATTGATTGGCATGGGCAAAGAGTACCTGGTGTTGATGTCCGTCGGGAATGATATGCAAGCCATAGGTTCCGGCTGCCAAAGCCTGGCCTTCAATATAAACATCCGTACTGAAGCTAATGGTGGTGTTCATATTAGCTCCGGCTCGCCAGGCGATAGGCTCTCCTTTTTGAGGAATGGTGCGGCCATCCTCCCAAACCTTTCGGCCGCGGGCCATGGGACTATGATAATGCAAAGCAATTTTAGTGATCCCTAAACTTTGCTCTTCGCTTACTTCAGGACTGGCTGTAGGTAAGGCTAAATTGTGAAATTGGGCTTGGAGGGAAGCCGAAAGAAATAGGAGTAATAGACTCCCGAAAATACTCGTGCGCATAGTATCAATTTTGCACAAGTAGCAGTAAAATGGTTCAGAATCGGGCTCTAAAGTTCTGAATTCTAGCGCTAGAAAACATACTCAATCGATGAAATAATTCCATTGGTCGACAAAATCTCCTATTTTTAAATACAAATTTCGAATATGTAGCACACATTTTTTTTCCAACCCCCAACCAACAAAGCATGAAAATAAGATTATTAGTAGGCCTGATACTCTCAGGTTCAAGCCTCTGGGCGCAAGTTTTAAGTGCCCCAGTAGCAGAAGGAGTATATGGTGGACAAGTAGGCGATTTTGAAAGCTGGGCATTTAGTTCCGACTCCATTTATCTCGTTTGCAGTACCCAAAGCCCCAATTCCCTCTTTTACGCCAAAGCCAATCGCAATGGGCAAATCAGCAACCTTGCCTGGGAAGTTATCCCTTCGGCAGATGCTGATGACGGTTTTGGCTCTTCCATCCTAAATGTTGAAATCCATCAAGCTACAAACAGCATTTACTTCTTATCCCAGGGAAAAGTATATCGTACCAGTTTTGGCGCAACAGTCGCCAGTCAGGTAGATAGCATGGTTAAAGAATTTATCATTCAAGGTGATACCATGGCCTTGGTAAAGAACAATCCGATGTCGGGTGCCCAAGATGTTATGGATTTTGGCGCCATTAACAGCTCTGGAATCTATTCAAAATCTGGCAGCATCAATTTGCTGAAAAACTACACGGAGCCTCCACAAATGATTATTAATCCCAGCACGAAGCAACTTCATCTTTTTGAGCGTGGGGCAAGTCCACATATGTATATGCTGGTAGATCCATATTATGGAATGAGCAGCAGTACATCCCTAACCTCCGCTGTTAACCCTGCCCCTACTATTGTTAACATCGAATGGCGCACCTTCGGTTTTGATGCCGCTGGTAATTGGTATGTTGCCGGGCAACCTCCATTAATGAATCCCACTATTCGCGATCGGCATTTAGCCTGGAGTACCGATAATGGTTTTAGCTGGACCGATGGCCCCATCAATACCCCTGGTCCCATTGGAGGTGTGGTTGGTTCCAATATTCTAATTTCTGATTATGCTTCTCAGCAAAGCTTATATATCGGTAATGCAGTGGAACAAGATATCAGCAGCATTGGCACCTGGATAAACCCGGGGCAGGCCTATATCGAAAACCTCAACCGTGCTAATGATGGCTTCACCAAACAAGATCCTCTGAACCCGGCTGTGGTTTACCATTCTACCAATATTGGATTCGGATATTCTACTGAAAGAGGCGATAGCATTTTTGGATGGAATGAGGGTCTTACTGCTGTTCAGGTGAATGATATAGATATGACCACCGATTTCGCTACCGGATGGGTTGCCTCTAAATCTGGTCTACGAAAAGTAGAGAATTACAATACCAGCAGCCCTAGATGGAGCGGACCAAGCTTCCCCAATTTCGACGGTGCTCCTTATACCGCGATTGCCATGAGTGCCAGTCAGCCGGACACCATTTACGCCGGTAACCAAAGAATTTATCGCAGTCAGAATGGCGGTCAACAAATTAGCCCCAGCAACGATGGCTGGAGTCGAGTTTTTAGCCCCGAAGACCCTCCCTTAAATTATAATCGTATTAATACCCATTGTACTGCCATTGCCGTGGCGCCAGATAGCGCAGATATTGTAATGGCGGGGTTCAGCATTGACTTTAGCGATAAAGGAGGCTGCTTTTATAGTTTAGATGGCGGTAATAACTGGCAACAACTGCTAATCCTTGCTTCCAGCCCTGGCCAGGATGCAGATATTACAGACATTGTAATTAGTCGTGAGGCCGGAAATTTGGTGGCCTATATTGGCCTAAGTGCCGATCCTCTAACGGCAGGACACAATGGGGTTTATCGTGCCGAATTAGGGAGCAGTGGTTTTAGCCTCAGTGCCGATGGTAGTTTTGGAGCCACAGATCATACGGTGGACCTGGAATTGAACAGCAGCGGTGACAGCCTTTTTGTACTCAATCGCGATCCGGGGCTTTTACCGGTTAACAATGTTTTCATTAAAGATTTGGCAAGTGGAGCCTGGTCCAATTTTGCAGGCCCTTCATCTAGTGGCGAAGCAACCGCTATTACCGATGGCGATGGCTATGTTTTTATTGCCATGGATGAAAGCATTTATATAAATAGTACTGATGGCAGCCTGGGCTGGACCTTAGGTTATGCTTATCCGGTGGGTACAGAAATAAATGTGCTTTTCTACGATGAGCTGTTGGTAGGAACAGGCACTGGCTTATATGCACATGATCTTATACCAGGCATGGACATCCAAGAAATTGATGCAATCAAAGCGCCCTTTTTGTATCCTAATCCAGCCAATGGAAAAGTACAATGGGATTTAGCTTTACAAGTAGATATTTATAATTTACAAGGACAACGCATACACCATAGCAGCCAGGCGATAAAAGAATTGGATTGCCAAGCTTGGCCTGAAGGAATTTATCTCTTTAAATTTGAGAACGGCGCCAAAGCCAAAATTCTAATCCAACACTAGTGAATCCAGTCGAAAATTATATTCTAAAGCATAAAGGAGCTCAACAAGAGCTCCTTGCTTTTTTACATGATCATCTCAAACGAGCTGGCTTAAAACCCAAAATCGCCTATGGCATCCCCATGTTCTATGGCAAAAAATGGATTTGCTATTTAAAGCCTAATAAGGATCAAAGTTTAGATTTATCCTTTACCCGGGCCCATCAATTTGAGGACCCCACCGGTTTATTAGAACGACGTGGAAGAAGACAGATTTCAAGTATTGTGCTTCGGGATTTGGAGACCATTCCTTTAGAAGCTATTGATGAAATTCTGGAAGCAGCGCTGGCTCTCGACGCCAAATCCTGATCTTCAAACTGATAAATATCATTTTTACTCCCTACCGACTCCTCTACATTTGAATTATCATTAGAGTAGTTCTTAACAAAATTTCAGTTCATGACTGAAGGGGGCCCTAAAACCAGAAGTTCGAGCCTGAGCTTCTGATTAGAGAGCTTGTTTTGTTTTTCCGTATCCGCATAAGCGGATGCTTTTTTTGGTGTTTTTTTGGAATGAAAAAGCCGCGTCCCCGCGGCTTTTTCTTTGCTTAAAAATTGATCTTTTCACCTCTGCGACGTTCTGCTTCACGAAGCAAAATCTTACGCAAGCGAATGCTTTGAGGCGTTACTTCTACATATTCATCCCCCTGAATATATTCGAGGGCTTCCTCTAATGAGAATTCAATATGAGGAGCAATACGCATTTTGTCATCAGCTCCAGCCGAACGCATATTGCTAAGCTTTTTTGTCTTAGTGATATTCACTGTTAAATCACCAGGACGGTTGTTTTCTCCTACTACCTGACCTTCGTAAACTTCGGCACTAGGTGGAATGAAAAAACGACCGCGATCCTGCAAGTTGTTCAGTGAGTAAGGGATGGCTTTCCCAGTTTCCAAAGCGATCAAAGAACCATTCTGGCGACCCGGAATTTCACCCTTATAGGGTTGGTACTCTACATATCGATGCGACATTACCGCCTCACCGGCAGTAGCGGTCATTAGGTAGTTACGCAAACCAATAATTCCTCTTGAAGGAATCATAAAATCGAGGTGCATACGATCACCTTTTGGAACCATCTGCGTTAACTCTCCTTTACGAAGCGTTACCGCTTCAATCGCTTTACCGTGGATCGATTCCGGAAGGTCGATGTTCAACTCTTCCATGGGCTCACACTTCACTCCGTCGATCTGACGGAAGATAACCTGTGGCTGACCAATTTGTAATTCGTAACCTTCACGACGCATGGTTTCGATTAATACCGAAAGGTGCAATACCCCACGACCGTAAACACGGAAAGAATCAGCTGAATCGGTTTCTTCCACACGTAAAGCGAGGTTCTTTTCCAATTCTTTATCCAAACGATCCTTTACGTGACGAGAAGTCACAAACTTACCTTCCTTACCAAAGAAAGGAGAATCGTTAATGGTGAAGAACATACTCATGGTAGGCTCATCAATACGAATGGTAGGCATTGCTTCTGGGTTCTCGGCATCAGCGATGGTATCGCCAATATCAAAACCTTCAATACCGGTAATGGCGCAAATTTCCCCACTGGAAACGGACTCTACCTTACGCTTTTCAAATCCTTCAAATACAAAGAGTTCCTTTACCCGAGATTTCACCTTTTGGCCATCTCGTTTCACTAAGGTTACCGGGGTATTTGATTTCAAAGTTCCGCGGTGTACACGACCAATGGCGATACGACCGATATAAGCTGAATAGTCCAAGCTGGTAATCAGCATTTGTGGAGTACCCTCACGCTCTACCGGAGCAGGAATATGCTCAACGATGGCATCTAAAAGGGCATTGATATTATCGGTTGGCTTGTTCCAATCTTCACTCATCCAACCTTGTTTGGCACTACCGTAAATAGCTGGGAAGTCCAATTGATCTTCCGTAGCTTCGAGGCTAAACATCAAGTCGAATACCATCTCATGTACTTCATCAGGAGTACAGTTTGGCTTATCTACCTTATTAATAACAACAATAGGTTTCAGACCTAATTCTAAGGCCTTGGCCAATACAAAGCGGGTTTGTGGCATCGGACCTTCAAAGGCATCTACCAATAAAACCACACCGTCGGCCATGTTTAATACACGCTCTACCTCACCACCGAAATCGCTGTGACCTGGGGTATCGAGGATATTAATTTTGTAATCGCCATACTGAACAGATACGTTTTTGGCGAGAATGGTAATGCCCCTCTCCTTTTCGAGGTCATTATTATCCATGATAAGTTCTCCCGGACTTTCGTGATCTTCGAAGATCTTACAGGACAGTAACATCTTGTCTACCAGGGTTGTTTTACCGTGGTCAACGTGGGCGATAATTGCAATGTTTCGCAGCTTCATATGGGGCTTCTAATAAGCCGGCAAAGCTACGCTATTGAAACGGTATAAATACCTAATTAGGAAACGACAATTTTACGAGTTATCGCAGATTGCTCATTGGTCATTCTCATGAGGTAAATTCCCTTAGGTAAATCACTTAGGGGATAATCTCTACGATCCTTTCGCAGCGTGAAAGTGCGCTCTTTTTTACCCGCCAAATTATAGATCTCCACCAGGGTATTTCCGGCAGGCACTTTACGGAAGCTTAACAGTCCATTCTGGTAGAAATACTGCATTGTTTCCAAACTATTCTCCTTAATAGTTACCGAAGCGGCAGCATTTAAAGCCGCATTTCTTGCTTGCGACTCGCTTCCGCCGGTGTAAATCAGAGAGCTATCCACCGGACTGTAAACCAAATAACGAGGTGTTCCGGCTTCGAAGAAATATTCGGATGAATCGATAAAGGTGTAAATATCAGACCAGCCATGGCTGTTTACCCAATTAAGCGCCTGACTGCAAGTAGGAATAGCATTACTATAAGTGAGGGTCATCGCTCCCCAAACATTTACAGAAGCCTTGTTGGCAGTTGCCCAATTGCCCCAACTTCCGGCTTTGCTAACGCAGATGCTGCAATCAAAACCATTGGAAGTTACAATTAATGCTTTGCCGGTACCCAATGCCTGATAGATAGAATTGGAATTACCCATGCAATCGCGTACCGCATAATTGGATACTTGAGCGGATAAGCTCAAACTAAAAACTAAGATGAATGATAGGTATAAGTGTTTCATGCTGCAATTGCTTAAATGTATAAAAATTTAGGCAGTGGTCTCTATCTTCTTTGCATACAATTCCGTGCCAAAATCTGCCAAAAGTTTGGCCCAATCACTTTGATCATTTAAACAGGGAATCAAAGTAAAGTCTTCGCCCCCATTTTCGATGAAAATTTCGCGCGCCTCAACCCCAATTTCCTCAATCGTTTCCAGGCAATCCGAAACAAAGGCCGGGCAAACCACCGCCAATTTCTTCACTCCTTTCTGGGCCAATTCGGCTATGGTTTTATCGGTATAAGGATCTAACCATTTAATCGGACCCAAGCGACTTTGAAAACTGGTACTATAGGTTCCGGCTTTCAGGTCTAATTGACGCGCCACCATCTCGGTGGTTGCCAAAGTTTGATGGCGATAACAAAATGCCTGTGCGGGACTATCCTTGGCACAACAATTATCCAGACGAAGGCAATGTGCTTTACTTACATCGGAATAACGAATTTGTCGCTCGGGCACCCCATGGTAACTGAAGAGCAAATAATCATAGTCCTCAGGTAAAGCGGCTTTAATGGAATTGGCCAAAATAGTGAGGTAGCGCTCATCATCATAAAAAGGCCCCTTCACTAAAAGTTCCAAATCCGGGAAATGAGCTTCCACCACTTCACGAGCCTTTACAACTACTGTTTCATAACTGCTCATCGCATAATGCGGATAGAGTGGTATCAAACGCAAGGTCTCCAAATCCGGATGGGCTTCCTTCAGTTTTTGGATGGCGGAATGAATGGAAGGATTGCCATAGCGCATCCCCAATCCAACGGGTATATCACTTTGCGCTTGTACCTCCTCTTTCAATCTTTCCGAAAGTACCATTAAAGGGGAGCCTTCTTCCCACCATATTCCTTTATAAGCTTCCGCTGATTTGGGTGGACGGGTATTCAGAATAATTCCCTTTACGAGGAAAGTGCGGAACCATTTAGAGAAATCCACTACCCTTTCATCCATTAAAAATTCACCCAAATAGCGGCGCACATCTGCCACAGCATACGAATCGGGCGAACCCAGATTTACGATCAATAAAGCTTGCTTCATCTACAATCAGCGATTCATTAAATATTTCTTGGGTGTTACCCCGAATTTTTTGCGGAAGGCCGCTATAAAATGGCTGGGATTGGTATATCCAATATGATAAGCCACCTCATTAACCTTCACCTTACCTTCGTCTAAAACCTGGCGAGCCACATCCAAACGATAATCATTGAGGTATTTAAATACCGTAGTGGCATAAATGTTCTTGAAACCTTCTTTTAATCGGTATTCATTTAGCCCTACTTCCAATGCCAACTCCGGAATAGTAGGCGGATCCGTCATTCTTTCAATCAGAATTTTCTTAGCCAGGCGGATCTTCTGCACATTATCTTCATTCTCCAAAAAGGGACAGGCCTCTACATCAGTGCCTTCCCGACGATTGAAATACCAGGCCAGGATTTCAAAAACCTTAGACTCTTCAAAAATGCGCTGCGCTGGTCCGTGCACAGGCACCTGAAACATCTGGCTCAAAGCCACCATAGTGGAAGGCTCCAGTTTACCGTCGGAGTAAAATTTCTTGTTTACGTTATCAGGATTAATAAAAGCCAATTCTTCACTGGCTTCTACAAACATGCGATGCAGGCGTTCTACCGTAACATAGAGGAAGAGTAATTTACTTTTCGGCTCCACGGTTATTTCCATCGGCAAAGCCTGAAGGGGATTGTAGAAAAGCAAATTCTTTTCGGCTTCCAGCTTCAGTTTATAGGATCCGCCATGAAAGGCAAATTCTGCTCCACCCTCATAGGCAAAGTAGAATTGAATTAAGCTTTGATCAATCTCACGGCGCATCTTTAAGGCCTCATCTTCTGAGTGTTCCACCTTAATCATCGCCATATCAGGACCTAAAGCCGTATGTTTCACCCGACTTTTTCGGGTATTTATTTCCGGACCGAGTATTTCAAAATTCAATTCCATGGGGCAAAATTAGGACATGATAAAAATCATTGGCCCTATTTGTACGTTTAATTTATCCTTGCAAGCGCAATCCTGTCAAGGAAATGCTTCAAATTACCGAGAATGATTCTAAATAAGCACCACTCAACCTATCGGGTTATTTTTCCTACTTATCAAGGTAATTTATGTGGTGCTGATTGGGATATTTTTGCCAGCACAATATGAAAGAGTTCGAAGTAAGTCGTTTTGCCAATTTCTTCTTAATAGGAATTGACCATCAGAAGGCCGATGTTTCCACCCGGGAAAAGTTCTCCCTTAGTGAGGAACAAGCACAGCATCTGATTCACGATTACCAAAGTGCCGGTGGGGATGGAATCCTGGTTCTCTCTACTTGCAACCGCACAGAATTATATGCTTTCGCTAATTGCCCTCGAGACCTTATTGCTCTGTTTTGCAAGCATAGTGGCAATAGCAAGCAGGACTTCGAACCTTATCAAAACATCAAGCAAAATCGCGAAGCCATTGAACACCTGTATCGGGTGGGCTCCGGTTTAGAATCAAAAATCTTAGGCGACTTCGAAATTATTGGTCAGGTAAAAAAAGCCTACCAACGCTCCAAAGAGCAAGCGGCTCACAATGCCTTTCTCGATCGTCTGGTAAATATTGGTGTTCAGTGTAGCAAGCGAGTAAAGAACGAAACTCAGTTAAGTACAGGAGCCGCTTCTGTTGCTTTTGCTGCCGTACTGCAAGTGAAAGAATATCTTAAGGTAAATCCTAAACCTTCTGTGCTTCTTTATGGCATGGGAAAAATGGGTCGCACCACCTGCGAAAATTTGGTAAACCAAACCGGGGTCGAGGATATTACCTTGATCAACCGAACCGAAGAAAAAGCAGTTCGCCTGGCCGATCGATTTGGATTGAAACATGCGGATTTGGAGCATTTGCAAGATTCTCTAAATCGGGCAGACATCGTTATTGTTGCTACTGGCGCTTCTGTACCTACGGTGCATCTTAAGGATTTCACTGAGCAAAAACCACGTTTATTATTGGACTTAAGCATGCCTCGAAATATCGAGTCTGCTGTTTATCAAGATTCTAATTTCCGGGTAATAGATGTCGACCATCTTTCGGAAATCGCCGAGGAGAGTATTCGCAATCGCCAGTCACAAATCCCAATGGCGGAGCAAATTATAGATGAGAAGATTGAGGAATTTTACGAATGGCTGGAAAGTCGTCGCGTAGCCCCAACCTTAAATGCGCTACGCTCCAAAATGGACGATTGGAAGGAAAAGGAATTGAAAAGTCTGCAAAAGAAATTCCCGGAACTCTCTCTGGAGCAAGCTGAGTATTTCGCTTCCCAAATGTTAAATCGCATTACCGGTCAATTTGCCCGTCAGTTAAAGAATGGCAGCAATCTCAACAATGATTTGCGAACCATTCACCATATTTTTGAGCTCTGAGCCCCATGAAAACATTGAGAATCGGCACCAGAGATTCTGCTCTGGCCGTCTGGCAAGCTGCCACTGTGGCCCGCGCCCTGGAAGCCAAAGGCTATAAAACTGAACTGGTAGAGGTTAAGTCTGCTGGTGACTTAGACCTAAGCACGCCCCTCAGTCAGTTTGGAAGCACCGGAGTATTCACTAAAATATTGGATGAAGCCCTATATCAAGATAAAGCAGATATCGCGGTTCATTCTTTAAAAGACTATCCTACTCAAGCCCCTGAAGGCATTGTGATGGCCGCTGTTTTAGAGCGTGGTCCGGTAGAAGATATCTTGGTACATAAAGGCAATTTAGATTTCTTAAATCACTCAGAGGGAAAGGTTGCCACCGGTAGTATCCGAAGGATCGCCCAATGGAAAGCCCGCTATCCCGAACATGATAACCCCGGATTGCGTGGCAATGTGCAAACCCGCTTACAAAAACTTGCCGATAATGATTGGCATGGCGCCATCTTCGCCAAGGCCGGATTGGAACGACTCAACTTATTACCAGAGCACTATGAGATTTTAGATTGGATGATTCCAGCTCCCGCCCAGGGTATTGTGGGAATCACTTGTTTAGAATCTAAAAGTGATTTTCAAGAAATTCTTCGTGAAATCAACCATGAAAACACCGCTTTACGAGCTAAGGTGGAGCGTGATTTCCTTCGTACCGTAGAAGGTGGATGCTCGGCTCCGGTTGGGGCTTATGCCCAAATTGAAGAAAACCAAATTCGCCTGCAAGCCGGAGTATTTAGTTTAAACGGCAAAGAAAAGGTAAGACTTGAAAATGCAGTACCTTTGAGCGCGGCTTCCGAACTGGGAATCAGTATGGCTCAAGAGGCATTAAAACTTGGAGCCGCAGCGATTTTGGAAAAAATCAAGCATGATTAGCGAAACGAAGCGCCCCCTCATATTCTCTACTCGTAGAATTCCCGACGACTTACAAAACCAATTGGAGTCGGCGGGGCTGGAATTACAGTCCCTGGACTTCATTAAAGTTGAACAGTCCTTCGATGCCAGCAGCTTTCGTTCCCGACTTCTAAATTCCGACAGCTCAGCCCGAGTATTCACCAGTAAAAATGCGGTGCGCAGCCTTAAAGCCCTTCTGGCTTCGGAAAATCAAATGCAAATTCCAGCCAAGAAAACTTTTACGGTGGGCATCCGCGCCACAGAAATGCTCGCCGAGCTGGGAATTAAATCAAATGTTCGCGCCGAAAACGCCTTAATCTTAGCCCAAATCATTGCCCGAAACTCAGATGTAAAATCAGTGGATTTTTTCTGTGGTGATAAGGCTCTGGATGATTTACCAGAATACCTCGAAAGTAAAAATGTGAGGGTTCATAAGGAGATTGTTTACCATACTGATTTGGTGCATGAGGAAGTAGATAGCTCTGACTTTAATGGAGTGATATTCCTGAGTCCGACTGCCGCTTTTAGCTTCTTTAAGAAAAACCGTTTACCTGCCGGGGTGCCTGCATTTTGTATTGGCGCTACAACCGCCGAAGCAGTACGCATGCGTTGCGACAATCCCCGAATTTGCGCTAAAGAACCTACCCTAAAAGGGGTAATCCAACGAATAATTGAACATTTCGCCGTAAGGCCCAATTCCAATTCATGACAACACCTAAAAACGACCTTTTCCTCAAAGCCCTTAGAGGCGAAAAAGTCGAAAGACCACCTGTTTGGATGATGCGTCAAGCTGGCCGCTATTTGCCAGACTTCATGAAACTTAAAGAAAAATACAGCTTCTTCGAAAGAGCCGAAAACCCTGAGCTGGCTACCGAAATTACGGTAATGCCTATTCATCAGGTAGGTCCGGATGCTGCGATTTTATTCAGCGATATTTTAGTGATTCCCCAGGCTTTGGATGTTGAGGTGCAGATGGTACCCGGCAAAGGTCCCTACCTACCTCAGCCTATTCGTACACCCGAGCAAGTGGATGCTTTGCCCGAAATCGATGTGAAAGATCGCTTGCACTATGTTTATTCGGCCATCGATCTCACTTTAGAGGCATTGGAAAATGAAGTGCCTTTAATTGGATTTGCCGGTTCTCCCTGGACCATTCTCTGCTATATGGTAGAAGGCCAGGGAAGTAAAACCTTCGATAAGGCCAAGGAATTTTGCTTCGCCCATCCTGAAGCAGCCCATAAACTCCTGCAAAAGATTACAGATGTAACCATCGCATACCTTCGTCATAAGCAAGAAAGAGGGGTACATGCCATTCAAATTTTTGATAGCTGGGGTGGTTTGTTGTCACCCGAAGACTACCGTACCTTCTCCTTACCCTACATTCAGCAAATTACCGAGGCACTGCATGAGCATACTCCGGTAATTGCCTTTGCCAAGGGATGTTGGTTTGCTTTGGAAGAAATGAGCCAAATGCCCGTAAGTGCTTTGGGGGTTGATTGGACGATTAGCCCACAAATGGCGCGTGAGTTCACCAGCTTCCAAACCACCTTACAAGGTAATTTTGATCCAGCCCGCCTCCTCTCTCCTATTCCCGAAATTGAAAGACTCACCAAGCAAATGATTGATGAGTTTGGCACCTATAAATACATTGCCAATTTAGGTCATGGTATTCTACCTAATATACCGGTAGATCATGCCAAGGCCTTTATAAATGCAGTAAAAAATTATGGCTAATCTCAAGGATCGCTTCGTGAGCTTTATCCATGCCTTGCAGGATGAAATTTGCGCAGCTCTGGAAGAAAGTGATGGCAAGGCCCGTTTTATTGAAGATCACTGGGAACGCCCTGGTGGTGGCGGTGGAAGATCGCGGGTTTTGAGTAATGGTAAGGTTTTCGAAAAGGCCGGCGTAAGCACCTCCATCGTGCATGGTGAGATGCCCGAAGGCCTGAAGAAAAACATGAAAACCGAAGGTGCTCAATTTTTCGCTTGTGGAATTTCATTGGTAATTCACCCGGAAAGCCCCTTGGTACCAACTACCCACGCCAACTTCCGCTTTTTCGAGATGTATGATGACAAAGGTGAAGCCATCGACGCCTGGTTTGGCGGTGGTAGCGACCTTAGCCCTTATTATCTTGATGAGGAAGATGCTCAGCATTTTCACCAAAGTCAAAAGGACGCAGCCGATCCCCATGGAACGGAACTTTACCCTCGCTTTAAGAAAGCCTGCGATGAATATTTCCGCAATCACCATCGGCAAGAAGGCCGCGGTATTGGTGGTACTTTCTTTGACTATCTGAAAGCGGATCAGGAACGCAACCTGGAAGATTGGTTTGCCTTTACTACTGATATGGGACGCAGCTTCTTACCTTCCTATCTGCCGATTGTTGAAAAACACAAGGCCACTCCCTGGACCGAAGAGCAGCGCTATTGGCAAGAACTGCGTCGTGGGCGCTATGTAGAATTCAATTTGGTGCACGACCGCGGAACCTTATTTGGACTGCGCACTAATGGCCGTACCGAAAGTATTTTAATGAGCTTACCTCCCAGAGTGCGCTGGGATTATAATGTAGAACCTCAGCCGGGAAGTCCGGAGGCCCAATTAGTGGCTGTACTCCGAGAACCGATCGACTGGATCAAATCATAAGCATGTTACAAAGACCTCGAAGATTGCGTCAATCGGCTGCCATTCGTGGCATTGCCCAGGAAACGCATTTACATCCATCGGACTTTATTGCTCCCTTATTCGCGGTAGAAGGCGAAGGCATTAAGAGTGAAATCAGCTCTATGCCCGGCTATTTCCGCTACAGCCTGGACCTACTTCAACAGGAAGTTCTCGATCTCCAGGCCTTAGGATGTACCGCCTTACTCCTTTTTGTTAAGGTACCTGATCACCTAAAGGATAACGAAGGTGAAGAAGCAGTTAACCCGCATGGGCTGATGCAACAAGCTATTCGTATGATTAAGGAAACGGTTCCCGACATGCTCCTTATGACGGACGTGGCTCTGGATCCTTATTCCAGCCTTGGTCATGATGGTATTGTGGAGGATGGCGAGATCCTGAATGATGAATCCGTAGGTGCCCTGGCTGAAATGGCAGTTAGTCATGCCCAGGCTGGTGCCGATTTTGTGGCCCCCAGTGACATGATGGATGGTCGGATTGAAGCGATGCGCATTGCTCTCGACACCAGTGGATTTCAGAATGTGGGCATTATGAGCTACAGTGCTAAATACGCCTCTTGTTTTTATGGTCCTTTCCGTGATGCTCTGGACTCGGCTCCCGTAGACATGGAGAATGTTCCCCGCGATAAAAAGACCTACCAGATGAATCCCGCTAATGCCATTGAGGCCAAGCGTGAGGTAGAACTGGATTTGCTGGAAGGCGCCGATATGGTGATGGTGAAACCCGCCATGGCCTATTTGGATATCATTCGCCAAACCAAGGAAATCAGTACCGTACCAGTAAGCGCCTATCATGTTAGTGGCGAATATGCCATGATTAAAGCTGCTGCTGCTAATGGCTGGCTCAATGAAGAGGAAGCCATGGTGGAAACTTTAACGGCTATTAAACGTGCTGGCGCAGACCTCATCGCCACTTACTTCGTGAGGGATATCTTGAAGTATTTGAGAAACGTTTAATTGAAGAGAACTCTGCTGGAATTTTAAAGGTTTGTGGAATTGCTTCAACACAGGGACTCAGAGATGAGGAGTGCACAGAGGCTTAAAACCTTTAATATGCTGGAAGAGAGCTATAATCAAATATCGTCTAAAATAATAAAGGCAGCTATTGAAGTGCACAGGAATACCGGACCTGGACTTTTGGAATCAGTTTATCAGCACTGCCTTTTTGAGGAATTCCGATCGCTAGGCATCCTGTTTAAAGCCCAAGCCAGAATACCATTATATTACAAGAATGACAATACTGGCAAAGACTTTATCTTAGACTTTTTAGTAGAAGACAAAGTGGTGGTTGAAATCAAATCTTTCGAAACAGTGTTACCTGTTCATTTATCTCAACTCCTCACTTATCTAAGACTTTCAAATAAAAAACTTGGTTTATTAATCAACTTCAACGTTCCGGTTTTAAAAAAGGGCATACATCGAAGAGTCCTATAACTCTGAGTCACTCTGAGCCCTCACTTCCTCTGTGTTGAAGCAAAAAAAGTACAAATGAATACCTCCCAAAGCAAATCCCTTTTCCAAGAAGCATCTCGTTATATCCCCGGCGGAGTGAATTCTCCCGTGCGGGCATTTAAATCGGTGGGTGGCGATCCTATCTTTATGGATCACGCCAAGGGAGCCTACCTCTATGATGCCGATGGCAATCGTTATATCGACTATATCGCCTCTTGGGGCCCGATGATTATGGGGCATGCCTGGGCACCGGTGATTGAAGCCGTGCAAAAGGCCGCTGAGCGTTCTACCTCCTTTGGAGCGCCTACTGAGATGGAAATCGAATTAGCGCGTTTGATTGTGGAAAGTATT
Source organism: Flavobacteriales bacterium UBA7878 (assembly GCA_002501205.1). GTDB lineage: Bacteria > Bacteroidota > Bacteroidia > Flavobacteriales > Schleiferiaceae > Croceimicrobium. Next base: position 15,951 of record DLRW01000044.1, read on the forward strand.
CCCAATATCGATCGCATCCGAATGGTGAACTCTGGAACCGAGGCTACTATGAGTGCCATTCGCTTAGCTCGTGGCTTTACCGGTAAAAACAAGTTCATCAAATTCGCTGGCAATTACCATGGCCATGGCGATAGTTTCCTCATCAAAGCCGGAAGTGGAGCGGTAACCTTAGGTCATCCCAGTAGTCCGGGTGTTACCCCTGGAACAGCTCAGGACACCCTCCTGGCCGAATACAACGACTTAGAAGGGGTAAGAGCTTTAGTGCAAGCCAATCCCAATGAAATAGCCGCGATTATCCTGGAGCCAATTCCCGGTAATATGGGTTGTATTTTACCGGAAGCCGGATTTATTGAAGGCCTCCGCGAACTTTGCACCCAGGAAAATATCCTCCTCATTTTTGATGAGGTAATGACGGGATTCCGGATGGGATTTGGTGGCGCCCAGGAAGCTTTAGGGATTGAGGCCGATCTGGTGACCTATGGAAAAGTGATTGGTGCTGGCTTACCTGTAGGTGCCTATGGTGGCAGAGAAGAAATTATGGAATATGTGGCTCCAAATGGTCCGGTATACCAGGCTGGAACCCTTTCTGGCAATCCCATTGCCATGACCGCTGGTTATACCTTACTGAAATATTTAAAAGAGCATCCCGAGGTTTACCAGGATTTGGAAACTAAATGTGCCAGCATTGAAGAGGGCTTACATCCCCTGTTAAAAGCCAAGGGCCTGCCCTATCAAATCAACCGCAAGGGATCGATGATCAGCCTGCATTTCAGCGATCAAGCTATCCGAGATTTCGAAAGTGCCAAAAGCGGAGATAATGACTACTTTAAAAAGTTCTTCCACGGCATGCTTCAAAATGGAGTATACCTCCCCCCCAGCGCTTATGAGAGCTGGTTCCTGAATGCCGCTTTAAGTGATCAAGATATTGAGCAAACCATCGAGGCTGCTCAAAAAAGTTTAGAGCTACTCTAAAATGCAAGAGCCCCGTGTTAAGCGGGGCTCCGGTTCTCATCAACCAACATAGGCTGTATTAAACAGCCCTCCTTAGCTTCTTCAATATTCTCTTTCTGACTGGCAGGCTGCGTTAACTAAACAGCCAAAAGCACTGCTTGTTCAAGGCCTTGGCATTGCGCAATAATTCCGTTCTTTGGTAAAAATTTTGCCATGCGCCAATTTGTTACTCTGTTAAGCCTGATTATTATCGGCTTCGGGCTTCAAGCCCAAAATCTTCCCATCTTTAAAATCTACACTTACCAGAGTGGGCAATTCGATAATGGCGGTGCAGAGGTGCATGCTTTCGAGCCTTTATCCAAGCGCCTGTTTTCTACCAACTCCGGAAGTTCTCAAGTGGACATCATCCGTCTGGGGGATCTTTCCAAACCGGCAAAAATTGGCAGCATCGACCTTAGCAATTATGGTGGTACGGTAAACTCACTGGCAGTTCAAGGCAACACCTTAGCCGTGGCCATTCAAAATAACTTTGCACAAAGCGATGGTAAAGTGGTTTTCTTTGACACTAATGGCACCTATCTCAATCAATTGGTCGTAGGGCCCATGCCCGATATGATCACCTTTAGCCCTTCCCTGCAACATATATTGGTAGCCAATGAAGGAGAACCTTCTGACGATTATACCATCGATCCTGCTGGTTCTGTTTCCATAATCGACATTAGTGGAGGAACGGTTAGCAGTTTAAGTCAGGCTAATGTGCAAACTGTGGGCTTTACTCGCTATGACACCACGGCCTATGACCCTTTAATTAATATCTACGGAAACAACGGCCTTTCCAGCTTTTCGCAGGATGCGGAACCCGAATACATCTGTATTAACCCTGGGGGCACCAAGGCTTATGTGAGCCTTCAAGAAAATAATGCTTTGGCCATTATTGATATCTATACTGCTACTCTAGACACAGTAGTAGGCTTAGGCTATAAAAGCTGGAATGACCCCAGCTATAAATTAGATGCCTCTGATCAAAGCAGCGGTATCAAGTTTGAAAACTACTTCAACCTTTTTGGAATGTACCAACCGGATGCAATCACTTACTATGGGAACTACATTCTTAGTGCCAATGAAGGTGATAGCCGAGATTATTCAGGCTATAGTGAGGAAGAACGCATCAACAATGTAAACCTCAGTCCTTTCACTTTCAACAATCCCAGTTATTTGCAACGCGATTCGGTTTTAGGTCGACTGAAAGTGACCACCACCCTGGGGAACTACAACAATGTGTTTATCCATGATTCCCTCTTCACCTTTGGAGCGCGAAGTTTTAGTGTTTGGGATACCCTCGGCAATTTAGTTTGGGACAGTGGCGATGAGTTCGAACAAACCCTGGCTGCTTTGCATGCCCAGAATTTCAACTCGGATAACGACGATAACAGTAGCTTTAAAAGCCGCAGCGACGACAAAGGTCCTGAACCCGAAGCAATTTGCACCGGAACCTATAATGGCAGTCATTATGCCTTTATCGCTTTAGAGCGGATGGGCGGTATCATGATATACAATATTGATGATCCTACACAACCGACTTTTGACTCATACATCCTTGACCGCGATTTTAGCAAAGCGGCCTCTGATCCCGATGCTGGTGATCTTGGTCCGGAATACCTCAGCTTTGTAAGTGAAAACCAAAGCCCAAGTGGCTATCCACTGCTTATTGTTTCCAATGAAATTAGTGGCACAGTAAGCGTTTATCAATTAGGATCAGACATTGGTATTAAGGAAATAAGTGCCGAAACCTTACAGGCATATCCTAATCCCGGGCAAAGCATTATAAAACTAAGCCAGGAAGTAGAATATGAACTTTACAATACCGATGGCAAGTTCTTCGGGCATTTTAACAACAACAATCTCGATTTAAGTGCCTATCCAAAAGGCTATTACATTCTGCGTACTGCGGATGGCAGTGGATTACGCATCTTGAAAAACTAATACAATATGCTTAAGGACCAGATCCTCAAGTTTTACCAGAAGCTTCATATCGATGAAAAGCTTTTACCCGAAAAGGTAAGAGTGATGAATCCCTATCAGGAAGAAAACCCGGAAGTAGAGCGACTGCTTCAAGAGTATTATTCTAAGTTTTATTCGGATCACAACCCTCGGGGTTTGATCTTAGGTATCAATCCGGGGCGATTGGGCGCAGGACAAACGGGGATTCCATTCACAGACACTCCAGCCTTACGAGAACATTGCCAGATTGAAACCGAAATTGAAACTCGGGAAACTTCATCTGAGTTCGTTTATAAAGTGGTAGAATCTTACGGTGGGGCTCAAGCCTTTTTTGGCGATTGGTTTATTGGTGCCGCCTGCCCCTTAGGTTTTCTACATTTCAATGAAAAGGGCAATTGGATTAACTGGAATTACTACGATCAGGAAGAATTATACCAAGCAGTAAAAGGCTACATGATCGAGCAACTCCGCATTCAAGCGGAACTATGTGGATCACCCACCAAGGCCGTAATTTGGGGCACCGGAAAAAATTACAAATACCTCAAAGCCCTAAATAAAGAAGCTCAGATATTCGAAGAACTCATTCCTCTGGAGCATCCACGCTACGTAATGCAGTATAAGAGAAAACAATTAGACGAATACCTGAGCAAGTTTTTAAGGGTTCTTAAAGCCTAATCCTGGGGTGGAGCAGCTGGCATAAAAATCTGCTCCCGCAAGGGAACCGAATCCAGTTCCCAGTGCATTTCCGTATGCCCCCCTTTAAGGTGACCAAACAATTGAACTTTGTTGTAATCACTAAAGATGTAATCGTCTTTGGATACCATTTTAGTGGTGGCCCAAAACAGACCATCTTCCTTCAGTTCCAAGTCCAAAACCTGATCCTTCACCTTCAGCTGATCCAATATAATTTTGGGATTAGAAACTCTGAAATAATAGCTTTCATTAATACCCGCAGCTTGGGTTCCTCCCATTTGCCGATCGAAGTAATATTCCTGAAAACTTAAATCTAGGTCCAGCTGCTTTTGTTTTGATCCACAAGCCACAAGGACGAACAGCGTCATTAGAAATGTGATTTTTCGCATCATTATTCTTTTATAAAAGAGGCATGCCAATGACGGCCCTCCTCATTACTTAATTCCAAATAATAAGAACCGGCTTTTAATTTCTGAATGGAAATCGGCTCCTCATAATTTTTCAAATTTCCAGATTGTAAAACCTGCCCCGCCGTGTTGAGAATGCGATAGCTTTCAAAATCATTCCCTTCCAAGTTAGCTAGGTACAATAATCCTTTGCTTGGATTGGGATAGAGATAAGGAACTGGCCCATTCCATTCTTCCAGGCTCAAGCCGTTTCCTACCAGAATCACCGAGTAATCTTCCGCTTCTCCATTAAAGTAATTACAAGGGTCTGGATATAAACCTCCATCCTGAATACGAATACGCATTCGAACCGTATCAGTAGAACTAAATTGACCTAAGGCAATAGTTCCATAAGAATAGTCCTGAGGATCTATGGCCGTCATCTGAATTCGCTCATCTTCCGTAAAGACAGTGTCATTATTATAATCGATCCAGGCATACACACTATCCTCTGGAATAATGGAATTAACCTTTACCGATAAGGTGTAGTTCTGATTGGTATTGAGGCTGGCCTGGAACTGTGTGAAATTGCTGTACCCACTTCTGCCACTATTATTCTGCAGATTGGACACAATCACTTCCTCAATATAACTGGGAGGGAAAGCTCCGTCAACACCTGATTTGCAGAAACCGGTGTCCTGCACTCGATAGTGGAAACGATAAGTACTGCTAGTATCATTTTGAGTACCTACCGCAAAAACCTTAAAATACATATCGGTTCCCAATGGATAAGCTGGAATCGGCTCCAGGCTTTTATAGGTACTATCCTGTACACGTACCAGTCCCCTCACACTATCCAAAGCGATACTACCTGCCGACCATTGCACATAAACGGTATCAGGTAAAGTGGAATAGCCCACCACGGCATGCACATGTTGCGCCATTGCATCGGTAGGAACTAAAAAGCTGGGGCGCGAGTCTAAATCTACATTCAAAATACGTGGATAACTCAATCGATCCTTCAAAGTAATTTGCCACATTCCTCTTCCCCAGGTGGCGGCACGCAATAGATTAGCCCCATGCATAATTTCGAGATCGGTTACCGAAACATTGGGTAAATCTGCATTAAACAAAAACCAGTTATTGGCCTGCAAGGCTTTTACATAAACTCCGATTTCGGCACCCAGGTAAATATTGTGATCCGGACTATTGTCGATCACCACAGAGCGAATAGGCATATCGCCCAGGTTGCCCGTAATATTTGACCAGCTGTTCCCTTGATCATAACTGATAAAGACTTTTTCGCCATCATTTTGATAAGCTCCATAAGTCACTACAATTATGGAATCTGAATGGGGCGCAAAGGTGATATCCGTAATAGTAGAATTAGGTAAGCCAGTACTCTTGCGGCGGAAAGTTTGTCCACCATCAGTAGAAATTTCAAAATCATCACTTCGAGCCACAGCCATGATTTGACCACTATTTGGCGCCATGGCAGCTCGGTTTATCTCTCCGCTAAATAAGGGACTTCCCAAGGTATTCCAACTTTGACCAAAATCATTGCTTTCATAGACCTGATCGCCAAAATGATACAGAGTAAAATGATCCAGGCTATTACGGTCCAAAGGCGCCTCCCAAGCTCCGGACTGTCCATTGGGCGTGGCTCCGGTTTGGGTTTTACCGCCATCAAAGGTTAAGCGGCGAGTACCATATTGTACACTACCCATCATCCAATCATGATTTAAAGGATGCACCAGGCCTTCCATACCATCTGCACCATAAAACTCTACCCAGCCTTCTTTGCGATAGATACTGGTGCCATTATCTTGTGAGCCAGCAATAGTAGTGTAGGCCTCATTTTGAGCAATACCAATGGAATAATTCTCACGAATCCCAGTGCCTGAAGACAGTCTTTGCCAGCTTAAACCCTGACTGCTACTCTTAGCTAAAAAGCCATCCGTACCAATATAGAACTCGCCATTATGGGATTCGATTTCCCGCAGATCAGCATGCACATAAATGGAACTATTAAAAGGTCGACTGTTGTTTATTGACCACCAGGTTATCTGATTAAAATTTTGTCCGCCATCGGTGCTCCTGAAAATATCGAGCATCCCATAAATCATTATTGATGTATCTTGATCGCTTACCGCAAATCCATCACAGGTCCCTGAGGGATTGGTCATAAATGTGAAGTTCTGCCCTTCATTAGTGCTTTTCCACACCCCATTACCTGAAGCTGCATACAAGCAATCCGGGCATGCCGGGCTTACCGCGATTTCGACATTCGCGCCATTATTACCACTCAAGGTAGCAGATGCACTAAATGTCTGTCCGCCATCATGAGACACCAAAATCACATCCCCATTATTACCCCAGTAATAATCATCATAAACATAGATAGTAGCTGTGTCGGTAGGATGAAACTTAATATGAGTGATATCGGTATTGCTTAAAACCTGAGTCCAGCTTTGCAGATCATCATTTGAAATGTAAAGCCCATTATTGGTCCCCACATATACTCGATGGGGGATATCTGGATGATAAATCAATTGATACACCTGGCCATTCTTCCCTAAACCTGTCCAGGAGATATTGCTGGGATTAAATGGGGTTTGCGCCCAGGTTTGACCACCGTCAACGGAGCGATAAATACCATGACTGGTGCCATTGCGAGCATTGCGCAGATTGATCAAAACCGAATCTCGATGATTGGGATTTACCGCCATGGTATTAACACCGGTAGCCGGTAAAAATTCGGTACTGCTCCGGGCCCAGGTCTGACCGCCATTGGTGCTTTTCCAAAAACCACCACTTCGCGAGCCCAAATACAAAAAGTCCGGATCGGATGGATCAAAATAAAAACACTCCACCCTTCCGAGCCCTGGTGAATAATGTCCAGTAATACTATCAATGGAATAAGGTCCCATATCTACCCATCCTGCAGAGCTTGTTTTTTCCATGGTGGATTGAATCCGTGCCCATTCTTTAGACACGAAGTAAGGATCAACATCACTGCGCTTACCTTCCGCATTGTACTTGTATTCATTGGCCCAGAGCCAGCGTTGAAAACCTTTGTAACCTGAACCTTCTTCGGTTCCATGTTCAGCAAACCAGGCATTGGCAGCGGCTTTGACCTCCGTAATCGAATATCGGGGGTCATTCATCATGGCTTTGTACTCTTGTGCAGAGAGTGGAGACAAGAATAAGCCGAAAGCCGAAAGAAAGAATAATCGAATAGAAATAGGCATAGTATCTGTGTGAATTCCTGCTAATTTAGAGCATATTTTTTCTCCCCTCGTGAATCCTATTCCAGAAGAGTATATCAAAAAGATCATCCATGTAGATATGGATGCTTTTTACGCATCTGTTGAACAGCGGGATCGTCCGGAATTGCGCGGAAAGCCCATTGCCGTGGGAGGCTCCAAAGAAAGAGGTGTAGTGGCTGCAGCCAGCTATGAAGCCCGTAAATATGGAGTGCGATCTGCTATGCCCTCCGCCATTGCTTGGCGCCGTTGCCCGGATATCATTTTCCTAAAACCCGACTTCAAGAAATACCGCGCCGTTTCGCAACAGATTCGAAGCATTTTCCACCGCTATACCGATCTCGTAGAACCGCTTTCGCTGGATGAAGCTTATCTCGATGTAAGTCAGAATAAAGCGGGAATTAGCAGTGCTAGCAAAATTGCCCGCAAAATTCGTGAAGAGATCAAAACAGAAACCGAACTTAATGCTTCAGCTGGTATTTCCATCAATAAATTTCTGGCCAAGGTGGCCTCCGACATCAATAAACCCAATGGTCAAAAAACCATTATGCCCGATGAGGTAATTTCATTTTTGGAGGGACTTCCCATTCAGAAGTTTTTTGGAGTAGGTGCCAAAACTGCCGAGAAAATGAAAAGGCTGGGCATCCACAATGGCAAGGACTTAAAAGCCTGGGACATTGCCTTGCTTAAACAAGAATTTGGGAAGGCAGGGGAACATTATTTTAACATTGTTCGCGGTTTGCAAAAATCGGAGGTTAAGCCATCCCGAGCTCGGAAGTCTTTAGGCGCTGAGCGTACTTTTGATCATGATTTAAAAAGTAGCCAGGAGGTAGAAGACGCGCTAAGGTCTATCTTCGAAATTTGGTATCAACGCATTGAAGAATCTGGCCTTAAAGGTCGTACCATTAGCTTAAAGCTGAAGAGTCAGAACTTCGAAACCTTAACCCGCAGTAAAAGTTTGGAGCAGGCCAGTAATTCGCGCGCCTTGCTTTTTAAGGAGTCGATGGACCTGCTTCGAAACCAATATCGAGGAGAGGCCATTCGCCTGCTTGGATTAAGCCTTTCGAATTTTGGCAGTGATTTTGAGACTAAAGCCCAACAACTAACGCTCGATTTTTAGATTTGCATAAAGATTCCCTCATGAAGAAATTACTTTGGATTTTCGCCTTTAGCCCTTTGCTGTTCATTGCTTGCGAAAAAGATACCATCACAGACGTATTAAGTGGTAATGTTTCTACCTCACAAATTATTGATGGTTTAAAGATGGCCTTGAACGTAAGTTCGGACACTTCCATTTACAAGCTTTCCAAATTTGACGGTTATTTTGGCGACCCCGAAGTAAAATTGGACCTCCCCTTAGCCACTCAGGCGGCCATAACTGCCCTGCAATCCAAAAGCATCAATTTAGGTTTAACCACTATTAGTGGTGCCGACCTCTATAATGGAACTACCGTTTTAGGCATTACCATTCCTGGTATTAAAAGTCAGGAAGACGCAGTGGTAGAAGGCATTAACCGTGCTGCCGAAAGTGCCGCCAATACTGCCAAGCCCATTTTTGCAGATGCCATTACCGGCATGAGCATTATCGACGCCAGCACCATTTTATTAAGCGGAAGCGATACTGCGGCTACAGCCTATCTCCGCACCAGTACCGGACCCGATTTATATATGGCCTATGAGCCTAAAGTGGATAGCACCTTAAATGCCATTAAAGTGGGGAATGTTAGCGTAGCTCAATCCTATGAAGATTTGGTGAGCGATTACAATGATCTTTTAGCGATCGGCATTCCGGGATTTGGCAATGTAGGCAGCCTTACTAATTTGAATCCGATCCTGGTAGAAGACCTTTCAGACTATACCACCAATAAAGCCCTGGACGGACTTTATGATAAAATGGGAGAAGAGGAAACTGCCATTCGCACCGATCCTAAAGCGCGGGTAAACGATCTTCTTTCTCTGGTATTTGGATTGCTCGACTAATGCGAAATTTCCTTCTACTACTGTTAGTTCTTCCTTTTTGGGCGCAAGCACAAAATAGTGAAGCCTACACGGATAAAGACCTTCAGGATTATTTGGAGCTCAGCAAAGCCATCAATGAGGCACGCAGAGAAGCGGCAGACTATGCCCATCGTATGCAAGCCGAATTGCAAATTAGTGATGAGCAAATGGGACAAACTATAGCTGCGCTCAAAGAAAGGGGATCCTGGGAGGCACTTCGCCCCGACCTCGATTCTAATTTTGCGGAGCGCTTTAATGAGCTCATGACCTATCGGGCCACCTTAAAAGAAAGATTGAAAGAAAATCTGCAAAAAGAATTAAGTGCCTTGGGCTGGAGCGACGACTTTTATCAGCACCTTGTATTAACCATTCAAGCTGATCCCAAATTACAGGAAAGGCTCATTCAAATCAGTAAAACAGAAGAACAAAGCGAATGAAAACCATTGGCATTTTAATGGGTGGCTACTCGGGCGAATATGATGTTTCGATGGCCTCCGGTAATGTGGTGTACCAAAATTTGCGAAATCAAGGTTTTGAGTTATTCCGCGTTGAGCTAAAGAAAAACCAATGGGAAGCTTTGGATGATGAGGGGAATCGCTATCCAATTATCACGGATGATTTCAGCTTTATGCTCCAGGATCGCCGCGTGCGCTTTGACGCTGTTTTTAATGCTATTCATGGTCACCCCGGTGAGGATGGACCTTTAGCTGGTTATTTTGATATGTTGGGATTGGCCTATACCAGTTCCGGACAATTTGCCAGCGCCCTCACCTTCAATAAGGCTGAATGTAATATCCTGCTCGATCGCTATGGTTTTAAAGTGGCAAAGAGCATTTTCTTACACGCCGAACCCAATTTAAGTGAAGCTGACATAATTGACAGACTGGGACTCCCCTGCTTTGTAAAGCCCTGTCGTAGTGGTTCCTCCATTGGCGTAAGCAAAGTAAAATCGGCAGCAGAATTAGGTCCGGCCATCGCTAAAGCTAAATCTATCGACACTAAGGTTTTAATAGAAGCCATGGTGCCCGGATTAGAACTGGCCTGCGGAGTGAGTGATCATTCTGGTGAAGCTCAAGCCCTGGCGGTTACTCATATTAAACCTCCTGGTGAATTCTTTGATTACGAAGCTAAATACAGCGGACAATCCGAAGAAACGACTCCTGCCCAAATTCCAGCAGAGGTCTATCAAAAGGTAATGCAGCTATCAGAGGCGGCCTATCGACTTTTAGAATTAAAGGGTTTATCTCGAGTAGACTATATTCTGGATGCAGATAATGAGCCTGTGCTTATCGAAGTAAATACGGTCCCTGGTTTTAGTGAGGAAAGCTTATTACCCAAGCAAGCCTTATACGCCGGTATTTCATTACCAGAGCTCTTTCGCGCTAGCGTAGAAAAAACCCTATCTTAGGATTTATGAAGATTGCAGTATTCCCCGGTTCTTTTGATCCCATCACTCTTGGGCATGTGGATATCGTAAAAAGAGCCCTTCCTCTATTTGACAAGATTATTGTGGCGGTGGGCCGAAATGCCAACAAGGCTTATATGTTCCCTGAAGAACAACGCATAACCTGGATTAAAGAAACCTTTAGGGATGAGTCTAAAATTGAGGTGGGACAATACAGCGGATTAACAACTCGCTATTGTACGGAGGTAGGAGCGCAATTCATTTTAAGAGGGCTTCGGAATCCTGCCGACTTTGAGTTCGAAAAGGCCATCGCCCAAACTAATCGAAAATTAAAGACGGATCTGGATACTGTTTTCCTATTAACGGCCAGTGGACTGTCGTCGATTAGCAGCAGTATCGTAAGGGACGTCATTCGAAATCAGGGCGATTACAGCCAATTTGTTCCGGCAGCAGTTAGAGTTCCTGATTAGGAAATATCTTCTTGTAAAGCATCCAGCACCAAGCCTATATTACCGTAGGTATTTTTTCGATTTTCCATAATTTCCTGGGGATCACACCAGCTGGCATCTAAAATATCCTCTTCCAATTGGGGTACTAAGAAATCGAAACCCTTGGCAATGCGCATAGCAAACCAATAAGTGCGCTTTAAGATCAATCGATCATCTAAAGGGTAAATATGATAGGTGGTTGGTAAAATGCCGGTAATCTCTGGGCGTGGCACTCCGGTTTCCTCTTCAACTTCGCGCAGAGCCGCTAATTCCTTGGGCTCCCCAAACTCGATTTTACCTTTGGGTAAATCCCATTTCCCCAAACGATAAATCATTAATAAATCTTGATCCGGGTTTAAAACCGCACCTCCGGCAGCTTCAATAATTTTAAAGTTCTTTTTAAAATTAGCCCATACCTCTTTAAGGTTTCGAGCAAAGACGTAAACTGGTTCTGCGGGACTTTCGAGCCTTGCGCGCACCAAGTTCATCAGTTGGGCCTCTCCCAGGTAGTCGATTGCCTTTTCGCGGCTTTGATCACCGATAATTAGAAGGGAATCCTTGATGAAAACTTTATACATTTGAGCCATGATTTTAGACCCTCGTACCGCGCATGAGACGGCCGAAAAGCTCATGCAAATTAAGGCAATTAAACTGCAACCCAAAGCCCCTTTCACCTGGGCTAGTGGATGGAAATCTCCTATCTATTGTGATAATCGTATCACCCTGAGTTATCCTGACTTACGGAATTTCTTAAAGACCGCTTTGGCGGATGCCCTTAAGAAATTGTATCCCGATGCCGAGGTAATTGCAGGTGTAGCAACCGGAGCAATCGCCATGGGCGCCTTAGTGGCTGACGAATTAGGACTTCCCTTTGTGTATGTTCGCCCGGAGCCCAAAAAGCACGGTCGACAAAATCAAATTGAAGGGGAATTACCAGCCAATTCCAAAGTGGTAGTGGTAGAGGATTTAATTTCTACCGGTGGCAGTAGCTTAAAAGTGGTTGATGTATTACGCGATTCTGGAGCGGAGGTAATGGGCATGTTGGCCTTGTTCACCTATGCCTTCCGTTTGGCGGAAGAAAACTTTGATAAGGCCCAATTAGCTTTACACACCTTAAGCGACTACCCGCACCTTTTGGAAGCCTTACAACAAAGTGGCGACCTCGACAAAGAAACTTTTGAAACCCTCATCAGCTGGCGTGAAGATCCCAGCTCTTGGCAAGCAAAATAATATGAGAATAGAATCTAAGGAAGTTCAGATTTCGAAAAGTCCCGCAGAATTTTTCGAACTGATGTCGGATTTAAAGAATATGAAATTGGTAATGCCTGCTTCGGTAGAGCGTTTCGAATCGGATGCCGAAACCTTTGTTTTTGGTTTAAAAGGCATGCCGGATGTTCGTTTATTGATCGATGAGGTTAAGCCTCCAGGATTACTAAAATTCAAGGCGGCTAGCTCTAAATTGGACTTTACCCTAAGTACCATCCTCGAAGAAAACGAAGCTGGCGCCAAGGTGAAATATCTTTTTGAAGGCAATTTCAATCCGATGATGAAAATGATGGTGGAACGTCCACTGACTCGTTTCATCGAAGACTTAAGTGCCAGTACCGCTGAGCTTTAATTAAAATACGAAGCGAATACTTTGATGCTGTAAGGTTTCCTGGCGACCATCTTGCCAGGTAACTTTTAGCTCTCCTCCAGGCTTCACCCCCTCACAGCGCAAGTGTAATTTTTGACCATCGCGAAGCACCGGAACCCATTGATCTCTGCCATAGAGTATGGATTCGAACTCACGGTGTTGACCTTGGTATTGCTTAAACCGTAATTGCTGGTAGCGATTATCCAGATGCACAGCTAGTTTTTCAAAAACCTCCTGAACCTCTATTTCTTGCCCGACAATCTTAGTTAGGCTGGTGGCCTGAGGGTGTGGAAATTTCTTTTGCCGCACATTAATTCCAATTCCCACAATGCAATTTTCTATGCGGGAACCTCGGAGGGAGGATTCTGCCAAAACTCCGGCAATTTTCTGTTCACCGTAAAACCAATCATTTGGCCATTTGATATAGGAGTCAAAGCCCAGCTCTAATCCCAGATCATGCAAGGCAAGACAAACTGACATAGTTAAGCGATAAGATTCGGAGGCTGACAGAAAAACCGGACGTAGCAACAGGCTCATTAGTAAGTTTTGGCCGGGCTCCGAATCCCATTGCTTGCCATATTGTCCCCGGCCTGAAGTTTGGTATTCGCTAAGCAGGCAAAAACCCTCGGGTAGCTCTTGCTCTTGATTTAGTTCTTTGACTGCGGTATTGGTGCTAGTCACTTCAGGGAGAATTTTATAATCTCTGCCCACCAATTCTGTATTCATAAGGCTAATTTCGATAATAGCTAAGGCACCTTAACGACAATGCTTAATTTTGCCCTTCAAATTAAATGGATTTAATGTCGCAAACGAACTTTTCGAATCTGGTTGACGAAATTGTAGAAGGAATGGATGATCTGAAAGCATCGAACATTACCATTCTCGATCTTCGAAATATTGAAAACTCTATCTGCTCCTTTTTCGTTATTGGAGAAGGAAACTCAAATACTCAAGTAAAAGCAATCAGTAATTCGGTTGAAAAAAGAGTGCGCGAGAATCTGAAGGATAAACCCTGGCATGTTGAAGGATTAGAAAACGCAGAGTGGGTATTAATGGACTACGTTGATACAGTAGTTCATATCTTCCAGCCCGAGACTCGCAAATTTTATGATTTAGAGAGCCTCTGGGGTGATGCTGAGCTTCATCATTTTGAAGCGAAGAATTAAGACTTAAGACAGAAATGGAAAACGAAAAAGATAACAAGGAACAACTGCGAAAACTGAAAGAACAGTTCTCGCGTAATTCCGGAGAAAAACCGAATGGCAATAATAAGGGAGGCCCCGGTGGGGATCCTCGTCGCAGGTTCAATATTTATTGGATCTATGCGATTATCGCCCTTTTCCTGATTGCTCTGCAACTCCTACACTCTGTAGGCAGTGATCAAAAGCAAACCAATTTTGATGATTTCACCGCCATGATTGAACGTGGTGATGTGAAAAAAGTGAAAATCATCAATGAAAAAATTGTTCAGGTATACCTTACCGAGGAAGCGCTGGAATCTGGTCTGGAAGAATACAAAGGTCTGAAAGACAATCCTATGGGTCCTGGAGTAGACGGCCCTCATTTTAGCTTTGAGATGCCTTACGAGGCCTACAAAGAGAACATGAGCTACTTCTATGAGCAGCATCCCGAACTCAAAAATAAGCGCATCACCCCTCACTTCGAGGAAGTTAAAGACTATTTCGGTGGCACCTTATCTTATCTGATTCCCTTTATTCTCTTAATTGGGATTTGGATTTTCATCATGCGTCGTATGAGCGGTGGTGGTAGTGGTCCCGGAGCACAAATCTTTAATATCGGTAAATCCAAAGCTCAGCTCTTCGATCAGAACACCAATGTGAAGATCACCTTTAAAAATGTAGCTGGCTTGGAAGGTGCCAAAGAAGAAGTGCAAGAAATTGTAAGCTTTTTAAAAGATCCCGATCGCTATACTTCCTTAGGGGGTAAAATCCCCAAAGGCGCATTATTGGTAGGCCCTCCCGGAACAGGTAAAACCTTATTGGCCAAAGCCGTTGCTGGTGAAGCCAAGGTTCCTTTCTTCTCCTTATCAGGATCTGACTTTGTGGAAATGTTTGTGGGAGTAGGAGCATCACGGGTACGTGACCTCTTTAAGCAAGCCAAGGAAAAATCTCCTTCTATCATTTTCATCGATGAGATTGATGCGATTGGTAGAGCTCGTGGTAAAAATGCCCTTTCTGGCGGAAACGACGAAAGAGAAAATACCCTCAACCAGCTTTTAACCGAGATGGATGGTTTTGGCACCAATGAACATGTTATTGTTTTAGCCGCTACCAACCGTGCTGATATTTTAGATAAAGCCCTCTTAAGAGCCGGCCGCTTTGATCGTCAGATTTTCGTGGATCTCCCCGAATTGAATGAGCGTAAAGAAATCTTTAAAGTACACCTGGCTCCTTTGAAATTAGCTCCCAAAGTGGATTCTGATTTCTTAGCTCGTCAAACTCCAGGGTTTAGCGGTGCAGATATTGCCAATGTTTGTAATGAAGCTGCCCTTATCGCCGCTCGTAAGGATAAGAAAGCGATTGATCAGCAAGACTTTTTGGATGCCGTTGACCGTATTATTGGCGGTTTGGAAAAGAAAAGCAAAATCATTTCTCATGAAGAGAAAAAGATCATTGCCCATCATGAAGCTGGTCACGCTACCGTAAGTTGGTTATTGGAACATGCTCATCCTCTAGTAAAGGTTACCATTGTGCCTCGTGGTCGTTCCTTAGGTGCCGCCTGGTACTTGCCTGAAGAAAGACAGCTCACCAATACCGATCAGATTCTGGATGAGATGTGTGCTGCTCTGGGAGGAAGAGCCGCTGAAGAAATCATCTTCGGTAAAATCTCTACCGGTGCTTTGAGTGATTTGGAGAAAGTAACCAAGCAAGCTCGAGCCATGGTTACCATTTACGGATTGAATGCCAAGCTTGGAAACATCACTTATTACGATTCTCAGAATGGTAATGATATGGGATTCACTAAGCCTTATAGTGAACGTACGGCTCAAATTATTGATGAAGAAATCAGTAAGATTATTGAAAATCAATATCTAAGAGCCAAAGAGCTATTAACAGGCAATCAGGAAAAACTTATCGAGTTAGCTGAATTGTTACTCGAAAAAGAAGTTATTTTTAAGGAAAATTTAGAGGAGATCTTTGGCAAACGGAGATGGAAGAGCAGAGATGAAGTGCTGCATGAAGAAAACCATCCTGAAGAAGAAGTTGTAAACAAGAACTCTGAAGCTTCTACTGAAGAAGCAGAAAGTACTGATCTCCCGGCTTAAAAATTATATGGCGGAGCAAAAATCAAAAAAAGGCTTGCTCGGTCGTTTCATGGATATCTTATCCGGAAGACCAACAGAAAATTCCCAGACCGAAGAGCTGGACAAGCCTGTTATTGAATTCTCCGCCGAAGAGTCGGATCCCACAGATTTAGGATTTGTAAAGAAATTTACCGCTTCGGGCGGTAAGTTTCTTTATTGTGAAGATGAAGGGGAAGCCTTTCATTTTTTACGTCAGATAATGGAAGAATCTGGATTGGGCCAGGTCTATTGCACCGACCCCAATTTGATCTCCATTTTGCGGAAAGCAGAAG
Organism: Flavobacteriales bacterium UBA7878; assembly: GCA_002501205.1. Taxonomy (GTDB): domain Bacteria; phylum Bacteroidota; class Bacteroidia; order Flavobacteriales; family Schleiferiaceae; genus Croceimicrobium. The sequence goes on from DLRW01000044.1 coordinate 32,372, forward strand.
TTAATGTTCATGAAAATGACTGGACCAATAGCGATGCTTTTTGCACCTCTTGCGAATATTTAGTGAGTTTTAATGGTGGGATTATGATCTCCGCCAATCAGCTCCACGGCAAGAAATTAGAAGACCTGCCCGAAACCTTTATTACCATCGGGCGTACCAGTCAGATTACGGATAATCTTCGCTCAGCCCTGGCAGGCATTAGAGTTCGTTATAAGAACAATTTACCCTCACAGATTACTACTATTAAAGGGCCCAAAAAGGTCGAGAACCTGGAAGAAAACGACCAGGGGAAAATTTGTAATAAGGAGATTTACCTGCTACTCCTGGAAGATCAGCTCTAAATGAACAACCTTATTACCCGAAGCTTAAGTGGGATCGTCTACGTTCTACTCATTTTGATGAGTACTTTCTACATTCCTCAAGGTTCCTATTTATTAGCGGGTATTCTGGGCAGCCTCGCCCTAATCGAATGGCACAACTTTAAGCCGGAAGCTCATAAACGAGGGCATTCCGTTTTTTCGGTCTTGATTCTATTAATGAGTTTGGCTTATTTCAGCCCTGAAATAAGCACGGTTTCCAAAGCCGCGATGGCCTTAATAAGCTTGGTTCTCATTCTGATGATGATCTTACAAAACATTTTTGTGGAAGATGCCCAAAAGGCTCTGGATAGCATGTTCCGCAATGTATTTGGTCTCTTCTATATCGTTCCAGCCCTTTTAAGTCTGGCCTTCCTCGGAGAGCATAGCTGGGTTTTAGCCGGAGTGTTCATTATGATCTGGTGCTTCGATTCCTTCGCCTATTTAGTAGGTAAATACTTAGGCTCTCATAAATTAATGCCGCGAATCTCTCCCAACAAAACCTGGGAAGGATTTATTGGCGGTGCCCTTTTTTCAGCTATAGCGGCAGCACTCCTCTGGAAATATTCCGGTGTAGAATTCCTGGAACTCTGGCATTGGTTAAGCTTGTCCTTTCTGGTGGTATTGAGTGCTACCTTTGGTGACCTTTTTGAATCAGCGCTAAAACGTAAGCATAATCTAAAGGACAGCGGAAAAATGATGCCTGGCCATGGAGGAATTTTAGATCGAATTGACAGTTTGCTTTTTGCCATGCCGGTGACCTTCTTATTTTTGAATTTAATAGCCACCAACAAACTATGATACGCATCCACCACGAAGGATTTCGAATCCTCCTCCAAACTCTGATCATTTTAGGTCTGATCAATTTTTTGGTGATCTGGTTAAGCGATATGGAGTGGTTGGAAAACAGCGTACTCTTTTTAAGCTTGGTAGTTTATATATTGGTATTGCAATTCTTCCGCAATCCGAAACGCTTTCCCCCTCAGGGTGATGATATTGTTATTGCTCCTGCCGATGGAAAGATTGTAGCCATTGAAGAAATTGAAGAACCTGAATACTTCAAAAAGAAAATGCTGCAGATCAGTATTTTCATGTCGCCCTTAAACGTTCACGTGAATCGCTATCCGGTTCCGGGAACGGTTAAATACTCTCAATACCACGCCGGAGCCTATTTGGTAGCCTGGCATCCAAAATCCAGTACCTTAAACGAACGTACTGCGGTAGTGGTAGAAACCCCTTCCGGTATTGAAGTAATGCACAAACAAATTGCCGGAGCGGTAGCCCGACGAATTATTAATTATGCCAAAGTGGGATCAAAAGCCATTCAAGGCGCCGACTGCGGTTTTATTCGCTTTGGATCAAGGGTAGATATCGTTCTGCCATTAGATGCCAACATTTTAGTTAAAGTTGGTGATAAGGCCCGTGGCGGAGAACAAATTTTAGCTGAATTAAAGTGATGATAGTCATGCACAGCGATCTGGACATAGAATTTGAGAAGTATGTGAAAATTGGCAACGATATGCCGCCTCAGGCTGCAGACGATATGCTGATTGCCTATGCTTTTTACAAACAGGCTACTGTAGGAGATGTGCAAGGAGATCGACCAACTGAATCCAGTAATGTAGTGCAAACTTTTAAATTCGATGCATGGCGTCGCTTAGAAGGTATGCCCATGGAAGAAGCCAAGAAACGCTACATCCAAACCATTATTGAACTTGAAGCTCGACTTAAAAAGCCAAAGGCTTAGGCTTGACGTTCTTTAGCCCAGCTCAGGGCCAGATTCAATTGCTCCTCCATGCCGAGGTCTGTATTGTCTAAAACCAAAGCATCTTTGGTTTGGATAAGAGGCGAATCTTCTCGATGAGTATCCAGATAATCTCGCTCTTCCAGATTTTTAGCTACTTCCTCTAAAGTCATTTCCATGCCTTTGCTCTGCAATTCTGCAAAGCGCCTTTGTGCTCTAATCTCAGGGTCGGCCGTCATAAAGATCTTTAACTCGGCATCAGGCATTACCACCGATGCAATATCCCTTCCATCCATCACTACTGATCCCGCTTCAGCAATAGCTTGCTGCTGCTTCACCAAAAAGCGACGAACCTCCGAAATTTGAGCCACTATACTCACTTTGGACGCCACTTCGGCTCCGCGAATTTCCCTTTCAACCGCCCTTCCATTTACATGAATCACAGGCTTGCCCTCGCTTTCGCTGAATTGAAAATCCAGATTTAATCGTGCTAAAGATTCAATGAGTGCCGCTTCCATCAATTCACCTTCTTGAAAATAGCCCTGCTCCAATGCCCAATAAGTTACGGCTCGGTACATGGCTCCGGTATCGATATAACGAAAATTTAAGGCTGCGGCCAATTGACGGGCCATGGTACTTTTACCGGTAGACGAATAACCGTCTACTGCAATTCTAATCCCCTTCATTTTTCTTTTTTCGGAACTCGTCTAAACTGGTTCGGAGGGTAATTTGATTGGCACCACCTGCGATGTGGTACATATTACGACTGTAATGCAGATAGAATTTAGAGATTCGAATTCCGCCCCCTACTGAAAACCCGGCCACCGTTCTGCGGCTATCCAAATTCAGTTCCTGACGACGACGGAAACTATATCCAAATTGTAGGTTAAAAGATTCTGAAGGCGCGAACTCTGCCCCAATCACCAC
>DLRW01000074.1 GCA_002501205.1 Flavobacteriales bacterium UBA7878
CTCGGCTATTTCCTCATTCCGATGGAGGAAATTATCGAGATTGGTTTTCATAAAATCATTGATGAAAGTCCGAATGGTAGGACCATCAGGACCAATATCATTTGATCCTAATTTCGTTTTGGTTTGCGATTCGAAAACCGGCTCTATTACCTTGATCGAAATTGCAGCAACCACCGAGTCTCGAATATCTGAGGCATCGAAGCTCTTATTGTAAAATTCGCGCAGGGTTTTCACTAAGGCCTCTCTAAAGGCAGCTTGGTGGGTACCACCCTGGGTAGTATGTTGACCATTCACAAAGGAATAGTACATATCGCTTTGACTGCGCTCACTGTGGGTAAGTGCTACTTCAATATCCTCCCCTCTCAGATGAATAATATCGTGCATGATAGGATTGTCGATATTATTGCTGAGCAGGTCTTTCAAACCATTTTCTGAAAGGAATTTCTCCCCATTAAAAATGATAGTCAGACCAGGGTTCAGATAACAGTAATTCCAGATCATTTTCTCTACATACTCCGAAACAAAGCGGTAATGCTTAAACACGCTGTTATCGGGCTTGAAAACAATCTTAGTCCCTTTGCGAAGGCTACTTTCCTTAATCGGCTCATCCTCCACCAGATTTCCTTTTTCGAATCGGGCAATTTTGGTTTGACCATCTCGCACCGACTGAACCATGAAATAGTCGCTCAAGGCATTTACCGCCTTGGCCCCCACCCCGTTCAATCCTACTGACTTTTTAAAAGCCTTGGAATCGTACTTGGCCCCGGTATTAATTTTGGAAACTACATCTACCACCTTCCCTAATGGAATACCCCGGCCATAATCGCGAATCATTACTTCGCCTTCGCGGATATTCACTTCCACGGTTTTACCAGCGCCCATTACAAATTCATCGATAGCATTATCGATAATTTCCTTGAGCAGGATATATACTCCATCATCCGACGAAGAACCATCTCCTAACTTACCGATATACATACCGGGCCTGAGCCGGATATGTTCTTTCCAGTCGAGAGATCTAATATTATCTTCGTTGTAATTGGAGTCTGTAGACATGTTTTTGGTAGGATAAAGGCTTAAAAATAGCTATACAGCAGGGACTGCAGGGCATTTAGCCCTCATATTTTTTTCACAACTTATCAAGAACCTAAACATTAAAGAGGAAGTGCATCACATCACCATCGGCAACCACATAGCCCTTTCCTTCCACTCGCAATTTACCGGCTTCTTTTACCGCTGCTTCTGATCCATAGGACAGATAATCCTTAAGGTTAATAACCTCAGCACGGATAAATCCTTTTTCGAAATCAGTGTGAATGACACCAGCCGCCTGCGGAGCGGTAAAGCCTTTCTTGATAGTCCAGGCTCTAACCTCTTTTACACCAGCGGTAAAATAAGTCTGCAAGTTTAATAACTGATAAGCCTTACGGATTAGGCGGTTAACTCCTGCCTCTTCCAAGCCTAAATCATCCAGGAACATGCGACGCTCCTCATAGCTATCAAGCTCAGAGATATCCGCTTCAGTAGCGGCAGCTAAATGAATCACTTCTGCTCCTTCGGAAGCAGCCATTTCTTGCACTTTGGCAACCCATTGATTGCCATCCTTTGCAGAGGCTTCATCCACATTACAAACGTAAAGCACGGGTTTATCGGTAAGCAATTGAATATCGCTAATCAATTCATCCTGCTCTTCAGTACGTTCGAAGGCTCTTACATTCTGACCACCTTCCACATGCTTCAATAAAGCCTCCAGCATGGTCACATTATGAACCTCCTCTTTATTTCCGGCTTTAGCGGCTTTACGATGCTTATCCAATCGTTTCTCCAGAGTCTCCAGATCTTTAAACTGAAGTTCAGTATCAATGGTATCCTTATCTCGAATGGGATCTACACTGCCATCTACATGGGTGATATTATCATTTTCGAAACAACGAAGCACATGCAAAATCGCGTTGCACTCGCGGATATTCCCTAAAAATTGGTTTCCTAGCCCTTCACCTTTGGACGCTCCTTTCACCAAACCGGCGATGTCCACAATTTCGACCGTAGCGGGAACTACTCTCTGCGGATTCACAATAGCTTCCAACTTATCCAAACGCTCATCCGGAACGTTTACCATACCCACATTTGGCTCAATAGTACAGAATGGGAAATTGGCCGATTGCGCCTTGGCATTCGACAAACAATTAAAGAGGGTGGATTTACCTACGTTCGGCAATCCTACAATACCACATTTCATGCGTTTCAATTAAGGCGGCAAAGATACTTTTTTGCGAAAGCCTGAACCACATTATCAAAGGAAAGGAAAGGGCTCTCCTTTTTCACATTTTATCAACATTACAAAGTTCAGGCGCTTGAGATTCAATAATTTTGCAAAATCAATGTGAGTAAATGACTGATCTTAAAGACCTTCAAAAAATTTGTTCCCAAACCCGCAGGGATATTGTGCGGATGGTACATGCGGTTCAATCCGGTCACCCCGGCGGAAGCCTCGGTTGTACCGAGTATTTTGTAGCCCTTTACCATCATATGATGGACTATAAAGCCCAGCCTTTTGATCCGGATGGTAAGAATGAAGATCTCTTCTTTTTATCAAATGGACACATTAGCCCGGTATATTATAGTGTTTTAAGTCGGGCCGGATTTTTCCCGGTAGAGGAACTCGCGACCTTCCGTAAACTGAATACCCGTTTACAAGGTCACCCCACTACCCATGAAGGTCTTCCTGGTGTGCGTATCGCCAGTGGCTCTTTAGGTCAGGGGATGTCGGTTGCCATCGGTGCAGCCCTCAGTAAAAAATTAGCCAAGGACGACCATTTGGTATACAGCCTTCATGGTGATGGCGAATTGCAAGAAGGTCAGATTTGGGAAGCAGCTATGTACGCTGCCGCCAATAAGGTTGATAATCTTATTTCAACGATCGATGCTAATGGACAGCAGATCGATGGTTCTACCGACGATGTATTAGCCATGGGCAGCATTGCCGCTAAATTCGAGGCTTTCGGATGGGATACCGTTCATATCCAAAAAGGAAATGATCTGGAATCTGTAATCGCCGGATTAGAGGAAGCACGCTCCAAAACCGGAAAGGGCAAGCCCGTAGCGGTAATAATGGAAACTGCCATGGGAGCCGGAGTAGATTTTATGGCCGGAACTCATAAGTGGCACGGTATTGCTCCCAATGATGAGCAATTAGCGGCAGCTCTGGGGCAATTAGAAGAAACATTGGGCGATTATTGATTTGCGATTCCTCCTCAAAATAATTCCACTGCTTTTACTCTCCTCCACTTTAGTGGGTCAAAGAGAACCAAAGCGGGATCCGGTTATAACTCGGATACTTTTTGTTTTTGACGGTTCTCAAAGCATGTATGCGCGTTGGGAAAGCGGCAATAAAATTGACGTTGCCCGTCGTCTGATGGGGAAAATGCTCGATAGCTTGAACAGTCTCAATCAGGAGAATTTGCAATTAGCCCTGCGCGTTTACGGTCATCAAAAACCAGTACCTCCGCAAGATTGTAATGATACCCGATTGGAAATCCCTTTTGGACCGAACAATTACGCTCGCATTAAGCGAAAGCTAAATGGAATCAGTCCTAAGGGCACCACTCCTATTGCTCGATCCCTGGAACGTGCTGCCTATGATTTTGGCGACTGTTCCAACTGCCGCAATATAATCATCCTCATTACCGATGGGGTTGAAGCCTGTGATGAAGATCCCTGCGCCGCCTCTCGTATTCTGCAACAAAAGGGGATTGCCTTAAAGCCCTTTGTTATTGGAATTGGCCTGGATAAGAACTTCAAGAAAACCTTCGAATGTGTGGGTAACTATTTCGATGCCTCGGATGAAGAAACCTTCGAAAATGTTTTGGGCATCGTGATTTCTCAAGCGCTCGACAATACCTCTGCACAGGTAAATTTATTGGATGGCAACGGTTTACCAACGGAAACTAATGTAGCCATTACCTTTTACGATGCGGTGAGCGGTAAGATTATGGAGCAAATGGTCCATACCCTCAATAATAAAGGTGTTCCTGATACCCTTTATTTAGATCCGCTGATGACCTATAATATGACCGTTCATTCGATTCCGGAACGCTCTAAAAAGGATATCCGCATTTCATCCGGGCAACATAATATAATAGGCCTCGATTTGGCCAGAGGAAGCCTACGTCTTCAAAATCA
>DLRW01000042.1:0-742 GCA_002501205.1 Flavobacteriales bacterium UBA7878
TCGATTCCGGAACGCTCTAAAAAGGATATCCGCATTTCATCCGGGCAACATAATATAATAGGCCTCGATTTGGCCAGAGGAAGCCTACGTCTTCAAAATCAATCCAGAGGAGGAACCGAGTTAATTGCCCTCATTTATGAAAAAGGTGCGACTGAACCCCTGCATGTGCAAGAGTTCAATAGTACGGTAGAATACCTTCAGGGTAATTACGATTTAGAGATCCTCAGTTTGCCCCGAATACACTTAAAAGATGTGGAAATAGAGGCAGGTAAGTCTACCACTATTTCTGTGGCTCCTCCTGGGGTAGTTAACTTACAAAGTAGCTCACCTGGTTTTGGAAGCATCCTAACGCTAAACGCTCAAGGCGGCTGGAGCTGGGTTTGCGATTTAAACCCTCAAAAATCCCGTCAAAGCTTTAACCTTCAGCCCGGAACCTACCGGGTTATTTCTCGATCAAAATCCTCGCAACAAAGTTTATACTCGGTCGCCGAAGAATTTACGGTGAACTCCGGGACCACTACCATTGTAAAACTCAACTAAGATGAAAAAGTACACTGACCAGGGAGCTAAAGATACCCGCTCAGGATTTGGAGCCGGCTTAAGTGAATTGGGCGAAACTAATCCCAATGTGGTTGCCCTTTGTGCCGACCTTACCGGTTCACTTAAAATGGACGCCTTCGCAAAGGATCACCCCGACCGTTTTTTCCAGGTAGGAATTGCTGAGGCTAATATGATGGGGATT
>DLRW01000042.1:1131-1325 GCA_002501205.1 Flavobacteriales bacterium UBA7878
ACCGGTAGAGTTTACGATCAAATTCGCCAGTCTATCGCCTATTCCGGCAAGAATGTGAAAATCTGCGCCAGCCACGCTGGACTTACCCTCGGTGAAGATGGTGCCACCCACCAGATTTTAGAAGATATAGGTTTGATGAAAATGCTTCCCGGCATGACCGTAATCAATCCTTGTGATTATAACCAAACCAAAGC
>DLRW01000042.1:1632-23113 GCA_002501205.1 Flavobacteriales bacterium UBA7878
TTGTGATTATAACCAAACCAAAGCCGCCACCATCGCCATTGCTGAGCATGACGGTCCGGTATACCTGCGTTTTGGTCGTCCGAAAGTAGCCAACTTCACTCCTGCTGATCAAAAGTTTGAAATCGGTAAAGCACTATTCTTACAAGAGGGAAGTGATGTAACTATTGCTGCCACTGGACATTTGGTTTGGAAGGCCTTAGAAGCCGCTGAAAGGTTAGAGGCCGAAGGAATTTCTGCCGAGGTAATCAACTTCCACACTATTAAACCATTGGACGAAGATGCACTCTTGCGCTCTACAGCTAAGACCGGTGCATTGGTATCAGCTGAAGAACATCAGATGGCCGGAGGACTAGGCGAAAGCCTCTCCGCTACTTTGGTACGCAACAAACCTTGTCCTCAAGAATTTGTGGCGGTAAACGACAGCTTTGGTGAAAGCGGTACTCCTGAGCAATTGCTGGAGAAGTACGGCTTAAGCACTCAAGCCATTTACGAAGCTGCAAAGCGCGCCATTAGCCGCAAATAGGCCTCTGAACGAAGGATTTAGGCCTTTGAGCGAAAGCTCTGAGCCTGCGATTGGGGCGCTATCTATATTTAGGGTCCAAAACGATTGCCATGAAAAAGACATTGCTCTTAGCGTGTATAATGCTATTTACCACCGGGCTTTTTGCTCAGGAGGACACTAGCAATGCGCCCGTAGTAATGATCTCGGCGGATCCGGATTCTGCCTTTGCTCAAGCGCGAGATTTAGCCTTTAAAGGCGATTACCAAACCTCGCGTAAGGTCTTGGACCTCTTATTACTGGACGATCCTGGAAACTACCAATATCGACTGTTTAAGGCCCGTACCTTCGTATGGGACGGGCGCTATCAAAATGCGCGCAATCTAATCCGCAATTTAATCGTGGAGGATACTAATGCCTATGCGATTTATGAATTGCGGGTGCAGAATGAGCGCTTTGCCAAGCAACATGCCCTTTGCATCTTATACTGTGATGATGGTATTAAACGCTTTCCCAAGAATAATGAGTTCTTCCATGTAAGCAAGGTGCAATCCTTAACCACCAGTAATGATTTACGCGATGCCTTCGATGCGGTAGAAGTAGCCCTGGAGAAGTATCCGGATAATAATGAGCTCAAGCAGCTAAAGACCTATCTTCTCAATCAGCTTATTGTAGATGGCCTGGCAATTGGCGGAACCATTGATTACTTCACCAAGACTTATAATCCCTGGTATTTTGGATTTATCCAATACGGTCGTCAAACCAAAATAGGAGCCATCATTGGTCGATTGAATTATGGGGATCGCAATCAGAGCTTCACTTCTTTTGGTGTACAAGGTGAAGTAGACATCTATCCTCGTATCAGCCGGAATTCATATGGTTATATCAATATAGGTTATTCCCCATCTCAAATTTTCCCAAGTTTTCGCTTTGGAATGGAGTACTACAGTAAAATCGGAAAAAGTGATTTCGAAGGATCCTTAGGTTTCCGTTATCTTGATTTCCTATTGAACCAGGTAGTAATGTACACCGGTTCTATCGGATATTACTGGGGCAGCGAATATGCAGCCTTCCGTCCTTTTATTATTGCGGATCAAAATGGTATTGGAACCACCTACAATTTTCTGTACCGTAAGTTTTTCAGTGGAAAAGGCGATTTCCTGCAGCTTACTGCCGGTTACGGGTTAGTTCCGGATCAACGCCTGTTATCTGTGGCAAATAGCCTTACGGCGGAAGGTAATGTTCGCTTGGATAACCAATATTTTGGCATCAGTTACCAGAAACTGGCCAATCCTAAGCTTTATACTCGTTTCGACCTGATTCTAACCCGTCAGGAAAGCTTTAGCGTTCAAGGGGATTATATGGGCATTATTACTTTAGGATTGACCCTGGGATATAGAATCTAAAAATATAAGCTCTGCATAAGGAGTCGATAAAAAAAGGCAGTTTAGACTAACAACCTAAACTGCCTTTTTTTATTTCTTCACATATCTTCTTATTACCTGCTTTGAGTAATCCTGGTGCTTCTCTAAGAGAATCCTGCTGTTCTTGAAAACCCTAAGAGAGAAATACGCACTAGTCTAAAATTAGATTAAGCTATTGGGATTTGAAAGCAGATCTAAGCAGCCTTGCGATTTATAACTTGAAATGCCTGATACCTTAATAAGAGTGTTTAAAAGGGCAGCAGGATTGATAACTACAATTTACAAGGGTATCCTTTAATAAAGAATCGGGATGATGGAACAAAAAAGCCCGCAGTACACTGCGGGCCTAAACAACCAAATCTAATTATAGAATATGCTTTTGTGCTTTTCTTAGTTCAGCTTACGTACAAAGTATACACCTCCTTTGCGAGGATTAACCCCTGTTCCGTCGGTACCACCTACAGCTAAGGCTAAATAATCGGAGAAGTATACAGATACATCCTTCACATTAAAGCCAGCGATAAAGGCATTGGTAGGTGGTACAAATTGACCCACCAAATCAAAAGGATTGATCAATACACCACCATTAAAGCCATGACCAGCTACTACTTTTAAACCGGCATCTCCAGCTGCAGCGTAAATAACGCGTGCAGAAGGATCGTGAGTAACCGCTAAGCAGTAATTCACTGCATTGTTAATATGACCAGAATACTGTCCGTATAAACCCTCCTGACCTAAAGCTAAAAGGTACTCGGTGCTGCTCACATTGCTTCCTGAATAGGTATAAGGAATGAAAGCCATACCGCCACGCTCTAAAGCTAAAGAAGGAATGCCACCACCGGTGATATAGTCGATAGTATAGCTCATGGCATTGGATACAGTTTGACTGGTATTCATACCACGACGAACCTGTACTTTATCATTCGCAGTGCGATCAAATAAGGCATAGTCCACATTGCTGGGGCTACTGTTAAAAGGATCTGCTTCAACGAAAATACCATCAGTGATCGTCATGGACTCCGATACATTGGTCAAATTGTAATCGGTTACATATAAACCACTACGGGCATCATTGGTAACCTGACCTTGTCCGTTTCCAGTTACGATATAGTATTTACCAGCTGAGGTAATAATAGCATTGGCACCATAACCCGGTAAAGGCAATTCTTTATAGGTACCATGTCCCTGGAACTCATCGGTGATGTAGTTGTAAAGGATTTTACCTACCACTGCACCACGGTGACCGTTCAACAAGTATCCACTGGTTGAAGGGCTGCGTTGACCAACAGCGAAGATTTCATAGTTTCCGGTACCGGTATTACGATGAACTTCAGCTTCATGCCAATCCGTATCATCAAAATCAATACGAGAAGTGTACTGATAAGTACCATTAACCAATTTGTAAGCCGAAATAGAGCCGCCATAGCGAGCATCTTCAAGGTGCCAGGTAACGAATACCATTTCACCATTTGCGGTAACCGAAGTAGCTTGCGCTAAATCAGAAGTTCCGGTAACAATTCCACCAACTAATTCTTCGGTGTAGGCCAGGTTAGCTGGAGCTTCAGCAAAGTTGGTATAGAGGTAGGATAAGTTTTGAGCGGCCTTACCACTGATGGTAAAAGACTCGTTCATAGAGCGTAATTGATTAGTAAGGGCAGAGCCAGAAACCACATCAATACGACTTTCCGCCGTAGGGTCCTGCAAGGAGCTTACATCGCGATTACAGCTGGCCAAAAAGGCTCCCGCTGCTAAGAAATAGACTAATTTTTTCATTGCACAAATCTTGTTAATGGTATGTTTTCCCTACACAATACCCATTTTAAGCTGTCCAACGAAATTCCATATAAATCAAGACCTACACACTAAAGCTTAGATAAGCTGAGTGATAAATTCGATGTATAGATTAACGGTCGATTTTCTTCGATTAAGTGCATAAAAAAAAGGGATCGCATGGCGTCCCTTTTTCTGGTTTGTTCGAACCGCTAACATTATCTATTTATTTCGCTGCAGGAAGTATACGCCAGCATCCCCCGTTGCCAGGGCGATATTTCTTGAGCGATATAAGGAGATTTCTTTGATGTAAAAAGTATTGGGCAAAACGGTTCCTGATAAGGTATCGGTGGGAGGCACAAAATTGCCGATAAGGTCATAGACTGAGAGGTTGCCATCCTTGGCAGCATAAGTACCCATAGCAACTACGCGCACCCCATCATTAGCATCAGCATAATACAAAACACCAAGATCGGCATCGTATTCCGTGGCCAGGCAAGGTCCAAAATTTACTGCTTCAGCAAATCCAGCTCCAAAAGATGAACCCGCTTCGAATACCCCTTCATAACCCACTGCAATCATCAGTGAGTCCGTTTTACTTGCTCCTGCTCCAAATCCCTGTGACCAGGTTAAATCACCCCTTTCACCATCTATAGGCGTAATAGTAGGGCCAGCAGTATTGTCCGTATAATCGCTAAGATTGCCAAAATTGGTTTGATCACTTCCATAATCATAACTCACCGAAGCGCGCTTAATCCGATAATTTGAACCGCTGCGATCCAGGGTATATAGATCCGCACTGGAAGTCACACCAGGATTTACCGCCTGACTTAAAGGATCGGTAATAATTGCAATGCCATCATCAATACTAAATTGATCTGCCTTTTCAACCATAGACATATTTCGGTCAACCTGGTACAATCCGCCGTCCGAACCACCAGCACCATCGCCAGTAATTATGTAATAATGAGCCGCTGCAGCCACAATATCATTGGCTGATGTTCCGGGCAGGGGCAGTTCTTTTGCCGAGGGCTCCCAAAATTCATCATTTACAAAATCGTAATCAATGCGAGTTACCACCGCACCACGATGACCTTCTAATAAATAATTAGATCGATCGGGATCCCTTTGCCCAACCATGAATACCTCATAATAGCCGGTAGCACTATTTTCGCTGGCACTCAACTCAATATAATCAGCTTCCGGAAAATCCACCCGATCGGTAAAAGTATAGCGACCAATGCCACTCTGCTTATAGGCGCAAATTGCGCCCCCATAAGCGGCAGTAGGAATATGCCAGGTCACAAATACCATATCACGGATCGCAAAGATGGCCGTAGCAGAAAGGGTAGTTGTACTGGCTCCAGATTGAAAAGTTACCGGCTCCGCATAAGCGCGGTAGGTATATTCCAATTGGGCAGATCCGGTTTTATTATTGAGAATAAAAGTATCGTTTAAGGCTACTAATTGCCCCTGTAAATCCCCAAAGCCATAGCCATTCATTACCACATCATTGGGCTCTGGATTAGCACCACCTTGACTCGCATCTTCCGGTACATCGCGGGTACATGCGGAAAACACCAAAGAAACGGACAGTAAAACAGAGATTTTTTTAAAGTCTAACATATTGGGGGTAATAGGATTACAAAGTAATGAATATCAAATTAAAGGATCAACACATTAGCTTGCTATATCAAAAAAAAAAGCCCCCTTTTCAGGAGGCTTTTCTCTATCTATATAAAGGACTTAGTTCTTGTCACGTTGTACAAAGAACACACCGCCATCCCCAGAGGCCAAAGCCAGGTTACGAGAATGATAAACAGTAATATCTTTAATATTGAAAGGAATGGTTCCGCCAATTCCACCTACAGTGCTAGGAGGTACAAAACGGCCAACAATATCATATAGGTTTACCAGAGGACCTGCATTATTCGCATATTCACCCATGGCTATTACCCACATCCCAGACTCACCAGCAGAGTAATACATTACTCCTAAGCCAGCGTCATACTCTAAACCAGTACAAGCGCCTAAGTCAACGGCACTATGAATACCTGCTGCTCCGGTACCTGCTTCCCAAATACCATTGCTACCTACAGCAATCATCAGGGAATCCATATCGGTACTAAAGCTGTTAGGACTTAAAGCCCAAACCAAATCTCCACGCTCGTAATTGATCGGGAAAATAGTTCCTACTGAAGTGCTGTGACTAGCAGACAGAGAAGAGAAGTTTGAAAGTCCAGTATTGATATCAGCGCTAAGGCCTAAAAATTTGTGGATGTGGTAATTGTTTCCACGACGATCCAGAACCCACAAATCGGAATAAGCATTTCCAGGACCGGGTTTAACCGCGGTAGCAGGGTTAATAGCTAAAGCAACACCATCATGAATATTGTTGATGTCGGCTTTCTTCACATTATTAAGGGTACGATCAACCTCGTACAAACCACCACCGTTATTGGCACCGGTTCCGTTTCCTGTTAATACGTAGTAATTGCTGCTAGCGGCAATAATATCAGTAGCGGCATATCCGGGTAATGGTAATTCTAAGAATGAGGGCTCAAAGAATTCATCATTGATGTAGTCATAATCTACACGGGATACAGTAGCACCATAGTGACCGGCTAATAAGTATTTAGAATTGTCTGGGTCGCGCTGTCCAGCTACAAATACTTCGATGTTACCAGTGCTGGTGTTCTTGTGAGCAGCCATTTTAAAGAAATCGTGATTTGGGAAATCCACACGATCCATAAAGGTATACTGACCGATTCCAGAAAGCTTGTAAGCCGCAACAGAACCTCCGTAAGGATTAGTATTGTTTAAAGGGCTACCTGCATTTCCATTGGTATGCCAGCAAACGAAAACTACATCGTCTACCGCAAAGATCGCTGCTGCTGCTAAATCATCACTGTTAAAAGGAGTGTTGTCTGCATCTACAGGCTTAGCATAACCGCGATAGGTATAGTTTAATTGAGTTCCTGAAGCTTTAGCTGAAATGCTAAAAGTTTCGTTCATGTCGGTTACACTTCCTGGTAAGTCACTACGCTTGTAATGAACCACACCAGCTGAAGTGCTGTCAACCGGGGCACTGGAACTTAAGTCCTCCCCACGGTTACAAGCTACCGCAATGGCAGCCAGACTTAAAATAGTGGCAATTTTTTTCATTGTGATTGAATTGGGTAATAGTCCACCAAAGGTAAAAATTAATACCATATAAACATCGCCTATCTCCAAAAAACACAGATTATCAGATAAATAGAGTATAATTTAATGATGAGTTATCATTTTTTAAATCTGAATTAATACTGTATCACTTTTTCGACAAAAAAAGGCCCCTCAATGAGGAGCCTTTTAGTTTTATCTTGAAAGCTATCTAAAGCCTTAGAACTTATTGCGTTGCATGAAATATACACCGGCATCACCGGTAGCCATGGCAATATTACGAGATTGATATACCGTTAATTCCTTAACCAGGAAGGTACTTGGGAAAGCACCACCAGTTGGAGGAACAAACTGACCAATAACATCGTAAGTATTAATTAAGGCACCACCATTAAATCCGGCCATAGCCAATACACTTACACCATCGTCGCCATCAGCATAGTAAAGTACATTCAGACCTTCGTCAAACTCAGTAGACAAACACGGACCTAAATCTTTTAAGTGATTCATACCTCCTACTCCATTTCCTGCACTGTAAATACCATAGTATCCAAAGGATGCAATCAGTGAGTCGGTAGGATTGCTACTACCCCAACCGGAACGCTGTGCCCAGGTAAGATCTCCTCTTTCGTAGTTGATACCACCTAAGGCTCCGGTATTGTAATCACTCACGAAGTTCAAATCTGAAGCCCAGGTAGTGATTCCACTAGGACCGGTATTGTCGGTATGTAAGTAATGAATACGGAATTTAGATGTTCCCTGACGATCTAAAGCGTAGATGTAAGAATGAGATGAACTTGACCAGGTTCTATCGATTTCCAATGCAATACCATCATTAATGGTAGAGTTGAATTTCTTAACCTGAGCCAGATTGCGGTCCATTTCGTAGATACCACCACCTGAACCACCATTACCATTTCCGGTAATCACGTAGTAGTTAGAAGCACCAGCAACAATATCATTAGCTGATACGCCGGGTAAAGGCAATTCGGTTACTCCTGGCTCCCAGAACTCGTCATTCAAATAATCATAATCAACTCGAGTTACTACGGCACCATTATGCCCCGCTAATAAATAGCCGGAAGACTGCACATTACGTTGACCTACGGCAAATACTTCGTAATGACCAGAGCTGGTATTTTGATACACATAAAGCTCGTGATAGTCGGCATCGGTAAAGTCAACACGATCCATAAAGGTATACTGACCAATTCCAGTTTGCTTATAGGCAGTGATAGAACCTCCTAATGGAGAGCTTGCACCGGCGGCCAAAGGACCATCAGTCATATGCCAGGTAACGAAAACCATATCATTCACTGAGAAAATAGCTGAAGCAGCTAAATTCAACGGAACCTCTGGAGTTACAGTACCATTGTCACCATCATGATCCCAAGTACCAAAGTTTACAGGCTCTGCATAGGCACGATAGGTATAATTTAATTGAACGGCAGCCTTTGAAGAAATATTGAAAGACTGACTCATAGGGATCAATTGACCATCAAGATCCGACTGACTAAAGTGTACGGTATTAGTACTCTTTTGGTTCGGACCATTGGTTAAATCGTCTCCTATTTCCCGATTACAGCTCGCTAAAAGGGCTGCAGCGGCAAGAAATAGTGTAACTTTTTTCATCACTTACGAATTTGGGTAATAGAAATTTAGGCTCAAATATAGCATTATTTTCATATCACTTAAAATCATTAAATATTTTTTCAACACTAATTTTCAGTTATTTAAATCTAAATTTTTCAGGATGAATTGTAAAAAAAAGCGCTCTATTTCATTTTATTGATTTTTCTTGATTTAAACCTTTAGGTTTTTGCAAACTCTAATTTTCGAACTTTGAATTATGCAGGAGCCAGGAACCTGGAAAGAGCAGTTAAAAAAAGAGCAGTATCAATCCTTATTTGCCGAATTAGTTGAGGCCTATACGGAGCGTTTGTACTGGCATATACGGAGCATCTTATTGCGGCACGACTGGTCGGATGATGTTTTGCAGGAATGCTTTATTAAAGCCTGGAAAGCCCTT
Organism: Flavobacteriales bacterium UBA7878; assembly: GCA_002501205.1. Classification (GTDB taxonomy): domain Bacteria; phylum Bacteroidota; class Bacteroidia; order Flavobacteriales; family Schleiferiaceae; genus Croceimicrobium. The sequence goes on from DLRW01000042.1 coordinate 10,517, forward strand.
CCCTCCTTCCGTGCAGAATCTGCATTTTACACCTGGCTTTACCGAATCGCCACCAATGAAGCTCTGGCGCTATTAAAAAAGGAGCGGCGCTTTCAATTGCAGGAAGGCGCCTTAAACTACCATCTTAGTGCCGACCCTTATTTTGATGGTGATGAAGCCCTAAAAAACCTTTTGGAAGCCGTAGCTGAACTACCGGATAAACAGCAAACTGTTTTCAAGCTAAAGTACTTTCAAAACCTAAGTTTCAATGAAATCAGTGAAATGTTGGGCACTTCAGTTGGAGCTTTAAAAGCCTCTTTCCATCACGCCAAAGAAAAAGTCAAAGTTCAATTAAACCTTAATGAGTTTTGAGCGTCAAATAATACGTCATGAAAGATCAAGGATTTAAAATACCCAAAGGCTACTTCGAAGCCAAGAAGGACCAGCTAAAGGCCCTTGCTCAAGAAAGTGGCCCTGTTACCAAAGCAGCACCTAAAACCAGAATTCTCTGGCCCAGCTTAGCTGCAGCCGCGGCGGTTCTCATTGCAGCGCTATTCTTTTTACCGCTGAACAGCAAACAAAATTCAGATCTTAACTTTAGCGATTTACAAGAACAGGAAGTAATCGACTTCCTTAATCAAGATCCTTATGGGGTTTATCCTGAAAGTTTTATTGAATTACCGAATAGCGAATCTTCAGAAGGATTTGAAAATCTGGACACCAAACTAATTGAATCCTACCTTAACGAACATAGCTCAGAATACCTTTAGTCATGAAAAAATTACTATTTCTTAGCAGTCTTCTCCTCTTTGGATTCATTCTGAATGCTCAACCGGAGGATTTCAAAAAGGTGGAAGCCTTTAAAACTAAATTCATTACCGATGAATTGGACTTAAGTCCTGAAGAAGCCCAAAAGTTTTGGCCCGTTTACAATGAGTATAACAAGAAGCTTAATGAGCTTCATCAAAAACGAATGGAAGGAATGAGCCGCAGAGAAGTTCATGACAAATGGGACGAATTGGATGATGCCACTCTGGAGAAAATTGCCTTGGAAGAGCTTCAAAATCAAAAGAAAATCGCCGAGCTTAAATTAGAATACTACGATAAATTCAAGGCTGCCTTGGGCTCCCGGAAAGCAGCGACTTTTTATCGAATCGAAATTGAGTTTCACCGTCGCCTTATGGAGTCTTTAAGAAGGAGACGAGGACGACCTTGATTTTTTTCACATTTTTTACTTTCGATTTCACGACATTGCTTACATTTGCCGACCCTTAGCAAAGGGCTGTAAACGGTGGCTATAGCTCAGTTGGTTAGAGCGCTGGATTGTGGTTCCAGAGGTCGTGGGTTCGAACCCCATTAGCCACCCCTAGAATAAAGGTCATCTGTAATTCAGGTGACCTTTTTTTATTCCTTTGTAAATCAATGCTTCGAATATCGATCGGCCCATCTTACATATTGCCAGTTGGTACCCCAATCCCCAAGATCCTCGCTTAGGCAATTTCGTTGAAGAGCATCTGCACGCCATTAACTCACTTATTCCGGTAGTTGTTCTTAGTGCTTTTGAACATGATACGAATGGAATCCTGGTAAAGGAGAAACCCTTCCTTCAAGTTCAGGTGCTCTACAAAAAGAAATGGCCGGTGCAAAGTCATTACAAGGCTTTGGAAAGAGGCTACCGCCATCTTCAATTAATGGGATTTCAATTTAAGCTGGCTCATCTGCACGTAAGTTGGCCCTCGGGAATTGCCTTTCAGGGCTTCTTAAAAACACTTCCCTATGTGATTACCGAGCATTATTCAGGTTACCAAAAAAGCCGTCGCCACGAGTGGAGTCGTTTAGCCCAGCATATGGCACGACGCATTATGATTAAGGCTCAGGTGGTTTGCCCGGTATCGAATCAACTGGCCAATTCACTTGAAGAATTTGGGATCAGCTCCCACTTGAAAATTGTGGGCAATGTGGTAAATACCAAAATCTTCAATTATCAGGAAATAAGGACTTCGGACTCTAAATTTCGTTTGCTTCACATCAGCTCCCTTCAACAGGAAACCAAGAACATAAAAGGAATTTTATGCGGCTTTAAGAAAGCCTTAGAAAGGGATACCGGCCTGCATTTAAGCATTGGCGGTGATGGTGATATTGAATGGCTAAAAAAACAAATTGAGGCGCATCAAATCCCTGCGGCGAACATTGAAATTCTTTCGGCACTTTCTCGCGAGGAAGTTGCCCTGGAGATGAGTCGTAGTCATGCCTTTTTGCTTTTCAGCTTTATCGAAAATCAGCCCGTAGTATTATTAGAATCCCTATGTCTGGGCCGACCCGTAATTGCAAGCAAGGTTGGGGGTATTCCTGAGTTTATTGGCGCTGATCAGGGCATACTGGTTGAATCTCAAAATGAAGAAGCTCTAGCAGAAGCTATACTTCAACTAAAAGAAGATTTTTCGAATTTCGATTTGCAAGAGATCTCCAACACCGCTCAGGCCCAATACTCTTATTCGGCAATAGCAGAGGAGTTCCTACAATTATACCTTAGCGTACGCCCTTCAATTGCATCAGGTCATCCAGACCCAAATCTTGCGCCGCAATAAAGCCTTCTCCATATTCTACACCAATTAGGCGACCTAAATCTTGAGCGCGATAGGTAACTGAATCCATGAAGTTTTTAGAGCTAATCACCGTTTTAGGCTCAGCACTGCTCGGATCGAAAAATTGAGATTTATAGGCCTTTATAGACTCTACTTTGGTATGGATATGCTCTCCAATATCAATAATGAAATCGGGCTCGATATTTTGAAACTGGATATAGTATAGGAGCATTTGGGGCCGCCAGGGCTCCTGAGCTTCTCCTTCCCATTCGGTTTCAATCTTACGCAGACCAGATAGGAAACTGGCTTCTTTTAATAAGAAAGATCCACGACCATGATCAGGATGGCGATCCCTTGGCGCATTGGCGATAACAATCTCCGGACGAAAACGTCGGATTTGCTGAATCACCGCCAAACGATGTTCTTCATCATTGGTGAAAAAACCATCGCGGAAAGCGAGGTTCTCCCGCACTTTAAGCCCCATGATACGACCTGCCTCTGCGGCTTCTTCCAGACGAATCTCAGGGGTACCACGCGTACCTAGTTCGCCTTGCGTTAAATCCACAACTCCGCAAGAATAGCCAAGTTCGGTTTGTTTCGCGAGGGTTCCGGAACAACTCAGTTCAACATCATCGGGGTGGGCACCAAAGGCCAAAATATCCAGTTTCATAGCGATGAAAATAAAAAATAGCTTGCTCCGAAAGGTTTCCGAAACAAGCTATTCTTAAGTATTAGATGTGATTACTTTTTGAAATCGAAAGTAATTTTACCAGTGTTTCCGCAGTTGCAAGTGTTGTCGCTAGGATCAACATTTACAATCTTAATAACTGCATAAGTGCTACCACCACGCAATTTAGCGATGTAGATATCACCATCAGCAGGATTGCTTACTGTAGCAGAAGCAGTACCAGCAGCGAAAGAAGAAGTAGCAGCTTCTACCGTAGCATTAGCATAGTCGTAAGAATTGTCTTTCACGAACATAGTAGAGTTAGCAGCCATCCAGCTTCCGGTAAAAGCATCACCAGCAGCATCAGTGTTTTCCATATCCTTGCTGGCATCAGGCTGGCTGGCACCAACTACAGTACCGTTAACAAGGTCATAAGCTCCTTCTAAAGAACCAGCAATGTGGAAGAATGCACCATTCACCTCATTGGTCATTGGAGTAGCATTAGCCTCAACAGTAACAGTGAAAGTTACATTGTCGGTGTTTCCGTCTTTGTCGGTTACAGTGAAAGAGTAAGAAGTAACACCTAAATTAATTCCAGCATTAGGGAAAATCAAGGTATCGATATACGTCTCATCATCCGCATTAGCAATATCGTAAGGGAAGTTACGACCACCTAAACTGGTTGGAAGAGGATTAGGGGTATTGGTTCCGGTTACGCTAACAGAGAAAAGATCCATGTCGGTATCACCTTTACGAGCATCCCATACAAATACCAAGCTGCTGCCTTGGCTAATGGTTACTGCTCCGCCGGTAGATCCGGAAGTACTTTCGGTAACGATAAGAGAAGCACCCAGGCTGCTGTCGTTGTCATCTTCACAAGCGGTAAAGCTTAAAGCCAGGATACCGGCTGCGGCAAAGCGCAGAAAATTGCGGATTTTCATAGTAATCTGATTTGAATTAAAATTCGTTTTCGGCGAACAAAATTAGACATTTAATGATTCTGTGAATGATTTTAGAAAAAGACTTGTTCACCCAAGACAATTAAAATAATTTTGCCGCCCATAATAATATACTCCAAATGGCTGGTAACAGAACTTTCACCATGATTAAGCCCGATGCCGTTGAAAACGGTCATATCGGTGCAATTTTAGCCAAGATCAACGAAGCTGGTTTTCGTATTGTAGCAATGGAAATGACTGCTCTTTCTCGCAAAGATGCAGAAGCATTTTATGCGGTTCACGCTGAGCGTCCTTTCTTCGGCGAATTAGTAGAATATATGACCTCTGGTCCTATTGTAGCTGCTATCCTCGAAAAAGACAATGCTGTTGCTGACTTCCGTACCTTGATTGGTGCTACTAACCCAGCCGAAGCTGCTGAAGGTACCATCCGTAAATTATACGCTACTTCTATCGCTGCTAACGCAGTTCACGGTAGTGATTCTGATGAAAATGCTGCGATCGAAGGAAACTTCTTCTTCGCTCAGCGCAGTCGTCACTAGAATATTTCAAAGCAAGAATCCCGGCCTTAGTGTCGGGATTTTTTTTTAGCGGATAAGCACTTTGCGAATAGGCTCCCTGCCCCTACCAATTTTCTGATTGAGGTATTCAATCATGCGACTTTGCTTCAATCGCAATTGCTGTCGCAAAGGAGCGCTCGACATATACAAGATTAAACAGCCCTTCTCCAGGCTAATATCATTAGTCTTATCCGCCACCTTATCTCCCATCAAATCCCGCCAATCGGCTTTCAGGATCGCCTCAAAAAAACGCTCCTCCAATTGATGCCCTTTTAAAAAGGCCCCAATGGCATCCCCTAATTTGAAGGTATTATTTCGATCCATCTTCGCTTATTGATTTACATTAATAATGTGAGCTTCCGGATCAATTTGCTTAACCAAAGCGGTGGTACGCTCCTCATGGGTATCGGTGATAAAGATTTGACCGAAATTGGAATCATGCACCAATTTCACCAATCTCGCTACTCGGGCTTCATCCAATTTATCAAATATATCATCCAATAAAAGGATAGGCACCATTTTCTGATGATCGCGAATAAACTCATACTGCGCCAATTTCAAGGCGATCAAATAGGACTTCTGCTGTCCCTGTGAGGCATAATCACGCACCGAATCTTCATCCAACTTAAATTTCAAATCATCGCGATGAATTCCCCAGGAGCTGTATTGCAGCACTCGATCCTTTTCATGTCGACTGCGTAATTCGGCCAGGGGATCTTCTCCAAACTGGCTACGGTAATCTAAACTTGCAGCTTCCCTTCCTTCACTTAACCAATGGTAATAATGCTGAATACGGGGCCCGAGCTCCTCACAAAATTGCTGACGGGCCTGAGCGATGTACAAACCATGCTCAACCATTTGCTGATCGTAAAGATCTAAAGACTCTGCATCAAACTGATGATTGGCAGCAAAGAACTTTAATAAGCGATTGCGTTGCTGCAATGCTTTGTGATAACGCATTAAATGAAAAAGATACTCATTATTACCCTGGCTAATCACATTATCTAAAAAACGTCTGCGCGTATCCGAACTATCGGTAATAAGATCTCGATCGTAAGGGGAAATTACCACGGCGGGAAAAGCACCAATATGCTCTGCCAGTTTATCGTACTCCTTCTTGTTCCGCTTCAGTATTTTCTTGGCGCCCTTTTTCAAAGAGATATGCAAATGCTCTTTTTCATCTTGACGAAGGAAGTTTCCCTCAATCATGAAAAAATCTTCCTCGTGCTTAATATTTTTTTGATCGCGATTACCGAAGTAACTTTTGCTTAGACAGAGGTAATGAATAGCATCCAATAAATTGGTTTTTCCGCCTCCATTAAGGCCTACAAAGCAATTGAGCTTAGGACTGAATTCAAATTCACCTTCTCCCCAACTCTTGAAATTTAATAGATGTAGGTCCTGTAAATGCATTTTGCTAAATTAATGCAAGGATACTGGCAAATTGCACCACGGCACAGAAAGGAATTTTTTTACTTTTGCCGACTATTAGAATTTGGCAAGTATGGCTAAAAAGCACAACACCGACGAAGAAGTATTAGTAGACGTTACCCAATCCATTAGCAGATTGGAGAAATTTTTCGAGGATAACCGTCAGTCTATCAGTATCGTTATAATCGCCATTTTTGCGATTGTAGGTGGTTATATCAGCTACATTAAATTTTATCAAGAGCCTCGTGAGGCTGAAGCTCAATCTGAAATTTACCATGCTCAGCACTGGTTCGAAGTAGATTCCTTGGACCAAGCCATTAATGGAATGGGCGATAAATTAGGTTTCTTGGATATCGCAGCTGATTACAGCGGAACCAATGCCGGAAACTTAGCCAATTACTACGCCGGTATCAGCTACCTCCGTCTAGGTGAGTTTGAAAATGCCATTCGTATTCTGGATGAATTCCACACTGACGATCCCATTCTTCAGGTGATCTCTAAAGGTGCCATTGGCGATGCCTTTATGGAATTGAACCAAACCAAAGAAGCTTTAGAATACTACAATAAAGCCGTTAGCACTAACAGTAACGACTACATTGTTCCTTTCTACTTATTGAAAGCTGGATTAGCTGCAGAACAAGCTGGCGAGAACGCCAAAGCTCTGGATTACTTCAAGCGTATTAAGTCTGATTTCGCCGACTCTCGTCAGGGTCTCGATATCGATCGTTATATTGGTCGTATCGAAGCGAAGATTTAATGGCCACAGCAGGACATAATTTATCGGATTTTAATCCTGAAGAACTTCCCAAAGCCACCGGAATGCGCATTGCCTGCGTAGTTTCGGAATGGAACTCTGAAATCACCAATGCTCTTTATCAAGGAGCCCGCGACATCTTAATGGCATGTGGAGCTGCCGGGCATTATGTTACTCAGCTAAAAGTTCCCGGCGCAGTAGAAATCACCTACGCCGCCAAAAAGCTTTGTGAATCCGGAAAATACGATGCCATTATTGCGATTGGCAACGTTATTCAAGGGGAAACCAAACATTTCGATTTTGTTTGTCAGAGTGTTACACATGGCGTAACCGAACTCAATCTACAATTCGATACCCCCGTTATCTTTTGCGTTTTAACCGATAATACCATCGAACAAAGTCGCGCTCGCGCAGGTGGTATTCATGGTAATAAAGGCACCGAAGCCGGAGTAGCTGCCCTTAAAATGGCGGGGCTGCGCAAGATTTTGGGCTAGAGAAGATTCTAGATTCTAGAGTATAGAGTTTAGATGATTGTCCGTACTAGGTAGTTAGTTGTTTGTGTTCGGCTATGGAGATTATTCCACGACTACGGCAAAGAGATCATAATCTTCGGCGCTGGTGATTTCCACTTCCACGAATTCACCTGTAGGTAAATAGTCTGCTTCCACCAGTACTTCGTTATCTACATCGGGTGAATCGAGTTCGGTACGACCGATAAAGAAATCGCCTTCCTTACGGTCGATAAGTACTCTATACTTCTGCCCTACCATGGCCTGATTATGCTCTGCCGATATCTTTTGCTGGATGGCCATCACTTCATTCGCACGCTCCTGCTTAATTTCAGCGGGCACATCGTCTTCCAAATTATAAGCATGAGTATTTTCCTCATGAGAGTAGGTAAAGACACCTAAGCGCTCGAAACGCATTTCTCTCACCCATTCCTTCAAGACTTCGAAATCCTCTTCCGTTTCGCCAGGATAACCCACAATTAGGGTGGTACGTATGGCGATGCCGGGCACCTTCTCCCGCATTAAGTGCAGGAGTTTATCCGTGCGTTCCTTGGTAGTACCACGACGCATGGACTTCAATACCGGATCAGCAATATGCTGCAGTGGAATATCTATATAATTGCAAATCTTTGGTTCCTTGCGAATTAAATCGAGTACATCTTCCGGGAAACCGGTAGGGAATAAATAGTGTAAACGTATCCACTGGATCCCTTCCACCTTCACCAATTCCTTTAACAAATCGGCCAGAGCACGCTTCTTATACAGATCCAAACCATAATAGGTTAGATCCTGAGCAATCAATAAAAGTTCCTTAACTCCTTTGGCGGCTAATTTTTGAGCCTCGGTTACTAAGTCCTCAATGGGGGTAGATTTATGACCACCGCGCATTAAGGGAATTGCACAGAATGAACAAGGGCGATCACAACCTTCGGCAATCTTCAAATAAGCAAAATGCTGAGGCGTAGTACTCAATCGCTCACCTACCAATTCCTTCTTATAATCGGCTCCCAAGGCTTTCAATAATAAGGGGAGTTCGCGAGTCCCGAAGTATTGATCTACATTGGGAATTTCCTTTTCCAAATCGGGTTTATAGCGCTCTGATAAACATCCGGTTACAAAAACCTTGTCCACCTCTCCTTCTTCCTTGCGCTCTACAAATTCCAGAATGGTATTAATGGATTCTTCCTTGGCATTTTCAATAAAGCCACAGGTATTAATCACCACAATATTTCCTTCCTCCTCATGGACCACCTCTTTCTGGTTGGCCTTCAACTGCCCCATCAATACCTCGCTATCATACAGGTTTTTTGAACAACCCAGAGTAACGATATTGATTTTATTCTTCTTGCGGTGTTTAGTGCGCATTAGTTTTCAAATAAGCTATTTACGAAGGCTTCTTTATCGAAGACCCTCAAATCGTCGATTCCCTCTCCTACACCAATGTATTTTACGGGAATCTGCAATTGATCTGAAATTCCGATGGCCACCCCGCCTTTGGCAGTGCCATCTAATTTAGTTAGGGCCAAGGCTGTAATCTGGGTAGCCTTGCTAAACTGCTTGGCTTGCTCCAATGCATTTTGTCCGGTAGAAGCATCTAAAACCAGGAGAACCTCATGAGGCGCATCGGGAACCAGTTTTTGCATTACTCTCTTAATCTTGGAGAGCTCATTCATCAGGTTCACCTTATTGTGCAAACGACCGGCAGTATCAATAATCACCACATCGGCATTGCGAGAAATGGCCGATTGTACGGCATCAAAAGCTACCGACGCAGGGTCAGAACCCATGGCTTGCTTTACGATGGGTACATCTACTCTTTCACTCCAGATTTCCAACTGATCTACCGCCGCTGCCCTAAAGGTATCTGCTGCCCCCAGCACTACGCTGAGTCCGGCTTTCTTAAACTGATTAGCAAGCTTACCAATGGTGGTAGTTTTACCCACACCATTTACACCTACCACCATTAAAACATAAGGACGCTTTTCGGGCAAACTAAAGCCACTATCGGCGCCTTCCTTGCTTTTCAAAAGACCGGCAATCTCTTCACGCAATATTTGATTGAGCTCCGAGGTTCCGAGGTATTTATCGCGGGCCACTCTTTCTTCAATGGCCTCAATAATTTTAAGGGTAGTATCAATACCTACATCAGAGCTGATGAGTACTTCTTCAAGATCGTCGAGCACTTCAGCATCGACCTTACTTTTTCCGGCTACCGCCTTGCTAAGCTTGGCAAAAACACTTTGACGGGTTTTTTCCAGGCCTTGTTCTATTTCTCCCCGATTTTCTTCCCGGGAAAATAATTTACCAAATAGACCCATTTGTATAAAATATCGGCAAATATCCTAAAAATGCCCTTCTTAGCGGCCGCGCTCAGGCCTTGATACAAAATAAAAAACCCGCCATCCAAGGATAGCGGGTACGTATTGTTGGGAAAGCGATGCTTAGCTGTTCAAGAAATCCTTGATGTGCTCCTTGTTTACCACTTTCTCCTCGAAGGTATAAGCGCCAGATTTTTCAGACTTAACCATTCTTACCACTTTGGTAAATTGAGCTGAATCTCCGGACTTAAGGGTTGCTACTACTTTCTTTGCCATCGCTAACTAATTTTTTACTTGATTTCTTTATGAACGGTGTGGCGCTTCAGAATAGGATTGTATTTCTTAAGCTCCATACGGTCGGGAGTGTTCTTCTTGTTCTTAGTGGTCACATAACGTGATGTACCAGGCATGCCGCTGTCTTTATGCTCAGTGCATTCCAGAATAACTTGTACTCGGTTCCCTTTTTTAGCCATTGCCTAAATTCTTATTTGGTGAGATATCCATTGGCACGGGCATCTTTAATCACCGCAGCCAAACCTTTCTTATTGATGTTTTTCAAGGCAGAAGCAGATACACGAAGAGTGATCCAACGATCTTCTTCAGCTAAATAAAAACGCTTCTTCATCAAGTTCACATTGAACTTGCGCTTGTTCTTTTTATTGGAGAAGGAAACATTGTTTCCACTCATTGCTTTCTTACCGGTAAGCTCACATACTCTTGACATGGATCTCGCTTCTTAAATTTTGGGTCTGCAAAAGTAAGTAAATATTACAGTCGTACAAACCTAGATTTCAATTTTCTGCACTTCTTTTCTTAGACGGTCTAAAGCCATTAAGGCACTACGTCGGATATTTCTTTGCCGATGATTACCAAAGTGATAGCTTCTGGCGCGACTTCCCTGCGGTCCGGCTACGGCTATCCATACCAGTCCCACAGGCTTTTCCGCCGTTCCACCACCCGGTCCGGCAATACCTGTTGTTGCCAAAGCAAAGTCGGCACCGGTTCGATTCCTTAAACCCTCAGCCATTTCAAGGGCTACTTGCTCACTGACCGCGCCATAGGCTTCCAAACTTTTAGCTTTTACCCCCAGCATATCCATTTTTAAGGCATTGCTGTAGGATACCACTCCGCCTAAATAATATTCCGAGCTCCCCGGAATACTGGTTATTAAATGACCAATATAACCGCCGGTGCAGCTTTCGGCAGTTGCTAAGGTCATTTTGCGGGCCTGGAGTGATTTCCCAACTATTTCTTCCAGGGAGCTCACATCTTCCCCAAAAATCAGGTCACCCAATTTGCTCCGCATTATTGCGATGCCCTCTTCTACGAGGACCTTGCTTTTCTCTTTTGTTTCTGCCTGTCCCGTTAAGCGCAATCGCACCAAGCCCGGTGAAGGCAGATAAGCCAACTTTAGTTCAGCCGGTAATTCATCTTCCCACTCAATAAGCATTTCGGCTAAATCGCTCTCGCCAATTCCTTGAGTAATCAAGGTTTTATGGTAGAGCTTCCCTTCCATCTGGGTATTGAGTATCCAGGGAACAATTTTATCAGCTACCAAATGCTCCGTTTCATAAGGCACTCCCGGAGTAGAAAAATAATAGCGATCGCCCTTTTCGAATCGCATGCCAGGTGCGGTGCCCGTTTCATTTAAAATGGCTTCACAGCTGCTGGGTACATATGCCTGTTGGCGATGTACCTCCTTGGGCTCCCGGTTGAATCCCATGAAGAGTTTACGAATGTGCTCATAAATCTCCTCCTTAAAGACCATATCACCACCAAAATAATCCAGCAAGGTTTTCTTGGTGATATCATCCTTGGTAGGCCCTAATCCACCGGTCATAAATACATAACGGGTATCCGCATGCACCTCATCCAAGGCTGAGCGAATGGCTTCGGTAGTATCGGCTACCACCTTCTTTTGCCATACTTTAATTCCTTGCAAATTGAGCTGAGCGGCAATAAATGCCGAATTGGTATCAATCGTTTGACCAATTAATAGTTCATCGCCAATGGCTATGATTTCTGCTTGCATTGTGGGAATTCAAAAGGGTTCGCAAATCTAGCATTTTTAATTGCGCCTGCTTGCCTAAACTGGGAGCAAATACTAAATTCACCCCTAGTACCAATAGCCTCCATTATGCGAAATTTCATTCTTACACTTGCCTTGCTTTTTAGTGCCAGCTCCTGTGATGCGCTCCTGCAAATTGCGCAGGAATCGAGTTCTCAGATGGAACCCAGCGAATCGGAAATCAATCGCGGAATTAAAGAAGCTCTCGAAGTAGGTATTCGCAATGCGGTAAGTCGCTCCTCTCAGGAAAATGGCTTTTACAATAATCCCCTCATTAAAATTCCTTTCCCACCTGAAGCGGAACGTGCGGCTAAAACTTTACGCGACCTGGGCATGGGTAATTTGGTCGATCAATTTGTTGAAACCTTGAACCATGGTGCCGAACAAGCTTCGGCGAAAGCCAGTCCTATTTTTGTGGATGCTATTCGCAGTATGACTCTGCAAGATGTATATGGTATTTGGCGTGGTGATGCCAATGCCGCAACGGTTTACCTGCGGTCTAAAACAGAAGCCCAATTGAAATTGGCTTTTAAACCGGTTATCGATCAGGCGATCCAAAAGGTAGAACTCACGAAATACTGGCAACCGATAGCCAGCAATTACAATCGAATTCCTTTTGTGACTCCAGTTAATCCCGACCTCAGCGATTATGTGATGCAAGAAACTTTAAATGGCCTTTTTGTGCTCTTAGCCGAGGAAGAAGCTAAGATCCGGCAAGATCCTGCCGCGAGAGTAAGCGCGATTCTGCAAAGGGTTTTTGGCTGGAAATC
>DLRW01000046.1 GCA_002501205.1 Flavobacteriales bacterium UBA7878
AAGGCCCAACCCGTTTCTTCATGTTTAAACTGTACTTGCGACCAGGCTCCTGCATTATGGCAGGCCTCGCAATTTTGTTCCGGAAAATAGCTTTCGCTGATGAGCCCCTCATGAATATTCTCATGACAAGATACACAGTTCTGTGCTTCGAAGGCAAAATCCCAGCGACTCTCTTCTGATTCCTTATGACAGGCAAAACATGGCGTAGCTAAGTGAGCTCCTTGCAGGGGAAAGCCATTGTTCTCATGATCTTCCCAATCGTAAGAACTATAGGTAAAGGGCCGATCGAGGCTATGGCAGGCATCACAATCTTGCCCCTTTTGGACAATACTTTTTATTTCCCCTTCATGGTAATCTTCATGACAGTCAATGCAATTGGCAAAAGACATAGCCTTTCTAAAATCGCCACTGCTATGACATTCGCTGCAGCTCACCGTGCGGTGCATCCCCCTTAAGGGATAGTCAGTTAAATCGTGATTAAAGGAATTGCGATTCTTCAGCTTAAGCCAAGATTGCTCCGAATGACAATCGGTACAATTTTGCCCAAACTTCCCTTGATGAGCGTCCTCATGGCAATCGGTACAGCGGCTAAAGGCAATGTCGCTAAACTTTTGAAAATCCTTACCTGCTCGAACTTCCTTGGGATGACATTCGAGGCAATTTACATTCTGATGGGCTCCTTTTAAGGGGAAGTCCGTTTTGGCATGATCAAAACCCGGTGTTTGCGGAAACTCCTCAAAATTATGGCAGGAAAGGCAGTCTTTACCCAAGCTTCCTTGATGATAATCTACATGACAAGTAAGACAGGATTCTTCGAGGCCCAAGAATGTTTCTTTACGCCCCGCAATCTCAGAGTCTGAAATAAAATCAGCTTTATGGCAATCGCGACAATCAATGCGATCATGTGCTGCTTCGAGTTTATAACCCGTTAAATTATGATTGAAATTATCCTGATCAAAACGCACTGCATCGAACTTACGCCCGTGATGCTCGCTATGGCATTTAATACAGCTTTTCTCTTTAACCTCTTTAGAAGAATGATAGCCCCGTTTTAAATCGATTAGGCTTTGTAACTCCTTATGGCATTCCAAACATTTCTTTTCCGAAATCTGGGCTCCAATTTCATGGCAAAGGGTACAATTATCCAAACCCTCATACTCTGCATGGGCCTCAGAGAGCTTGCCTGGTGAGAACTGCGCAGACAGGGATATACTGCTTAATCCAAACAATAAAATGAACGCTATTTTGCTAATTTCTTTCAATGCTTACGAAGGGTTTTCCCAAAGGTTTTCTCAACTGTAATTCCAGCATCCTGCAAGAAAGGAATGGGCAATTCCCCACCGGCAAAAATGTAAATCCGATCATTTTCAATTTCGAATTCCGATCCGTCCTCCCTAACTAAACTGATCCCTTTCTCTTCTATACGACTAACATTAGTACCTAATAAAGGTAGAATTTTCCCGGAGGCCAATGCCGCCTCCAGCTTTTCCTGATTTCCTTTTTTAATGCGGGCGAAATGTTGCTTACGATAGGAAAGATGCACCTCATTTTGATCGGCTAAAAGCAAGGCCGATTCCACGGCCGAATCCCCACCGCCAACCACCAGCACCTTCTCACCCTGGATATACTCAGGCTCCAATAATCGATAGGCAACTTTAGTACTTTCTTCTCCGGGAACGCCTAATTTCCGTGGGGTGCCTCTTCTGCCAATGGCAATAATCACCGAACGGGCTTCCACAGACTCTCCTTTGGAAGTTTCCAATTTAAAATGGTAATCCCCTAATTGGGAGATCCGTTCTACTTTCGAATGCTCTTCAATTTGAATTTGATGCTTATCGAGAACTTCGTTCCAAATCCCTAATAATTCGGCTTTAGAAGTATTATTCAATTTCAACTTTCCATAAAGGGGTAAATCCATGGGACTGGTCATTACCACCTTATCCCTGGGAAAGGTATATACGGTACCCCCTAAAGAATCTTGCTCCAACACTCTAAAGCTTAATCCCTTTTCCTGAGCTTTTAATGCCGCGGCGATGCCTGCCGGACCAGCGCCAATTATCACCACATCCGTTTCACAAGACCGCTCTGAGGGTAATTCTTCAGCTAAATTATTGCAAGCCTGCACTCCTTGCTCCGCCGAGTTTTTAATCAGGCCCATGCCTCCTAACTCTCCAGCAATGTAAATTCCGGAAATATTGGTTTCGTAATTAGGCTTAATATGAGGTAGATCAACACCACGAACCTCGGTGCCGATTCGTAAGCTAATCGCATCTACCGGACAGGCATGAAAACAAGCGCCGTGACCAATACAGCTACTGGCATTTATTAAGGTGCCTTTACCGTCAATTAGACCTAGTATAACTTCCTCGGGACAGGCGCGAACACAGGCGCCACTACCAATACACTTATGAGGATCAATATAAGGATGCAGGGATACAGGCTGAAAACGACCCTCTTCCTGAGCTTGCTCTACTTTGGCAGCAACTTCCTTGGAGCGTTTCTGCCCGGAACTCCAATAGTACCATACAATTGCTCCCGAAATCAGAATTACAAAGCCATATATCAATACTTCCCACATGCTAAAAAATCCAGGTATAACCCATGGCCATGGTCACCCCAATATGGATGATTACCACCAAGAGCATAATTAAGGCAAAGGGCCGGTGAGCCACATGCCAATACTTAAAGAGCTTTTGCATTAAAGCTAAACGGTGTATGCGTTGTTGCAAAACCATTTCCGCCTTGATATTGCTTAGTATCGATTGGTGTTCTTTGGCATCCAACTGCAATGCTCCCAATTGAGATTTAAGCTGATTAAAGTGATTACGAAAATGAGTCCTTCGAGCGAAATAACCTTTCTCATCATTTTGGTATTCGCGGATATGCTGGTAAAGCTCGGGGGCTTGATCAGCCACCACTGCTAATGCAGCTAAAGAGCGCTCTTGTTCTTCCTTTAATTCTTGTCGGGATAATTCACGACCTGAAATACTCCGAGGGATTTGCAAATAGATATAACGCCCTACCACACCGGATAGAACCACTAATACCATGGACCAAAAAGCAATGGATACGATTCCTCCAAATTTAAATGTAGTGTGAAATAGAATTAAAATTGGCCCCAGAGTGCAGAGAAAGATGTGAAATTCTAGCAAATAGCGTAAGCGGATGTACTTCTCCAAAAAACCATATTTCTTGGCCGGTATGTACAAAAATACCCCGACCGTAATTAGGGCGGTTCCAATTATTCCCAAACCATGACCAAATAAACCAGAGGCCTTAAACCATTCGTGATGCTCGTGATAGAAGCGCTCTTCCAAGGGAGTTTGGTAGTAATCGTATCCTTCAAATCCCAGCCATAAGGTTACGATAATAACGATCAATGCTAAGACTGATTGATACAAAATATGCCCCCAATTTCTTTTCCCTGTAGTTCCCATTACTGATCCTGTGAATCCTTTTTTAAGTCTAAAATCTCATCCCGGTCAATCTGTTTATAGAAATTATTCCCCAAGTAAGTTAAAAGCACCCTTATCTAAAAAGTAGACCGTATCTAAATATTGTTGAGGCTCCTTAATTTCTACCAAAGCTTTTTGCCGAATTCCCACCTTCAGCTCCACCTTTTCCAATTGATATTCTCCACCAACAAGCTTAGCGCTTAGTGCATAAAAATGTCCATTATGTTCCTGCACCGCTGCTTCAGGAAGACTTGCCACTTCTCGTTCAGACTCAAAAACCGTGGCCTCAACATACATTCCGGTTCCAATGGCCAGTGGCAAAGAGCCTTCATCCAATTTAGCATAGGCGAGAGCAGCACCTTGACCCTGACTAAAATCCGGGCTAATTTGCACTATTTCAGCCAAAAATTTCTCCTCTGCCATTGAAGGAATCTGGTATTCAATTTTCTGTCCTACTTTGATGCGACCCAAGTCCTTTTCAAAAACCTTAAGTTCCAATACTGGTGCAGCATCATTAATGATTACCGCCGCTCTTTCATTGGCTTGTAATAGGTAGCCTTCGTTAATGCTCAATTGGCTTAAATAACCAGATGCAGGAGCACGAAAAGCAATGCGTTCAAATATCCCATTCCGATGCAATTGGTCCAGGTCGATTTTCATTAAATCTAATTTGGCCTTTAAACTCTGAAAACGGGCCTGCGACACTCTAAAATCGGATAAGGCTTGTCGATAGGCTTTCTCCGAAACCACAGAATCTTGATACAAATTACGCTGCCGCTCGTAGTCTGCTTGTAAAAAGTCGAGGCGGGCACGCTCCTCCAAATAATTCTGTTGCAAGTCCAATAGAGCCGGTCCCTCTAAATAAAACAAGACCTGCCCTTTATGAATACGATCTCCGTTTTGTAATTGCAATTGACGCACCGTTCCCCCGAAGTACGAGCTCACATCGAAACGAGCGGATGGACTGCTTAATAACTGTCCACTTAAATTGAGGCTCTTTGCTAAAAAGGCTTTTTGAATTTGAACCAAATGAATGCCTTCCTGATCCAATTGAGATTGGCTTATCAATTGAAGATTTTCCTTCTGAGTGGTGGCCTGTTCTTCAGCTTTTTCTTCTGAGGAACCGCAGCCCGAAAGAGCGAGAACAAAGGCTAAGGCAAAAGGCTTAGCAAGGCTTAGGTATTCTGAATTTTTCAATTTATTCGCTTAAATAGTTTAATTCTACCCAACGATGGAAATATTGCCATTGCTGATAGAGGTATTCCGTTTCTAAAGTGCTGGCTCTTTCCTGCAACTGTACATATTCGAGATAAGAGATTTCTCCGGCCTTTAATGCTTCATCCGAATGTTTTCGGATTTCCTTCACCAAAGGATAATTCACCTCTTTAAAGTGATTAATGGTTTTTTGATATTGCAGAAGTTCTATTTCTAAGCTGCGCTGATGTGCCAAAATAGACAGGCGATAATTTTGTGCCGTTGACTGGCTCTTAGCATAATTTAGGCTTGCAGCAGCGGCTCTTGCTTTCCGAGGTCCATACCATAATGGAATGGCTAAACCCACTTGCATTCCCCGATAAGTTTGGGCATTGGGCAAGCTATTAGTCCCTTGGAAATAGCCAAAGCTTAGGGCTGGCCACCAGGCCGACTGACTTACTTTTCGCTCTGCCTGGGCTAAAGCCATATTCTTTTGTTGCCAATCCAAACCGGCATAATTGCTGGTGTCAATCTTTCTCCATTCGATTTCCGGAAAAGCTTCCCAAGCCAATTCCTCCAGATTAACTTGAACCAAGGCTTCCATTCGGCTTTTAATCTGCTCTTGCTTTGCCCTGTACTCCTCTAATTTTAATTTGATTTCCTCTGCTTTAGACTGAGCCGCCAACTTTTGCAAATAATTGCTTTGCCCCAATTTATAAGCTTGTTCTGCCTTAAAAGCCAGACTTCGATAAAGGCTGTCCAGATGCCGATAATTTTGAAGCAAGCTGGCCCAATACACACCTTCGTAATAGGTCTGGCCCACCTGTTTCAACAATTGCTGCTTTTGGATTTCCAAGGCACTTTCCGCCCTTTCATAGCGAAGCCTTTGGGCTTTGGATTGCTGATAATAATAGTTCGGGAAATGTACCTCTTGATCTATACCCCAAACCCGAATGGGTGCATTATTCTGGGCAATATTGTTTTGATCGTAGGAATAATAAAACTGGGTCGCTGGAATAGAAATAGCTGCTGGTAATAAGGACTTCTGCTTTTGACTTTCGAGCTGAGCGGCATTCAAGGCAAAATTGTGTTCTAAGGCCAGGTTTTCCAGTTCTTTAAGGGCTTTGGGACTTTCCTGAGCCTGAGTCCAAATAGGGACCAGCATTAGGAGAAGAATTAATGTGGCCGATTTATTCAGCTTCTTGCCCTTAATAATACTTTCCCCTTCCCACCAGGAATAAAGCAAGGGCAAAACCATTAATGTTAAGGCAGTAGAACTGATTAGCCCACCAATTACAACCGTAGCCAAAGGTCTTTGTACCTCTGCTCCTGCTGATGACGAAATGGCCATGGGTAAGAAACCTAAGGCCGCTGCCGATGCAGTTAATAGCACGGGACGTAAACGTTGCACCGCTCCGGTTAATATTCGTTGGTGCACATCCTTCAGGCCTTGTTCCTTCAAAGCTTTAAACTCTTCGATAAGTACAATCCCATTTAGAACTGCAATTCCGAACAAAGCAATAAAACCAACTCCGGCAGAGATGCTAAATGGCATACCACGCAGGTATAACAAGAATACTCCACCTACCGCCGAAAGTGGAATGGCAGTATAAATTAAGAGGGCATCTTTTACTGAGTCGAAAGCAAAATAGAGTAATAAGAATATCAAAACTAAAGCAACCGGAACGGCATAAGCCAAGCGAGAACGAGCCGAACGCAAATTTTGAAACTGCCCTCCATATTCAATACTGTAATTTTCGGGTAAACTGATTTCTGCATTAATAATAGACTGTACATCCATTACTACAGATTCTAAATCGCGGTTCCGCACATTAACCCCAACCACAATTCTACGGCGAGTATTATCGCGAGACACTTTAGCCGGCCCTTTGGTGAGTTCAATTTGAGCTAATTCACGCAGGGGAATCGACCTTCCATCTGGACTTTGAATCTGTATACTCTGAATATCTTCAATCTGATCACGATTCCCCTTATCCAACCTCAGGCTGATATCAAATTGCTTCTCCCCTTCAAACAATACTCCGGTTTTAGCTCCGGCAAATCCTGTTGAAATAACTCGGTTTAGGTCTGCGATATTTAGCCCATAACGAGCAATGCGAGCCCGGTCAAATTTCACCTTAAGTTGCGGCAGACCCACTATTTTCTCAACACTAATGTCTGAAGCGCCTTCAACTGCTCCAATAGCATCTTTAATTTGGTATGCCAGGGAGCTGAGTTTATCAAGGTCTTCACCAAAAATCTTAATGGCCAGGTCTGCGCGTACACCCGTAATTAATTCATTGAAGCGCATCTCAATAGGTTGGGTAAACTCATATTCCACTCCCGGAATTTCCATTAAGGCACTTTTAAAGGCTTCCGCCAGATCATCTTTACTTTCGGCCGTAGTCCATTCCGAATGCGGTTTGAGTTTAATGATAACATCTGCCTCCTCCATGGACATGGGATCAGTTGGCACTTCTGCGGCTCCAATTCGAGATACTACCTGATCAACCTCCGGGAATTCCATTAAGATCTTCTCCATGCGCGTAGTCAATTCTACGGTGCGACTTAAAGAAGTACCCGTTTTTAATATCGGCTGAATGACATAATCTCCTTCATCCAAAGTGGGTACAAACTCGGCTCCCATTCTACTGAAGAGTACAATAGCTGAAACAAAGAGCGCCAAGGCTGCACTTAATACCAAGGCCTTTCTTCGCAGAGCCCAATCTAAGCTTGGTTTATACAGACGGGCCAAGCTGTTCATTAATCGATTGGACCAGGCACTAGCCTTTAAATTCCCAGATTTAAAAAATAAAGAGGCCATTACAGGGACATAGGAAAAACAAAGGAACATGGCACCAATCAGCGCAAAGCTGAACACCAAAGCCATAGGGCGGAACATCTTGCCTTCCACACCGGCTAAACTCAGAATGGGAATAAATACGATAATAATGATCAATTGACCAAACACCGCGGAATGCATCATCTTATTGGCCGCATTTTCGGTGATGCTATCAATTTTCTGCGAGCGATCTTCTTTCTTAAGCTTTTGTAATTCTCCTTGGTTTTTCACCAATTGATAAGCAATAAACTCAACAATAATCACCGCTCCATCAATGATAATCCCAAAGTCGATGGCTCCTAAACTCATCAAATTGGCATCAATACCAAAAATGTACATCAAGGAGATGGCAAAGAGCAATGAAATGGGAATTACCGAGGCCACTACCAATCCAGAACGCCAATTGCCCAGCAAGACCACGACCACAAAAATTACAATCAAACAGCCGAGAATAAGGTTTTCAGCAATGGTAAATGTGGTTTTAGCGATAAGGTCACTACGCTCTAAAAAGGGATTAATATGAATACCCGGAGGAAGGTTTTCCTCGATCTTATTGATTCGTTCTTTCACAGCCGAAATCACTGCCTTGGAATTGGCATCCTTTAGCATCATGATTTGCCCCATTACCTTTTCGCCTTCTCCATTGGCAGTAATAGCACCAAAGCGTGGTGCGGAGCCAATTTCGACTTTAGCCAAATCTTTGACTAAAACAGGTACCCCACCGCGCTGACTCACCACAATATTTTCCAGATCCTTTAGCTCAGTGGCTAATCCTTCGCTCCTGATAAAATAAGTTTCCGACTCTTTTTCGATGTAGGCCCCGCCAGCCAATCCATTATTATTCTCCAGAGCTTTAAATACTTCACTAATGGAAATCTGGTGGCTGCGTAATAATTCAGGTTTTACTGAAATCCGATACTGTTTAAGAAAACCACCCCAGGTATTTACTTCTACTACACCCGGAATACCGGATAATTGTCGACGAACCACCCAATCTTGAATGGTGCGTAAATCCGTAACTGAATATTGATCTTGATAACTTGAATCTACCTCGAGAGTGTACTGATAAATCTCTCCTAAGCCGGTAGTAATAGGCCCCATGAAGGGAACCCCAAATCCATCCGGAATATTGGCTTGGGCCGTTTTAAGTTTTTCAGCAATTAACTGCCGGGGTAAATAGGTCCCTAAATCGTCGTCAAAAACAATGGTTACTACTGATAAGCCGAATTTAGATACGGATCGAATTTCCTTCACCCCAGGTAAATTGGCCATTTCCAATTCAACCGGATAGGTCAGGTATTTCTCTACATCCTCGGTGGCTAAGTTTCGAGAAGTAGTAATTACCTGTACCTGATTGTTGGTTACATCGGGCACAGCTCCAATTGGAATTTGGAACAGTGCATAAACTCCAAATCCTACAATACCCAAGCTGAGCAGAATTACAATAAATTTCTGCTTCAAGCTGTACCGAATAATTTTCTCCAACATGGCGTCTCAGACTAATACCACGAAAGTATTGGAGCATTCTAAAGTCTTTCGAAACGCTTTCTAAAGATTTCCTAAAAATGAAGATGGAAGCAGGTTCCCTTCCCGGGTTCCGATTGAAGCTCAATGCGAGCGTCGATGGCTTCGGCTGCTCTTTGAGCAATGGATAAGCCCAAGCCTGAGCCCGGTGCCCCGTCTTGAATAGCCTGCGGGCTGCGATAAAAAGCCTGGAACACTTGCTCCTGCTCCTCTTTAGGGATACCCGGTCCCTGATCACAAATGGTACAGGTAAACCCCGTATTAGTACTTGTTGCTTCAATGCGCAGCTCGGTTGATTCCGGACTGTACTTCACTGCATTGCCAATCAAGTTTTGAAAAATTAAGGTTCCAAAATATCCGGGAATCTCCCTGCTTTCCAACTGATGAAGGTCTAGATGAACCTTAAGGTCTTTGGATTGGATAACAGGATGCAAGGAGCTTAGCACTTCTTCTATTACAATCCCCAAAACCTGAGGACTTAGATTTAAGGCTTCTGAATCCATTCGAGCCAAAACCAATAATTGATCACTCAAATTGGCCATACGATCGATCTGCACCAAGGCTGATTTGATGGTTGATTCATATTCCTCTTGGCTGCGCGATTTACGGAGCAAAACCTCCAAGCTTCCTCTTAAGGTGGCTAAAGGCGTGCGCAATTCATGAGATGCATCCGAACTAAATTGCTTCTCCCCTTGAAAGGCGTGTTGCAAACGGTCTAATAAGGCATTAATGGACTGAGATAAATCGTATAACTCGTCCTGCTTGGCAGGCAGGGGAACCCGTTCATCCAAAAAGCGTTTTGAGGTACGACCTGCAGTGCGAGTTATCTCCTTAATCGGTTTGATACTGCGATCCGCCAGGGAACGAGTAATGTAAAATAGACTGATAAGAACTACCGGAAAACTAATCCCTTCAGCCCAGGCCAACTTCCTTAGTACCTGAATGGAGGCTTGCATGGACATGGCAGCCAAAATATAGCCCTGCAGTTTATCCTTGGTACGCAAGGGAATCTGGATTTGCCTTAAGACTTCATCATTCAGGCTGGCGTCAAAATGATGTCCGCCTTCATACTCCGGGTGAAAAAGTAATTCTTGATTCTTGAGGTTAGGCGATTTGTCCATCAATTCACCTTTGCTATTCATCAACTGAATGAACACAGGTAAAACCTGAGCTTCGCGATGTTCGCGCTCCTCCCATTCTCCTTTATTGAGAAAGTGAATGGAGTCTCCCAGGATTGTCACTTCGGAGGTATGCTTATAGGCTTCTATGGACAAAACCCGATCCATATTATCGTAAACCGTTTGATAGACTATTCCATAGACCAAAAGGAAGGCAATGGCTACCAAGGTGGATGTAGCCACCAAATAATAAAATGCGATGCGATCTTTAAAGCTCAATTTCATACTTCCCGGGCTATATAACCCACCCCTCTGATGGTTTGGATGTAATTATCCTCTCCTTCCAAGTTTAGTTTTTTACGGAGGGTATTGATATAAACATCTATAATCCCCGCATTATAATTGTAATTACTATCCCACACATTTTCAAGGATTTGCACTCTTCTACAAACCCGGTTCTTATTGCGCAATAAAAACTCTAAAAGGGCAAATTCTCTTTGCGTAAGTTGAATGAGTTCGTCATTACGGTAAACTAAATGGGCACTTAAATCCATGCGGATTTCACCGAGTTGCAAGGCTTCGTGGCTGGTCTCCCCACTTTTAGCTCTCAGCTGAACTCGGATTCGTTCCAATAATTCATCAAAATGAAAAGGCTTACGGATATAATCATTGGCGCCAGCCTGTAAACCAAAAACCACTTCTTCTGATGAATCTTTGGCCGTTAATAAAATGACCGGCGTCTTTTTGTTATGCTTTCGAAATTCCTGGCAGATGGCAATCCCGCTCATACCGGGTAGCATCCAATCTAATAAGAGTAAATCATATTCATCCGAAAGAGCCAATTGCAGGCCCTTATTACCATCATGAGCCATTACCACGGTATAGGCTTCTTCTTCCAGGCCTTGCTTTAAAAATGCGGCAATACCTGTTTCATCTTCAACGATCAGGATTTTCATAAGTCAAAGGTCCGCATCCCAACTAAAGATTTCCTAAAAGACCGAGAATATTTTACGCTTATACCACGGGGAGACTGAACCAGAAGGTAGATCCTTCGCCTGCTTCACTTTCTACGCCAATTTTGCCACCATTAGAACGAACAAACTCACTACAGAGGTAAAGTCCTAAACCGGTTCCCATTTCCTTTGCTGTACCCACGGAAGGATCCATCAATTCTGAGAACATCTCATCCTTTTGCGAATTGCGCAGCCCAGGGCCTTGATCCTTCACTTTAAAACAATAGCAATCTTCTTTCCTTTCACCAGAAATGTAAATTGAACCTCCTTCTGGATTAAATTTCAAGGCATTAGAAATAAAATTCCTCAAAACAATTCTTACAATTTCGGCATCGGCATTGAGTTGAGATTCACCATCATTAATTTCCTGAATAATATCAATACTCTTGTTTTTAGCGAGTCCTGAAAACAATTCGATCACTTGATTCAAGGCCATCGCCACCGCAATCCTCTTCTTCTCATTGTTCTCGGCGACACCAATTTGCAAACGGGCCCAATGCAAAAGGTTTTCTATACTTTGTCGAAGGATTACTACTTCGGAAGAGAGTTTTCGCATAAAACCTTTAATGATCTGCGGATCCTCCCCCCCCTCCATATTGCTGAGGTCAATCAAACCCTGGAGCGAGTTTAACGGCGATTTTAAATCATGAGCCATCACTGCCAAAATCCGATCCTTAAAGGCATTCAACATTTCAAGACTTTGCTTCTGTTCGCGCAGCTCAGCCTGCTGTTCTTGAATCTCCTTATGTTGTTTTTCAATCCTTTGATTCTTTTCCCTCAATACAATATTCCGTGCTCTACGGGTATAGGCATTCCAGGCGAAGGCCACAGTTAATATCCCTAAACCTCCTAAGAACCAGTACACCCAAAATCGCTTTAATTCTTGATCGCGTATTTCACTTTGATGCTGAGCTTCCACTCTTTCCTTTTCAATTTGATATTGATAACGCTCTTCCAATTTGGTTAATTCGGCCACATTAGATTGCGAACGCAGGGAATCATTATACAGGGAGTGCTCTAACAAATAGGAATAGGCGGTGTTATAATCACCTTTAATTGCATAGAGCTGATGTAAGGAGGAAGCAAGGTCTACCATTTCCTGTAAACGGGAGTATTTACGGGCCATTTCCATGTAGAACTCCCCCTTCTTCACCGCTTGGTCCACCAAGCCTTCGCGGGCCAAAACCCGAACATCACGAATCCCAAAAGTGAGATAAAAGTTCTCGTATTCTTCTAATTCAGGATCATTTAAGGCCTGGTTCAAATAGATTCGAGCTGAATCAACTTCATTAATCTTAATGAAATAGGTCACTAAATTAGATAAGGCATAGAAACGACTGGGCTTCTGATGGGCTTCGTCTGCCAATTTAATACAGGCCTTAAAAAAGTATATTGCCGAATCTGGCTGCCCCATCTTTTCATAAGCAATACCTAAATTGTTATAGTTGGTTAGTTCATCTTCCTTTCCAATCTTTCGATAAAGCTCTAAAGAGCTCCGTAAATGACTCACCGCTCTTTCTTGATCTCCTAAATTACTGTAGAGTCGGGCCAGATTATTATTAATATCGGCCATGGTTGTTAAATCACCCTGTAAACGAGCTAATTGCAAGCCTTTATAAAAGAAATTGGTCGCTCTATTAAATTCCCCAATTTCAACATATATATTGCTAAGATTGCTGTAATTAACTGCTAAACCGGAACTATCATTATTGCTTTCGTTAATCTCCAGGGATTGCTTATAATAGTCTAATGCGGAATGTAAATCACCCTGAATAAAATAGGTGATACCCATACCATTTAAGGCTCTGGCGGTAAAATCATGACGATTTAGGTCTTTACTCAAAGCCACTGCTTCTTTCAAAAACCCACGAGATTGCTGAACATCCACCTGAGCATAGGCCTGGGCCAGTTCCATCAAGAAGCTAAAACGCTCCTCTCCTTTTAAGCTATCAAGCCTTTGCTCCATAGCCTTCAACTCTGGAGGCATAATCTGACTGAAGCTCGGAAAGGAGCTAAAGAAAAAGATAAGGCTGGTAATCGGTATTAATAATGCTGAACTCCTCAAGTAAAATCTCTTCATTTTCAAGCAGCAGGTTAAGAACATCAAAGTAGCGCATTTCCTTTAAAAATGCTCAATTGCGAAACAAAAAATCCTATCAATCCACACTTTTTAGGGATATACAATTCCTTCTTAACATTCAGCTCTAGAATCGACCAAGCTGGCACCAGGATCTAGATCACTGATTCTTTGGGCCTTAACAAAACCCCATGCACACTATGGACCCAGGACTATTCCTTTGTTGCGGATATAAAGTAAATTTAAGCGCAAGCATCCCCGTCTTAGAATCATCCTAAATATGATATTCTGAACAATCTTAGGATCAACACTTTAAGTGGAGGCGAATAATTTCTTAACTTACAACTTCCTGTTGATTATGCCACGAATTTCAATTCATCATAGGTACTAAACAGCGCACTATGCGTTGTTGGGGCCCCGACCTTAGTGTCGGGGTTTTTTCATGCATTATAAATCTTGGCTTAATCCGGAAGATCGGACCTTAGTATAATTTCAACCTTCTAATCTCAGCCTCTCAAAATGAAAACCATCCAAAGATTATTGGTCGCCAACCGGGGTGAAATTGCCATTCGTATTTTTCGCGCCGCCACCGAACTGAAAATTCGCACGATTGCCATTTACAGTTTTGAAGACCGCTATTCCCTGCATCGCTACAAGGCGGATGAGGCCTATAAAATTGGAGCCGACGATGAGCCGCTGCGCCCCTATTTAGATATTGAAGAAATCATTCGAATTGCGAAAAGACAAAAAGTCGATGCAATCCATCCGGGCTACGGTTTCTTAAGTGAGAACATCGAATTTGCACGTCGCTGTGCGGAAGAAGGGATCACCTTTATTGGACCCAAAGCGAGCATAATGGAGCAATTGGGGAATAAAGTTGCGGCTAAAAAGCTGGCCCAAAAAATCAAAATCCCCATGATAGAAGGGGCCGATGGCCTGCAAAGTGAAGAAGACATCCTAAACGCTGCTCAGAAAATCGGTTTCCCTATTATGTTGAAGGCCGCCTCCGGTGGTGGTGGTCGCGGTATGCGCGTGGTACGCGACAATCAAGCCCTGCTTTCTGCCTATCGAGAAGCTTCTGGCGAAGCCGCCAAAGCTTTTGGGGATCCGACCATTTTCATTGAAAAATTTGTAGAAGATCCCAAGCATATTGAGGTGCAATTACTAGGTGATCTACATGGCAATCTGGTCCATTTGCATGAACGAGATTGCTCCGTACAAAGACGTTTCCAAAAGGTTGTTGAAGTAGCACCGGCCTCTACCCTAAAAGGTAAAACGCGCAAGCAATTGCATGAATATGCCCTGAAAATTGGTCGGGCAGTTAAGTATACCCATGCCGGTACGGTAGAGTTTTTAGTGGATAAAGACGAAAACATCTACTTCATTGAAGTGAATCCACGTATTCAGGTGGAGCATACCATCACCGAGGAAATTACCGGATATGATATAGTAAAAGCCCAAATTCAAGTGGCCATGGGTGAGGCCCTAACAGGTGATGTAATTGGTATCCCTAACCAAGAAGCAATTAAGGTTAATGGGCATGCCATTCAATGTCGAATCACCACCGAAGATCCGGCGCAGGGATTTAGTCCAGATTATGGAACTATAATCGCTTATCGCAATGCTGCGGGAATGGGCATTCGCCTGGATGAAGGCAGCAGTTATCCCGGAGTAACTATTTCGCCTTTCTTTGATTCGATGTTGGTAAAGGTATCGGCCTGGGGAAGCAGCTTAGATGTTGCCAGCGACCGTATGCGCAGAGCCTTGTCCGAATTTCGAATTCGCGGAGTTCAAACTAATATTCCCTTTCTGCAAAATGTAATTGCCCACCCCATTTTTAGAGCAGGAGAGCAAAGGGTAAGCTTTATTGAAAAGCATCCAGAACTCCTCGAAATCACCAAGCCCAAAAATCGAGGTACCCGCATTCTTCGCTATATGGCAGATGTGATTGTGAATGGAAATCCTGAAGTGAAAAATCACGATCCTAATAAGAGGTTTCAGCCGGCTATCGCACCAAGCTATGATCGACATTCGGCCCATACGCCTGGCACCAAAAACTTACTAACTGAATTAGGACCTCACGACTTTTCCCTCTGGCTTAAGGATCAAAAGCCTATTTATTTTACGGACACCACCTTTAGAGATGCCCATCAATCGCTTTTAGCTACTCGAGTGCGCACCATCGATTTATTGAATATTGCGGAAAGCTATTCCAAGAGCTTCCCCCAACTCTTCTCGGCTGAAATTTGGGGTGGCGCCACCTTCGATGTTTGTATGCGCTTTTTAAAGGAAGACCCTTGGGAACGTTTACGTCTGCTGAGGGAAGCCATGCCCAATGTACTTACGCAGATGTTAATCCGTGCCAGCAATGCCGTGGGTTATAAGGCCTATCCGGATAACCTCGTAGAGCGATTCATTGAAAAGTCCTGGGAAAATGGCATCGATATCTTTAGAATTTTTGATTCTCTCAACTGGACCGAACAATTGGAGGTTTCCACCAAAGCAGTTTTAGAACGAACTCAAGGTTTGGCCGAAGTGAGTATCTGCTACACCGGCGATATCAGCAATCCCAAAAAACATCCGAAATACAGCCTACAATACTATTTGGATCTAGCGCGTAAAATTGAAGATATGGGAGCGCATATTCTGGCCATTAAGGATATGGCGGGCTTACTTAAACCTTATGCCGCGCAAGAGCTCATCACCGAATTAAAAAAGGCAGTTGACCTTCCCATCCATCTCCATACCCATGATACCTCTGGAGTGCAATCAGCAACCTATTTAAAAGCCATTGAAGCCGGTGTTGATGTGGTGGATGTTGCAGTCGATTCGATGAGTGGACTTACCTCCCAGCCAAATTTCAATTCCTTGCTCGCTTGTTTAGAAGGTCATGAAAGAGAAAACCCCCTGGATTTAGCTAAGCTCAATGAATTTAGCGCCTATTGGGAAAACTTGAGGGAGTGGTATTATCCCTTCGAATCCGGTTTGAAAGCGGGCACAGCTCAATTGTATGAACATGAAATTCCAGGAGGACAATATTCCAATTTACGCCCACAGGCTCGCGGCTTAGGGATTGAAGATAAATTCGAAACCATCAAGAAAAACTACAAGGATGCGAATCATCTCATGGGCGACTTGGTGAAGGTGACCCCTTCCTCCAAAGTAGTGGGTGACTTAGCCATGTTTATGACCACCAATGGCTACACTAAAGATGACCTCATCGCCAAAGGTGAAGATATATCCTTTCCGGATTCTGTAATTAGCTTCTTCAAAGGTGAACTAGGACAACCTCATGGTGGCTTCCCCATCCTTTTCCAAAAGCTGGTTTTAAAAAATGAAAAACCCTTTACGGATCGCCCCAATAAACATCTTAAGCCCGTCGATTTTGAGAAGGAGTTCGAAACATTCCAAAATGAACTCGGCTCAGATCTTAATGAATTGGACTTCCTGAGTTATAAACTCTATCCCAAGGTTTTTAAAGATTACCTGGATTTTCATCGCGAATTTGGTGAAGTATGGCGAATCCCCAGTCTAAACTTCTGGTATGGTCTCGAGCAAAATGAAGAGTTTATGGTGGAAATTGATCAAGGGAAAACCATTTTGGTACGCTTCTTAAATATTACTGAGCCCGATCCTAATGGCAAACGTCAGGTTTACTTTAAACTGAATGGTCAGAATCGCCATGTGGAAGTGCTGGATCAGAGTATTGAAGTAAATACCGTTCAGAACCTCAAAGCCACTGAAGCTAATGATGTGGGCTCACCACTGCAAGGTAAATTGGTTAAAATACTGGTGAAGTCAGGAGATCAAGTGAAGAAAAATGATCCCCTCTTTGTGATCGAGGCCATGAAAATGGAAAGCACGGTTTTAGCCAGTAAAAATGGAACTGTCAGGAATATTGAGCTTAGCGACAATACCATGGTGGCTCAAGATGACTTAATTTTGGTGCTTGAGCCATAGTCTCTGATCTATAAAAATATAGAAGGTGACTTGGGAAGCCTTTAGGGTTTTACTGAAAAATTAACTTTGCCCAAAATTTAGAAAAATGGAAAAGCACGATTGCGTGATCATTGGTTCCGGACCAGCCGGGTATACTGCTGCGATTTATGCAGCCCGCGCTGATTTGAAACCCATCATATATACTGGTTTAGAGCCAGGCGGACAGTTAACCACCACTACTGACGTAGAGAACTTTCCGGGTTACCCCGAAGGTATTATGGGTCCGGCCATGATGGAAGATCTGCGTAAGCAAGCGGAGCGTTTCGGAACAGAAATTCGCTTCGGCATGGTTACCAAAGCCGAATTAAGCAAGATTGGCGGCGAATACCATAAGTTAATCATCGACGAAAGCAAAGAAGTTTTGGCTCGTACCGTGATTATTGCCACCGGAGCCAGTGCAAAATACCTGGGATTAGAATCCGAGAAAAACATGATGGGACACGGTGTTTCTGCCTGTGCTATTTGTGATGGTTTCTTTTTTAAAGGTAAAGACGTAGTAGTTGTAGGCGGTGGAGACTCTGCCGCTGAGGAAGCTACTTATTTAGCCAAGCTTTGTCCTAAAGTAACTTTATTGGTGCGTAAGGATCATATGAAGGCCTCTCAAATCATGCAACAACGTGTGGAGAACACGGCCAACATTGAAGTACTATGGAATACTGAAACCCTCGAAGTTTTAGGTGAAAAGACCGTTACCGGCGTTCGCGTAAAGAATACCGAAACCGGAGAGGAAAGCGTAGTTGAGGCAGAAGGTTTCTTTGTGGCTATCGGACATAAACCCAATACTGATATTTTCAAAGGTCAGATTGATATGGACGAAGTTGGTTACATTAAAACCAAGCCCGGAACCGCCAGCACCAATTTACCCGGAGTTTTCGCTACCGGTGATGCTCAGGATAAAAACTACCGTCAGGCCATTACCGCTGCCGGAAGTGGCTGTATGGGTGCTTTGGAAGCAGAACGTTACTTGCAAGAATATGAAGTAGCAGTAGAGAATTAATCTCTTACCGACAGATAAAAGAAAAGCGACCTAAATGGGTCGCTTTTTTTATTTCTTATTATTCCACAGCTTTGAACAAACCATAAAAAACCGCCAGCCACACCAGGCCTTTAATTAGGAAGAAAGCAAATAGTCCAATAGCAACCGGCCAGCCCGCTTCTTTCACCAAGGCCTTCCAGCCCTGCTGCTTTCGCACCTGCTTATAGTATTTCCAGCCTTTTCTTGCCATTTAATAATCAAGCTAAATAAAACAGGCCTATAAGCCGGATTCTGTCCTCCTAAAGGAGTCCTTATCATTTATCTACGCTACCTACCCTCCGGGATCGCACGAGCAGCGCTCAAGCCCCGGTATACATGGTATTGCAACCCGCGAGGTTTACCTTGCCACTGTTGTCACCAACAGCGCGGTGCGCTCTTACCGCACCTTTTCACCCTCACCTCAACCGAAATTGAGGCAGTTTATTTTCTGTGGCACTATCTGTAAAGCAGGAATTTATCTTGCTCTCCTCCCCTTTCAGGGAGCACGGCGCTCTATGTTGTCCGGACTTTCCTCCCCGATTTACATCGAAGCGATAAGGCGGCCTGTTTGCCGCAAAGGTACATCAGAATTAACGCAGCTCCACTTCGGTTGCCCCTTTTCCATAGCGAGCAAATGAAGCATCGTAAAAAATGATTCGATCCATCCGCTCCAACATGGCATAGATCTCATCTCGCAATCTCCCTTGGCCTACCCCGTGGATAAGTACTACTTTCTTCACTCCCGCTCTTCGAGCTTTATCAATGGCCTTTCGCGCCTCATTCAACTGGATTTGCAGCTTTTCATGAGAAGAGAAATTCTTCGGGAAATCTACCAGAGCTTCAAAATGAAGATCCGCTTCAATCACCTCGGCTGCCTTGGCTTTGGCTCTACCCTTCTCCAAAGAAGTACGAGGCCGATCCTTGGACTGCACCTCACCAATGCTAAGGGCTTTTCGTGGCACCAATTCATTCAGCGGTAACCATTCCTCAAAACCATGATCCATCATCACCTCTGCCTGGTTCCCTTCAATTTTCAGAATAGTCCCGGTTCCGGCTTCATGTAAAAAACTAACAGTATCACCAACCTTAAATGCCATGGGGCAAAAATAAAAAGTCCCGACACGAGGGTCGGGACTTTCTTTAAAAATTAAAGGCGATTAATGAATCGTCAAGCGACGGTGTGCTCTCAATCCACCCGAGTGAATTTCGATCATATATACTCCGCTCGCCAAACCACTAAGGTTGAGGTCACCGGTATACTGTCCACCATCTAAACGATCACTGCGATGTAATACATCACGCCCTTGAGCGTCACGTAAATAAATCTCTACATCAGCACTTCCCACCTCAGTGAAGTTAATCCGAACACGGTCCTTCGCAGGGTTAGGATACACATTCAATGATTGTGCTAATGGATTCTCATCTATACCAATATTAACTAATACTGTAGCTGAATCAGTAACTGATCCGCAAGCATTGCTTACCGTTAAGTAAACGGTATAGGTACCATTGGCTAAATAGGTATTGGTATCAATCACACCAGAGCCCATAGATCCATTACTGAAAACCCAGCTGTAGGAACTGGCACCAGTGCTGGCACTTGCATCTACAATTACACGCATGGTATTTCCAATGATGGTTTCGTTTACCGTAAAGCTGGCGGTAGGTAATGGGCCGCTAGCGGTTGTTTCAGTAATCGAAACCGCAGCACTGGTATCCACACCACAGATATCTGAAACATAGAAATCATAAGCGGTTCCTGGTAATAAAGTATTCACTACAATTGGAGTGCTACTTACACTTAGGGTAGTTCCGGTTCCAGGGCTAAAGCCTGCTGGGCCGTATTCCAATACCGAATTACCGCTACCACTAGTCCAGTCGATTTCCACACTATCACAACCAATATTCGCTGTAGAAGCCAATCCGGTAATCGGAGGACAACTTGCAGGAACATAAGGGTTGATACAGAAATTATCGAAGTAATAGTCGCAATCGTAAGTCATGGTTTGACGTACTCCTGAATAGAAGTTCACCCCATTAAACTGTAATGGACCACCAGCATTAGCAGCTGAGTAAGCATATCCTACACCGGTACTAACACCATTCAAGCGAATCCAAATAGAATCGTTTGCAAGGTCAATCACCGTACCAACGGTAATCCACTGACCTTGGGTATAATTAAAGCTACCTGCCAAATTGGAACCGGTAGTATATACTACATCCGCGGTACCATTATCAAGGAAGTAAATCTCACCTCCCCATAAGTTACCCGTAGCTCCACCAATATGGTTTTGCTGGATGTTGTAGTAAGCTCCGTTTCCGGTAGGTACATACATATCAAAGCTAATTTCCCATGCTCCGGCAGAGATGGTATCGAAATAAGCTACCAAGTCACTAAATCCATTAGGACCTTGATCATGGATATGAACAGCATTGGGAGCTGAACTCGATTGACTGGTAATGATTTCCACATCACCGGCATTTCCGGCCCAAGGAATAAAGAGTGCCGATTGATCGTAAAGCTCTAATGTAGCATCATACTGATCAATATTATCACAGGTAACTTCCTCAGGACAAACCGAAACTGGTCCTAACCATACACTAGTATCACCAGCAGTACAGATAGCTCGTACATAAACATCCTGGCAAAGGTTATTAGCCGATGCAAAGGTTAGTACAATAGAATCTGCAGTGGTGGTAGCTAAGGTACCTGTACCCGCCGTAAATCCGGTTGGACCATATTCTACTTGATAAGAAGTAGCGAGGGCGGTGCTTCCCCAACGAGCAATAGCCGAAGTGGTAGTTTGTGGATCTCCACTTAAGTTCAATGGACGAGGACAAGTAGCACCTTGTTGTACACTAACATCATCGATAGAAATATCACCGGTAAAGGAGGTTCCACGATGTCCTTCGAAGATGAAGTTATACACTCCTACCGGAAGTGAAGCTAAGGATACATTTCTGCGTAAGAAGGGATCGGAACCGGCAGTTTGCTGTTGGCCGATAATACTATCAATAGCGGTACGAGTACCTGAGCTATTCTCCGCATAAACCACCAATTTGTTCATGGTTGCACCAAACATATGATAGTGGTACTCCAATTCAGGATTGCTTACCGTAGAAATATCAATTCCGGGAGAAATTAATTCTGCAGGACCACCTGAAGTAGATGTTTCCAAGAACATATAAGTACCACCTGAGGCTGGTGCCAAGGTATTGTCGGTAAAGGGACCGGTATTCAAAGAGTTTTCATTCGCTCCTTCAGAATCTTCAGACTCCCAACGCACAGTGCCTGATACGGTATTATGCGTCCAACAGTTTTCCCATCCGGCAGGAGTTCCGGTTGCAGTACCTAAACTAATACCTTCAAAATTGGTAAAGTAAGGTGCATTATAGCTTACCGGACATGGCGTACTAAAGCACTCTGCTCCTCTCCAGAAACTGGTATCTCCAGGGCTACAAATTTCACGTACCCAAACACAGTAGCCAGTTCCAGCTGTTAAGCTTGTTAAGGAAACAGAACTGTTGCTGGTAAGCATACGCGTATTACCGGGATCACCTAATGGACCGATACCATATTCCATCTGATAGTTAGCAGCGGTATTACCATTGGCATTTGTCCAGCTTACTGTAGCAGCATTTTGACTTATTCCAGAAACAGTTAGTGCATTCGGACGCACACAAGTTGGGATGGTTTCATAATTCAAATCATCCAGATAGATATACTGGAAGGTTTGCAATTGACCGTGAGCAATCGCGAAATAATTGTCGGTACCATTATAGCCATTTGCGGCGGTGAGGTCAACAATATACTCAGTCATACCTAAGGTCATTACCAAGGTATCCATAGCGGTGAAGGTAGATGCATCAGTAGGATTAGAGATGGTACCTACAATTAAGGTACGTACTGTTGCTACCGAGGTACTGCGAGCAAAGAAACGCAAGCGTTTATCCCCTGCTGTCATATCAGTAGTAGGAGGCGAAACCATTAATAATGGAGAAGCGGTTAAACTACTGTTGTCAAACTCTACCGTATTTGGTGATGAAACCGGTTGATAGGTAGATGAAGTTTGAATAGTTACCCCTAAGAAATTCGAACTGGCAAAGGATGGATCTTCAATACTGTTAAAGCATCCTAAATCCTTTCCCTGAGGCAGGTTGTCGAAATTATTGAAGTAAGGCGCACTAATAGGGGAACAAGGAGTACAGAAGCTGTACGGTCCTGCCCAGGCACTGCTATCGCCGGCATTACATATGGTACGCACCAAGAATTCATAACAAGTTTGTCCCGATAAGGTATCTACCACTACCGAACTACCTGATGTAAAGCCTTTGCTTCCTCCTGTAGTAGTGGTTCCTTGATAGAAACCAGCAGGGCCGAACCAGTACTGATATTGTGATGCAGCACCACTGCTTGCCCAAGTTAAGGTAGCAGTAGTATCAAATAAGCCTGCGGTTGTTAAACCGGTGGGATCAGGACAAGCAACAGCAGTTAGAGATACATCATCAATGGTGTATCCATAGCAGCAAGTTGCGGAAGTAGCTGAACCAAAGTCATTTTGACCCCAGCGAATTTGCGTGTTTGCACCTAAGCTCTGACCCGCATTGGTTAAAGGTGCTTTGATATCTAAATTGATAATAGAATCATAGCTTCCGAAGTTTCCAAATACGGTGGTATTCAAATCAACAATTTCAACCCAAGGATCGGAATGATCACCACGAACCCAAACCTTATTATCAGGATGGATTTGGTTGCTGTGATCCATTAAGTAGAAACTCAAGTTCACGCCACCTGCTGAAGTATAACCGCTTAAATCAACGGTCATAGTCAAGTAGCTTGTTTCTGATGGGTTTATAAATATGCTATTGTCCAGGGTAAAGGCTTGTAAACCGTTGCGGTAGAATGCACTGTTCGCTTGTAATCTACCACGACTACTGCTAATACCTGGCTCGTAAGTCCAATAATAAGTAGGATTACACAGGAAGGTGGTGCTAGTAAAGGTTGGACCTGAAGAATAGTTCTCAAAGCCATCATTAATGGGTAATACTGCTGGTGAAGTAATAGCACAAGCGGTAGTAAAAGATAATGGTCCTACATAAGGACTGTTACCAACACCATAGCAGCTGTCCTGGATATAAAATTCATAGGTGGTTTGAGCACTAAGACCGCTGATCAATGCGCTGTCTTGAGCTCCTTTTACCGCAATGCGACCCAAATTAGTGGAACCAGGAGTAAATCCAGGTAAGCCCCACTCGATCCAGGTTGTATCACCGGTAGAACCGGATCCCCAACTTACTTCTGCACTGGTAGAACTAACATAGTTAACATCTAAAGTGCTTACCAAGGGAGGATTACAAGCAGGAATTTGCTCGTATACAAAATCATCAATGTAATAGGTACGGAAATCAGGACCTGCATTTTCAAGCACAATGAACTCATGCGTGCCATTGTAACCGTTAGCGGTAGTTAGCTCTACCACGTATTGCCCGTAATTACGTTGTAATTCAATGGTATCAATCGGAACAAAGCTTGCGCGATCTCCCGGGCTAGATATAGTTCCAACCACCAATGGGTTTGGAGTTGCGGTAGTGGTAGTCATACCATAGAATACAATCCGCTTATCTCCGGCACTCAGATCACTAAATTGAGGTGTAATCAACCAGGCAGTATCGGTATTATAATTATAAAAGCGAACTACATTAGGTGATGAGATAGGAGGATAAGTGGTACTAGGCACTTCTACATCGGCATTAGGCAATGTAGTACTGGTTCCACCGATTAGAGCATTATCCCAACAGATGGGTGCCTGATCGATAGAATCCGTATCAAAATTGTTGAAGTAAGGGGCAGTAAGCGCATTACAAAGAGTCACAAAAGTTACGGGGCCTACCCAGCCACTAGTTCCATTGGCTGAATCCGAACAATCGTTTCGGATGTAAATATCATAGGCAGTATTTCCGCTTAAGCCACCAATTCCAATACTATTAGTAGTGGTACTATCCAGGCTGGCTGAAGAAGAACCTTGGCTAAAGCCACGAGGACCCCAGCTTACATCATAGTCATAACCAACACCAGACCAGGAGAAAGCAGCTGAATCGCTAGAAATATAGCTTAAGGATGGAGTTCCTGGGAAAGGACAAGTTTGACAGGATGTAACTTCTACCAAGTCGATAGACACATCACCGTTAAAGCTGTTGCCATGTACGGTTAAGAATCGTAAGTAGATAGCAGATCCTACATAGGAATCCAAATTTATGCCTACCTGTTGCCAGGGATCAGCATTGGCGGTTTGTACTTCTCCAACACGCGTAAATACAGTATTCCAAGGACCGGAAGCCGATAGACCCACCTGCACTTTAATGGTATCGATATTTGCACCATAAGCATGTAACCAGAAAGAAAGCTCTGCACTATTGAAAGATGTACTTAAATCAATACGGGGAGAGATTGCTTCAATATTAGTACCGCTAGGCGTTCCTGATACCTCAGTATATAAATAATTGGTTCCGCTATAGGCACCCGTAGGACCGGTAGCGGTAGACCCGGTAGGACCTGAATGGTAGTTCCAGTTTGAAGCGGTAGTACCGGTTCCGAAATCACCAGTCCAACCTAATTGAGATTCGAAATCATCCTGGAAAATTAATCCGGGTTGACCGGTTGAACAAGTAAACCCTTGAGGTCCCTGAATAGGAGTAACTATTTGAATAGGACCAACCGTATCAGACACACCATTTACCGCCCCACAATTGGTAGCCAGGTAAATATCATAAGCTGTAGAAGCACTTAAACCCGGAATAGTATGGGTCATGGTTGGAGACATAATGGTGTCTACATTCCAACCGGCACTACCGGGAGCAGTTCCTGCAGGGCCCCACATAAGCCATGCTTCCGTATAAGAACCGGCTTGCGACCAGCTTACATCAACGGAGTTGGAAGTCAGGTTTGACTCAACAAAGCCAGTTGGAGCACCACATAATTTGGTAGTTGTAAAACCTTGAGGGGTTGGGAATCCCACTGTGTCAGTACCGGTATTACAGTACTCTTCCAAATACAAATCGTAATTGGTATTGGGATTTAATCCGCTTAAAACCACGGGAGGAGTTACGGGAGAAGTTGGATAGGTTCCACTTATTACAGTTCCCGTACCTGGTGTAAAGCCAACTGGACCGTACTCTATTTTGTAGCCGGTGTTTCCGGTTCCTGGAGTCCAGTTTACTTTAGCAGCAGTGCCACTGATACTGTCAACTACAAATCCTGTAAAAGGAGTACAATTACCAGTGACAGATAAGGCATAAGTTAGGGTTCCTACAAATCGACGTGGATTGTTGGAAGGGCTTGAAGCCGGACCTCCATAAGCCACTGAATCCGCAACGCTCACGGTAGCAGTACCATCGGTAAAGATGATTTGATCTGCCGAAGTTCCGGTTTGATAACGAGTTGTCCCCGTTATTCCTTCAATAAAGATACCGATCGCACCTCCTGAAGGTACAGGGATTTTAACCCCACCAAAGGGGATGTTATTCAAAGCAGTACTATTTGCTCCGGTAATAGGAGCATTAACAACTACTTGTGACCAACCATTTGCTGTAGTAATACTTGGTGTCCCCCCTGGAGTAACTCCTCCTTGGCGAACCCAAACCGTTGCACTGGTAGCACCGGTGGTAAAGACATTGGTTAATCCGGTAATTTCAATCGGTGAACTTGCTTCAACTCGAAATGCAATTCCATTTGATCCATTGTTGGGAGTCAATGGCGGACTCGTAGTGATGGTTCCTTGGCCAAACAGAGCGCCTGAGACAAGGACACCTAAGGCTAGTAGATGTTTCCTCATTGTAAAGAAATAGGTTAATACAGAATAATAGAGAGCCCCAATTTACTGAACTACAAGCAATAAAAAAACCCCGGCACAAGGCCGGGGTTAAAATTCTAGTAGATAAAATCTATTAATTCAGACTTAATCGGCGGTGAGCCGTTAATCCACCTGACTTCACTTCTACCGTATAAATTCCTCGAGCTAATTGACTAACATCAACATCTCGACTATAAGTTCCGCTTTGCATACGATCAGAAATAAAGAGTACTTCTCGACCTTGAGCATCGCGTAAACGAATCTCTACATCTGCACTTCCTACTTCACGGAAACTAACATTCACCTTGTAGTTGGCAGGGTTTGGATATACGTTCAAATGATTCGCCAATGGATTCTCATCCAAGCCAATATTCACATAAACCTGATAGCTGGCCGTATCACTACCGCAACCATTGGTCGCAGTTAATACTACGGTATAGGTACCATTACCCAGGAACACTACAGTATCCATTAATCCGCTACCCGTAACTCCGTTTCCGAAATCCCAGGTATAGCTGGTAGCATCGGTGGTACCGGTAGCGTCCAAATACACGATGAATTGGTTTCCAGCAATGGTGCTGGTTACGGATCCAATAGTTGCAACAGGTAGTGGACCGCTGGCGGTGCTCACATTAATGGGTGCATAGCTACTGGTATCTCCAGAACAGGTATCTGCAACTAAAATATCGTAGGCAGTACCCGGAGTCAATCCATAAATGGTATATGGAGCGGTTACCACATTGGTAAAGATTCCAGTACCAGGAGTAAATCCGGCTGGACCATACTCAATTATAGAACCACCGGTTCCAGACATCCAATCCACTTCTACACTATCGCAACCCACATTTGTAGTAGCCATAGCATTTTGAGGAGCAGGACAATTTGATCCAGTGCTACCTTGTTCATCCACACTTACATCGTCGATAGAAATATCACCGGTAAATGAGGTACCACGATATCCTTGGAATACAAAGGTATAGGTAGTTTGAGGCAGCGTACTTAAATCAACGGTACGGATAAAGAAGCTATCCGATTGAGCCGTTTGTTGTTGCCCCACCAAACTATCAATGGCAATTCGGTTACCATTAATATCCTCCGCTTGAATCACCAATTTATTGATGGTAGCTCCAAACATGTGGTAAGCATAGCGCAACTCTGGTTGAGTTAAGCTGCTGAAATCAATAGCTGGAGAGCTTAACTCTGCTGGGCCTGTACCTGAAGTTGAGGTTTCGATGTACATATAAGTACCTCCAGAAGCCGGATGCATGCTAGCGTCGGTAAATGGACCTGTACCCACTGAGTTTTCATTCGAGCCAGTAGCGTCTTCAGATTCCCAACGCACGGTAGCACCGTTTAAGGTTTCTGCATACCAGCAGTTACCCCAGGTTGAAGGCGTTCCTGTACCGGTTCCGATTGGAATATTCTCGAAGTCGGTAAAGTAAGGAGCGGTTGCTGTAACACAAGCAGTAGCAAAGTTCATAGGACCTGCCCATACCGAAGTATCTCCAGGTGCGCATACTTCACGAACATAGAAATTGTAGTTAGTAGAGCCACTTAAACCATTAATGGTAAATGGATTGGTTGTAGCGGTAACACGTGTTCCTGCACCAGGCAAGAAGGTTCCGGTACTGTATTCTACTTCCCAAGCCGTTCCTGTACCCCCGGCAGTCCAGCCTACATTTGCAGTGGTCCCGGTAACGGAGTTCACCACTAATGCAGTGGGTTGAGGACAGGTAGGTGGATTACACTGAGCAGTGATAGCTACCAGGGTATCTCCTTGACCAGTTCCTCCATTTGCTACGTATTGACCTGCTTGAGTTCCCCAAGGAGTATAAACAGTAATGCCAATCTCTGATGGCCAACCACCTGCATTCTGCAATACAAATACAGTATTCAGTAAATCACAAAGCAATACCGAATCCTGATAAAGGTTACCAGTAGTGAAGCTTTGACCTAAAGTGGCTACAACGACACCATTTTGGACTACATCTACCAATCCGCCGTTCCATCCGTCACCAAAGGTATCTTCAAGATCAACATCATGCCAGCACTGATCGCTTGCCAAGCAAAGCGTAGTATTCATTAAACTAGGCCCTACTCTTAAGGAAGTATCGCCAGGACCACAAATTTCACGAACGTATACATCGTAAGCCGTGGCTGAACTTAAACCGGTAATAGTATAAGGATTACTGGTAGCAATTATCGTAGTTCCGCTACCGGGAGTAAAGCCTGCCGGACCATATTCAATTTCCCAAGATGAACCGGTTCCATTGGAGGTCCAACTAGCGGTAATGTCATTAAGGTTAGCACTATCCTGCATCAATCCGGAAGGACGAGGGCAGGTTGGCGCTTCCATTACCCAAACATCATCAATTGAGATGTCACCAGTAAAAGAAGTACCACGATATCCTCTAAAGATAAATCGGTAGGAACCACTGGCTAAGCTACTCACATTGGTAATATGCGTATTAAAAGGATCAGATCCAGCGGTTTGCTGTTGTCCAACAATACTATCCAAAGTGGTAATAGAACCGGTAGTTACATTCTCAGCAAGAATAACCAGTTTATTGATAGTTGCTCCAAACATATGGTAAGCAAACTCAATCTGTGGATTGGTTGATCCCGCCAGATTAATACCCGGAGACACCAAATCAGCATAAGAACCTGAAGTGGAAGTTTCCAAATACATATAAATACCACCAGACTGAGGAGCCAGAGTATTATCCAGGAACGGACCAGTGCTCAAAGAGTTCTCATTCGAACCACTGGCATCTTCCGCTTCCCAACGCACGGTGGCACCAGAGGCAGATTGCTGTGTCCAACAGTTGGCCCAACCCGCCGGTGAACCAGTAGCTACGCCCGGAGAATTGATTTCAAAATCGGTAAAATATGGCATTGCATATCCTACCGGACAGGTAGTACAGAATTGTACTGGTCCTACCCAATCACTAGTATCCCCTGCCGAACATACACTGCGTACTAAGAATTCGTAGCAGGTTGTAGGGCTTAGGGTATCGGCTGTAACACTGCTGGCAGAAGTAAAGAACTTGGTACCAGTGGTCGTAGTGGTTCCTTGATAGAAGCCTTGAGGACCAAACCAGAACTGATACTGACTAGCTGAAGTACTGTTTGCCCAGCCCATAGTAGCAGTAGTATCCAGAAGATTGGACACTGCCAATGCGCTTGGGTTAGGACAAGTAACCGCAGCTAATGAAACATCATCAATGGTATAACCATAGCAGCAAGTTGCTGATGTGGCTGAACCAAAATCATTTTGTCCCCAACGGATTTGAGTGCTATTCCCTACAGACTGTCCTGCACTGGTAATAGGTGCCATGATGTCCAAATCAACAATGGAATCATAGCTACCAAAGTTTCCAAATACGGTTGTATTTAAGTCCACTATTTCGATCCAGGGATCACTTGGTGCACCGCGAACCCAAACCTTATTATCAGGGTGATTCTGGTTACTGTGATCCATTAGGAAGAAACTTAAGTTGATACCGCCAGCGGTGGTATAGCTACTTAAATCTACCGTCATGGTGAGATAAGACGTTTGCGATGGGTTTGTATACAAACTATTATCCATGGTAAAGGCCTGCAAACCATTGCGATAAAATGCACTATTCGCTTGTAAACGTCCTCTACCATTGGTATTTCCAGGCTCAAAAGTCCAGTAATAAGAAGGATTACATAAGAAGGCATTGGCGCTAAAGGTTGGACCAGTAGAATAGTTCTCAAAACCATCATTGAGTGGTAGAACCGCTGGCGCTACAATAGCACAAGCAGTGCGGAAAGCAACCGGACCAACATATGGACTGTTGCCATTTCCGTAGCAGCTATCCTGAATGTAGAATTCATAATCGGTTTCGGCCATTAAGCCGCTAATTAAGGCACTGTCTTGCGCACCGCTCACCGCGATACGACCTAAATTAGTGGCACCGGGAGTAAATCCAGGAAGACCCCATTCAATCCAGGTAGTATCTCCATCCGAACCTGAACCCCAGAATACCTCTGCGGTGGTGGCCGTTACATAATTAACACCTAAGGTGCTGCTTAATGGAGGGTTACAAGCCGGAATTTGCTCGTACACAAAATCATCTATATAATAGGTACGGAAATCCGGACCAGCGTGCTCGAGAACGATAAACTCATGGCTTCCATTATAACCATTGGCAGTAGTAATATCTACCACGTACTGAGCATAATTACGCTGTACATCAATGGTATCAATTGCTACAAAGCTGGAACGATCTCCAGGGCTAGCGATGGTACCTA
This sequence comes from Flavobacteriales bacterium UBA7878, assembly GCA_002501205.1. Classification (GTDB taxonomy): domain Bacteria; phylum Bacteroidota; class Bacteroidia; order Flavobacteriales; family Schleiferiaceae; genus Croceimicrobium. Next base: position 30,366 of record DLRW01000046.1, read on the forward strand.
CTACCAACTGATTAGGAGTAGCTGTGGTGGTAGTCATAGCATAGAAGCTAATCCGCTTATCACCGGCAGAAAGATCACTAAACTGTGGACTAATCAGCCAAGCCGTGTCGGTATTGTAATTATAGAATCGAACCGCATTAGGCGATGAAATTGGAGGATAAGCTGTACTTGGTACCTCAACATCGGCATTGGCAAAGGCCAGGTTAGTACCTCCAATTAAGAAGTTGTCCCAACAAATGGGTGGTGCATCGATCGAATCCGAATCAAAGTTATTGGTATACGGAGCCGTTAAAGGATTACAGAGGGTCACAAATGGAATTGGACCTACCCATCCACTGGTTCCATTAGCGGAATCTGAACAATCGTTGCGGATGTAAATATCATAGGCTGTGTTACCCGTTAAGCCACTAATACCAATGCTAGCAACGGAAGTGCTATCAAAGAAACTGGATGGTGATCCTTGAGTAAAACCACGGGGTCCCCAGTTCACATCATAATCATAGCCTGTTCCGGTCCAGGTAAAATAGGCGGAATCGCTAGATACATAATTCAAAGTTGGTGCCGATGGGAAAGGACAGGTCTGACAAGAACTTACTTCTACCAAATCAATCGACACATCACCAGTGAAGCTGGAACCATGAACCGTTAAAAAGCGTAGGTAAATAGCAGAGCCTACATAGGCGTCAAGGTTTACCCCTACTTGTTGCCAGGGATCTGCACTTGAAGTTTGAACTTGTCCAACCCGTGTAAATACAGTATTCCATGGTCCATTTGCAGAACCACCAACCTGAACTTTAATAGTATCAACACTAGCACCATAGGCATGCAACCAAAAGGCCAATTCTGCATGATTAAAGGAAGAACTTAAATCAATGCGAGGAGAAATAGCTTCAATATAGGTTCCGCTCGGCGTACCAGAAACCTCCGTGTATATATAGGTGTTTCCACTATGAGCTCCGTTAGGTCCAGTTGAACTGGATCCCGTTGTCCCAGAGTGATAGTTCCAATTAGAAGCAGTGGTTCCAGATCCAAAGTTTCCGGTCCAGCCTAATTGGGTTTCAAAATCATCCTGGAAAATTAATCCTGCTTGACCGGTTGTACAGTTGAGGCCTTGTGGTCCTTGAATAGGAGTTACAATTTGGATGGGCCCTACAGTATCGGAAACTCCATTTCCTCCACCGCAATTGGTAGCCAAATAGATATCATATCCTGTAGATGGGCTTAAACCCGGAATGGTGTATGTCATCGTTGGAGACATTATAGTATCTACATCCCAACCTGCACTTCCTGGAGTGGTGCCAGAAGGCCCCCACATTACCCAAGCTTCGATATAAGATCCGGCCTGTGACCAGCTTACATCTACCGTATTTGAGGTGAGATTAGACTCTGTAAAGGCCGTAGGTGCCCCACATAATTTTGTGGTTGTAAAACCTTGAGGAGTTGGGAAACCAACGGTATCTGTACCGGTATTACAATATTCTTCAAAATAAACATCGTAGGTAGTACTGGCACTTAAACCGGTTAATATAACCGGAGGTGTAACAGGACTGGTGGGATATGTACCACTAATCACAGTTCCTGCACCCGGTGTAAAACCTACCGGACCATACTCCAACTTATAACCTGTGTTACCGGTTCCAGGAGTCCAGTTTACTTTGGCTGCTGTTCCGCTAATACTGTCAATTTGAAATCCAGTAAAAGGGGTACAATTTCCGGTTACCGCCAAGGCATAAGTTAAAGAACCCAGGAAGCGACGAGGGTTATTGGAAGGAGTTGGAACACCTCCACCATAGGCCACAGAATCCGCCACACTTACGGTAACTGTACCATCATTAAAGGTCACCTGATCAGCAGCAGTACCTGTTTGATAACGGGTAGTCCCTGATGTGGTTTCAATAAAAATTCCAATGGCTCCGCCTGAGGGAACCGGGATTTTCACACCTCCAAATGGAATATTCACTAAAGCAGTACTGTTTGCACCGGTTAAAGGTGCATTTACTACTACTTGTGACCAGCCATTGGCTGTAGAAATACTAGGAGTTCCACCCGATGAAACACCGCCCTGACGAACCCATACCGTGGCACTGGAAGCACCATTGGTAAAGATGTTCGTTAGACCAGTAATTTCAATTGGAGAAGTAGCTTCAACTCGAAAGGAGATTCCGTTCGAACCATTGTTAGGAGTCAATGGTGGACTCGTAGTGATAGTCCCTTGGCCATATAGGGATATAGCAGCAAGGTAACTACAAAGGAATAGTAACTTCCTCATAGAATAGATTTTATAGATTAATAACAATTAGTACCCGTGGGGAAGTTACGAGAAGTGTATGGAAAATAAAAACCCCGGCACAAGGCCGGGGTTAAAATTCAAGTATTTAAGGATGATTAGCGAATGCTAAGGCGACGATGGGCAGTAAATCCACCGGACTTCACTTCAACCATGTACATTCCTCTAGCCAAATTGCTAACATCTAAATCTTTGCTGTAAACTCCACTTTGCATACGGTCATTGATGAACATCACTTCACGACCTTGTGCGTCGCGTAAGCGAATCTGAACATCACCACTACCAACTTCGCGGAAGCTGATATTAACCTTATGGTTAGCAGGGTTAGGGAATACGTTCAAGTTATTAGCCAATGGATTTTCATCCAAACCAATATTCACGTATACCTGATAACTCGCTGTATCACTACCACAACCATTGCTTGCAGTAAGTACAACAGTATAAGTACCGTTTCCTAAGAATACTACCGTATCCATTTGTCCGCTTCCGGTTACACCGTTACCGAAGTCCCAGGTGTAGCTGGTTGCATTGCTGGTTCCGGCAGCATCCAGGTAAACAATAAACTGGTTACCGATGATGGTGTCACTTACTGAGCCAATGGCAGCCACTGGAAGTGGACCGCTGGCAGTAGTAACATTGATAGGAGCATAAGAACTGGTATCACCAGAACAAGTATCAGCTACCCATACATCATAAGCAGTACCCGGAGTTAATCCGTAAATGGTATAAGGAGCAGTTACCACATTGGTAAAGGTTCCGGTACCCGGAGTAAAGCCAGCAGGACCGTACTCAATGATAGAACCGCCGGTTCCTGAAGTCCAGTCTACTTCCACACTATCACATCCTACATTAGCTGTAGCCATTGCATTCAATGGTGCAGCACAACTGGATGCTCCGGGCTCATCTACTCTCACATCATCAATAGAGATGTCGCCGGTAAATGAAGTACCACGGAAGCCTTGGAATACGAAGGCGTAGGTGCTTTGAGGTAAGGTAGAAAGATCAATAGTATGGATGAAGAAGCTATCTGCCTGAGCAGTTTGCTGCTGACCTACTAAACTATCGATTGCAATACGGTTACCATTGATATCCTCAGCCTGAATTACCAGTTTGTTGATGGTCGCACCATACATATGGTAAGCAAAGCTCAATTCAGGTTGAACCAAATTACTGAAGTCAATCATTGGAGAAGTCAACTCTGCTGGACCAGTTCCAGAGGTAGAGGTCTCAATATACATATAAGTACCACCCGCATTGGGATGCATGGTAGCATCAGTGAAGGGTCCTGTACCAGTAGAGTTCTCATTAGAACCAGTAGCATCTTCAGATTCCCAACGAACGGTAGCACCATTTAAGGTTTCCGCATACCAGCAATTACCCCAGGTTGCAGGCGTTCCGGTACCTAATCCGATTGGAATAGTTTCGAAATCAGTGAAGTAGGGCGCCATTACGGTAATACAAGCAGTAGTAAAGCTCATTGGACCAGACCATACAGAGGTATCTCCAGGTCCGCAGATTTCACGTACATAGTAATTATAATTAGTAGAACCACTTAAGCTATTGATGGTAAACGGATTGGTAGGTGCAGCAATACGAGTTCCGGCTCCAGGAAGAAAATTACCAGTACTGTATTCAACTTCCCAGGCTGATCCTGAGCCACCAGCAGTCCAACCTACATCCGCAGTGGTACCAGTTACACTGTTCACTACCAAGTTAGTAGGTTGTGGACAAGTAGGAGGTGTACACTGAGTTGTCACCGCTACCAATGTATCACCAGCTGAAGTGCTGCTATTGGCAACATATTGACCGATTTGGCCTCCGTAAGGGGCATAAACCGTGATACCAATTTCAGAAGGCCATCCACCGGCAGTAGATAATACGAATACGGTATTCTGAAGATCACACAATAAAATGGAATCTGGATATAAGTTACCAGTGGTAAAGCTTCCACCAAGATTCCCTACAGGCACACCATTCTGAACTACGGTTACAATACCACCGTTCCATCCGTCACCGAAAGTATCTTCCAGATCAACAGGGAACCAGCATTGTTCGCTAGGCTTACAAGCATTGGTACAGAACTCGATTGGTCCAATCCAGGCAGAGCTGTCACCAGGTCCACAAGCAGAACGAACTAAGAACTCCCAACAAGTAGCAGGACTTAAAGTATCTAATACTAAAGAGTTAGCATTCACAAATAATTTAGTACCACTAGTGGTAGTTGTACCTTGGTAGAAACCACGTGGTCCGATCCATACCTGGTTGGTATTGGCACTAATTGCACCATTCCAACTTAATACGGCAGACGTATCAGTAATGTTAGTGGCCTGAACATTTGCAGGATCAGGACAAGATGGAGCTTCAGCGATAGCTACAGAATCAATTGCAGCATCACCACAACATCCTACACCAACCTGAACAAAACGAATCTGAATAGTATCACCTGCAAACTGTGGCAAGTTTACTAATTCATCTTTCCAAGGATCTGAACTCGAATTTTGAGTATTTCCGGTGATGGAATAAACATTGGTCCAGGTAGCACCGTAGTCATTGGTTACCTCAATGTTCATATCCGCAGGAGGATTGCTAGTAGTGTAGAATCTGTGCTGGAAGAAATACAGGGCAGGCGCAGTTAAAGTACTTACGTCAACAATTGGAGTGTATAAATACGCGGTATCACCTGCGGTGGAGCCAGAAGCCTCTACGTACATAAAGTTACCACCGGTTACGTCATTTAATGGACCGTTACCACTACCAGGAGCAGTTGCACGTGGAATCCACTTAAATGGCTCGCCACCATTGCTTACGTCAGGATCTGAGCTCCAACATGGATCTAAAATATTACCTGCATTATTACCACTGGCAGTCCAGCTAGTTCCATCGAAATCTTCAAAGATTGGAGCCGAGATAATATTACATGCAGTTGTGAAAGTAAATGGACCTACCCATGGACTTAAGCCGTCAGTTAAACATGAATCCTGGATATAGAACTCATAAGTAGTTTGAGCAGCAAGACCTTGGATAAGGTAAGTATCGGTAGTTCCAGGAACTGAATCTACAAATACACCAGATCCAGGCGTAAAGCCAGGAGTTCCCCACTCGATATAAGTCTTATCACCATCAGAACCACTACCCCAGAAGGTATTAGCACTGGTAGGACCTACACCACTTACACCTAAACTAGTAACTAATGGAGGTGCACAAGCTGGAATTACCTCGTAATTGAACTCATCTATATAATAAGTACGGAAATCAGGACCGGTGTGATTCAATACCACATAGGTATCGGTTCCATTATAGTTATTAGCGGTAGTTAAGTCTACAAAGAACTGCTGATAGCTATTGGTTAAAGTAAGGGTATCAATAGGAGTATAAGTAGAACGATCAGCAATAGAAGACATAGTTCCAACCTCCAGGGTATTACCAGTTGCGGTAGTAGTGGTCATAGCGAAGAAATTGATTCGCTTATCCCCTACTGGCATATCCGAGAATTCTGGTGAAATCAACCAAATTGTATCGGTGTTGTAGTTATAAAAACGAACCACATTGGGCGAGGAGATTGGAGGATAAGTAGTACTAGGTACTTCAACATCCGCATTTGGTAATGTTGGACTGGTTCCACCAATTATCACATTATCCCAACAGATAGGAGCCTGATCAATAGAATCATTATCGAATCCATTATAATAAGGAGCAGTTAGGGCATTACATAAGGTTACAAAAGTAAGCGGACCTACCCAACCACTGGTTCCATTGGCTGAATCTGAGCAATCGTTACGGATGTATAAATCATAAGCAGTATTACCGCTTAAACCACCGATACCAATGCTATTGGTAGTGGTACTGTCGTATACGGCTGAAGCCGAACCTTGGCTAAATCCTTTAGGACCCCAGTTTACATCATAATCATATCCCGCACCGCTCCAGCTAAAGGCTGCAGAATCACTAGAGATATAAGTTAAAGTAGGAGTTCCGGGGAAAGGACAGGTCTGACAAGAGTTAACCTCAACAAGGTCGATAGAAACATCACCGTTGAAGCTGGTTCCATGAATTACCAAGAAACGAATGTGAATCGCAGAACCTACATATGAGTCCAAATTCACACCCACTTGTTGCCAGGGATCAGCATTGGCAGTTTGTACTTGTCCAACACGGGTAAATACAGTATTCCAAGGACCAGTAGCTGAGCCACCAACCTGCACTTTAATGGTGTCGATGTTAGAGCCATAAGCGTGTAACCAGAAAGAAAGCTCAGCATTATTAAATGAAGAACTCAAATCAATACGTGGCGTAATCGCTTCAATATGCGTTCCGGTAGCTGTTCCGGAAACCTCAGTATATAAATAGTTGGTACCACTATGTGCACCGGTAGGACCAGTAGCAGTAGATCCAGTAGGACCTGAGTGGTAGTTCCAATTCGACGCAGTAGTTCCGGTACCGAAGTCTCCAGTCCAACCCACTTGAGTTTCAAAATCATCCTGGAAGATCAAACCGGGCTGACCAGTGGTACAGTTCAGACCTTGAGGTCCTTGAATTGGAGTTACAATCTGCAATGGTCCTACGGTATCTGAAACACCATTACCACCGCCGCAATTGGTTGCTAAATAGATATCATATCCGGTAGATGGGCTTAAACCAGAGATGGTATAAGTCATGGTAGGAGACATAATGGTGTCTACATCCCAACCTGTACTACCAGGAGCCGTCCCGGCTGGACCCCACATGACCCAAGCCTCGGTATAAGAACCGGCTTGCGACCAGTTTACATCAACCGCATTGGAAGTAAGGTTAGATTCAGCAAAGCCCGTTGGCGCACCACATAATTTAGTGGTAGTAAAGCTTTGTGGAGTTGGGAAACCAACTGTATCGGTTCCGGTGTTGCAATACTCTTCGAAGTAAACATCATAGGTAGTGCTGGCGCTCAAACCTGATAAAATTACCGGAGGAGTTACCGGACTGGTTGGATAAGTACCGCTAACAACGGTACCGGTACCAGGAGTGAATCCTGTAGGACCATACTCTAATTTGTAACCGGTGTTTCCGGTTCCAGGAGTCCAATTCACTTTAGCAGCAGTACCGCTAATACTGTCAATTGCAAATCCGGTAAAAGGAGTACAGTTACCCGTTACAGACAATGCATAAGTTACAGAACCAACAAAACGACGGGGATTGTTGGACGGACTGGATGCTGGTCCACCGTAGGCCACAGAATCTGCAAGGTTTACAGTCATGGTGCCGTCGGTAAAAATCACCTGATCAGAAGCTGTACCCGTTTGATAACGAGAAGTACCAGAGGTACCTTCAATAAAGATACCGATCGAACCTCCTGAAGGCACCGGAATCTTTACCCCACCAAAGGGAATGTTATTCAGTGCGGTGCTGTTTGCACCAGTGATTGGAGCATTTACCACAACCTGAGTCCAACCGTTCGCAGTAGAAACGTTTGGAGTTCCTCCGGGAGTTACCCCGCCTTGACGAACCCAAACGGTAGCGCTAGTGGCACCGGTGGTAAAAACATTAGTTAAGCCGGTTATCTCTATTGGGGAGCTTGCCTCAACCCGCAAGGATATACCGGTAGAGCCATTGTTAGGAGTCAATGGCGGACTCGTTGTAATCGTGCCCTGGCCTACAGAGAAAAGCCAAGACATCGTAAGGAAAAGAGATAGTACTACGTGTCTCATAATAAAGTATTTATTCGCACCACTAATGTATTGATTCAAGTTTATTCTGAAAAAGCCTAAGAGAGAGCAAGCCTTTAAAAGTTGATAACAAATAATTATCGATCTTTTAAAGATCTGTTTATCAGACATTAACAATATTTAGAATCGTTATAATTTTTGGATTAATTCTTCGTTAAGTATTCCGGTAGATTTTGGATGAAATTTAAAATTGGAATTTTTCAAGGAATGCCAGCGCATCATTGGAAAGACTTCATTTTAAGAGGGAGATGGAAAGCTGAATAAATTGTAACTTTACAGCTCAAAACAGATTCCATGGAAGTTATTGATAATCAAGAAATGCGACATTTTGAAGTTCGCGTTGGGGAACGGTTGGCGATTATTGAATATCAAATTCAAGAGCGCAAATACTTCCTTACCCGGGTTGATTTCCCCAAAAAATTCCAAGAAGATGGTCGGGCAGAAGAAATGCTGGGCATCACCTTAAAAATAATCGAAGAAACGGGTATGCGGGTAGTTCCTATGACTCGTTTCGTGAAAGACTATTTTAAAGGACATCCTGAATTAAAATCACTTTTACCGGTAGGCATCCATTTGTAATTGCCTTTGAAAAAGCTTGTTATTCTTATATTCTTGAGCCTTTGTCTGCACTCGATGAAGGCTCAAAATTTTTGGAGTCGCTACTGGGAAAGCCTCACTAAGGAAGAATCCAATGATGGCAGCTCCAGTTTCATAGTCTACCCTACCCTGGCCTTTGCGCCCGAAACTTCCTGGGAATTCGGCTTAAGCTCTCTCTATCTTTATTATGCAAAAGGCAATCCTGAAAACCGACTTTCAGAATTTAATGCCTTTACTTTCTATACGCTCGAGCATCAATATGGTCTTTGGCTTGATCATGCCAATTATGGTGATCGAGATCAATACATGTTTTTGGGGCGCCTCCGATATCAATCTTTTCCCTTGTTCTATCACGGAATTGGAAAAAACACCCCTGAAGATCCCCTCGCCCTCGTTGATGCCCAATACCTCTTATGGAAAGAGCATTTCCTAAAACAAATAGAGGGTTATTTGTATGGAGGAGTTTATGCCGACCTTCAAAATTTAAGTCGTAGCAATTTTATAAGTCAAAGCGACGAGAACTACTCCTTTCCAGCGGGAGCCAGTGGATCTTTTAATTTGGGCTTAGGCCTGTCTGCTGTTTACGACGACCGCCACAATGTGCTTAATGTTAGGGATGGGAACTTCACCGAACTTAGCTTTTTACGCTATTCACCCTTTTGGGGCTCCGAATACAATTTCACCAGTTTTTTAGTAGATAGTCGTTTTTATCGCTTAACTGCTTCCAACCAGATTTGGGCTAATCAACTCCTGGGGCAATTTGTAAATGGGAATGCCCCCTTTCATATGTTATCCTTGATGGGAGGCGAAAGCATGATGCGTGGATATTATTATGGTCGCTACCGCGATCAAAACCTGTTAGCCTTGCAAAGTGAATATCGTATTCTTCCTTTTTCCTTCTCTAAAAGATGGGGAGCTTCCTTCTTTATGGCTGCTGGTCAGGTTTATCCGCAATGGGAAAAACTCACTTTAAGTGACTTTAAACTTGCCGGTGGTGGTGGAATTCGTTTTTTAATCTTCCCGCAAAAAGATATTTACACTCGCCTCGATTTCGCTATGACCGAAGAAGGACCTGGTTTCTATTTCTTTATCGGAGAGGCTTTTTAAACCGATTTTCCTTGGCGAGATAAATGCCAGGTTCGCAGCATTAATAGTAAAGCAAAAGGCATTAAGCCCATGTGTAATTGCTGAGGCAACCAAAGCCAACTAAGCAACAATACCGCATAAAAAATGGGCATGACCTTTAGATAAGCCAGCATCCGCGCCCTAAATTTCCCCCGAATAATAGATGGGATTAAGAGTAAGTGGCTGGGTAAAAAGATCAGAATATTAAAATTATAGGCCGCGGCCTTATGATCCGTAAATAGCCATAAGATCAATAAGAGTAATCCCAATAAACCACTGATGCTAAAAAGCAGGGTATCGAAAAGCCGTAAAGCTTTTGTCTTCTTAAAATAAAGCCAGGTAAGCAGGCTTCCCAGGATAAATAGAACACTAAAAAAAACCAGAGGTCGCCACCAAGACTTCTGGGGCTTTGCAATTTGGGGATAAACCACTCTGCTTTCCTTTATCAAAGGCCTTGTTCCCTGCTCATCCTGAATAAGGGCTTCGGCGAAAGCCGCTTCTAATAAATCAGGTAAAAACATTTCAATACGAGCATCAGCTTGTTTATCCATCGGCAATCCCAAGCAGAGATCAATACCCAAATCGCCCCAAGGCTGAAATTCCAAATATTCATCGCATAATTCGCGAATACTTAAGGATGGTTGATAAAAAGTAGAATCCTTAAACTTGAGCTGCCCCTCTCCTATTGCAGCCTCCAATCCATCGCGCACGCGGGTGGCACAATTATCATAAAAATAATCGTATAAGTAATCGCGGTTCTCGGGACGAGCATTGGTCCATAAAAATTCAAAATAGGCTTGCGCCTGAAGGCTATCTAAATTTAATACCTGCTCATGAATGTAGCGACCTTCACGCTGATAACCATATTGAAAACGTTGCCAGTCGCTCACTGCCAACATGTATAAAAGGTGACCACGAGCGAAATTGAGGTAGAAATTAGGTTGATCGAAATCGAAAATCCCATAATTAAAAACCCAGTCAATATTCTGAATCGGATCCTTAACCCGAACGGCAGAATGACCAAAAGCTGAGTATAATTCGTTCTGTCCCGGTCCGCAAGTTATCAGGCTTATTTCCGCCTTGGCACTCAAAGGTCTTTGCGCAGAAAGCAATTGACTGGAAAGGAGGATCAAGAAAAGGATTCGCTTCATGGGTCGAAATTACGGCATTTTCCCCTTTGCAAAATTGTGAATCCAAACCTCATGTTTATCAAATCTTTAGAAAAATGTTACTACTTTTGACTCATAAGTGTAAGTTTTACACTAATCAACCTACCGATGAAAAAATCTACCCTCTTACTTGGACTTTGTTTTCTGTTCTTCCAACTTCAGGCTCAAAACAGAAATGTTGAATTCCGCTTGAATCTCAGCGGTTTTAGTCCAAGTACCAATGGAATTCATATTGCCGGTAACTTCCAAGTGGCCGCCGGCTTCCCGTCCAATTGGGACCCTTCAAGAACAGTTCTCAGTTCACAAGGGAATAGTATGTACTCCGTAACAGTCAACATTCCGGATGGGAATTATGAGTACAAGTTTATCAATGGTAATTCCTGGGGAAATGATGAAATTATTCCCGGAGCTTGCGCAGTAAATGGCAACCGAGGTTTAAGTCTCAGTTCGGATACGCTCATCGAAATATGTTATACACTTTGTCAATGCGCGCCGGATAGCTTCAATTTGAGCTTTCATGTAGATATGAACCAGGAAGCAGCCTTTGTGCCGGGTGTGGATTCTGTAGATATTGCCGGGCCATTCAATGCATGGAATGGCACTTATGACTCGAACTACAATTTAAGTGACCCTGATGGTAATGGGGTTTACAGCGGTACTTTCCTATTGGAGGAAGGTCTTTTAGAATACAAAGCTCGTTACCACAATGCCGGAGGGACACAATGGGAAACTGGCAACAACAAACAAATAAGCTTTGATCGAGATTCGGTACTGGCTCAACGCTGCTTTAATGCCGACACTTTCGGCGCCTGCCCCAGTCCACCCGATACCTTTAATGTGAGCATTCAAATAGATATGAATGCAGACAGCACTTTTAACCCTACTACCGATCAAGTAGACATCGCCGGGGCTTTTAGCAATTGGGACCCCAACTACAATGCGACCTATGCCTTAAGCGATCCAGACAATGATCTGATCTACACCGGCCAGTTTGCTTTTGCTGAACCGCTCTTGGAGTACAAAGCCCGTTTCCATTCCGGCGGCATCACTAATTGGGAACAGGGTGGCAATAAGACCATCAACTTCAATGGAGACACCCTAGTTCCGGTACGTTGTTTTAGTTCGGATACTCTAGGCAACTGCCCCGCTCAAATTGATTCCTTCTATGTCACCTTGCAAGTGGATCTCAGCAATGAAAAGGGTTTTAATCCGGCTTTAGATTCAATAGATCTAGCG
>DLRW01000003.1:0-11273 GCA_002501205.1 Flavobacteriales bacterium UBA7878
GTAGTGCTCCTGATATTGTGCTAATTTCTCCGCTCCCAAATCAGGCTTTATCAATACAACTTTGGGTCGACCAGTTACTAACCAACGGGCATATCGAATCTCCAGGCCTTCCTTTTGCAAAAGCTTAACCGCCCGGGCGATGGCGTCATCCGCATCCCGAATATCTTCCAATTCGGCATCAATACCCTTCGCCACCAAGGGCCCTAATAGGGTATAATCATCCCCATACTGCTCGATCATCGCTGGGACCTTAGACCGTAAAACGGTGTAGATTCCACCAATTTGATTACATACTTCCCAGGAACATTCTATGAGGGGGACATTTTGCTTAGGCATAGCGTAGATTTAACACGGTTAAAGTTGCCCATTTTTGAGGACAATGCCTGAGCCAGACAAAAGAAATTAACAAGCCTCTTTTTTCATCCACAGGCCTTGAGGTCTATCGACAGAGAGCCCTTATTTTTACTTCAAATTTTCAAGCCATGCAGCAGTATCACGATTTGATGCGTCATATTTTGGATCAAGGAACGCTTAAAGAAAACCGCACCGGAATTAATACCATTTCCGTTTTTGGTTATCAGATGCGCTTCAATCTTCAAGAGGGATTCCCTCTGGTAACCACCAAAAAGGTGCACCTCAAATCGATTATTCACGAGCTGTTGTGGTTTATCGCAGGGGATACCAATATTCGCTATTTGGTGCAAAATGGAGTGAATATCTGGAATGAATGGCCCTTCCAGAATTACTTAAATGAAAAAGGTTTAAGTGAAAAACTACCTAAATACAGTGATGCCTGGAAAGCTGAATTGCAAAGTTTCAAAGAGCAAATCATTGCCAATGAGAGTTTCGCTAAAGAATGGGGTGAACTCGGTCCGGTTTACGGACGCCAATGGCGAAACTTTGAGGGTATAGACCAAATGGCACAATTGATTGAAGATATTAAGCGTAATCCCAATAGTCGCAGGCATATCATTTCCGCCTGGAACCCCAAGGATATTCCGGTTATGGCTAAATCAGGCTTACCACCCTGCCACACCCTATTTCAGTTTTATGTGGCTGACAATAAATTAAGCTGTCAGCTTTACCAACGTTCGGCGGATGTGTTTTTAGGCGTGCCCTTTAACATTGCTTCTTATGCCTTGCTTACTATGATGGTCGCTCAGGTTTGTGATCTGGAATTAGGTGATTTCGTGCACACTTTTGGCGACGCTCATTTGTATGAAAACCATCTGGATCAAAGCAAAGAGCAATTAAGTCGCGACTTCCGTGCCCTTCCTCAAATGAAGATTAATCCAGAGGTGAAGGACTTCTTCTCCTTTAAGTTTGAAGATTTTGAATTAGTGAATTACGATCCGCATCCTGCCATTCGAGCACAGGTAGCGGTTTAAATCTTCAGCTATGGCAAAATCAGCATTAGCAATAGTCTTTCTCTTTCTCAATTCCATTAATCTGTGGTCTCAGGTCGTTCATTTCAAAGGCTGCTCTGACCCGGAATGCAGTCAAGAGCGCTATTTTGCCATCATGGCTGAAGTAGAAGCCCAGATCTATGCCCAATACGGATTTGAATACAATGACAGCCTTAGTTTCGATTTCAAGCTTGACGATGACGGGCAACTAAAGATCTTGAAATCCTATGCCTGGATTAATGAAGAGGCGATTAGCGTATATGCCAATGCCCTAAAAAAGCGGATCAATACGGCCGAAATGGAAGCGGGGCAAGAGTTTAGTTTGTACTATAAGCAAGGGGCTGATAATTCGAATTCATCAACCCCATACCTTAATAAGACCCTCCGCTTCCCAGAAGCTAAAAAGTGCCGTAAGTTTAATCAAGAGGCTCGATTAGCTTGTGCGAAATACTTCATCTCCTATGAGATGGACCAAGCTTTAGAACTAGAGACTTTTGAAGATGATTTTACGGCATCTTTATACTACCGCGAAGGAACTTTATATCGCGTCTTTATCACCCGGGCTCCATTAATCAATAAACGTATAATTGATGCATTTCAGCAATTCCCACTTTTTGATGATCGAAACTTTAAAAAGAAAAGTCTGGAAAAAGCGGGTGACTATTTTTATTACTACCAGCACTTGGGCCTAAGTGATAGTAGCGAAGCCAACTCCTACTTCGATCAGCGCTACGGAGTTTATATCAAAAATAAAAACTGGTCTCAGCTTCGAATAGCAATAGATCCATTTCACAATCTGCCATTTATTGACACCTTAAGTCGACTTTCTCCCTACAACAAACTGCTATGGGGCTACTTAGAAAATGAGTTCACTTCAGGAAATATTCCGCAACGAATGTGGACCCTTGAACGTTTCGAAAACAAACAGTTCAGGGAAACAACAAAGGATAGCAACCAAACTTCGGAATCACTGGCCGAAATTGAAAGAATCCCCGTTTTCAAAGGTTGTGATTCAACATGGGCAAACGAGGTTTTAAAGACTTGCTTTCAATATCAAATAATGAATTATATCTCCGAGGAGTTTGACTATCCTTTGAAAGCATGGCGGAAAAAGATTCAGGGTAAAGCTTATGTCGATTTTTCAGTTGAGGAATCGGGAGAAGTCGGAACCATTCAGGTTTTAGTTAAAACTGATCCCCTGTTGGATATAGAGGCCATTCGAGTTGTTTCCGAAATACCATCGATGAAACCTGCTCTCCAAAAAAACAAACCGGTAAGAATCTATTTCACATTACCCATCAACGTAACTTTTAATTAGAATCTATAATTCTATTATCCTCTATCTTCGCCGCATGGCGAATTCGCCTCACTAATTTTTAATACAGAAAACCGGGATTATGAATCTAACTCTTATTGCCGCCATGGCTCAAAATCGAGTAATTGGCAAAGACAATGATTTGATCTGGCATTTTCCGGAAGATTTAAAGCGTTTTAAAAAGCTGACCAGCGGCCACGCGATCATTATGGGCCGCAAAACCTACGAGAGCCTGGGCCGCCCTTTACCCAATCGCAAGAATATTGTGATCACCAGACAAGCCAATTATAATGCGGAAGGCTGCTTGATGGCATCCAGTATGGAGTCGGCCATAGAACTGGCGAAAGAGGATAATCAACCTTTTATTGTTGGCGGTGCCGAGATTTATAAGCAAGCTCTACCTTTTGCAAAAACCATTGAACTCACCTTAATTAAGGCCGATTACGAAGGCGATACCTATTTCCCTGAATTCGATGCGGAAGTTTGGAAATTAGCCCGGGGCGAAAAAAAAGAGGCGGACGATAAACACGCCCACCCCTTTGAATTTCAGACTTATAAAAAAATCAAGCTCTAGCTAACGGCCTTTAAAGCATTCATCGACATTTTATCGATGCGTTTCTTGGCATAAGCTTGATCTACTACCAATTCGTGATTTTGCTCAACCTCGCCAGGCAATTCGAACATCGCATCAGTCAGGATCGTCTCAATAATAGAGCGTAATCCCCGTGCTCCTAACTTGAATTCCATCGCCTTATCAACTACATAGTCGATAGCTTCTTCTTTAAAGTCCAGGCTGATATCATCCATTCGCAGCAATTCTTCGTATTGCTTGATAATGGCGTTCTTAGGTTCGGTTAAAATCAGTTTCAAAGCATCCGCATCCAGGGGATTTAAATGCGTTAATACCGGAATACGACCAATCAATTCAGGGATTAAGCCAAAGCTCTTCAAATCCTGAGGGGCCACATACTGTAGCATATTATTCTTATCCAAAGCCTCACGATCCTTAGAAGAATGGAAACCCACAGATTGGGTGTTTAAGCGATTGGCAATATTGCGTTGAATGCCATCAAAGGCACCGCCGGCAATGAACAAAATATTGCGGGTATCTACCTCAATAAATTTCTGATCGGGATGCTTACGTCCACCTTGAGGAGGAACATTAACCTTGGTTCCTTCCAATAATTTTAAAAGGGCCTGTTGCACCCCCTCTCCACTCACGTCGCGAGTAATGGAAGGGTTATCACTCTTACGAGCAATTTTGTCGATCTCATCAATAAAGATAATCCCGCGCTCCGCTGCCTTCTGATCGTAATTGGAAGCTTGTAATAAGCGTGTCAAAATACTTTCCACATCCTCACCTACATAACCTGCTTCAGTTAATACTGTAGCGTCTACAATGGTAAAAGGAACGTTTAGCATTTTAGCAATGGTACGTGCCAAAAGGGTTTTACCGGTACCGGTTTCACCAACCATCATGATATTGGATTTATCAATTTCGATGGCTTCTTCCTTCAGCTCGCTTTTATCAGCGCTTAAGCGTTTATAGTGATTATATACTGCCACAGAAAGGATACGCTTGGCTTCATCCTGACCAATTACATATTGATCTAGGAATTTCTTAATCTCTCTGGGCTTAACGATTCGCATGGAACGACTGAGTTCCTTGCGCTCTTTCATGTCCATTTCCTCTACCACAATGCCATAGGCCTGGCGAATACAATGGTCACAGATATGTCCATTAATTCCGGCGATCAGAACATTGGTGTCCTTTTTTTCACGCCCACAAAATGAACAACTTAAACTTTCTTTATTACTGGAACTCATAGCCTTATTCTGCTGCAAAAATACGGAATCCGTTTCAGAGCATACTGAAACGGATTCCAAATGATTGACTCTTACTAGAGAAACGTTCTTAAGCGGGCTTGCGTTTGGTATCTAAAACCTCATCGATCATACCGTAATCTTTCGCTTCTTGAGAATTCATCCAGTAATCACGATCCGAGTCTTTTTCTACCTTCTCGAAATCTTTACCACTGTGGTTAGAGATAATCTGATAAAGCTCTTTCTTCATCTTCAAAACCTCTTTCACGGCGATCTCCATATCGGAGGCCTGACCTTGGGCACCGCTCATTGGCTGGTGAATCATTACTCGGCTGTGTTTTAAAGCTGAACGCTTGCCATCGGCACCTGCACATAACAATACCGCACCCATAGAAGCTGCCATACCCGTACAAATAGTAGCCACATCAGGCTTCACCAATTGCATGGTATCGTAAATGCCTAATCCGGCATATACCGATCCACCAGGGCTGTTCAAATAAATTTGAATGTCTTTGGTAGAGTCCGCCGATTCTAAGAAGAGCAGCTGAGCTTGTACGATATTGGCTACCTGGTCATTGATACCAGTACCCAAGAATATAATACGGTCCATCATCAGACGCGAGAACACATCCATTTGAGCCACATTCATCTGACGTTCTTCAATAATGTAGGGAGTTAAGGAAGATTGAAGGTAATTCCCCACGTGCATGGAGTTTAAACCTTGATCCTTAACCGCGTATTGCATAAATTCTTTTCCGAAATCCATTAGTTACGTTTTAAGGGAGATAATATTAACAAAAAAAGGCTCGACAATGATCGAGCCTTTTTTTGTTTTATGACAGTATTGCAGTTAATTCCCGTAGAAGGATTTAACGAACTCTCCGTAAGTCACCTCTTGCTCATCAAGCTTGAAGGTGTCTTTAAAGAACTGCAATAATTTTTGCTGGAACAACTGATCATTGATGCGCTGTGCTTCCTCGCGGTTACCCAATACATTATGAGCAATCTTATCTAAGTCCATTCCTTCGGGGAACTGACCGTATTGCGCCATTTGCTGAAGCACCATTTGCTTGGTGTACTCCACCATTTCCTCATGCTCCACTTTAATATCGTTCTCACGAATTACGCGGTTCTCGATAATTTGCCAACGCATATCCTCCTTCATCTGAGGGAATTTTTCTTCAATCTCCTCTTCAGACATGGGCTCTTCAGTGGCAGTTTTCATCCACTTCTTCAAGAACAAATCCGGTAATTCGAATTTGTACTTATCTAAAAGTTTATCGCGAACATCCTGATAGAATTTACGATCAGAATCACCCACAAATACACGCTCAGCATCCGCTTTAATACGCGCACGGAACTCTTCTTCGTTGCTCACTGTGCCTTCACCAAAAACCTTATCAAACAGTTCTTGATTTAATTCGGCAGGATCCAATTTGCTCAACTCAGTAATTTCAAGCTCGAAGCGGTAGCTGGAATTCTCCAATACCTCATCTTCTACTTTCAATACACCTGCTAAACGGAAATCATCTTTAAAATCCTTTTTAGCCAGAACTACTTTATCACCTACCTTCTTACCTAAAACAGATTTAGCTGCTTTATCAGTAAGAGCCTCAAGGGCGATGGTACTTTCGGCTTCAATTCCACCTTCTACTGTAACATCCTTTTTGTCAACCTCAACAAATTTGGCTTTAAGGATGGCATTTTCTTCTACAGTTTCAGGATAAGACATTGTGCCAAAACGACGGGCATAATCAGTCACATAGCGATCGATCATTTCGTCATCTGCAATTACCTTATTAAAAGGAATCTTAGTACGGGCGTTCAGCTTTAATTCAAATTCTGGCGCCAGTCCCAATTCGTAATCAAACTGAAAATCCTTCTGCCCATCCCAATCGATATCGCTCTGCTCTACTGGCATTGGATTCCCAAGGATATCCAATTTCTCTTCCTGAATATGGTCGTAAACCGCATGCTGAAGAATATGGTTGATTTCTTCAATCAAAACCGACTTTCCAAACTGCTTTTTGATCAAACCGGCAGGCACATGACCCGGACGGAAGCCAGGAATGCTTGCTTTTTTACGGTAATCCTTTAAAGTCTTATCTACCTTTTCTCGGTAATCTGATTCCTCGATAGCCACTGTCAGTACGGCATTCAAGTCATCTTTCTTTTGGACATTAACCTTCATAAATTCCTTCTATTCAGTATGTTCTTAAAAAGGGAGCGCAAAAGTAGACATTATTCCTTAGCTGAGAAATCTAGAAGTGAAGGTTTCGAATTATTAACAAGTGGATTTAGCATTTTTGAAATGAAAAAAAAACGCAAATCATTAATTGTTCTATTTTTACGGGAAATTGGATAAAGTCTTTATTTATAATTATCTCGCTTTATGAAAAAAATTACTAGCCTTTTCACCTTAGCGTTTCTGGCAACTTTGAGTTTAAATGCTCAGAATAAGTTTTCTGCCAATATTGAATTCGGCTTAGGTATTCCTTTTGTAGAGCTCAATCAAAATACCTATCCTGGCTACAAGCCCAATTTGGGTATTAACGCCGGTATCGGTTATCAATTCGATAAAGCTTCTCGCTTGCGCGGTGATATTATGGCCGGGCAGTTTAATGGCAACAATGCCACCTCCTATTTCCAGGCCAACTCTTATGAAGGTAGTCTCTCTTATGAATACAACCTCCTGCATATTTTCGGCCCGGTTAGCAATAACTTTAAATTAAATGCCCGGATCGGAATTGGAGCCGGAATGATGAATTCTTACCTCTACGATATTAATACTCGTGATCGATTGGTGGAAGTGCCCAATGCCGGAGTTTCAGGCGATGCCTTTTCCGTTCAAACTTTTATTCTAGGTGGTGCCAATGCCGGAATCCCAATCAATAAGAAAATGGATATAAATATCGGCTATGCTCATCGCCTACTATTTTTCCAGCCCTGGGTAGATGCCTACGACCCCAATTCATTCGACACCTATGGCTATGTAACAGCTGGGGTAACTTTCTACTTAAAATCAGATAAGGATGAATCTAAAATTGAAGTAGACCCTAAAAAATTCCAAGCCTTGCAAATGAAGGCGGATAGCAGTGACGCTTTTGCCGCTCAAGCTAATCGCAATAATGAAAAGGTAGCGCGTTTGGAAATGAGCAATCAGGAAAAGGATATGCAATTGGAAATGATGCGCTCGGAATTGGATAGCATAAAAGCCAATCCGGTTGTAGTTACTAAAGAAGTGAAACCTGGAAAAGGTGAGCGCATGGTAGTTCGTGAAGCCGGTTCTGATCAAGCAGCCGGTACTGGAAATGCTGATTTAGGTCCAGTACGTTATCGCGTGGTAGTGGTATCATCACCATCTCAAGCTGGTGCTCAACGTTTTATCGATCGTTGCAAACTTGATAAGAGCGAAATGATGATTGCATATATCGAAAAATTAGACACTTACCGGGTAATTTACAAATCAAGCGAAAGCCTTGATTCGGCTAAAAAAGCTGCTCAAGAAGCCCGTCAGTATTATTCAGACGCTTGGATCGCCAAGTTCTAAATAGCTGAATCCGAATAAAAAACAGAAAGCCCGTTAAACGGGCTTTTTTTGTGGTCTCATATTTAGATGATATTTTTGTGAAATGAGATTCCGCAAAATATTTGCTCTAATTCTAATTCCAGCGCTTTTATGGGCAGGCATGGGTTTTTCGCTCAGCCGCCATTTTTGCATGGATTTATTGATAGATGAGCATCTCTATTTTGCTAAGGATTCTTGCGATATGGCCTTCATGGAGGCTAATGAATGTGACTCTCCGGAAAGTGAGAATTCCTGGGGCGAAAAGGATTGCTGCCGTAATGAATGGATTCAAATCTGCCCGGTTGACACCCTCAATCAAGAGCAGAAGACTAGCCAGCTTATCCTTAGTTCACCTTGGCAATTTAAAAGTTAGGAAAACCTTGTTTTAGTCTGGAATTGCACTGAAAACCAAGTAGACAATGAGGTTTTCTCTGATCCACCGGATCTCTATCAAGCCCGGAAATTCCGAGCACAAATCCAACGTTATCAGATTTAGGATTTACTAATAAGCCGTTCATTTTTAAATTATTAGTAAAAAATCCTAAATCATGAAAAACAGCATTTTAATAATAGTTCTTTTAGTAAGCGGATTAAGCTTACAAGCACAATCCACCACCGATACTACCATTGTTGTAAATGGAGTATGTGGTATGTGTAAAAACACCATCGAGAAAGCCGCCAAAATCGAAGGCGTAAGCTTTGCCGAATGGAATGTGGAATCTTTGGAATTGAAATTAAAATTCGATCCCGCGCTTACAGACCTGGAAAAGATCAATAATTCGGTTGTAGCATCAGGCTACGACACTGAATTTAAAGCGGCCAGCGATTCCACTTACTACAGTTTATCGCCTTGTTGCTATTATCGGGACCCTAACAATTCCCATAAAAAGCAAAAGTAGCCATGAGACATTTTCATTTTGTTTTAGCACTCCTTCTGGGAAGTGCTAATATACTTGTGGCCCAAATCGATGGTTACGTATATCTCTACGAAGACAATGTACAAGTACCTGCACCCAATGCCGCCGTTTATTGGGAAGGCACTTCAACTGGGACCACTACTGATGATAAAGGCTATTTCAGCCTGGAAAAAGTGCCGGGTCATAATACCTTAATCGCCAGCTTCACGGGCTATCAGAATCTTTCCAAAGTAATAATCTCCCGTAAGGGAAGCACCAACTTTGTATTGATACCTGAGTCTACCGAATTGGAAGGTGTAACAGTAACTGGTGAAGCATTGGCTACTCAAGTGAATGCCAAAGCGGCCGGACTGCATTTTGAGATCAACAATAAAGAGCTGCGTAAGGCGGCCTGTTGCAATCTTTCGGAAAGCTTTGAGACCAATGCCAGTATTGATGTTTCCTTTAATGATGGAATTACCGGCACTAAGCAAATTGAAATGCTGGGCCTGGCGGGGAAATATGCTTTAATTCAAAGGGAGAATATTCCCTTTGCCCGCGGTCTTAATGCGCAAAATGGCTTGTCCTATGTACCAGGTCCTTTTATCGAAAGCATTCAGGTTACCAAAGGACTGAGCTCTGTTCTTAATGGTTATGAAAGTATCACCGGGCAAATCAATGTGGAGTATTACAAACCGGAAAATGCCCCACGCCTTTTGATCAACGCCTTTGGCAATACTGGCGGTCGCAATGAAATCAATGCTCTTATTCGGGATAGCTGGAGCGATGCCGCCAAAGCTCACAACCTTACCATGCTACACTTTAGCAGTGTGCCCTATGCGCAGGATCGTAATGGCGACCAGTTTGCAGACCTTACCATAGGGCGCCAATTTAATGCTATGCATCGTATCCATTATAAACTTAATCCCAACTGGGAGGGACAATTTGGTTTAAGCCTGGTAGATGACTTAAGGGAAGGGGGCCAGATGAGCGCTTTAGAAAATGTAGATCCTTTTGGCTGGGGCTTTAGCAGTCGTGAAAAGCGTTATGGCTTCTTTGGAAAAAATGGCTACATCTTTCCTGATGAAGAAATCCGAAGCATTGGCATTATTTATAATGGCAGCTACCAGGAGCGAAACAGTTCCTATGGTAATCGTGGCACCAAATTGCATCAAGGCAATTTCTACTTGAACACCATTTTACAGGATTATATCGGAAACTTGGAACATCAGTTTAAAACCGGCATCTCCTTAAACGTAGATCAGGTGAGTGAGCAATTATACTTGATCGGCAGAGACAGCAGTTTGTACCAACATCAAAGAAATGAAGTAGTGCCTGGAGCTTATTTTGAATACAGCTATGAGCCGGTTGATGATTTCAGCCTGGTTGCCGGAATTCGCACGGATTACAATAGCTTTTTCGACAAGCTTTATTTCAGCCCTCGCTTACAAGCTCGTTATCAGCTTAATCCAAACACCACCTTTAGGTTAAGCGGTGGTCGTGGGCAGCGCAGTCCAAATCGTTTGGCCGAAAGCAGTTCTGCCCTGGCCTCCTCCAGAGATCTTCAGTTTGTTGACAACTATCGCTTCCCGGAAATCGCATGGAACGCGGGTTTTAGCTGGAGCCAGAACATTATCCTTGGTGATAATGTCCTTAGATGGAATACTGATCTTTTCTATACCTGGTTCGAAAGCAAATTGGTTATGGACCTCGATTACGATCCTTTAAAAGCCTATATCCTAAATCGCAGTGGCTCCCAATCCTGGTCCTTGCTTAGCCAAATGGATTACAGTTTGGGTAAAAACTTTGACATCCGCTTAGCTTATAAGTATCTTAATAGCCAGGAGAACTTTTTAGAAGGCCTGGACTTAAGTTATCAGATTCCAGTGCATCGCGCTTTTTTAAACCTGGCCTATGCTACGGAAAAAGAATGGAAGTTTGATGCTACCCTGAATTGGTTCGGCAAAAAACGTCAGCCTAATACCAGCTTAAGTCCCACTGAATTTCAACAGCTAGACTGGTCGCCTGACTATTTTACGGTAAATCTTCAAGTAAATAAAGTTTGGCGCCGATTTGAATTCTTTGCCGGAGTGGATAACCTATTAAATTACAAACAGGAAAACCCTATTGTTAATCCACAACAAGCCTTTTCAAATTACTTCGACAGCAATTTCGTTTGGGGTCCGATTTTCGGTAGAAATATTTACGCAGGCCTCTATTATCGCCTGCCTTAGAAATAGAAAAGCCCTGCAATTGCAGGGCTT
>DLRW01000003.1:11580-22444 GCA_002501205.1 Flavobacteriales bacterium UBA7878
AAAGCCCTGCAATTGCAGGGCTTTTTTTTTTAATCTTCTTCTTCGTAATACAGCTTATAGAACTGTCTACCATCCTCATCCACTCCCTTTTCAATTTTGGAGCGATCACCATGGACATAGATATGGAAGTTCTTATCCAATTTGATAACACTTTTAAAGACGCGACCTTTCTTTTTCACCGCTTGTTCTGAAACCGCGAAATTTTCATCCAATTCCAAATTTTGCAAATCACGGCTGCGTACATATTCGCGAAAGCGATCGGCTACCGCCTCATCTTCAAACACCTGCTTGCTATAGGTTTCAGGGTTATACTCTTCTTCCAATTCAAAATAATCTTTGGAGCGACCGATATACTCCATGCTTTCTGTTTTCTCTAGTGGAGTCTCATCTCCCAGGTCTTGATCGATAAAGCTTTTAGTCACCTTAATGATCTCAGAAGTTTTGGTAAACTCGGTCGATCGCATTTGAATACGCAGGAACTGCTCAAACCAAAACTTAGCCTCCTCCCCTTTATTGATATTGTCTACGGCCATTACCTGAAAACCCTCAGATTCTTCCTGAGCAAAGATTAGAGCCGCCTTATCAACTTTGGATGGATTGATTCCCTGATAGCTATACAATTCGATGTTTTGAGCCTCCTCCTCCGTAAAAAGGAAGGGCTGTTTCTTTTCAGATTTAAAGAGGGCTAAAGCCGGACCTTCTACTTGAGCATGACGCAAATGACTAAAATAGATGACCAACAATTCTCCAGAGCGCACTTGAGGATGATCAGACACCTCATATAAAAGTTGGGCCACCTTTTGAGAGGCCGACAAAAAGCTTTCGGGATTATTAAAAAGGGATTTTGCTACCTGAAAAACGGAATTAAACTCCAGCCCACTGGGATGGTGAAAACGATAAAAGTCCAGATCCCGAAAGGCACTTTGAAGATAGTGCCAGATAATATTGATGGTCGGTTGATCCAAGCCACTTTCCGAGGCACTTAAAATCAATTCCTCCTCTTTGCTTTTATTCCCAACTAAATGCACCGCCAGGTGCTCCAAATTGCTTAAAGTCTTTTCGAACATGCTATTAAATCTGCTCCAAAAATATTGAATACTTAGACCTTAAACAGCAAGGCCCCCTAAATAGGGGGCCTCAAAAAAATATTGATCTATGAAAACTAACTCCAATGTCTTTGGAGACTCATCCAGCCTCCGCCGTTCATACATTCGATTCCTTGACTTTTCATCATAGAAGTAGCCTGTCCGCTACGCATTCCAGACGCACAGCAGAAAATTACTGGTTTTCCCATTTTTTTAATCTCCGCAACTTTTGAAGACAATCCAGGCAGAGGCATATTCTTAGCATTCTTGATATGGCCACCGCGAAATTCTTCCTTGCTTCGAACGTCAATCACCACCGCTCCACGGCTTTTAAAATCTTGAATTTTATCACCCTTCTTTGTGAGAAATGAAAATAATCCCATAATGTGTTTTTATTAGGCTGGCAAAGCAAGCACTAATTGGACATATAAAGAGTGACTGCCATCACGACTTATGCCGGTTGATCATAATTAAAATGCACTGAGGCCTGACGATCCTCAACTTTGTGAGAAGATTCATTATATACCTCCCAATGCCGAATCTTATCTGCATAAAAATGCAGGATCACCGTACGTCCCTGAGAGGTGTTTTTAAATCGATGAAAGCCTAAATCATCGTTTAAAAAACCCTGAGAACCGCCAGGGTAATCATAACTAAAGCGAAGTTTAGGCTCACCCTTTTCAAGGTTAAAGTGCTCTATTTCAATCGCACCTTGCAAAACCTTAAACCAACCCAGAGAATTGTGAAAGTCATGAATTTGACCAATTTGTCCTGGCTCCCAACAGGTGAGAACCGCTTCAACTACACTCGTATCATAAAGGCGAACTCTTTGATAGGAATGGGGATCGAAATGCAGGAAAGGCTGTAGGGCTTTTTCGTCTAAATCAACCGCTTTCAGCAGCTCGCTATAACCCCCGTATCCCGGGCCCAATGTCAGATTATAGCGAAGTCTTTCAACCGATTTTATAGTTTCCATTTTACTTCAATATTGAAGATCAATGTAAACTATAGACCTGATTTAAAGTATGATATTTATCACTTAAAAGTCGAGAAGCTCAACTTTATTCCGCATCAATCGCACCTTACCAATTTTCTCCAACTGCTTGAGTAAACGGGAAATAACTTCTCGAGAAGAATGCAACTCCTCCGCTAAGCGCTTGTGAGTTACCTCAACAGAAGTACTACCTAAAGCAATGCTTTTATCGCGTAAAAGCCCGATTAATCGTTCATCTAACTTCTGAAAGGCAATGGCATCAATAGTGGCCAATAAGTTTTCGTAACGTTCATTATAAGATTCGAGAGTAAACTGACGCCACTCTTCAAATTCGAGCATCCATTGTGGTAAGGCTTTTCGGGGCAAACCGATAAATTCGGATCCGGCCTCTGCGATCGCTCTTACTTCACTAGGCTTATCAACCATGCAGCAATTCAAAGTCATGGCACAGGTTTGACCCGGATAGAGGTAATAGAGGAAGATCTCCCCTCCTTCTGTATCGGCACGGCTAATCTTAATGGCCCCTTTAATCACCAAAGGAATCCACTTCGCAAAATCGCCCAATTCCACGACAACACTTTCCTCTTCATTGTGAAAAACGCGCGCCTCCTTGGCTATTCTATCCAACAATTGATCATTGTGGAATACCGGAAAATTTTGCTTTAAAACCTCCTTGATGCTTTGTTGGGTTTCCTGATTCTCTGCCATGCTATTATTTGCTCTTGATTGCCAATTTTTGAAGGGCCTGCTAATTTACGAAGGAGCTTATGAATTTCAGCTATCGGCAATTCACAAAGCCCAATAATCCAGAATCCAACACCCCCGCTTCCAGCAAAGAGATTCAAGACAAGTTCATCAAGATTTCCTTAAAAAACACCAATTGTCGAAATAGACAAATCAGCTACTAATTCAAACCATACTTTTAATCAATATAAGCACCGGAATTAGCAGATTATCAGGAAACAACATTATTTTAGTAACGAAGAACCCAAGATGTAGATTCTAATGAAAGGAAAATTACTCCCCGCCTTACTTACCCTGATACTCGGCTTCCTTAGCATGAATCTTCACGGACAATGCAATACCCCAACCAATGTGAGGTTAGTTGCCTATGGTCCTGATTTTATAACTATCGACTGGGACAACACCACAGCCGGCACTTTCCAATACAGATATGTAATTCAAGGAGGGAGTTTGGTTACTGCTACGATTAATACCACCAGTAACAAGCCTCTAACTATTAGTGGACTCAGCGCAAACACTAATTATGTTGTTCAAGTTAAAGAGCAATGTTCCCCAGGACCTAATCCCTGGCCTGCCTTCTTAAGTGCCAGAACCAGTTGCACAGTGGTAAACCCTCCTTTTACCGCAAATTTTAATGGCGCCGCCTGGACTGTTGGAGCCTTAAATGCTGCCGGAAGCATCAATGCATGTTGGCAACGAAATGCCATAACCGGCTATATCTGGAAACCAGGCCCTCCTCAGTTCGTTAGCACCTTAACCGGTGCCAGTAGTGATAAATCAGGCAATGGGAAATACGTACAAATCGACCAAATAAGCTTCCCTTTAAATCCATCCGACTCTGCGGATTTTGTTTCACCTCTTTTTGACCTAGGCACTTTAAACAGTCCTCAAATGAGCTTTTGGTACCATATGTATGGGGCCAATATCGAAAAGCTCAAAGTCTACATCAGTACAGATTTCGGATTAAACTACAGCTTACTACAAACTATTAGCGGTCAACAACAGAGTTCTAACACAGATGCCTGGAAGGAAAGTATCTTAAACCTTAGTGCCTATGCCAATGATACGGTTCGCATTCTATTTCGGTCGGTAGAACAAACGGTAGGGATCCAAAATGCTATTTGCATAGATGATGTAAGTATTGAAGAAGCCCCCAACTGCCCTAAGCCTTCGAATCTCCAACTGGTGTTTGCCGGTTTTAATTCGGCCCAGTTATCCTGGACCAGTGGAGGAGCCAACAATTGGGAATTGTCTTATGGAACACCCGGATTTTCCCCAAATAGCGGCACCATTGTAGCCCAAAATTCCAATCCAGGGACTTTAACAGGCTTAAGCCCAAACACAAATTATCAAGTTTATGTAAGAGACAGCTGCGGAGCCGGAGATGTATCGGACTGGTTTGGTCCAATTTCTTTCCGAACTGCATGTAACCCTGTAGCCACTCCCTATTCCGAAAATTTTGATGCCAACGGATTTGTCACCAGCTCCACCTTTAACGGCCTGGGCAATATCAACAGTTGCTGGCAAAGGACCCCCGTTTCAATCTACGCCTGGAAAACCGGACCACCTCTATTCAGCCCTACCAACACCGGACCCTCCGGCGACCACACCACTGGAAGTGCTCAATTTATGTACACCGAAGTTATTGCCGGTGGCAGCTCTGACTCTACCATTCTTCAAAGTCCTTTGATTGATTTGAATGGTTTAAATGCACCCGAACTGAAATTCTATGTGCATATGTTTGGAGCGAATATCAGTCAACTTAAAGTGTATATCTCCAATGGTGGGAACTTCCAACTTCTAAACACTCAAAGCGGACAACAACAAAATAGTAAAACCCAAAGCTGGAAAGAGGTTATTGCGCCCTTAAGCGCTTACCTTAACGACACCATTCAATTACGTTTTGTAGGTTTTCGCTCTGCCAATGGCTTCGCCGCCGACATTAGTATTGACGACATAACAATCGACGAGGCTCCAAGTTGCCCTCGTCCTCAAAACCTCGCTGCTATTAGCGTTGGCACCACCACGGCTAATTTGAGCTGGACTACCGGTGGAGCTACCAATTGGAATGTTTCCTACGGAGCCCCGGGCAATGCTGCCAATGCCGGCACCATTGTAAATGCATCATCAAACCCATTCAATTTATCGGGCCTTACGGCTAATACCTCCTACGACATTTATGTTCGAGACAGTTGCGGCCCTGGTGATGTATCTGTTTGGACCGGCCCTTTACGCATCCAAACTGAATGTAACGCCATTGCCGCACCCTATTTTGAGAACTTCGATGGAACTGATTTTGTTCCCGGAGCTTTTAACTCGCCCGGCACCCTGAATAGCTGCTGGAGTAAAGACACCGCTGTAAATTATCAATGGTCGGTGGAAGATGGTCCTCCCGGCACTTTCAATTCCGGACCAAATGCCGATCATACCACTGGCTCAGGACAGTACATATTTTCACAGGCAATCTTTACGATAGGGGTTGGCCAAGTGACGGAAACAGCGGTTGAATCACCTTTGATAGACCTTAGCGCACTTAACATCCCAGAATTGCGATTCTGGTACCATATGTTTGGCCAGGGTATTGATTCCCTGGGAGTGGAAGTAAATGATGGCACTGGATACCAACATGTCTGGAGTATCAGCGGACAGCAGCAAACTGCTAGTAGTGATCCTTGGGCTGAAGCTATTGTTTCACTGGCCAACTTTGCGAACAACACCATTTCCGTGCGTATAATTGCTTACCGAAACTCTCCATTCAGCAACCAGGCACCTATTGGAGTAGATGATTTCCGTATTGACGAGCAACCTAGCTGTCCTCAGCCCAGCAATTTAAATATCACTGCGGTTGGCTCAAATAGCATTACTTTAAGCTGGACTACCGGAGGCGCTACCAATTGGCAAATTGAATATGGTGCACCCGGATTTTCAGCAGGCAGTGGTACCCTGGTTAATGCCAATAGCAATCCTTTTGTTGTAAATGGACTAACACCTAATACTCCCTATCAATTTATCGTAAGAGACAGTTGTGGTGTGGGGAGCGTAAGCTTCTGGTCAAGCTTCGTTCAAGGCCGCACTGCTTGCACCGTGAGCATTGCTCCCTATTTCGAAGATTTTGATAACGGACTCTGGAATGACCCTTCAGTCTTTAATGATCCAGGTAATATTGATCCATGCTGGTCTCGCTCCGACACTACCACTTATTATTGGCGCGGCAACCAAGGTGCAGGCGATGGTTTTAATACCGGACCAGATGCTGACCATACTTCAGGGAACGGTTTTTATGCCTACACCATTCGTGAAGGAATTTTCAATAGCTATTTCAGCACCGACCTATTCACTCCCTTGGTTAGTTTAGATACTCTTAGTAGTCCAGAATTACGTTTCTGGTACCATATGTTTGGTCAGGATATCGATAAACTGGTGGTAGCTGTAAATGCCGGTTCTGGCTGGTCTAATGTAAATACCATTAGCGGACAACAACAAACGGCAGCTTCGGCGGCTTGGCTCGAAAAAATCATCAGCTTGAGCTCCTATGTTGGCGATACCATTCAAATACGTTTCAGAGCCTTCCGCTCCACCGGAACTGCCTTTAGAGCCAGTATAGCTATCGATGACATTCGAATAGACAATACACCAACTTGCCCTAATCCCACCAATATTCAGCAAACGGCCAATACCCAAACCACAATCACCTTGGACTGGACAACTGGTGGCGCTACAAATTGGCAAATCCAATACCGTCCTGCAGGATCAACTGGTCCTTACAATCTGGTCTCCGTTAACAGTAAGCCATTTGTATTAAATGGGCTCAACCCTAATACCAATTATGAGATTTCTGTGCGCGACAGTTGCAGCGCCAATGATGTTAGCTGGTGGGAAGGTCCATTTATAGGCAATACTGCTTGTGGTATTTCTTCACTTCCCTTTAATGAGAATTTCGACAATACCCCTTGGCAAGAAGGCATCGGTTTCTTTAACACCAATGATCAAATCAGCCCATGTTGGACCCGAAACCGACAAACCAGCAATGACAAATGGGGCGTTGGTACCAGTACCACCCCAAGCTTTGCTACCGGACCACAAGAAGACGCTTTGGGTTCTGGCAATTATATTTATTTCGAAAGTGATTTTAGCACCACTGCTAATCCGGCTTTAATGACCAGTCCTGAAATTGCCCTGGTGAACACTTCTACACCTAAGCTTTATTACAGCTATCACATGTTTGGCAATAATATCAATTCGCTGAAGGTGCAGATTAACACTCGTAATAATGGTAACAACATTACCCTCAGAACCTGGACCGGCCAACAACAATTTAGCAATGGTGCTGCCTGGAAAGAAGATTCCCTTGACTTAAGCGCCTATGTTGGCGATACCATTGAGGTGGTCTTTAGAGCAGTTTCCAGCGGTGGCCAGGGCGATATCGCAGTAGACGATGTTTCCGTTCGTTCCAGTGGTCCATCCTGCGGAGTACCTTATAATCTACAGGTTCAAAACCAGGGTTACACCAGCCTGAGCTTTAGCTGGCAAAACAGCAATACCGGAAACTCGGTTACCACTTTGCGTTGGTACGATGCAGCATTAGGAATTGGCAGCGCCACGGTAGTTCCAAATGTAAGCAGTCCTTATTCTATTAATAATCTAAACCCGAGCAGCCAGTATGTTGTTGAATTGTTCGATAGCTGCACAACGACAATTAGCGCTAGCTTAATCGACACCCTTTCGACTTTGATTTGCGATAGCGTAACTGCAAACTTCACCTATACCAGCCGATTCTTACGCCGCAATTTCACCTCCGGTGCCACCAATGCTGATAGCTTAAAATGGTATTTCGGAAATGGAGATAGTAGTGCCCTTACTAATCCTGTCTACTTCTATTCCACACCAGGTACTTATACTGTAACTCTGATTGCTTCCAATATTTGTGGAAACAGCGATACCATAGTGCAAGTATTAGAAGTTTGTGACACTTTAAGAGCTAACTTTAATTGGACCCAGAGTACAGATAGCACACACTTTACGGCCGACCCGGCTAATAATGCCAGTGGTTATTCCTGGGATTTAGGCAATGGCACCAGCGCAAACGGTAATACCGCCTCTGCGTTTTACTCCGACACTTTAGATAAGTTCGTTACCCTGGTCAGCTGGAATAATTGCGGAGATACAGTTCGCAATACTCGAAGGGTTGAAGCTTGTGATCCTCCAAGGGCAGACTGGACCTACACCGTCCTTAGTCCGATTAACTCAGGATTACGAATCCAATTTGATGGTACCATTTCAACCGGAGCAAGTTCTTACAGCTGGGACTTTGGTGATGGCAACACCGGAACAGGCCCCATGCCTATCCATATATATAGTACACCGGGACTTTTCTATAAAGTAACTCTTACTATAAATGGTGTCTGCGGAAGTTCGACCCGAAGTTTCAAGCTTAACCAATTAGGGCTGGATGCATCGGAAATACCCGATCCGAATGTCTATCCCAATCCGGTAAAACGCTATTTAAGAATCGAATGGCCGGAAGAGGCTAAAAGTCCGGATCTCTTAATGATTTACAATAGTACCGGTCAACCGATTCGGAATATTTCAATTGAAGAATTAAATAAGGCGATTGACTTAAGCGACCTGGCACCTGGGTATTATCATCTGGTAATTAAAGGGCCTTTTGGCGAATTACATTATCCACTGATAAAAAAATAAATCAAAGCCGGTTTGAAGCCGGCTTTTTTTATGCTTAATACCCCTGTCTCACCAAAGAGAAATCTTTAAAAATGTAAATTGCTCCCAAACTCTGATAAAGGGATGGAGAATAAAAAGAATCCAAAATTAGACCTCGAAAAATACCGCACCCACTTTTTGCTAGCGGGGGTAGCAATTTCATTATTTATTGTCATCCAACTATTTAACATCAATTTCTCGGAACCTGAAATTGAAAAACCCGAACAAATTGTAGTGGATGGAGATGACATTGTAATCCCCATTACAGTGAGACCACCTAAAACAGTTAAGGTAGAGCAGCCCAAAGAACTTCCCAGCGAACTCAATGTAGTTGATGACAACACCGTAGTGGATAATGAGCTGGATATGAGTGCCACCGAAACGGACGAAGACGAATACCTGATCTCCGAAAATCAAGAAGTGCGATATGTTGATGGTGATGTAGAAATAGTAGGTGAGGAAGCTGAAGATCTGGAAGAATTGGAAGATCCCATTCCCTTTGCGGTAGTAGAAACTGTACCTATCTTCCCGGGTTGCGAAAGCTTCGCTACAAACGATGAACGCAAGACTTGCTTTCAAACGCAATTGCTTCAATATGTAAGCCAAAACTTTGTTTACAGCGAAACTGCCCGACGCCTTAAAATTGAAGGTCGAGTGATCGTGAGTTTCGTAGTTGAGAAAAATGGTCAGGTATCCAATGTACAGGTATTGCGCAGCGTAGACCCCTATTTGGATAATGAAGCGATTCGAGTAATTTCCGGTCTTCCGCAAATAGAACCGGCAAAACAACGCGGGAAAGCAGTGCGAATGAGCTTTGTGGTTCCTATCAAGATCGAATTAAAAGAATAATATAAAAGTCCAGGTTTATGAGAAAACTCTACGTTTTATTCAGTCTAATCCTTATCGGGCAAATAACATGGGCCCAAGCTGCACTAAACCTGGATGGCGCAGATGATCATATAAGCTCCAATTACTCAGGCATCACCGGTTCTGGCGAACGCACTGTCGAAGCCTGGATTCGCACCACAGCTAATTCCATTCCGGGACAAGGTGGCCAAAAGGTATTGGTGAACTGGGGCAGCATGACCACCGGCACTCGATTTACCTTTTGCTTACTTTGGAATA
Source organism: Flavobacteriales bacterium UBA7878 (assembly GCA_002501205.1). GTDB lineage: Bacteria > Bacteroidota > Bacteroidia > Flavobacteriales > Schleiferiaceae > Croceimicrobium. Next base: position 21,247 of record DLRW01000003.1, read on the forward strand.
ATGCCATTCGCCTCGAAATTGGTGGATCTGGATTAAGTGGCAATACTGCGGTTAATGACGGAATCTGGCATCATGTTGCTGCTACTTATAAATCGGGCTTGGTTAGTTTGTATGTAGATGGTGTATTAGACACTAGCGGCACTCTCAGCGGAGTAAACACCAGCTCCGGTGGCTTTGTGATTGGTCGCCGCGTAGATGGTGTTAATTATTTCGATGGTGATATTGATGAAATCCGGGTGTGGAACACTGCTTTAAATCCAGCCCAATTAGCTTTAAAAGACAGCAGTGAATATTGCATAGCGCCAAACAATTTAGTGGCTTATTACAAATGTAATGATGGCACTCCACTGGCGAACAACAGTGCCATTAGCGCAATTATTGATCATTCAGCCAATGGCAAAAATGGCAGCCTCCAAAACTTTGCTTTGGCAGGTAGCAGCTCTAATTTTGTAGCTTCTCCGGTACAGGGCGCCGGACTTAATTTGGCCTTAAGTATCAATTCCTGTGGCCCTTATACCGCGCCAAATGGTATTACCTACAATAGCAGTGGTCATTATCAAGACACTATTAATTCCCCATCCGGCTGTGACACCATCATAGACTTAAACTTAAATGTGACCAATCTCAATCCGGCAGCCAGGCGGATATCAGCCAATCAATTAGAAGCCTTAGAATCGGATACCAATGCCCATTTCCAATGGTTAAACTGCAATACTAACCACAGTAAAATTAGCGGAGCAACCAGCAAAGTCTTCACCTTCGTGCAAAATGGAAATTATGCCGTGGAGGTAGGCTTAAATGGCTGTATCGATACCTCGGCCTGCATACTGGTAAGCAATGTTGGGCTCCAAAGTTTTGAAGATTCCGAAATTCAGGTTTATCCTAATCCCGCTACTAGCAAGCTTCAAATCAGCGTTAAAGCAGGAGATTACAATCGCTATTATCTGCTCGATTTACAAGGGAGACTGATCCTTGGTGGCGACTTAGATCTTAATGGACAAAGTAAAATAAGCCTCCCTAAAGTACCGGATGGAATTTACCTTCTCCGGCTAGAGGGCAAAGAGCAAAGGACTCAAAAGAAATTGCAAGTAGTGCATTAAACAGAAAAAGGCTTGATTCAAATGAACCAAGCCTTTTCTTTTACGGTGCGGGCGGGGAGACTCGAACTCCCACACCTCGCGGCACTAGATCCTAAGTC
>DLRW01000003.1:22783-27290 GCA_002501205.1 Flavobacteriales bacterium UBA7878
CTACCAATTCCACCACGCCCGCATTTCCCATTTCAGGGGCGGCAAATATATAAATTTTGCCTTTCCCTATCTAAAAAATCTCTACTTAGGAAATAAACGCTTCGGTAATGTTTATACCGGAAGAGCCGAACCTAATTAGTTACTTTTGCCCCTTTAGATTTTTACTATGAAATCATTTGATCTGAAAGAGCTCCCATCGAAGGAAGCACATGGTCATTTATTGGCCGCTGTAGGGCCACGTCCCATTGCATTTGCAAGCACTGTGGATCAAGATGGTAATCCCAATCTTAGTCCCTTTAGCTTCTTTAATGTTTTCGGAAGCAACCCTCCAATTTTAGTTTTTTCACCCTCGCGCAGGGTTCGAAATAATACCACCAAAGACACCCTCCACAATGCTCAAGAGACCAAAGAGGTAGTGATCAATGTGGTAAATTATGACATTGTTCAACAAATGTCCCTGGCTTCTACCGAATATGCAACCGGCGTAGATGAGTTCAAAAAAGCGGGATTAACTGCTATTGAGTCCGACATTGTGAAGCCCTTTCGGGTGAAGGAATCTCCGGTTCAATTCGAGTGTAAGGTGAATGAAATCATTAGCTTGGGCGAAAATGGTGGTGCCGGTAATATGATTATCTGCGAAGTGCTGCGTATGCATGTGGATGAATCGGTTTTGAATGAAGCCGGATTAACAGACAGCACCAAATTAGATTTGGTAGCCCGCATGGGAGCCAATTGGTATTGCCGCGCCAATCACGAATCCATGTTCGAAGTAGAAAAGCCCCTTGCCACCTTGGGTATCGGAGTAGATCAAATCCCCGATCGTATTCGCAAGAGCATTTTCCTGGATGGCAATGATCTGGGTAAATTAGGTAATGTAGAGCGCTTGCCTAATGATGCGGAATTAGAAGAATTTGCCAAAGGCAGCCGAATTCGCAGCATCTTTGAAGAATCAGACAATGGTATGGAAGCCCGTGAGCTTCTTCACCAGTATGCAAAAGAATTATTAAATACCAATGAAGTGAGTGAAGCTTGGAAAGCTTTGCTTTGCGATAAATTAAACAGAGTTTAATACAGAATGGAAGTAAGCGGAATCGTAAAACGCGTTGGCGGCACCCAACAGATCAGTGCCAGTTTCAAGAAAAGAGAAGTAGTGGTAACTACCGAAGAGCAGTATCCACAGCATATCTCTATCGAATTTGTTCAAGATAAAACTGATCTCCTCGACAGTGTTCGTGAAGGTGAGAAGGTAACTATCGGCATTAACCTCCGAGGTCGCGAATGGACCTCTCCTCAAGGTGAAGTAAAGTATTTCAATACTATTCAGGGATGGAGAATAGACAAGAGCAGTCCAGCACCCGCTCCTTCTAATCCTGCCCCTCAAGGTGGAGCCGCACCTAGCACCGATTTCGGGACTCCTCCCAGCATGACCCCCTATGAGGAAGACGATGACGATCTGCCTTTTTAAGTAGCCTATGAGTTTCGCAAAGCGCTTCGAGAAAGTATTTCGATTTCTTTTACCCTCGCCCTTTGCGATAGCTCTTTTACTTACAATTTTCAGCTTCGGCCTGTATTGGCTTTATGCCGATGGGCCTTGGCTCTCCCGATTGGGAAATTCTATTGATTACTGGCAAGCGGGACTGTGGAACGGTCCCCTGCTGGTTTTCATGGTTCAAATGATGTTGATCCTGGTTTTAGGCCACACCTTGGCCTTAGCCAAACCCGTTACCCTCTTCATCAATTGGATCCTTTCTTTAAGTCGTGATCCGGCTAAAAACACCGCCCTTATTAGTTTTTTCACCTTAATACTGGCCTTTTTAAACTGGGGCTTAGCTTTGGTTTTTGGTGCAGTAATGGCCCGCAAGGCAGCTGAAAACTTCAGTGCCCGAGGACAGGTTTTTAACTATGGTATTTTGGGCGCAGCTGGCTATAGCGGATTAATGGTTTGGCATGGTGGTATTAGCGGCAGTGCGCCTATTAAAGCCGCCGAATCGGGTCATGTGCAAAGTCTGGTAAATAGCCAGATCATCAGCATGCCAGAACGAATTGCTTGGGAAGAAACCATTTTCAGCCCCATGAACGGAACGGCAAGTTTGTTCTTGCTGGTCCTCATACCGCTCTTAATGTATTGGATGGCCCGAAAAGCTCCAGGTCATGAAGAAAGCGTTCAGCCCCAAAATAGAAAGCTTGAGGTTGGCAAACATCGTGGCGCCGAAAGACTGGATCATTCTCCTTGGTTTGGCCTGATCATTGGCCTGCTCATTCTGCTTATTGGCATACGCAGCGCCAGGAATAGTGATGGATTAAACTTTCTGACACCCAATTTCATCAACCTCAGTTTACTGGCCCTGGGATTAGCCTTTCATGGCAGCCTTCAAAACTTTTTAAATGCTCTGGATGATGCCATTCATGGGGCCGCTGGAATTCTATTGCAGTTCCCACTGTACTTTGGCATTATGGGCTTAATGCGTGATGGAGGATTAATTGAAGCCATGAGCCATTATTTCAGCAACAATAGCACGGCTTTTAGCTTTCCCCTTTGGACATTTTTCAGTGCTGGTGCCATTAACATCTTTGTTCCCAGCGGTGGCGGTCAGTGGGCTATTCAAGGTCCGGTTTTACTGGAGACCGCTCAAAGCCTTGGCATACCTTATGGAAAAGCAATCATGGCCATGGCCTACGGTGATCAATTAACCAATATGCTTCAACCCTTCTGGGCCCTTCCTCTACTGGGAATCACCGGTTTAAAAGCGCGCAGAATTGTTCCCTACACTTTACTTTTGATGCTATTAGGCGCTGTGGTATTTTTAGGGGCCTTAATGCTTTTCTAAATGCCAATCTACCAGTTAGACAACCAATCGATGTGGTTTCCTACACCTGACCTTTGGGAGCCCGATGAAGGTATTGTTGCGGTGGGAGGCGATCTCAACCCCAAGCGACTGGAAGCGGCCTATGATCAAGGAATATTCCCCTGGAATGAACCAGAGTCCGATCTGCTTTGGTGGTGCCCTTTAGAACGTATGGTTTTGCGGCCTAAAGAAGTGCATATCAGCAAAAGCTCTCGCAACCTGATCAATCAGGAACGCTTTCAAATTAGTTTTAATAAAGACTTTGACGGAGTGATTGAGGCTTGCAAAGAAGTAAATCGTCCTGGCCAGGAAGGTACCTGGATAACCGATGAGCACATTTCCAGCTTTAAGCAATTACATCGTGAGGGTAGAGCCTTTAGTGTAGAAGCCTGGCAGGATGATCATTTAGTGGGAGGATTGTATGGGATTACCACCGGCGCCTGTTTTAGCGGTGAATCCATGTTTTCCAAGCAAAGTAATGCAGGTAAAATCTGTTTCATTGAGCTATGTAAACGTCTGGAGTTTTGGGGCATTCCCTTAATCGACTGCCAGATCTACAACAGCTACCTGGCCAGCCTGGGGGCCTACCGCATTAGCCGCGAAAGTTTTTTAAAGGCTTTAGACTTTTGTCGTAGTGAACATCCCGATTGGGATGAAATATTCACCTAAGCGAACAATTTAAAGCTCAGCTCATTATCGATACTATGAAAAGCTGGCTACTTATTCTCCTATTTTCTTTAAGCTCATCTGCCCTAAAGGCACAAATAATTCCTCAACAAATCATTGAATTTAATGAAGAGCGGGAGTTAAAGAACCAAAAGGGTATGTTGATATTAGGATCCTGGGCCCTGGTCAACATTGGTATAAGTACAAGCAAGCTTCGTAGTGAAAACCCTCTGACCCGATCTTATCATCAAATGAATCTGGCCTGGAATAGTGTTAATCTGGGGATCGCTATTTATGGTTTTTATCAGGCCTCCACTGCAAACTATGGTCTCAATCTTATTGAAAGCCTGGAAGCCCAAAAACACATCCAACAAATACTTCTGATTAATGCCGGCTTAGACCTAATTTACATAGGCAGTGGATTTGCTCTCAATTACTGGGGAAATTCCGGAGATAAGGCCCTGCGCAATCAAGGTTTTGGGCAGGCCATTATGGTGAACGGTGCCTTTTTACTGGCCTTTGACCTCTTATTTTATTGGATACATCGGCAAGATCAAATGGAGTTTCTAAGAGCCATTCCTGCCGAGCTCAGAGTAAGTGCTCAAAGCTTAAGTCTTCACTTAGCCTTTTAAGTACTGCGAATATCCAGTACATCCCGCAAGGCATTACCGATAAACATAAAAGCCAGCACCAAAAACATTATCGCCATTCCTGGAATAATGGCCAAATAAGCTTTATCCACAATGAGATAAGCATAATGATCCTTAATCATGGTTCCCCAGGTAGGTGTGGGAGGCTGTGCCCCCAAGCCCAGAAAGCTCAGACCACTTTCAATAAGAATCGCAGCGGCAAAATTTGCCGCCGAAATAACAATAAGCGGCGCAAAAGCATTCGGCAGAATATGCCGAAAAATGATCCGCATATCTGAAAAGGCCAATACTCGAGCTGCTTGGATATACTCCTTCTCCTTAATGCTTAGAATCTGGCCTCTTAAT
>DLRW01000002.1 GCA_002501205.1 Flavobacteriales bacterium UBA7878
CTATATCATCCAAATGGAGAACCCCGCTTCTAACGAATCACAAACCCTGCAAGGGAATATTACCATCAACACCGGTGGAATCTAGTGAATCATAAAACTGATCGATAACTCAAGGCCGTCCTGTTTAGGGCGGCCTTTTTTTATACGAAAAACGCTAATCCTCAGTCATAAAACCCCTCAAATTAGTCTGTCTTTACATGGTTGGCCTGAGCAGCTAGCTTGCTTAAAAATTAGCAACCATGAAAAAATCAACTTCGGTCTTTCTTCGGGCTCTTTCGGTCCTAATTCTGCTAAGCATGAGTTTTAGCCTTAAGGCCTCTCACTATTCCAGTGGAGAAATTTTTTACCGTTGGTCACCAACTCCTACTGATTCATTGCGCTATGAAATCTGTGTGTATTTCTATCGCTATACCGGTTCTTTCGCCACCATTCCCAATCAACCAATCAATGTCTGTATATCCAGCAGTTGTTATCCAGATCTTAGTGTAGCTCTAAATAAAAACCTGCCGCCTCCCGGCCAAGCCTCACCCAATGATAATACCGGCGGTTGGATTGTTAATGGTCTGGACGAATGTGCCGATGTAAATGATCCAGATTATAAGGACCTAGCTGCTCATATTTGGTGTGGCTACGCCACTCTTCCAGGTATCTGTGGTGATTTTGAGTTTACCGCCGGACCACCATGTTGCCGCGATCAAGCCGATAATCTGGTAGCCTCTAATGGTCGCAGTATGGTCATCACTGCCAAATTAAACAATACTCTAGGGCATAATTCATCCGCCGAAATTCAGGCCCCAGCCGGAAAAGCCTTTTGTTTATCACAACCCGGATCTAAACCATTTGAATTTTTACAAGCTGCCTTTGATGCAGACGGCGATAGTTTGGTTTATCGCTTAGGGCATCCAGAAGAGGCCACCGGTTTTCCTGATGCCTTTAACAATGCATATTGCGGTGGCAAAGCGAACATCCCCTTTGCAACTGGTTACACTGTTAGCAATCCCTTCCCTAGCTCCACCGGCTTTGTGATTGACCAAAAAACCGGAATCTTCCGATTTAGCCCCAGTCAACAAGGTTCTTATGTGATTAAAATCGTGGTGGAAGATTGGCGTTTTGACCCCATTCACTTGCTTTGGGTAAAAATTGGTGAGATGGTCCGTGAAATTCAAATCCCGGTAACCGCGAATTGCAATCCCACCTCACAAGCTGGCCCAAGGCTTTCCCTGACCTCTTCTAGCAATAATGCTATCATTCAAAACTTCAGTCAAGCCCAAATAGATAGCATGAAGCAGGCATACGATATTCAGGTCTTCTTTGGTGATGATAGTATTAGTAATGGTACGGCTACTGTTCATCAGATTCCGATATTCCAGGGCTATCAGTGCTTTGACTCTATTGTTTCAATTGAATTCAATAATAATGTACGATGCTCATCTGTTGACCCAACTGACTTTCGCCTGATTGGTCCCGATGGTATTGCTCGCCCCGTAGTAGAGGTTGAAACCAATTGCCAATTCCTGGTTACTCGAAACTTGGACTTAAAGTTAAATCAGCCCTTAGATGTTGATGGTACTTATGTATTGCAAATCCGTAGAGGTAATGATGGAAATACCCTCACGAATGAATGCGGTATCGAGCTATCAGAATTCTACACCTTCTTGATTCCGGTAAGTGGCTGCCCCAGTCCCTCTTATGAATTAGAAGGCTTAACGGTGGAAGGCGATGTAAATGTCCGATTAGATTGGTCAGGCAATGCCGACCTTCAAGATCCGGCCGTTCTTGCCTCCTTCGATGCTTGGAATATTTATCGCGCTGATGCAGGTGTACGACCCTTCTCTCTCCTTAAGGTTATTAAGGACCCCAGTGCGCGCTTTATGGTCGATAGCTTTGCGCCCAATGGCTATTATGTAGACAATTTCATTTACGACTATCAAGTCCAATTAGTTTATAATGGCAAAGGCCGTATCCCCAGTCGTTTCTGCTCCAATATAAACCTGCGCATCGATAGTGCTCAGCGAGCAGATAATAACCTTCCACTCTACTGGAATCACTTTAAGTGTATTGACCCATCGGTAAGAAACTACGATGTGTTTAATGGTAAGCGGGACAGCTCCGCACCTGCCCCGGGAATTCTCTGGGAACTGCATTCTCAAACTACCGATACTATTGCCAATATTGCCATCCCTGCTGCCGACAGCCTTAGCCAGGGAACCTATGCCGCAAGAGTAGTCGCTCGCAATGTTAATGGTGGTAGCCGTACTGATTCTTCAGAATCCAACTGGGTGTATTACTATATAGTACATTATCCTAAGGAACCCGAACCTGGGGTAGGAGAAGTTCTAATTCCCAATATCATTACCCCTAATGGGGATGGATTAAATGATCGCTTTTATATTCAAAGCCCGGCAAATGGTGTTCAGTACGAGCATATTTCCTTAAGTATCTTTAATCGCCATGGGGAGCGGGTTTATCAAAACCCCAATTTCGATGCGGTAAATGATGCCGCCCAAGGTTGGAATGGACTTAACCAAGCCGGACAAAGACTGAGCTCGGGAGTTTACTTCTATATCATTGAAATGAGCAATCCTTCCAGTGGTGAAGCTCAAAGTTTAGAGGGCACCCTTACCATTAATGCCAACGGATTCTAATCTAAGATCGCTTTAACTCAATGCCGCCTCTAAACCGGGCGGCATTTTTCTTTAGGTACATGCCCAGGCTCAATTGAAAACTTGCTTTACAAAGTGAGGATTGCCAAAGCCTGAACAGCATACTACTTTTAATCAAAATCCAACCATGAAATGTTTTTATTCGCAAAAAGGCCTTGCAGCAGTTCTGCTTCCACTATCATTCTGCTCGCTTGGCCTTCTTTTTTATTTCACAATTTCATATCCCATTTAGGGATCCACTTATGCTATTCAAAAGCGTTTTGCATAGAAAATAAACTACTAGCAAACAGGGCTGTCTAAACATTTGCTCTTAAGGAACAATTTTCCTTTCTCTGTTTCGATCAAAAGAGGTGAGCCTTAACTAAGTCTCGCCTTTTTTATTTGCCCTCGGGCTCAAGGAGTTCTATTTTTACCAAAATTTTAATCTATGCCTTTTACTTCGCGCTACTGGCTTGGACTCTGCACAGGCTTTCTACTACTATCTTTTTTAGGGAAATTAAATGCCTCTCATTATTCCAGTGGGGAAGTGTATTACCAATACTCACCAACACCAACAGACACCGCCCGTTATGAAATTTTTGTGACTTGGTATCGGAATACTAGCGGTGCCGATTTAAGTTTCAATACTCAGAATGTATGCTTAACCAGCAGTTGTTATCCTAATATCACTGTAACGATAAACAAGGTTTTCCCACCCCCTGGAATGGGCTCTCCAAATGATAGCTATGGAGGTTGGATAGTACGCGGTACCTCTGACTGTGCTGACGATCAAGACTCGGCCTACAAAGACTTAGCCGCACATAAATTTTCAGGATTTGTTAGCCTACCTGGTCAATGCCATGACTTCAAATTTAAAGTTAGCGCGCCTTGCTGTAGAGATGTCTCCGACAACATGGCTACTTCACCCAATATGTTTATGGAGGTTTATTTAAATAACACTCTAGGACCCTCCTCCTCCCCACAATTCACTGGCGATCCAGGAATTGGATTTTGTGTACAACCTATAGGAGTTCCTCCTGTAAACTTTTCACAAAAGGCCATTGATCCGGATGGTGACAGTATTATTTACCGTTTTGCTCAACCATTAACTGGAAATCATTGTGATTCTGCTGGGGGCATAATTCCTTTTGCAGCAGGTTTTACCACGAATAATCCTATCCCTAGTCAAACAGGGATTCAGATTAATCAACAAAATGGTATCTTCAGTTTTAGTCCAAATCAGCAAGGCTCCTACATAGTGAAATTTGAAGTAGAAAGCTTTCGATTTGATACTGTCTCTCTTTTCTGGGTTCCGGTAGGTTCAGCAGTTAGGGAATTACAGATTCCGGTTACAGCTTCATGTAATTCTCCTTCAAGTCAAAGTTTTGGCTTACAGTTAAAAAACGGGACTTACACCAGTCGGCTCTATTTAAATAACGCCATTGATAGTATTCAATCGGCTTATCAACTTCCTAACTTAGCCAGAAACAGTACTGGTCCAACAGGAATTCATGCGCTATTACCAGTCGGTTGTTTTTCAACAAACCTTACATTAGAATTTGAATTACCAATTCAAAAATCCTCGATTTCACCGACTGATTTCAGACTCTTTGCGCCAGATGGCTCCTTGATCCCCATAATTGCTGTTCATGACTCCGGTACAGGGTTATTTGTTGATTCTATTAGTTTGGAACTACTGAATCCAATGGTTCAAAGTGGCAATTATCTACTCCAGTTCAGAGTGGGAAATGATGGTAACACTTTGCTTAGCAAATGTGGAGATCCCATTGATGAGTTTGTTGGCCTTTTTGTTTCTATAGGTAGTTGTCCCTCGCCAGTCTTCGAACTCGAGCAAGTAAGTGTTTTAGAGGATGAAAAAATTACTCTCCAATGGTCCGCAAACTCCGCTTTACAAAACAGTAATGTTCAAAAATTCTTTGGCGGTTGGGATATTTTTGCCAGTGAAAACCAAGGCCCCTGGAACCTTATCCATAGTTTGCAAAGCCCGGCGGCCAGAAGTCACACCATCAGCTTTGGTGGCAGCAGTTTTCCTGTAGATCACAATAACTATGAGTTCTTTGTTGATTTACGATATGCGGGCGAAAACTGGGGCTAAAGCCGTACCTGTGAAAGCATTCTTTTGGAAGCCAATTCCAGTAAAGACACGGGGAGTAATTATGATCTTGATCTGGTTTGGAACGATTATGACTGTCTGGATCCAAGTCAAAGAGGTTACCTTGTAGAATACGGGCATTTCTTTAGAGTGGACTCTGTAGTGTGGTTAAACAGTATTAGTACCAACTTAAATCAACATTTGCTGAGCATTCCCAAATCTCATGGTACTGGGCTTTACGCGATAAGGGTTATTGCAAAGGATCCACAAAATCAAGCCTTACCTTCCCAATCCAACTGGATAATATTTGATACCCAAACTCCTATTGGATTGTCGGAAAACACTTTTAATTGGCAAGTTCCCAATATCCTCAATCCGAATGGGAATGGACAAAACGAAAGTTTTTATATCCAAAGCCTAAGTACCGCAAAGCACGAATATCACTTCAGCTTGAAAATTTTCAATCAAACCGGAGAACTGGTATTTAGCGATGCTCAATACCATCATCGAAATACCCCAGCTACGGCATGGAAAGGCGGTAAGCTAGGTACGGGCATCTATTTCTACGAAATTGAGTTTACAGAGCCTGCAAAAAGCGTTCAAGCACCTATACAAGGAAAACTCTTGCTGATAAAATAAGCCTTGCGTAAAAGCATAAAAAAAGGCGGGCCTTACGGACCCGCCTTTTTTGTGTATTCTAAAACCTAAGCATCTTTATACTTAAAGGTCTCCATAAATTTAGTGGTGTAGTTCCCTGCGATATAATCAGGGTCATCCATTAAAGCACGATGGAAAGGAATAGTGGTTTTGATACCCTCAATCACAAATTCATCTAATGCTCTACGCATTTTATCGATAGCCTCCTCACGGGTTTGAGCCGTAGTAATCAATTTGGCAATCATTGAATCGTAGAAAGGCGGAATGCTATAGCCAGCATATACGTGAGTATCCAAACGTACCCCATGACCTCCCGGCGCATGAAAGGTGGTAATTCTTCCTGGTGAAGGACGGAAATCATTCGCGGGATCCTCGGCATTAATACGACATTCTATAGAATGCAATTTAGGCTCGTAGTTCTTTCCTGAAATGGTAATTCCGGCGGCTACCTTAATTTGCTCACGGATCAGGTCATAATCAATTACCTGCTCGGTAATCGGATGCTCTACCTGAATACGTGTATTCATCTCCATGAAGTAGAAGTTGCGATGCTTATCCACCAAAAACTCGATGGTTCCTGCGCCTTCATACTTAATATATTCACTAGCTTTTACTGCTGCCTCACCCATAGACTTACGCAACTTGGCGGTCATAAATGGGGATGGTGTTTCTTCTGTAAGTTTCTGGTGACGACGCTGAATAGAACAATCGCGCTCCGAAAGGTGACAGGCCTTACCGGTTTGATCACCTACCACTTGAATCTCAATATGGCGAGGTTCCTCAATCAGTTTTTCCATGTACATACCGTCGTTCCCAAAGGCAGCACCGGCTTCTTGACGAGCAGACTCCCATGCCTTAAGCAGGTCTTCTTCTTTCCAAACGGCACGCATTCCTTTACCTCCACCACCTGCGGTGGCTTTTAGCATAACCGGAAAACCGATTTCCTTGGCAATTTTGAGTGCTTCCTCATAAGATTCGAGCAAGCCTTCTGAGCCAGGAATAGTAGGTACACCGGCCGCTTTCATGGTTTCCTTGGCTGTAGCCTTATCACCCATGCGCTCGATCATCTCGGGGCTGGGGCCGATGAATTTAATCCCGTTTTCTGAACAAATACGAGAGAAACGAGCATTCTCAGATAAGAAACCATATCCCGGGTGAATTGCATCCGCATTAGTAATCTCTGCGGCGGCAATTATGTTGGGAATATTCAAATAAGATTCGCTACTGGCGGATGGGCCAATACATACAGCTTCGTCGGCAAAACGCACATGTAAGCTATCCTTATCGGCTTTGGAGTAAACCGCAACGGTAGAAATGCCCATTTCCCTACAGGTACGCAGGACACGCAAGGCAATCTCTCCGCGATTCGCGATGAGTACTTTTTTAAACATAGACCGAATTTTAAGATGGATCTACCAGGAAGAGCGGCTGATCGTACTCTACCGGAGACTGATCATCAACCAAGATCTTAACGATCTTTCCGCTTACTTCACTTTCAATTTCATTGAAAAGCTTCATCGCTTCAATGATACATACTACAGTACCTTCAGATACTTCATCACCAACGCTTACAAAAAGATCCTTGTCTGGACTAGGACGACGGTAGAAAGTACCGATCATTGGGGATTTAATAGTAATGTATTTAGAATCGTCTTCTGTACTGGTAGCAGCAGGCGCAGCAGGAGCTTCAGCAGCTGGTGCGGCAGGTGCAGCTGGGGCATGATGTGCCGGAGCTGGTGCTGCCATAGCTTGTGGCATGCTGATTACCTGAGTCTTATTCTCATTCAGTACCGCAGATTCGGTTTTGATGTTAATCTTGAAATCTTCAGTTTCGAGGTTTACCTCAGCGGCACCGGAACGGGCCACAAACTTTATAAGATTCTGAATTTCTTTTAAGTCCATGGAAGGGTGGTGTTTAAATTTTCAGGGTGCAAAACAAAGCTAAAAAAATTTACTTGGCGTCGATGGCCCACTTGAGGTAGATTGCACCCCAGGTGAATCCTCCGCCGAAAGCAGCAAAAACCAGGTTGTCACCTTTCTTCAACTGCTTCTCATAGTCCCATAAACAAAGGGGAAGAGTTCCATTGGTTGTGTTGCCGTATCGATCGATATTCAGCATCACTTTATCTGAGCCCAAGCCCATTCTCTTGGCTGTGGCATCAATAATTCTTTTATTGGCCTGATGCGGAACTAACCAAGCTACATCATCAGAAGTAAGATTGTTGCGCTCCATAATACGAGCACTAACATCTGCCATATTGGTCACGGCAAACTTGAATACCTGCTGACCTTCTTGATGTACGAAATGATGTCCCAGTTCTACTGTTTCCTTACTGGGAGGATACATGGAGCCCCCTGCCTTAATATGCAGATACTGGCGCCCAATACCATCACTACGTAAAATACAGTCTTGTACACCTAAGCCTTCTTCATTAGGTTCGAGGAGCACAGCGCCACAGCCGTCGCCAAAAATTACGCAAGTGGTGCGATCGCTATAGTCGATGATGGAAGACATTTTATCGCCTGAAACGACTAAGACCTTTTCATATCGACCGGATTCGATGTACTGAGATGCGGCATTCAAGCCGAATAAAAAACCGGAACAGGCAGCTTGCAAATCGTAACCAAAAGCCTTGTTCATGCCCATTTCCGAAATTACAAAGGAGGCAGAATTGGCTACCGGCATATCCGGAGTTACAGTACAAAAGATTACGAGGTCAATTTCGTCGGGCTTTACATTCGCCTTGGCCAAACATTCTTCGGCGGCTTTGATGCCCATATAGGATACGCCTTTACCCTTCTCACGAAGAATACGACGTTCTTTAATTCCTGTTCGAGTAGTGATCCATTCGTCAGAGGTATCTACCATGGTTTCCAGAACAGAGTTGCTTAGCCGATACTCTGGAAGGTAGCCTCCAACGGCAGTGATTGCTGCGGTTTTTGCCATATTAAATGGTGCTAGATGCGGAAAATTGCTCAGCAAAATTAGCAAGAGCAAACGATTCGGCGCCTAATATCATGCTTTTTATCGCCTCAGGGCCCGAAGCCCCGTGTGCTAAAAGGACTTTTCCTTTAATCCCTAAAATGGGGGAAGCCCCGTATTTTTCATAATTGATGAGCTCCAGAAAGCTGTGTTCCAAATCCAAATGTCGACTTAATGAATAAAAGGATTCGGTTTGTTTAAGGAGCATATTTCCCGTAAAACCATCACATACCAATACTTCGGCTTCGAGATTAAATAATTCTCGCGCTTCAGCATTACCAATAAAAGAGGGCTCTTGCTCCTTTAATATTTGATGGGCTTTCTGATAGAGTAAATTTCCCTTGCTTTCTTCAGAACCGGTATTAAGGAGAGCTACCCGAGGTTCCTTACAAGCTAGAACGGATTGAGCATAGGCTTTTCCCAAACGAGCAAATTCTAAAAACTGCTCAGGCTTGGCATCTACGTTGATCCCCACATCGAGGACTACGGTTTGGCCACCTTTTAACTTAGGAAATAATGAAACCACTGCCGGGCGACTAATACCCTCATGCAAACCCAAAGCTTGCATAGAGGCTACCATTAAAGCTCCGGAATGCCCGGCGCTGGCAAAACTATCAATCTTGCCCCGGGCCAAATCGCTAATGCCTTGCACTAAGGTAGAGTCGGATTTCTGTTGTAAAGCACGAACCGGATGTTCATCCATGGCAATGGCGCTGCCACAAATCCGGGCTTCACATTGAGCGGGAACTTCATTAAGATCTTCTTCTAGACCATAGAGAACCACCTGGGTATCTCCTTGAATTTCGCCCAATGCCAGCTTTAAACCGTCCAGCACTACCTGAGGTGCACGGTCTCCGCCCCTTATGTCAATTCCTATCCTGTTCATAACGAAAAAAGGCAGACTCATGGACTGCCTTCTTATATTCTCTTCTTAGAGAAGCGCCATTAAGCGGCCGCTTCTTCTTTTTCCATTACCACTTTACCTTTGTAGTAAAGTTTTCCTTCATGCCAGTAAGCACGGTGGTAAAGGTGAGCTTCGCCGGTTACGGAACAAACCGCAATAGTAGGCGCTTCAGCCTTGTAATGAGTTCTTCTCTTATCGCGGCGAGTAGTACTTTGTCTGCGTTTAGGATGCGCCATCTTCTCTAATTTAGTTCAATAAGTCCTTTAATTTATCCCAACGAGGATCAGTATCCTCGCTTTGCTCTTCATTGCTGTGTTCTTCGGGGCTCAGAGCTTCCAGTCTTTCCAGAATTTCCTGACCCATTTTGCCGGCTTCAACATCGGGGTGCACAACTTTTAAGGGCTTCGCCAATACTGCCATTTCGTAGAAGTATTGAGCCACATTAAAGCGATGCTCTCCATGTGGAAGGATTAGCAAATCTTCTTCACTATCATCGAAATCATCCCCGAATTTTACCATCACTTCCGCTTCGGCCGATAAAGGAAGCCAAAACATTTCATTGGTTAAATCACAGGGCACCCAAACCTTTCCTTCGAGCTCTAAGTGCAATGCCATCTGCGTTTCACGCTTTAGCAAGTTCATCTTCGCCTGAAGGTCGGCTTTTTCGAAATCCTGATAATCGAAGGCTTCAAAGAACGTCGCATCAATCTGAAAATCAAACTGATGCTCTCCTAGTTTCAAACCAGAGAACGCAATTTCGAAGTCTTTCAAACGTTTCTCCATGCCTGATTTTTTAGGGAGCGCAAATGTATAAATTATTCAACAATCACAAAGGCTATTTACTTTTTTTTGCCTTTGATTTTTAAGGGGTTGGCCGTCATTTCTGCGGTACCTGATCGGGAACGGTATAAATCAATGGCCGCAAAGACCGCCGATCTAAATGATCCGGGATCCGCTTTTCCTTCGCCGGCAATGTCGAATGCCGTACCATGATCCGGGCTGGTTCTTACAATAGGTAAGCCGGCCGAATAGTTCACCCCTTCTCCAAAGGTAATACTCTTAAAGCCTACTAAGCCCTGATCGTGATACATGGCCAAGACCATATCAAAATCCTGATAGGCCGAAGAACCAAAGAAGCTATCCGCTGGATAAGGTCCCATGGCTAAAGCCCCTTTTTCTTTGGCTCTTTCAATCGCCGGCAATACGATCTCCTGATCTTCCTTGCCAATAACTCCCTTATCGCCTGCATGAGGGTTTAAAGCTAATACGGCAATGCGGCCTTTGGGCAGATGAAAATCATCTTTCAAGCTTTGATGCAAGGCCATAATCTTTTGCTCAACTAATTCCGGAGTAATCAATTCGGTTACCCGCGCCAGTGGCACATGAACAGTAGCCAGGGCTAAACGTAGTTCAGGAGCGAGGAACATCATGGTTGCCTTGCTTTTAAAGCGACTTTCCAAATAATCGGTATGTCCCGAAAAACGAAAATCCTTACTCTGGATACTCTCTTTATTTATAGGAGCAGTAACCAAAGCATCAATAGTACCAGCTTCCAAAGCGTCGCAGGCCGCCTCCAAACTTTTTA
>DLRW01000039.1:0-30232 GCA_002501205.1 Flavobacteriales bacterium UBA7878
CCGTAGCTTCAGCATTGATAATTTGCAAAAAGTACGGGTCTTCCTTTTGGCCGATCTTAAGCCATTATTAGACAAACTCCCTATGGCTCTGGTTACTGAAGTGGAGAGCGATCCCACTAATACCCAAGATTTCACCATCGCCAAAGCTATGGCTGATAGTCTGAGCATAGGCATCTTTTAATTATGAAAACAAGTATTAAGACCGTTCTCACTCTGCTGGTTCTTGCCTTTATTATTACCAATTGCAAGGACGATGAGGATGGAAAAACCACTCCTGCCGCAACGGTTAATTTCCAAACGGAAATTGTACTGAGTGACGGCGGATCCACCAAATATCATATTGGTGATACCCTGCGCATGTCCACTGGATATGATTTCAACCTGAAGAAGTTCAAGCTTTATTTAAGCCATGTTACCTTAGTTTCGGCCAGCTCTGAAACTGAAATGGAAGACATCCTATTGGCTGATGTAGGTAATAGTAATACCGGTGCTTTCTCTGCACAAGTGAAACCTGGAAACTATACCTCGCTTCGATTGGGCTTTGGTTTAGATCCTCAGCAAAATGATCAAGATCCGGAAAGTTTCCCTCAAGATCATCCTCTTTCTTCTTACAATCAGATGTACTGGACCATGTTGAAATATCGCTTTGCGATTTTAGAAGGTCGCTCTGATTATACCGGTCAATTAAATGGAGACACTAGTGATGTGCTTAATGCTTATCACCCCGGCTTAGACAGCCTGTACAAAGTGGTAACTTATCCTATCAATCTGGAATTGAAAGATGGTAATGTTCAAAGCATCAACTTACAGGTAGTTTTTGATGAGCTCTTTTCTGCCGGCGAAGGAATTGACCTGCGTAATGAACCTCAAACTCATAGCGAAATGGGTAGCGCTACCGTTCCGGGTGACTTCCACATTGCTAAAAAGTTTATGGATAACTTGGCGGAAACAGCCCGCATAGAAATTCCGTAATTGCTAGATAGGGCTTAGCTTTGTTCTAAAGCACAGCCATGAAAATTCACCTTATTGCCATCGGCGGAAGCGCCATGCACAATCTTGCCCTGGCCCTGAACCAACAAGGTCATGATCTGAGTGGTAGCGACGATGAAATCTTTGAGCCTTCCCGCAGTCGATTAGCCGAGGCCGGAATTCTACCCGAATCCATGGGTTGGAATGCGAATCGCATTAGCGAGGATATTGACATGGTAGTAGTGGGAATGCATGCCCGCAAGGACAATCCCGAATTACTAAAGGCTCTGGAGCTGGGTTTGAAAGTGCTTTCCTATCCGGAATATCTCTACGAAAGCAGTAAGAATAAAACCCGTGTAGTGATTACTGGGAGTCATGGTAAAACTACCATCACCTCCATGATCTTGCATGTACTCAATTTTCATGGTCGCGATTGTGATTATATGGTGGGTGCTCAATTGGAAGGTTTCCACACTATGGTTCGCCTTACCGATCACAATGAATTTATGGTGATTGAAGGTGATGAATACCTCTCCTCCCCTTTAGATCCTCGTCCTAAATTTGTGCATTACCGACCCAATATTGCTTTGCTTTCTGGCATTGCCTGGGATCATTACAATGTTTTCCCAAAATTTGAAGAATACCGCCACCAATTCGAATTACTCTTCGAATACATTGAACCGGGTGGTCAGATTATTTACAATGCCGATGATTCGGAAGTAAAGAACCTGGTGGAATCCGCTACCCAGGAACTGAAGAAATTCCCCTACCAAACTCCGACTTACAGAGTGGAGGACCAGCAATTTATTCTGGAGACTTTAGAGGGCGATTTACCACTTCAGGTTTTTGGCGCTCATAACATGAATAATTTGGAAGGTGCCCGCTGGGTATGCAGTCAAATGGGCCTTACCGATGAAGAGTTCTACGAGGCAATTGTAGAGTTTGAAGGTGCTTCCAAGCGAATGGAACCCTTAATTGAAACTGAAGCTCTTAAGGTTTTTCGCGATTTTGCCCATGCCCCATCCAAAGTAAAAGCCAGCGTACAGGCTTGCCGCGAAACCTTTGGCAACAGTCGCTTTTTAGCCGTTCTGGAACTACACACCTTTAGCAGCCTCAATCTGGAGTTCATGCAGCAGTATGCCAATAGCATGGATCCGGCCGATACTGCCATCGTTTACTTTAACCCCGAAGTGCTGGCCCATAAAAAACTGCCGGCCTTAAGCATTGATGAAGTACAGAAAGCCTTTGCCTCTGAAAAAGTTAAGGTGATCCTAAATAGCGCCGAACTAGAGGCATTGATTCAGGAGCAAAAAGATCAACATGAGATTATTGTTTTGATGAGCTCCGGAAATTTTGATGGTATCGACTGGACGAAAGTTTTCGACTAAGCTTGAGCCATAATTAGTACTTTTGAAGCATCAAGAGCATGAAGAAAAAGAAACTCCTTAGCGCCCGTAGCATTCATATTGCTCTCCATCGATTAGCCCAGCAGCTAATTGAAAATCATGGTAATTTCGAAAACACCGTTTTAATTGGCTTACAAAGTCGAGGCATTCATGTAATGCACAAATTGGTGGAAATCCTCGAAGCCAATGGGGTGGATAAAGTGGCGCATGGAACCCTGGACATTACCTTCTTCCGCGATGACTTCCGCCGTCGGAACAGTCCCCTGGAACCAAGCATGACTAAAATCGATGTGCTCCTGGAAGGAAAGAAGGTGGTATTTATCGATGATGTACTGTATACCGGACGCAGTGTTCGCTCCGCCATGGATGCCATTCAATCTTTTGGCCGTCCGGCTGAAATAGAATTATTGGTTTTAATCGATCGGCGTTTTAGCCGCGAATTGCCCATTCAACCCGACTATGTAGGTCGGCAGGTAGATAGCCTGGCCGGCGATCGGGTATCGGTAGACTGGGCACACCTTAAGGCAGGTGAAGATGCCGTTTATTTAGAAATTGGAGAACATGAGTGAATTAACGGTGAATCACCTTTTGGGGATTAAGTACCTCCAAAGCGAAGACATCGAGCTGATCTTCCAAACCGCAGCTCAATTCAAAGAAGTGATCAACCGACCGATTAAGAAAGTACCGTCCTTAAGGGATATTACGGTAGCCAACCTCTTTTTCGAAAACAGCACCCGAACGCGCCTTTCTTTCGAATTAGCCGAAAAGCGCCTTTCGGCAGATGTGGTAAACTTCTCCGCAGCCTCCTCCTCTGTTTCTAAAGGAGAAACCCTTATTGATACGGTAAACAATATCCTCAGCATGAAGGTGGATATGGTCGTAATGCGTCATCCTAAACCGGGGGCTGCTTACTTCCTAAGCCAGCATGTAGATAGTATTATTGTGAATGCCGGCGACGGTGCTCATGAGCATCCTACCCAAGCCCTACTCGACTCTTTCTCCATTCGCGAAAGATTAGGGGACCTTGCCGGAAAGAAGATTGCCATTGTGGGCGATATCCTACACTCACGTGTGGCCCTATCCAATATTCTTTGCCTCCAAAAAATGGGCGCCGAAGTAGAAGTTTGCGGCCCCAGCACCCTTATCCCTAAGCATATCCATTCCTTAGGTGTTCGAGTAAGCCACGATCTTAGAAAAAGCCTGGAATGGTGCGATGTAGCCAATATGTTGCGGGTACAACACGAACGCCAGGACTTAAAATACTTCCCCAGCATTCGGGAATACACCCAACGCTACGGTATTGATAAAGCTCTGCTCGACGATCTTCAAGAAAAGATTGTGATTATGCATCCCGGCCCAATAAACCGTGGTGTAGAGATTAGTACCGAAGTGGCCGACAGTGATCAAAGTATTATCTTAAATCAGGTGGAAAACGGCGTAGCCATTCGCATGGCCGTATTGTACTTACTCGCCGCTAAGAAGAAAATCAGTTTTAGCGCTTAATGGAGCACCTCAGCCTCAGTATATTGGGAGCCTCCTCGGCCATTCCCCTAAGTAATCGTAGCCCAACCGCACAGTTCTTAGGCATTGGCAATGAGTTTTTCCTAATCGATTGTGGAGAGGGAACTCAAGTTAAGCTTCGTCAACACCGCATTGGCTTTGGACGCGTAAAGCATATTATGATCAGTCACCTACATGGCGATCACTTCTATGGCTTAATTCCCTTGCTAACCACTATGCAATTATTAGATCGGCATGCGGCTTTGCATATTTACGGGCCCGAGAAATTGGAAGAAGCGGTACGTCAGCAGTTGGCCATCACCGATTCGAAGATATCCTACCCCTTGCATTTCCATGCTTTGGACCCCGATCGAAAAACCTGCATCTTCGAGGATAAGCACCTAGAAGTCCACTCCTTTCCGCTCAGGCATGGCATTACCTGCTTTGGCTTTCTTTTCCAGGAAAAGCCCCTGCCTCGAAAAATGCTCAAGGAAGAATTGGAGAAGTATGATATTCCCGTTGCCGAAATTCGCAGGATTAAAGCCGGAAGTGATTGGATTGATGCCAATGGTAAGCGCATCCCCAACGAAGAGCTTACAGAGGCCAATGCAGCACCTATGAGCTATGCCTATTGTACCGACACCTTACCGGTAAAGCATTTACATCGCTATTTTAAAGGGGTAGATTTACTGTATCACGAGGCCACTTTCCTGAGCAGTGAAAAGGATAGAGCCTTAAAAACCAATCACAGCACTGCTGCACAAGCGGCCGAAATTGCAGAAATCTGTAAGGCTAAGCAATTGCTAATTGGTCATTTCTCAGTTCGTTATAAGGACTTTCATGGCCTGCTGGCTGAAGCGCAGTCTGTTTTCCCTAAAACTTTAATCGCTGGTGAAGGCCTTCAATTTACTTTGGATCGCAAAAGCCGGGAATTAAAAATAGAAAGAGAAAACTCCTATCGTTCTTAAGGCTTAATAGTTTGAGGTCCCATCAATTCGGGATCTTCCTCCAAGACCTCTGGTTTATCTTCTCGCTTAGCACTGCGTAAAGCCCTTTGCCACAACTCCTTATAGGTATTAAAGTCAATTTTAAAGGAGAGACCTAAACCTTGTTGGTAAAGCTGCTGCTGACCAATGTTGAAATTGAGATTATTATCCACTGATCGATTAAAGGCCTTAGCTCTAACTTTACCATCTTCTGTTAGTTTATATATTAATTCGAAGTCCCCCGCGATACTATTATTGTTCTCATTAAGGGGCACTTCCACAGAGGAGTTCACCGTTAAACGATCTTCGAAGAAATTCTTGGAGACTCCTACTTCCAATTCTTCCTGGCTGTTACCTGCAGTGGTAGGATCTTGACCTTGATTAGCAGGCTGATAAGACAAGCTCAATTCATAGTCGCCAGTAAAGCGGTTTAAGAAAGCCGCGGCCTGACCGGCAATTAAATCCCATTGATTAATCGCATTTCGCGTTCCATCTACGAAATTACTGGGTGGTGTAAAGCTATTGAAGGCCAACAAACTGAATACCTGCTGATTAATTGCTTGATCGGTAGTTAAACGATTCGCCAATACCGCCTGGGTAGAGGATGTAGCTCGGGGTAATTCAATCGCAAAATTGATCTCCGGATTGGTTAGCTCCCCTTTAATAAAGAGGTAGATATCTACAGCGGTGCTGATACCATTGCTCTCGCCCGTCAGGATACCCGGATTAGCTTTAGTTCGGTAAATAGCGGTGAGGTCTAATCGAGCTGCATAGGGATCACCATTCCAAACCACGGTACCACCTCGCTGCACTTCAAAGTTTTTGGCGAATAAGCCATCAATATTGAATTTGTATTCCCCTTCATCTACCGTATAGGTACCAAAAAGCTCCAAATCTCGATTGGGCTCCAACTTCATCTTAATCAGGCCACTACCCTTGCCATCTAATTGGTTGCCAGTACTCTCATTTAAAATGATGCTCACCTGAGCATTAGGCGTAATATCCATATCAAAATCCAGGGAAACCCCTTCATCCAAGGCAAATTGGGTATTTAGAATTTTTAAACCTTCTTCCGAATCTTCCGGGGCAATAAAGTTTACAAAACCACTTTGCTTCACCTCGGTAGCGCCGCCAATGGGGATATTAAATTGGGTTCCGCGCTCGCTTCGAACATCGGCGTAGACTTTAACTCTGGATGGAGGCCCCTGTACTTTTAAATTTCCGGAGGCCAATGCAGTACCATAATAGGCATCCTCTCGATCGGGACCGGTATTCAGTACCAGGAGTTGTTGGGCATCAATATTTAAATCAATGTAAAAGTCTTTAAAGGCCCGGTGACGCACTTCCCCGTTAAGATAGCCTACATTATGATTGGCATCCACCAATTTGAGGTTGGGGAAACGAATACTTTCATTATCCAATAGAAGCTTTGGCTGTCCAACTAAATTATAATCGGTTTGCAGGAAGGAGATGGTTAAACCCGCTTTAGGTAGTAAGAACTCTCCCTTGATATCAGGCTTGCGAGCCGGCCCTTTCATGGTAACGGTTCCGCTCGCTTGACCCCGTAAATTTTCGGCCACTGGCGCAGCAAAGGGATCCAAAGCTGCCAAATAGAAGCGATTGAATTTGAAGGTCAAATCAATATTACCTATGCCCTGGCTATCGTAAAAACCATTGGCATTCAGCATTTCTAATTCACCCAGTTTCAGCAGAGCGTCAATATTAATCTTACTATCATCATAGCTATAGTCACTGCGCAAGTCCAGGCGCCCCATGTGTACTTGATTCAATTGCAGACTATCCACTTCAATATCGGCTTCAAAACGCGGATTGGTTAGTAATTCGGTGGCGATGATATTACCTTCCAAATTCCCTTGGATGAAGGCTTTTCGGCTTTCCTGAAAATAATTGAGGAAATCCAGATCGAGGCCCCTTACGTTCAAACGTAAAATTTGATTCGGGTCTTTGCTGATATACCCAGCCGCGGTAAGCGCCAAGGAAGGTCCACTGATTTTCAGCCAATCAATGGAAAATCCTGAACTATCTACTCGCATTACGGAACCAGTATCCAGTTTAAAACTACGGTTGCCGAAAAGCATATCCCCTCTGTCGAACTGCATGCGATAGGCATTGCTATCCAAAATAGCGATGAGGCCTTCAAAGCTGCCATAGCTGTCGATGCTATCTCTGAGGATCATATCCAGGCTGTAGTTCATACTATCCCCGGCAAAGACATTAACGAATTGAATACTATCAATATGTCTTCCTTCACCATACTGATAGCGCTCCAAAGTAAGGTTTAATAAGTCGGCCGCACCGGATAACCACTGCAGGTCAAGGTTCTGGAAAAGATTCGCGCCGTACCGAATTCCATCGGAATTGAGATTCATTCGCAAGAGGTTCTCTCCATCTCGGTACTCCCCTTGCACATGGGTACCCGGTTCAATCAACAACTCGGGAATTAAGGCCTGGCTTAGAGCCGATGAGTTTTTAAAGGTAAGGTCGTAGCTGAAATTCACTGGCGATTGGAGGGTATCGCGATAACGCTCCGGTATGAGGTACTTTTTAAAATGATGGCTAAAAATCCGAGACATCCCCAGATAGGTGTACTGACCTTCGAGGTTGGCCTCCAATATATCCGATCGAACCCGAAGCTGTTTTTCCTCTTGCAATCCACTGGCCTCGATCGCCACATCCATTAAATCGTAAGTCTGACTGGAATTGCGGTATTTAAGATCAAATAAATCTACCGTTCCTGCCCAGTGGTCTTGATCGAGAATCAAAACATCAATATCCATGGCCCCACGGTACTGAGCCAAGCTATCCTTTACCAAATGAAGGGCGTAGAGATTGGCTGAATCTACCTGAGCGGTAAAATCATATTCCGAAGAATCGGTACCAAAGCTGGCAATCCCGTCAAAAAGAAAGCTAAGATTGGGGTCCTTAATTCTAAACTGACCTTTGAAATTACTTTCGGCGATTTGACCATTTACCGCCATCCCCTGATAACGATAACCATTATAATAGAAATGATGAATGGCTCCTTTTACCTTGCTGCGCATGGTCAGTGGATCAAAGCCCTTACCATCCAGCTCCAAATCCAATTCGGCTGTTTTAAAATCACCAAAATTTCCGGTGAGGGCAGCAATATTTATTCGGCTGGCATCTACCCTACCTTTATAAATCAGGGATTGGGGATTTCGCAAATTCCCAATCTGAATATTGAGCTCCATATCGGCTAAATCCGACTTAAAGGAACTTTGGGTAACAAAATCATAGACGCCTCCATTATAAGCTCCCTGCCATTGAATTAAGCCCAAGCGATCAATGATTTCCGGCAGGCTGTCCTGGAACATGCCGATTATTTGTTTGGCTTCTTCTGCTTGTCCTTGGAGATAAAGCTTTTGAGTTTCCAAATGAAGGTTGACCCCTGAAGTGGTTTTGGTCAAATGCAAATCACCTCTAGCTTCCAAGTGACTCAGAGCTTCAATCTCCAGGTCTTCCAGGTACAAGTCATTTACAGTACCATCAAATCGTCCTTTAACCAAAGCGGTAGGAAATTGCGGATAAGCATCGCTGAAATAACGTATATCCTCCGCCGCAACCGCCGCATATTCAATGGCCCCCAGCATGTGTACGGAGTCTACAAAGCTTGAATAGTTAGTAGCGGAGCTGGTGATAAAAGTTAATTCCCCTGCTAAATGCCCTCTTCCTGTAGTTAATTCTAAACCATTAACCACTAAGCCTTTAGGCCCATATAAAAATTGTCCCTTTCCATTTTGAACGGAGAACTCCTCTCCGTCATCAAATTGAATACTTTCAATGGTGGC
Organism: Flavobacteriales bacterium UBA7878; assembly: GCA_002501205.1. Classification (GTDB taxonomy): domain Bacteria; phylum Bacteroidota; class Bacteroidia; order Flavobacteriales; family Schleiferiaceae; genus Croceimicrobium. The sequence goes on from DLRW01000039.1 coordinate 8,692, forward strand.
ACTCACATCTTTACCGGCAAGAAGAAAAGAATTAAGATTCGTATTGGCATGGCGCCAATGAAACTGAATTCGGTCGGGTTCATTTCGATTCGCCAGATAAAAACGTCCGTTTTCCAAATCGATATCGGCGATTTTTAAATTAAAAGATCGATTAGGATCCTTTGGACCATCACCGGAAAGGGAATTTATAAAGACACTTAAATTACTGGTAGTATCTCCATTTTGAGTGATCAGATAGCAATAGGCATCACTCATTTCAACGTGATTGAGATACAAGCTTCTGCTTAATTGAGCATAGGCTTTGAAACTTAATTCGAGGCTGCCTACATAAAAAAGAGTATCTCCTTTATGGTCTGGAAGTAGAACGTTCTCCAAGCTGATTTCATTCGGGAAATGATACTGAAAACGTTCTATACTAAGGGATTGCGAGAACTTCTTATTAAACCAAGATGCCCCTTTTTGGGCGGCTTTAACCTGCACAGATGGAATCATGAAAACTCCTGCCAGCATTAAAAGCAGGATAACAATCACCAGCAAGAGGCGTCCGATTATTTTAAGCAGTCTTCTGATCGTAACTTTGTACTATGGATATTACAATACTGGGAATTGAAAGCAGCTGCGATGATACTTCTATCGCCATTGTCCAAAATCGCAAAATTCTTGCAAATGTAACTGCCAATCAAAAAATACATGCGGAATATGGTGGTGTTGTTCCAGAATTAGCTTCTCGTGCTCATCAACAAAATATTGTGCCAAGCTTAGATTCGGCTTTAAAAAAAGCGGGGATTAAGCTAAATGAGCTATCTGCCGTGGCTTTCACCTCCGGCCCAGGTCTATTGGGTTCCCTCCTGGTGGGCACCAGTTTTGCCAAGTCCCTAAGCCTGGCTTTGGACATCCCCTTAATTGAGGTTAACCATATGCAAGCCCATATTTTGGCACATCTTATTGAAGATCCTCGTCAAGCCAATCCTGAGTTTCCCTTCTTATGCCTAACTGTAAGCGGTGGACATACCCAAATTGTTCAGGTAAATTCAGCCTATGATATGAAACTTTTGGGCAGCACAATTGATGATGCCGCAGGAGAAGCTTTTGATAAAGCTGGTAAAATAATGGGCTTGCCTTATCCGGCCGGACCAGAAATCGATCGGCGGGCTAAATTGGGAAATCCCGGGGCCTTTGAATTTGCGAAACCACGCATGCCTGAATTGCAGTTTAGTTTTAGTGGTTTAAAAACCAGCATTCTCTATTTCCTGCAAAAGCAAATGAAGGAAAACTCGAATTTCATCCAGGAAAACTTAAATGACCTTTGTGCCAGCATCCAAAATAGCATTGTAAGTATTTTAATGGATAAGCTCGAATTGGCCTCTGAGCAATATGGAATAAAACGGATTGCTATTGCGGGCGGAGTTTCTGCCAACACAGGATTAAGAGAAGCGCTGGAAGAACGAAAATCCAGTTTAAACTGGGAGCTTTTCCTTCCTTCCTTTGAATATACTACTGACAATGGCGCCATGATTGCCATTAGTGGCTATTATCAATATCAAAAGCAAAACTTTGCAGACCTCAGTGTGGTAGCTGCGGCCCGAAAACCCTTAGAAGCATGAATCACTTTTTAGCGCGAGAAGGCGACAGCAATCAAGGATTTTTAAATGAAAGCGACAGTCATCATGCCAGTCGGGTTTTACGCTTAAGCCCCGGAGAGCACATCTCCATTAGCTATAGCGATGGCATTGTATATGAAGCTGAAATTGAGACTATCGCAAAGAAAAGCCTGCAATTCAAAGTTTTAAAGGAAAGACGAAGACAAAAGTCCCCCCTTTTACAAATTGGCATTGCCCCTACCAAGAGCAATGATCGTTTTGAGTGGTTTATTGAAAAGGCTGTAGAACTAGGCGTTCAAAGAATCATTCCCTTGCTTTGCGAGCATTCTGAGCGGAAGGTTTACAAAAGAGAACGAGGTCTGCGTATTATGGAGGCCGCTTTCAAGCAGAGTCACAAAGGCTTTATGCCGGACTTAAGCGAAATTATGGAGCTTAAGAACTTAGATAAACTGGAATTGCCGGAGCAGCGCTATATCGCATCCTTAAATAGTTCAGAGCGTATTACCCTAAATGAGATTGACTTTAAGCAACCTCAATTGATATTGATTGGACCCGAAGGTGATTTTAGTCCGCAGGAAGTCTCTTGGGCCGAAAAACAAGGCTTCAAACATTTAGATCTGGGCCCAGAAGTCTTGCGAACCGAAACGGCAGCAGTACAAATAGCTGCCATCGCTCAATATGAAGCCCGGCAGCCCGAATAAAAAATTACTTTTGCTATATGCCGAAATATCTGTTGACTCTTCTTCTTGCAATAAGCTTCCACATAGCTAATGGCCAAACGGAAAAACTGGCTTTGGTAAAATACCGCGGAGGGGGCGACTGGTATGCAAATCCCAGCGCACTGAGCAACCTTAGTGAGTTCTGCAATAGTCAGATCGGTAGCAGCCTAAATCCGGATTATGCTACCGTTGAGATGGGCTCCACTGAAATTTTCGAATATCCCTTTTTACATCTCACCGGTCATGGAAATATCATCTTTGACAAACAAGAAGCCGATAACCTGAAGCGCTATTTAGAAGCGGGAGGCTTTGTACATATTGATGATAATTATGGTATGGATGAGTACATCCGCCCAGAGCTGAACCGCATTTTTGGAGAGGGAAAATTGCAATTACTAAGTGCCGATCATCCCATTTTTAAAGGGCCTTTCAATTTTCAGGATGGATTACCTAAAATCCATGAGCACGATGGCCAGGCTCCAGAAGCTTGGGGTTTGTTTATTAATGGTCGTTTGGCTTTGGTTTATACCTACGAATGTGATTTAAGTGATGGCTGGGAAGATCCGGAAGTACATAATGATCCTGAGGATGTTCGCCTCAAAGCATTAAAGATGGGAGCAAACCTGATTCACTATGCATTTAATGGATCCTTCTTATGAATAAGGTCACCCGCCAAGTATTACTCAGTGTTTTTTACCTGGCCTTGATTGTATGGTCGGGATACATGGTATGGCAAGTACGCTATACCTTAACCTATGTGCTGGTTTCGGCCGTAATATCTATAATCGGTAAACCACTGGTGGATGCATTAAGTGGTCAACGATGGCCCAAACTGAAGATCAATCGGAGTTTGGCAGCTGCCCTTACCCTACTCATTATGATGACCTTGGTTGGGGTACTCTTTTCCATCTTTATCCCCGCTTTAATGCATGAGCTGAGTGTATTGGCTAATGTAGATTACGAATCGCTGTATCAGGAAATTCAGAATGAGATTATCAGTATTCAATCTTCTTTGGGAATGGACACCAGTAATTCGGTAAACAGCATCGAGAGCAGTCGCGTTGGATCAAAAGTGGTCGAAGCACTAAGCTTTGATAAGGTGAGTGACACTTTCACGAATTTAATTGGAAGCTTAGGAAACACAGCCTTTGCCATTTTCAGCATCTTATTTATCACCTTCTTCTTTTTACGAGAGAAATTTCTCTTTCGGAATATTGTGCTTTCGCTGATTCCGGATAAATACGACGATCGCGTGCATAAGGTAACCCCACGTTTACGCAACAATTTAACCCGCTATTTTGCTGGTCTGCTTTTACAAATCACTATTATTACCACCTTAGTTTCGGTAGGTTTGAAAATTGCGGGCTTCCACAATACCATTGTAATTGGATTTTTTGCCGGACTTATTAATGTGATCCCCTACTTAGGGCCTATTATCGGTTTGGCCTTTGGTCTTTTATTGGGTCTGGCGCAAACCATAAGCAATACCAATTTGGAACTGGGATCGGCATTTGTCATAATCCTCAGCATTTTCGCAGTAGTACAATTGATCGACAATTTTATCACCCAACCGATCGTATTCTCAACCTCAATACGAGCCCATCCGCTGGAAATCTTTTTAGTGATTTCTTTTGCGGCCTCTATTGCTGGTATATCAGGAATGATTGTCGCGGTACCCGTTTACAGCGTAATCCGTCTCTTAGCCGCTGAATTTTTCCCGCAGGTGAAGTTTGTTCGCTGGCTTACGCAGAATGATCTCAACGATGAAGACCTCCCGGCTTAAAAGCTTAGTACAAGAAGAGGCGAATCGGAACTTCATTCTCGAAAATCTTAAAGCCGATACCAGCAGCTTATTATTCAAATTTGCCAAGGACGAGGATAAGCGCCTTTTAATTGAGCAAATCGCCTCACGTCAGGCCATCCGTAAAAAATTACCCGAGGCTTATAATGACCTCCAAAGGCTATTTCCTCCTAAGGGTAATTTGGAACAAAGCAGCAGTGAGGCTATCTCCAAGCTTAAGGCTGATTTAGTTCCCGCGGCTAAAAGCCTGGCTGATCTCAGCGGGGGATTCGGAATCGACTTTCTTTATTTAATGCAAAAATTCGAGCAGGGCCATTTTGTGGAACCCAATGAAGAATTATGCGAAATGAGTTCATTAAACCTGCGCCGGCTTTTGCCGCAAAAGGAAATTCATTTTTATCCAGTCACTGCAGAAAGCTTCATTGAACAGAATAAAACGCCATTCGATTTCATTTACCTGGACCCTTCCCGCCGAGATTTAGCCCATCGACCACTCTACAGACCGGAAGAATACCAGCCAAATATTCTTGCTATAAAATCGGAGCTACTCAAGTTGAGTAAGCAAGTTTATGTGAAGATGAGTCCCATGATCAGCATTCCTGAATACTTGCAAATATTACCGGAAACTCAGGAAGTATGGATACTCTCGGAGCGTAATGAATGCAAGGAAGTTGGCTTCCTGCTTGGCAGAGAGCCAAAAGGAGGCGTAAAAATCCGTACTTACAATTTACTCCTTGAAGGCCAACAGAAATATGAATCAGAATGGGGAGAGCTAGCTAATATTGAGCTGAGTGAAATTCATCAATATCTCTACCTACCGAATAGCAGCATACTAAAAGCGGGTATTCAAGATCAAGTGGCTCAGGATCTTAAATTGGGGAAATTGGACCCTAATTCACATCTCTACAGCTCCCCTGAACTCATCGAAAAATTCCCCGGCCGAATATTTCTTTTGAAAGATATTCACAAGGCTTATGCTAAAAGCCTTCGCTCCAAAGCCTTACAAGTTATTAGTCGAAATTTCCCGGATTCCCCGGAGTTTATCAGCCGTAAACTCAAGCTGAAAGCGAAAGGAGCCAAAGATTATCTAATTGCCACCAAACAATCTGGCAAGCCCGTTTTTATTGAAGCTTCCCTTTACGTTCCATCATTGGAAAGGAACGGTGGATAAATGACTGCTCCTCAAGCTATTCAAAAACAAAAATTTCTCTATTTTTAAACCCACTGTGAGGGTACTGTTATCAATTTTAGTTTTTGTTGGGATAAGTTATGCCCAAAATCTCCAGGCGCAAGCCTATTTTGTGGAGAACCGCGGACAATGGTCCGGAGACTTCAGCGCCAAGCTGGAGCTCAAGCAAGGAGCGGTTTTCTTCAAATCTTCTGGTTACAAATTCCTCTTATACGAAGGCGACCCTCATCACGATCATCACCACCAAAGTGGTAACCACCACCCCAAACGCGCTCTGGCTTTTGAAGCAGAGTACATCGGTGCCAAAACCAATAATCAATGGCAACCAGGTGGTGAATCGGCCTATCCTCGGAATTATATCTTGGGCAATGATCCTTCTAAATGGCAGAAGAACCTGGGTTCTTACTCCGAAAACCATTTAGATGATATCCTTCCCGGAATCGACCTTAACTTTTACGAGCAAGCTCAGTTTCTGAAATACGATTTGGAATTAGATGCCGAAGCGAACCCCAAAGACTTAAAAATCGTTTACCGGGGTTTAGAAGCCATTAGCATTCGAGAGGGAGCTCTGCATTTAAGTACCGCCTTTGGAGAAGTAATTGAACGTATTCCTTACAGCTACCAAATCATTAACGGAGAGAGAGTTAATGTTCAAGTAAGCTATGAACTGCGAAATGACACCGTAGGATTTAAACTTAAAGGTTATAAAAAGGGCTATCCCTTAGTTATTGACCCTGTTTTAGAATTTGCCACCTTCTCCGGATCGGGTGATCTCAATTTTGGCAATAGTGCCACCTATGGAGATAATGGTACTATGTACGGTGCAGGTGTGAACTTTGGCGCAAACTACCCTACTACCAATGGTGTATTTCAAGCCTCTTTTGCCGGCGATAGTATTTTCAATGTAGATGTTACCATCAGTAAGTTTTCTGCGGATGGTCGTCAGTTGCTCTATGCCACTTACCTGGGAGGACGTGATATAGAAATTGTACATTCTTTAATAAGCGATGATCAAGGGAATCTAATTTTAATGGGAAATACCGGATCTACTGATTTCCCTGTTACCCCCAATACTTTCCAGGGCAGCTTTGGTGGTGGTACATTCCAGAGTTCCTTTGCCTTTAATGATTACAATCGGGGAACCGACATTTTTATTTCTAAAATCAGCAAGGATGGAACTAGCTTATTAGGCTCCACTTTCTGGGGAGGCTCTGGCAATGATGGCTTTAACCGGGACATTTATAAGAATTATGGCGACCACTATCGTGGTGAAGTGGTGCTGACTAATGACGGAAGCATTGTCGTATTAAGTAGCACCTTTAGTATGGATGTTCCTCTGACCGGCATCAATGCTCAAGATCGCAATCAAAACTCACAAGACGCGCTATTAGGTGTTTTCTCCTCTGATTTACGAAACTTACAATGGGGGCGTTATGTTGGGGGTGTAAATGCTGATGCAGGTTATTCCGTTAAAACTTTTAATGAGGTAATATACATCTGTGGATCAACCACCGGATCTGATTTCCCCACCACTCCCAATGCATACAAAAGCAATTACATTGGTGAAGATGAAGGTTTTGTGGCCAAATTCCAGTCGGGCACCGGTAATATGATTGCCAGCACCTTTTTTGGCACTACCCTGGATGATCAAGCCTTTTTATTGGATGTTGATTATAATGGTGATGTATACATCGTAGGACAAACCAAAGGAGTCTTCCCTATCAGTCCTAATGTATATTCCAGTGCCGGATCACGTCAGTTTATGGCCAAACTTGACTCTTCACTAAATAACCTTAAATGGCAAACCATGATTGGCAGTGGCCAAAGCAAACAAGATTTGGTTCCCAGTGCCTTTATGGTGGATGAATGCTTAAATATTTACTTCTCAGGTTGGAATGGCATTTCTAATTCGGTGGGATTCCCTGCACAGCAGAATGGTGATACCTATGGCCTGCCGGTCACCTCTGATGCCTTCCAAAATAATACCGATGGTAGTGATTTCTATTTTATGATTTTTGATCACAATGCCAGTAAGTTGCTTTACGGTAGCTATTTGGGGGGTAGAGATAATGAGCACGTAGACGGAGGTACCAGCCGGTTTAGTAAAGATGGCACCATTTACCAAGCTGTATGCTCTAACTGTAATAATAAGAGTTTCCCTACTACCCCGGGTGCTTATTCTCAAAGTTCAGGATCACCAGGCTGTAATCTGGCCGTGTTTAAATTCAGCTTTAATCAAATCCTTGCTGCCGAAGCGCAGATTAGTTACTCTACTGCGGTAGATAGCCTATGTGATGGATTGATTGTGAACCTCCTGAATAATTCAAGCAATGCCACCAATTACAAATGGATTTTTGGTAATGGCGATTCTTCCACTGCTGTAAACCCTTCCGTTACTTACCAAGAATTAGGTAATTATACCATACAGCTTATTGCTTACGATACTGTTTGCCAAATCACAGACACCGCTTATATCAATATTGAGCACGGAACCGCTCGTAAACCAATTACAGATTTCTTAACGAACTACACTGGTTGCGATCAGAATCTGGAAGCTAAATTCCAGAACCTCAGCATCATCGCAGACGCTTATCAGTGGAGTTTTGGTGATGGCTCTATTTCAAACGAAGCTAATCCACGCCATACCTTCCCTAGTTTTGGCACCTATGAAATTGAGCTAATTGGTTTCGATACCATTTGTATGCGCAGTGATACCACTTATCGAACCATCAGTTTTGTAGACAGCTCTGTGGCGCCGGTTGTTCAAGCCAGTATCAGCAGCTGTAGTAATGGAGAAGTGGATATCGCCTTAGATAATGACCGAGGTAATTTGCTTTATCAATGGGAAACCGAAGGTCAATATTATGAAGGTCGTGCCCCTGGAATTCGATATCAAACGCCTGGATCCAAAGAAATCTTCCTTACGGTAATTGATACCCTTTGTTCCAAAATATTTACAGAAACGTTTACACTCGACCTAAGAGAGGTGCGCAATGAAGTATTTGCCCCCAACGCTTTCACTCCCAATGGAGATGGCTTAAATGACCATTTTGAGATTTACGGAGATCCTTGTGAAACCGGGGCAAACCTCCGCATTTTCAATCGTTGGGGATCGCTGGTTTATGAGACGAATGAACCCTACCAAAAATTTTGGGATGGCAATTTCAATGGCCAGCAAGCACCTTCCGGGGTTTATACCTATATCCTGTTAGAAGAGGACCAGAAGGTAACTGGCTTTGTAAGTCTTATTCGCTAAGCGTAAATCTGCTCAGCTTCTACCTCAAATTCTTCAATAAAACTTCTTGCTGCTTGAATATCGTGATGTAAAATCCGATCCTCATCTATAAAAGGCACCTTCTCTCGGAAGGCTTTCAGCATGGCACTTAACTCATCAGAAGTCTTTTCCTTACGGAAATAGAAAGCCTGAGAAGCAGTCATCAACTCAATGGCTAAAACCGTTTTCAAATTGTCTACCACCTTTTGCAATTTGGTAGCGGCATTGGCTCCCATACTTACATGATCTTCCTGACCATTAGAAGAAACAATGCTATCTGCTGAGGCTGGCGTACATAATTGCTTATTCTGACTCACTACGGATGCTGCCGTGTATTGAGCAATCATCAAACCGCTATTCAAGCCCGGCTTGGCCACTAAAAATGCCGGTAAATCTCTTTGTCCGGAAATTAATAAATAAGTTCTACGCTCAGAGATATTAGCCCATTCAGCGCTGGCTAAAGCTAAATGATCAAGAGCCAAGGCTAAAGTTTGGCCATGGAAATTACCTCCGCTAATGATTTTATCCTCATCCGGGAATATGGTAGGATTATCCGTTACGGAATTCAATTCCGTTTCAAAAACTTGCTCAGCATAAGCTAAAGCATCTTTGCTTGCTCCATGTACTTGGGGGATGCATCGGAAAGAATAAGGATCCTGCACATGGACCTTTTTCCGACTAATCATCTCACTGCCTTCTAATATAGCCCGAATCTGAGCAGCCGTATCTCTTTGTCCTTTATGCGGACGAACGGCATGGATTAAATCATCAAAAGGCTCCGGACGTCCATCGAATGCCTCCAATGACAAGGCAGCAATACGATCGGCCAAATAAGCAAGCTTACGTAATTCGAAGCTGGCCATAATACCTAAAGACAGCATGAATTGAGTACCATTTAAAAGGGCAATGCCTTCTTTAGATCGTAGGTCAACAGCAGGCCTCTCAAATCGAGCTAAAACTTCTGCCGAATCGCGGTATTCACCTTGATAATGCACTCTTCCCTCTCCCATAAGCGCCAGGCTTAAATGAGCCAAGGGAGCTAAATCTCCTGAAGCGCCGAGTGAACCTTGTTCAAAGACTTCCGGAATAATTTCATTATTGTAAAAGAACAGGAGTTGCTCGATGGTAGAAGGACTAACTCCACTATGGCCGTAAGACAATCCCCGCGCTTTTAGTAGAAGCATTAATTTCACATAAACCGGAGTAATTCTATCACCACTCCCACAGGCATGAGAACGCACTAAATTTAATTGCAAACGCTTTAAATCCTTGCCTTCAATAGCGACATTACAAAGAGAGCCAAAACCGGTATTAATACCATAAACAGGGTTTTCTTCTCTTTCAATTTTCTGATCCAAATAGTTTCTACAATAGTCCACCTTTTGGCGAGCTTCTTCACTTAATTCCACATCATGCGAAGCATGAAAAAGGCGATGAAGGTCCGAAAGACTTAAATGCGCGGCGCTTATTTTGAAAGTTGAATTAGTGCTTAGCATGTTTGTTATTTTGAGAGGGATTAAAAGCTTCTAATAATTCGATGGCTCCGAGTTTTCTCTGGCTTCCTTCCTGCATATCCTTAAGGGTAAACAAGCCTTCTTCCATTTCCTGAGAGCCTATTAACAAGACATAACGTATGCCCTTTTTATTAGCATAATCCAATTGCTTTTTCATTTTCACAGCATCCGGATAGAGCTCGGTTTTAATTCCTAGTTCCCGCAGCTGTGCTGCCAGCTTATTGGCAAAAAGGGCCTCTTTATCACCAAAATTCACCATCAACATATCGGTACCGGAATGAGTCATGGCCGGAAAGAGACCTTTTTCTTCCAGGGCTAATTGAATACGATCCAATCCAAAAGAAATCCCAATACCCGGTAGATCCTTTAGTCCGAAGATACCGGTAAGGTCATCATATCGACCACCGCCGCCAATGGAGCCTAAGTCCAAATCCACGGCCTTCACTTCGAAAATTGCACCGGTATAATAATCCAGGCCTCGAGCCAGAGTAAAATCTAAATCCAGAACATCCTCTTGACCTAGTTCAGAGCAGGCATCAATCACAAATTTGATTTCTTCTAAGCCGGCTTTACCTGAATTAGTTTCAGCAATCTCCGCTTCCAATTGGTTCAATACATCGGCATTGCTGCCACTTAACCCTGCCACAAATGCCAATGCATCCAAAGCGCCTTGGGCCAAACCCCGCTCGCTCATCTCTCGCTGAACGCCTTCCAAACCTACCTTATCAAGTTTATCCAAAGCCACGGTAAAAGCTTGGAAATCATTTTCCACTCCGAACTTCTCCGTTAAACCCTGTAAAACTTTGCGGTGGTTCATTTTAACCCGAATGGGTAAAGCTAATTCTGAAAAGACCTGCTTATAGATTCCGATAAAATCCACTTCTTGCCAAAGGGAGGAAGAACCTACTACATCTGCATCGCATTGATAAAATTCGCGGTACCGTCCTTTAGAAGGCCTATCCGCACGCCATACGGGTTGAATTTGATAGCGTTTAAATGGGAAGTGCAGTGCATTGTGATTTTGTACCACAAATCGAGCAAAGGGAACGGTTAAATCATAACGCAAGGCCTCTTCTAAATTATGATTCAATTTTTCACGTGCTTCCTGAGCATCCCCCTCACGGAAGGCTTTCTCAAATTTATCTCCTCGTGGGAGTACCTTAAAAATCAATCGATCTCCTTCCTCACCGTACTTACCAGTAAGGGTTTCCAACTTTTCTAAGGCAGGAGTTTCGATTGGCAAAAAGCCATATTTCCTAAAGGTAGTCTTTAAAATTTCCAGGATGTACTCTCGCTGGACCATTACTTCGGGAAGAAGATCACGGGTACCTCGAGGGTTGGATGCTTTAGAGGCCATAACTAAAATTTGGCGCAAAATTAGCCAATTATTCGGGCCTCATGCTTGAGGAATCCGGCAAGCTTCGCGGATTTCCTTTACTTCCTCCTTATCCCAAAAGAAATACCAGCTTAGACTATTGTCTTTAAAATGATCAAAGGGATGAGTATCAAAATGGTAGCAACTTGCCAAGCCTTCAATTCCGAATTTCTGATAAATCAAATAGGCCATACAACGAGCCTCCACCTTTTTTATAAGATCAGGCTCCTCCTCCATTGTATTATAGGAATACTGCAAAATGGCTGCACTTGCCAAATCGATATAACGATTAAAAGTATGACTGGCTACGGAATAGGTATTTAAATCATGATAGCTCGGATTATCCATTCGATAGCGCAATACAAACTGATCACCAATCTTTAAAGGCATTCCATTAGCGGCATACATTTTAACACCGCTGCCCTTAACATAGGCACGTTCTTCGAAAAGCTCTTCTCCCACCTCAAACTGATAGACCACGCGATGATTTTCGATCCCCACCACTTTTGCCATTGTTTCAGCCGGATTGCTTTCAATTTGATAATCAATAAACCAGAAATAAGACTTGTAGGAAAAAAAGGCCAAGACCAAAACTCCAATTAAGGAATAAACGGCCAGGCTATAAGCTCTGTTTTGATCTTCAATCTTCTTAGCCCGCACTCTGGCTGCCCGTTCGAAGGCTTTTTGCTTTGCCTTTTCCTCAGCCGCAGCCTTCAATAACTCATAAAAACGCGCCAACTCCTCCGGACTCATTTCCCTTCTACTCGATCGCGAGTTGAAATGCGCACGAATCATTTCATAGGCTTCAACTATCTTCTTAAAATGCTCTTCATTCCCACTCTGCAAATCAGGGTGGTACTTAAGCGCCAATCGGCGATAAGCTTTTTTGACTTCCTGCAGGTCGGCATCAGGACTTAAACCAAGAATCTTAAAATAATTCTCCAAGGAAATAGCGGTTCTCGAAATACTAAAGGGGCTAATTTGAACGCTAAATGTATAAATAAGGTACTATGAGAAGATGGATTTTTCTGAGCTTTTTGTGGCTGCCTGTTCTAGTACAGGCGCAATACTACAGTCTGGGAGTAAATTCGGGTGCTTCCTTCTTTAGAGGTGAAACCACAGCCGAAGGACAATTACTAAGTGAACCGGGTATTCATCTAGCCGCCGTTTATAATAAGTGGATTCCCCGTGATGAGCGTTGGCAGATCAGCGGCATTTTGGATATCAATGCCATGAATTCTCGTATTAAGGCAGGCGAAGGCAATATACCGGAACTGCAGGCTTACTCCTTTATTCTAAGTCCAATGGTCGGTATCCGCTATTATTTCGACCAGGATTTGAAAGACTATGTTCCCGAGAAATACCAGGATGCTTTTTTTCTGGCTCTTTATGCGGGTATAAGCATGAATAAGAACCAATATCGAATTCCTAATGAATTTACTGCGGATAATCCCTTTTACACAAATGAATGGGGACTCTCCTTCAGCAATATGATTCAAGGAGGCTATCGTATATACCTAAACTCGCATTGGAGTATGGAGGCCCAGGTTTCTTTAAAATATGGCACCAGTGATAATTGGGATGCCTTTAAAGGAACCTCCAATCTGAACGATTGGGTTTTTTCCAGTGGAATTGGCCTATCCTATTCCTTCGATTTCTGGCAATAATTCCTGAAAAAATAATGCTCCTTTAAAGCAGGGATAGCGCGGTAATTCCTAATTTGAGCTAAAATTTTTAAAATGGCTCAATACATTATTTTGGTCGTTGTCGGCCTGATTCTACTGATCTTCGGTTTGTTCATTGTTAAGCAACAGCAAGTAGCTATTGTAGAACGATTTGGGAAATTTATTGCTATTCGCAAACCTGGTTTACATGTACTCATCCCAATGGTCGACAGGGTATCAGGTCGAATGAGCTTGAGAATTCAACAGCTTGATGTAATCGTTGAAACCAAGACTAAAGACGATGTTTTCGTACAAATGAAAGTTTCGGTTCAGTTTGTGGTGCTGGAGGATGCGGTTTATGATGCCTTCTATAAATTGGATAATCCGCATGAGCAAATTCGCAGTTATGTTTTTGACACGGTTCGTGCCGAAGTTCCCAAACTTAGGTTAGATGATGTTTTCGAGAAAAAAGACGATATCGCCATTGCCATCCGTCGTGAATTGGAAGAAGCAATGAATACCTATGGTTACGGAATTATCAAAGCTCTGGTTACTGATATTGATCCGGATGACGCTGTTAAAAGTGCCATGAACCGCATTAATGCTGCAGAACGCCAGAAGACGGCTGCCGAATATGAAGGTGAAGCGGAAAGAATTCGCATTGTTGCCAAAGCAACTGCTGAGGCAGAAAGTAAGCGTTTACAAGGCCAGGGTATCGCAGACCAACGTCGCGAAATTGCGAAGGGACTGGAGGAATCAGTAGAGGTATTAAACCAAGTAGGAATTAATTCTCAGGAAGCCTCAGCACTGATTGTAATCACCCAGCATTATGACACCTTACACGCCGTAAGTGAGGGAACTAATAGTAATTTAATTTTACTACCTAATAGTCCTAATGCAGCTAGTAATATGTTAAATGATTTGGTTTCATCTTTCGCAGTTGGAAATAAAGTGGCAGAGATGAATCAAAACATCAAACCAGAATAAGACAAACTATCAATCAGATTTTCACCTACTGATCCATAAGAGGTGAATAAAAGTTTAGAGGGGGAATCTCTTCCGCAGTGGGAGAAATTCCCCTAACTTATTTTTTTTCATAGATATGAAAGAGGAAGACTAAGTCGAATGCCTTAGATTTGTCAAAGGAGGGATTAAAGACGGATTTGATGGAAAATAGCTTTTTAAAGATTCTCGGCTTAGTATGCCTAAGCACCTGCCTTTTGCATGCCCAAAACACGGTAAATTACAACCTTAATGGAATGGTGGTCCAGGGTGAAGCCTCAGGGGGTAATGTGGTAAGTGATGATATCGCCCTAGGCTTCGGACTGGGCTATGATTTCCCCTTTGCCAATCCTCGATTCGAATTTGCAGTAAAAGGGGACTACCTCTGGATTAATCTGGATTATATCAATGATGTAGATCCAAGCAATATTTCCATTTTGAGGGCTACTATGAACCAGTTTTCAGTAAGTGGAGGTCTAAATATTTATCTGAATAATAGTCATAATGTGGCTAATTTATATCAGCCGTTTCGACCCTATATGCAAATTCTTACCGGAATTATAGCCCAATCTAATTCTTTAGAGCCCAGTGATAATTTCGTATACCCCAGTGTTGATGGTTTCCTGATTCTGCCGGTGGTAGAAATTGGATTTGGTGCTAAAATTCGGATTAATCCCCAATGGTCCTTTAACCTAAATATGGGCTTCCGGTCTACCTTCTCCGATGATATTGATGGCTTAATAGGCACTACCGCCAGTCCTGATATAATGGGGATATTACGCATGGGCGTTTCAAAAAGACTCTAGAACCTACGGCCTTAAATCTTGCGGGATATAGGTCACTTATGGCTTTCCATTCCGGCGCTTACCTTTGCCACAAAGTTCCATCTTGAAAAAACAAATCGGTACTCCACTTTTCCTGATCCTGCTTATATTAAGTTTAAGTCCATGGATTGGCCCACCTTTAGCCATGGTATTTGGCTTTTTGTATCAACTGTTTTTCTCCAACCCACTAGGAGCTAAAAACAAAGATGCCATCAACTGGTCCTTAAAATCCGCCGTTGTAGGTTTGGGTTTTGGTATTAATGCTAGTCAGGCATTAGCCAGCAGCAGTGAAGGTCTGGTTCTTACCATCTTCAGCATCTCTGGAACCTTACTTTTAGGATGGATCTTAGGTAAAGCCCTTAAGCTGAATTTCACCAGTAGCTATCTTTTATCCAGCGGCACAGCGATCTGCGGTGGTAGCGCCATTGCAGCCATGTCGCCCATTTTAAAGGCAGAAGAGAAAGACATCAGTATGGCGCTGGGTACAGTATTCCTCTTAAACTCCGTGGCTCTTTTAATTTTCCCAAGTATTGGAACCTGGTTAAATCTTAGTCAGGTAGATTTTGGAACCTGGGCTGCCATTGCAATCCACGACACCAGTTCAGTTGTGGGAGCCGCCTCCGCCTATGGTGAAGAGGCCCTGGAAATTGCAACCACTATCAAACTGGTGCGTGCCCTCTGGATAATTCCTCTGGCCTTAATTACCAGTCTCTTTTTACGAAAAGGGGGAAAGGTGAAATTCCCCTATTTCATTCTTCTGTTTTTAGCGGCCATGCTTATCAACACTTATGTAGGCCTTCCCCAAGAGCTGAGTTCAGGAATTAGCATGATTGCTCGACGTATCCTAACAGCTACCCTTTTCATGGTAGGTGCTGGTATATCCATTGAGAAAATTAAATCTGCGGGCTGGCGAGCATTACTACTGGGACTCTTGCTTTGGCTATTCATCGGCATTGGTAGCCTAAGCGCCATCCTTTATATTTAGAATAGCAAAGGTTTCCAATTTAAGCCCCATTGCAAAATCAAGGTAAATAAAGCCAGTAATGGGTAGATCCATTTCCGTACCTGTGCTTTCAATCGTTCAGCATTATGCTTAATTCCTATCATATCGAATAGCACGGAATAAAAAGTGGCGTTATTCTGATCTTCCAGACCATGGCTTTTATTAAGCAAGCAACGACCAAATACCCAAAATTGGATTTGGACAATGGCATAAGCGCTCACCATTAAATACCAGGAAAAAAGAAAAGGCCCTATCCAGGCTAAAAGGGTAATAAACACGTGAAACCAAAAGGCCAGGTTTAAATCCGAATTGTATTTGCGATCTGAACTATCGATACTACAAACTTAAGCAGGAGAATCTTCTTCCGATTTAAACTGCATCTGATACAGGCGAGCATAATATCCTCCTTTATCCAATAAATCCTGGTGCTTGCCTTCTTCCACTACTCTCCCCTTATCCATCACCAGAATCTTATCCGCCGCTTTAATGGTTGCCAAGCGGTGTGCAATCACAACGGAAGTTCTGCCCTTAGTGATTTTCTCAATGGCCTTTTGAATCAGGTTTTCACTTTGAGTGTCAATAGAACTCGTAGCCTCATCTAATATCAATACCGAAGGATTGGATACATAAGCCCTTAAGAAGGAAAGTAGCTGGCGCTGACCTACCGAAAGCATGTTTCCCCGCTCCTGTACATCGTAATCGTATTGATCCGGTAAGGTTTCGATAAAGTCACTTACCCCAATAAATTCGGCAGCCTCTGTAACCTCTTCATGAGAGATATCTTTATTGAGGGTAATATTATTTCGAATGCTATCACTAAAGAGGAATACATCTTGCAATACCACCGCCAAATGCTCGCGTAGGCTATTCAATTTCACCTTGCGAATATCTACCCCATCCAAAAGAATTTCACCGGACCAGATTTCATAAAAACGCCCGAGAAGGTTTATTAAAGTCGATTTTCCAGCCCCGGTAGCTCCTACAATGGCTAACATTTTACCAGGCTCCGCCTTAAAGCTTAGGTCTTTGATAATAGGCTCGCCCTCTTTATAACCAAAGGTGACATTGCGAAATTCGATTTCGCCTTTTACCTCCGATAATTCCAATTCGCCCTTATCTTCAATACGATCTTTGGTATCCAAAATTTTGAATACCCTTTCGCTACTTACCATCCCCATTTGCAGGGTATTAAAGCGATCCGCTAATTGTCGTAAGGGACGGAAGAGCATATTCACAAAAATGATGATAGCGGTGATTTCACCTAAAGTGATTTCTCGAATCAAGGAGCTGGTATCCCAATCAAAGCTATCATACATCCAAATCTGTAAACTGTGCTTGCCCGATAAGCTAGCGGCCTCCAAACCTCCATACCAAACTACCAGCCCAATGCTGATGGCACTCATAATCTCAATAACTGGTAAGAAAATAGAGAAATACCAAATGGAGCGAATATTCGCCTCACGGTGCTTGGCATTTATTTCTTTAAATCGATTGAGCTCGGCCTTCTCACGATTGAAAATCTGCACCACATTCATCCCACTGATGTGCTCTTGTACAAAAGCATTGAGTTCGGCCACCTGGGTGCGTACGTCCTGGAAAGCAGATTTAATCTTCAATTGAAACAAGCGTGTAGCGTAGTATAAAACCGGAACCACCGAAAGGGAGATTAGAACCAAACGGTAATCGAAGAAATAGAACATGGCACTTACCATAACCAGGATCTTAAGCAGATCGCCAAAGATTACGAGAATACCTTGTGCAAAAATATCCGCAATAGTTTCTATATCACTAACCGCACGGGTAACCAGGGTACCAATGGGAGTTTGGTCGAAATACTTCAGCTTGAAAGAAAGTATATGTTCAAAAAGCTGTACTCGCAAATCGCGAATAATACTCTGCCCTAAATAGTTGGCCCCGAATATAAAGAGGAACTGTACCAATGCTTCCATCACCAATAAAACAGTGAGGATGAGCATATAATTTGTTAAGCCTTGCAAATTGCCCTCACTGATAAAGTTATCGATCACATATTGGATCAATATCGGACGCGTGGTAGAAAGGGCACTTAATACCAGGGTGAGCACAAAAGATCCATAAAACACGAAACGATAAGGCTTCGAATACTTTAGGATTTTTGCTAAAAGATGTAGATCAAATGCTTTACCGCTAACGCTTTTAGCCATTTAAGAAAATATCGTTTGGGTATACTACCCGGGTTAAATATAAGCCTTGAGCCGGAACCGATTCACCGGCCAAGCGGCGATCTTTGGCGGCAATCATTTCAACGAATTCCGCCTCGGTCATGCGCCCCTTCCCTACTTCCAATAAGCTTCCTACAATGGCGCGCACCATATTTCGTAGAAATCGATCGGCTCGAATATGGAAAATCCAAAGGTCTCCTCGCTGCTCCCAATAGGCTTCGCGAAGCTCGCAAATATTCGTTTTAGTTTGGGTTTTGGATTTAGAAAAGGAGCTGAAATCGCCTTTAAAAATTAATCGTTGGGCTGCCGATTGCATGGCTTCAAAATCCAATGGGATAAAAATGGGGCTGGCTAAATCACCGGAAAAAGGACTGCGTTTGCGCTGGATACGATATTCATAGGCCCTTTCCGTGGCATCGAAGCGCGCATGAGCATCCTCTTTTACCGGAAAAATTGCATCGATAAGCACATCCGGCGACAGCATTTTATTTAGGCCATTGAGCAATTTGCCTTTATCCACTAGAGGCTCTTCCCAATCGAAATGGGCATACATCTCACGAGCATGCACTCCAGTATCGGTACGTCCCGCCCCCACGATATTTACAGGCTGGCCTAAAATCAAAGAAAGTTTTTGATTTATAAGTTCCTGTACACTAATCGCATTGGGCTGAATTTGCCATCCGTGAAAGGCAGTGCCGCGGTACGCTAATTTTAAAAAATATCGCAAAGGCCGTTTCTTTGCCGCAAAGGTATTAATCGGTACGCGAAGCATGGTGCAGATAAGTTTATTAAGCGATAGTCATTCACATATTGATGTAGCCATCCTTAAACACCTAAAAGGAAGTGACGAAATCTGGCATGCCGGTGATATTGGTGATTTAAAAACCGCTCAAAAACTACAAAATATCGCCCCCCTAAGAGCGGTATATGGTAATATCGATGGCCAGGAATTGCGCCAAGAATTCCCTTTAAACAATAGCTTTGAAATTGAAGGTCTCAAGGTATTGATGACCCACATCGCAGGCTATCCGAATAAATACAATGGTCGAGCAAAAAAGCTATTAAGCGATTTAAAACCCGATCTATTTATCTGCGGGCACAGCCATATCCTTAAAGTGATGCGCGATCCTCAATTCGGGCATATGCACATGAATCCTGGAGCCATTGGTTTACAAGGCTTCCATCAAGTAAGGACCCTTCTGCAATTTAAAATTGAAAAGGGTAAAATTTCGGAATTGGCGGTAGCGGAATGGCCACGATGGCCTAAGAACTAACGGAAACGATCTGCCGCCTGCACCTTATATTCGTCCTTCATTACCGCGCGGTTGGCCATCGATAGCAAAATAATCACCAATAAGGGTAAGAATACACCTATCCCCAAACGATCGGAAGCCGCTTGGTAAACTTCGTACCAGTGGTATAACATAAAACCGAATACGGTAAAGGAAATTAAGATTGCTAAACGTCCCAATACTACCTGATTGCGACGTTTCTTGTACGAAAAAAGGGCTCCCAGCGACAAGGCAGCCACCGCTAAGAACAGGCTCAAAAATATAAAATCATCATGGAGCATAACCGGGCCATTGTCACCGGCAAAAAAGGAAACCATGAAGGATAGACCGCCACTCACAAGAGCAGCTCCTAAAAAATAAAGCGATTGAATGCGCTGAATCATCGAATTGGATTTGGGACTCCAAAATTGCTAAAAAAACTGCGAGCCTATTTTGTTTTGAGCAATTCTTTGTATTATTGCCAGTATCAAATTTCTCAAACACCCTGAACGCAAGGGTACTGGTAGAAATTCTCCAATCAGACTTACATCTCTCTCGATTAAGAATATTTCTTTCATTTCTTGTTTAGTCCATGTACGACATCAACCAATTAAAGGCCTTGAAGCTGCCCGAGTTAAAGCAAATCGCAGAAGCTTCTAAAATTTCGCGTTTCAAATCCATGAAAAAAATGGATCTGGTTTACGCCATTCTCGATAAGCAAGCAGTTGATCCTAAGGCCATAAAAGAACCTGTTAAGGATGAAAAGGCTACTTCTGAAGATCAAGTAAAAGCGAATAGCCCGGAAGCACCAGCCAAGGATTCTGCAGAAGCTAAACCAGAAGAGAATCAAAACCGTCGTCCCCGCAAACGCAGTCCACAGAATGAAAATCCTGAAAATCAGGATCGCAATCGCAACCGCAACAATCCTAATGAGGACCGTCGAAGAGGAGATAAAGACTCTAATTCTAGCAGTTCAAACCAAAATTCGAATTCTGGCTCTAACCCCAATCAAGGGCAAAACCCCAATCAAGGACAGAATCAGAATCAAGGACAGAATCCGAGCCAGGGACAAAATTCAAACAAGAATAATCCGAATCAACATCGGGAACGTCGTCAAAAAAACAACGACAACAATAATTCAAACAACCCTAATTCCGGTTCCAATCAAAAAGGAAACAATCAGGGAAACAGCAATAACCACCAACACCGCAATCGCCGTCAGGAATATGATTTCGACGGGATTGTAGTTAGTGAAGGGGTATTGGAAATGATGCCTGATGGCTACGGCTTTTTACGTTCGAGCGATTTTAATTATTTAAACTCTCCCGACGATATTTACGTAAGCCAAAATCAAATTAAGCTCTTTGGCCTACGCACCGGTGATACCGTTAAAGGCCAAATCCGCCCTCCCAAAGAAGGCGAAAAATATTTCCCACTGGTTAAAGTGGAAAGCATCAATGGCCGCGAACCCGATTGGATTCGTGATCGTGTGGCCTTTGAGCATTTAACCCCGCTATTCCCACAAGAAAAATTCAATATTACCCATCGTCGTGGCACTTTATCCACGCGAATTATCGACCTCTTCTCTCCTATCGGAAAAGGCCAGCGTGGTTTATTAGTAGCCCAGCCTAAAACCGGTAAGACTACCTTATTGAAGGAAGTTGCTAATGCCATTGCTGCTAATCACCCCGAATGTTATTTGATCATCCTATTGATTGATGAACGTCCGGAAGAAGTTACTGATATGGCCCGCAGCGTAAATGCTGAAGTAGTAGCCTCTACCTTCGATGAGCCTGCGGACCGTCACGTAAAAGTGGCCAATATCGTTTTGGAAAAAGCCAAGCGTATGACCGAATGTGGTCATGATGTGGTGATCTTATTAGACTCCATTACCCGTTTAGCTCGTGCTTACAATACTGTATCTCCTGCTTCCGGAAAAGTACTCTCCGGTGGTGTAGATGCCAATGCCTTGCACAAGCCAAAGCGCTTCTTTGGTGCAGCACGTAAAATTGAAAACGGTGGTTCTTTAACCATTTTAGCTACGGCTCTTATCGACACCGGTTCCAAGATGGATGAAGTAATCTTCGAAGAATTTAAAGGAAC
>DLRW01000039.1:30537-30797 GCA_002501205.1 Flavobacteriales bacterium UBA7878
AAGAATTTAAAGGAACCGGTAATATGGAAATGCAGCTCGATCGCCGCATTGCCAACCGTCGTATCTGGCCAGCCATCGACCTGATGAGTTCCGGCACCCGTAAAGAAGATCTGCTATTGGATCGCGATGTATTGCAAAGAATGTACATCCTGCGTCGCCATTTAGCGGATATGACCTCGGTAGAAGCCATGGAATTCCTCTACGATCGCATGAATAAAACCCAGGACAATGCCGAGTTCCTGGCTAGTATGAACGGATAA
>DLRW01000035.1 GCA_002501205.1 Flavobacteriales bacterium UBA7878
AGGTTGCGTCAAACAAACTGATTAGGCTACCGAAATCTCGGCTTGTAGCTGGGTCCCAGCTTACTTCTTCACCGGTCTCGAAACCAATGGCAAAGCCCATTTCAGCAAAATAAGTGCTGTAGCCAAATTGACGAGTACGCATTTTAATTTGCAGTGGAATTTGGATGAATCCTGCTCGGTAATCAGTTGTGGTGTCATTGATCTCGAGGGAACCACCGCGGTTTAAATATTCGAAGCCGGAGGTAAAAGCATAGCGATCGGCAAAGGAATATTCAGCTAATCCCCCAAAACCAAAAAGCAGGGCGGAGCCGGTATTGGCGTTTCCCTGATTGCTGTTGAGGTAACTAAGTTGGCTGCTGCCAATAATTCCCAGTTGAAAATTGCGTTCCTGAGCTAATAAACTGCCGCTGCTAAGAAGCAATAAGGCGGCATAGAGATAGATTCGCATAGATGCTTAGTTTTGAACAAAATTAAGACCCTTCCAACAATGAAGCGCCTTTTGTTATTTGTTTTCTGCACAATCCTGTTCACGATTTCTTGTGATGAGGATCCACAGATTAATTTGGATCAGATTTCTATTAACACAGAAGTACAACGTTTTGATCGCGCCTTTTATACTTTGGATACCACTCATTTTGAGGAGGGTTTAAATGCCATCAGGGAAAAGTATGCGCCATTCTTTAGTAATGAGGCAGAAATGATCTTCTGGCGGAATCAGCGTAAGGATGAATTGCAAAACAAACTTTTTGCGCTCACCGAGCAGGAGTTTGGCGACATGACGAATTGGGAGCAGGAGCTTAATCGCTTGATGAAACGTTACTATTATTATTTCGGAACTGAGGATAGCCTCGAGGTCTTTACTTATATCTCTCGCCTGGATTTTAATTATCCGATAGTTGTTTCTAAACCTTACATATTTATCGCTCTTGATCTTTATTTAGGAGAAGCGGCCAAAGAGTATTATGAAATCTTGCCTCAGTATTTACAATACCATCGGCAGTCGCAATTTATGTTGCGGGATGTGGCCTATGCCCTGGCGGAGAAGCGCGTACCTAAGCCCGCGGAACCGGTAAGCCTTTTAGATGCGATGCTTTATCAGGGGAAACTTTTGAAGCTCACCGAATTGTTGTTGGGTGAGGTAGAGGAAGGAACCTTAATGGTATATCCACCGGAGAAGCAGAAATTTTGTGTAGAGCATGAAAAGGAGATGTGGATTTATTTCATTGAGCAACAAATGCTCTTTAAAAGTGATGAAGAGCTCAAGCGTCGCTTTATGTCCGTGGCCCCTTTTTCGAAGTTCCGCACCAATATTGATGCAGAAACCCCCGGTCGCGTAGGTTGGTGGTTTGGATACAGGGTTTTAGAGGCCTATTTGGATGAGTATCCTGAGCAAGGATTGGCAGAATGGCTAGGAGAGATGGACAGCCGCAAGATTCTTAAGCTCTCTTCCTATAAGCCTTAGGAAAGGCAAGGAAAATTGCGGTTCAATTAAATCGGGGCTTTTACCTTTGCCAAAAATTTGAATATGGCAGTAGCGCATCGCTCCGATATAAATTTGAACATTGGTCTGGATGAAAATCGGGTTCCCGAGGAAATGACCTGGTCTGCCGCCGATAGTGGCGTAGAAAACTCGAAAACCAAAGCGGCGATGATCTCTATTTGGGATGAAAAGGCACAAGAGACTTTACGCATTGACCTTTGGACCAAAGACATGCCTTTGGATCAAATGAAGAAATACATTCACCAAAATATTATGGCTTTAGCCGATACTCTGGAACGTGCCGGAGGGGAGGCTGATTATGCCAAGGATCTACGTGAATATGCCCTGGATTTAGGGGAGAAAATGAATGTTCTGAAGCGCGGTTAATTCACTTCCAGTTTTCGATTGATCTCCGCGATATAGCTGAGGATTTCTGTTTTACCCGCACCAGTCTCCGCTGAAGTGGCAAAGTATACGGGTATTTCTGCCCAGCTTTCCAGCATTTTTTTGTGGTAGACCTGCAGGTTTTTATTGAGCTGATTGGATTTAAGCTTATCAATCTTGGTGTATACCATAGAAAAAGGTACCTGGTTTTCGCCTAGCCATTCCATGAATTCCAAATCGATTTGCTGCGGAGGAATCCTGGAGTCGATTAATACAAATAGGTTTATCAGATTAGGACGTTCTAAGATGTAGTCCTCAATCATTTTCTGAAACTTTTGACGTGAGTTCTTGCTCACCTTGGCGTAGCCGTATCCTGGGAGATCTACTAAGTACCAGGTTTCATCTACAATGAAGTGATTGATTAATTGGGTTTTTCCTGGTTTAGAGGAAGTGTGAGCTAGCTTCTTGTTATTCGCCAGGCAATTGATCAAACTGCTTTTGCCCACATTAGAACGACCAATAAAGGCGTATTCGGGCTTTTTGTCTTGTGGGCACATGGCAATATTGGTATTGCTGATAACGAATTCGACCTGCTTAATTTCCATGTGGCAAAGGTAGGCATGATAAAGAATCAGTGACTCGAAAATCCAAAATCCTAAAAATTAAGACCTAAAGCCGGCAATTGGAAGTGAAATTGCTTCTATCCATTTAGGTGGAAAGAGTTGGTAATGGAATATTTTATTGCTTCAGAATTGGGTTTTAAGAAAAATAACCGGCCTTTTAAAATGATATAAAATTCAATAATAGAATTTGAGATACTGGTAGTTTTTAGTGGTTGTTGTTCTTTGTTTGATGAAAATTTGAGAATCAGAATATATTGTTATGTGTCAGGAAAACAGGTGTTAATATTTTACTTGGGGAGTGAATTCCTAATTTAGGTCTATTGAATTGGTGGAAATGTTATAATACTATATTTGTAAATTTAGAGCTTAATTAAGTGAACTTAAAGTTCAAAATTTAGATAAAATAAATATTGATTTAAAATTCATTTTTAGCTAGGTTTAAACAAATCAAAATTTAGAAAAATGCAAAGGAATGTGTACTTAGTCGCTGTGTTGATGTTTAGCCTCCTATTAACGCAATGCGGTAAAAATGAAACCTGGCAGGGAGCAAGTAAGCAAGGTGTGGAATTAAAAGAGAGTGATTTTAAGCTTTCTATGAAGAATGGAACTTTTCAAGAATATCTGGTAGTCCCGGATGGTACATGTGGAGCGGAGTCAGGTATTAAAGCCAACCCACAGTATTTCTTCAGTGCTTGCGATGCCGGTGAATTGCGCATGTTCATCTTAGGTGAACAAGAACAAGAAATTGCCAATGCCTCGCAGGTCTTGAATTGGATGACAAGTGAATTTGGAACTTATGCCAAGGATCTGAAGTATTATATGGAAGAAAAGTATGCTGTCTCGGATTATCTCATTCAGCAAATGAACATTGCAAGCGGTAATGGTTTTTTCGGGGTGATTTTCAAATTGAAAACTTCCGAAGGAGCTCAAGTTTCGGTGCTTGTTTCTAATGTGTCGGAAGGTATTCGTAATGTGGTAGACTGCTTTGGTTCTTGCAGCGATGAAAGCAGAGATTGCGCAGAACGCTGGGTTATGGCTACTCCTCCCTATGCCGAATGTACTTGCCAGGGAGATGATTGTCGGATGAATGTTTGGCCAATGATTGGGGAGGAGTAGAAAGCAGACCTCCTGAGAATGTAAGAAAGGGATGGATAGCATGAGCCCTTTAATTGCCGTCGGATAATGGTGTTTAGCAGCAACACCATTTGTTCGGCGGCTTTTCTGTTTATGGGAATCGGGTTCAATGCCAATTCTTTGCTTAGTACCTTAGCGAAAACGACCATTGGAATGCGCAGTATCTACTTTTTGGGCTTCATTATATGGGCCTGTGCAAAGGGAGGTTCACTGGACTCTATCCCTCCAAGTTCTATGGAGAACTTTAGCTATCTGGCCTTAGGTGATTCGTATACTATTGGAACCGCGATTGGAGAAGACAGTTCCTATTCGGCCTTATTGGTTGATTCTTTGCTGGCGGCCCATTCCCAGTATTCTGTGGATTATAAAGTGGTAGCCAAGAATGGCTGGACCACCCAAGACCTTTTGCAAGGGATGGCTAAAGCTGATTTAGATGGGACTTATGATATGGTGACTATTTTAATTGGAGTGAATAATCAATATCAAGGTAGGAGTCTGGAGGAGTATAAACGAGAGTTCTTGCAGATTGTATCTCAGGCGGGTACATTGGCAAAGAAGGGTAAGGCTTCCATGCTGGTGATTAGCATCCCGGATTGGGGGCAAAGTCCGGCAGGCAACGGGAATCGTGCTCAAATTTCCGCGGAGATTGATGCATTTAATCAAGCTCAAAAAGGCATTTGTGATAGCCTCGCCATTCCGTTTATTGACATCACAGAATTAAGTCGAAAAGATTCTAATGCGGGTGCCTGGATTGCGGATGATGGTTTGCATTTTTCCAAGGCAATGCATCAATTATGGATGCGGAAAATATATCCCTATTATTATGCCTTATTGCAGGATTAACACAATACTATTGTGTTTTGCTCTTTCTGTTTCACTCCATTTAAGGGCGCAGAACCCTGTTTCCTATCAGGCTGAAGCTGAATATGGTTTTCTGTTTTTGCATAGCCAGGATGTGGCTCCGATCGGACAATCCTATCCTTCTGCCTTTGGATTAAGTGTTCAGCGCTGGCTGCTGGCAGAAAAACATTGGGAAAATTGCTTTTGCTATCCTCGTTTGGGACTGAGCCTCGCTATTCATGATTTTGACAATCCTGAAGTTTTAGGCTATGGACTGCCAGTTTATGGTTTTTTAGAGCCTTGGTTTAAGATTGGAGGCCGCTGGTATTTTAATTTAAGGGCTTCGGTAGGATTAATTTATTTGAGTAAACCTTATGATGCCCTTGAAAATCCTCTGAATTATAGCTACTCATTGCCGCTAAGTGCCTATTTGGTTTTGGGCCTGGGTACTGCTTATCAGTTTAATGATCATTGGCGAGTGTCGGTACAGGCCCGATACAATCATTCCAGTAATGGCGGGGTGAGAGAGCCCAACAAAGGTTTGAATTATCCGACTGCGGCTTTGGGTCTGGATTACAGTATTGCCCCGATCAGGCCTCAGGCAAAAGCCAAAAAAGCATTTGATCCTCTTAATCGTAAGAAACTTTTAAGTCTGCATGGAATATTAGCAGCCAAGGCCGGCGGAATGGTTGGGGAAGGTGTGGATGAACGTGAGGTAACCTATTTGGTTTCTGGAGCTGCTTTGCGGTATTCGCATCAGTTTAGCCGTAGCTCGGCCCTAATTCTCGAAACGGAGTGGATTAGCAATTTGGCCTTTCGCAAACAAATTGAGCGTCAAGGTGGCAATCAGAGTCATCAGCAATGGGGCCTGGAATTGGGGCATGAGTTTTTACTCGGAAAGTTCACTTTTAGCCAGGCGGCAGGTTTTTACCTTTTTAAGGAATACGGTGCTGCCGCTCCCTGGTATCAGCGTTATACGCTGTTGTATAGGCCTCTGCCAGGTTTGGCTTTGGGACCAGGGTTGAAAGCCCATGCGAATGTGGCAGAATTTCTGGATTTTAGAATTGTTTACGAGCTAAGGCTGTGAGCGTTTCATTCCGTAATTTTGCAGAAAATTAATTATCCATGAAAAATCGGGCTTTCCGTTTAAGTCTTTTGGCAGTGGCCAGTGCAAGTATTATCAGTGTAAGTTGTAATGAGGCTCAGTCGGCTACCACGCCAGCCAGCCAGTCTAAATCTGAGGGGTCAGGCATCTCCATGGCTTATGTGCACAGCGATTCACTTTTAGCTAAGTACGAGCTACACCAGATGTACAAAGGCCAACTGGAACAGAAAGCCAAAGAGATTGAAAGCGAGTTACAACGCAGAAGTGCCCTTTTTCAGGAAAACGTAGCCAACTTTGAGAAGAGTGCTGCTTCTATGTCTCAGGCTCAAATTCAACAAGAACAAATGGAGTTGCAGCAATTGCAGCAAAATTTGATGCGTTACCGTGATGAGCGTGGTCAGGAATTAGCTGATGAGGAGCAAGATCTCAATGAGCTAATTATGGCAGATATGGATAGCATTCTTAAGATTATTCAGGAGCGTGAGGGTTATGATTTTATTTTCAGTTACGGACCTGCTTCTGAGTTATTGCTAGCCAACCCTGCCTACGATATTACCGATATAGTAGTAAAGGATCTTAATGAAGCTTATCAAAAAAATAAAGCCACTAAGAAGGAAGACTAATTCGCTTCTTAGCTGGGCTTTGGCCCTGCTGGTATTGAGCTTGGTTGCCTGTGAATCAGATGACCCAAGTGAAAATCCCGTGGCCATACGAGATAAGTACCTGGGGCAGTGGAATGTTACCGAAAACACCGGTATCAACCACCCCCAATTTTATCAAGTAAATATTGTTGCCGGCGATGCCGATGATGAGATTGTGATTGAAGGGCTTTACAATGAAGTAAATTCCAAGGTAGTGGCCCTGGTTACAGGAACCCAAATAAGTATTCCCAATCAAAATTCTGCGGGTGTAACTTATGTGGGAAGCGGAACGGCTAATGCCGATTACTCCCAAATAGCCTTGAGTTTCACGGCCAATGATGGCAGTGGACCAGATCAGATAGAAGCGGTGCTGGTTCCTTAAAAACGGATGCGAACGCCCGTATTTAGACCGAAGTTAAGCAAGGTTTCACGAGGCCAACTGTAGCCATCGGGATCAACAATGTCATTCAAGAGATAACGTACGGAACCGCGGGCAAAAATCCCAAATTCACTGCTCACCCAATAGGTACCACCTAGGGCAATTCCTACCGACCAGTTCAGTTTGGTGAGGTCATTATTCAAATTGAAAGTTGAATCTGCCGGAGCATTTGTATTGCCATTATAGCTGATCTTGCCATTGTATTGATCCAGGAAGTTCATCTCCACCATAGGTACAACTTCGAGGCTGAATACATCCGAAATACGGGTGGTGAAATTCACCTTAATAGGAATAGAGAACATGGTGATGTCCACTTCATTATCTGCCAGGAAACTGGGGTTTAAGGTATCGAGTACCACATCTTGCCAGGTGTAGCCACCGTGAGCTCGCACGATTCCGATACCCAAATGAAAGGAAGGGCCAATTTCATAAAACAAATCCAGGCCGTAGTCCAGTTTAAAGGAGCCAGTAGCTTTGAACTCTTCCGAATAGGTGTTGAATAAACTATTGGAGGCATCACTGTTTATAAGCCTCATATCGGTGTAATAAGGGTTGAGGTTCAAAGCCAGGTTGAACCGTGATTT
Source organism: Flavobacteriales bacterium UBA7878 (assembly GCA_002501205.1). GTDB lineage: Bacteria > Bacteroidota > Bacteroidia > Flavobacteriales > Schleiferiaceae > Croceimicrobium. The sequence continues at coordinate 7,231 of DLRW01000035.1, forward strand.
GTTTACATCCGAATCGGTGTAATAGTGAATGTCGTCATCCACTTGTCCCATCAGACTTAAACCGATGAAAATGAATCCCAGAGTGAAGAGTTTACGCATCTTTATTGTAATAAGGTTTTGGCCTTTGCTAAGGCCTTTTCAATTCCTTCGGGCTTACTGCCACCGGCCATGGCAAATCCAGCCTGACCACCGCCACCGCCACCAATTTCGGCGGCCAATTCTTTAACGAGATTTCCTGCTTTCCAGTCTTTGGAAGCTAAAATCGCATCTCCCAAAGCTACAGCAATATTCGCTTTCCCTTCGTTCTTAGATGCGATTACCGCTGCCAATTGAGGTTTGTCGGCCTTTAATTGGAAGAGGGCATCCTTAATGCTTTTGGCATCGAGGCTAGTTTCTAAAATCAGGCGATCCACGCCATCAATACTTTCAATCGCTTGAGCCCAGGCCTTGCGCTCTTGTGCGGCTTGCGCTTGTTGGAAGGCTTCTACTTGCTTTTTAAGTTGAGCGTTTTCTTCCTTCAATTTTAGCAATCCTGCCAAGGGATCCTTAGGGTTTTTAAGCTCTTGCTGAAGGCTGCTTAATAAGGCTGCCTTTTCGTTTAAATATTTACGTGCTGCATCTCCGGTGCAAGCTTCAATTCGGCGAATGCCAGCTGCTACTGCACCTTCGGAAGTGATGGTGAACAATCCAATTTCGCCACTGGCTTGGACGTGGATACCACCGCAAAGTTCAACGCTCTCGCCAAATTTAATGGCACGAACTAGATCTCCGTATTTTTCACCGAAAAGGGCCATGGCACCCATCTCTTTTGCTTCGTCCATGGGGATGCTGCGGTATTCCTCCAATGGGAAGTTGGCCCGAATTCTTTGATTTACCAATCTTTCAATCTCGGCCAATTGCTCATCTTCTACTTTGCTGAAATGGCTAAAGTCGAAACGCAAGTAATCCGGGTTTACCAGTGAGCCCTTTTGTTCTACATGAGTGCCTAAAACTTCGCGCAGTGCCTGATGAAGCAAGTGGGTAGCGGTATGATTAAGGCTGGTGCTCTTTTGACGTTTGCTGTCGACCCGAGCTTTAAAGTCGGCCTGAGGATTTTCGGGCAACTTATCACAAAAGTGAATGATTAGCCCATGTTCTTTTTTGGTGTCGTAAATGCTAATTTCCTCATTATCAGAAATCAATTTTCCATGATCACCCACCTGACCACCACCTTCCGGATAGAAAGGGGTTAGGTTTAATACGATTTGGAAGGACTCCTTATTCTTGGCTTTTACCTTGCGGTAGCGAGTGATGCGCACCTTGGCCTCCAAATGATCGTAGCCGATAAACTCCTCGCGATCATCTTCTTCAATCACTACCCAATCGCCAGTATCCACTTTGGTGGCAGAACGAGCACGATCTTTTTGCTTCTGCATTTCGGATTCATAAGAAGCAATGTCGAAACTCATGCCTTCTTCTTTCAAAATCAAAGCAGTAAGATCCGGTGGGAACCCGAAGGTGTCGTATAATTCGAATACCCGAGCGCCATCTACGGTTTTGCTCTGGCTCTCCTGGCGGATTTGATCGAGGCGGTTGAGGCCTTGCTCCAAAGTGCGCAAAAAGCTTTGCTCTTCTTCTAAAATTACCTTTTCCACCAAATCCTTCTGATCGCGAATTTCAGGGAAGAACTCCGCCATTTGTTCCGAAAGGATGGGTATTAATTTATGGATAAAGGCTTCTTTCAAATTCAGATAGGAGAAGCCGTAGCGAATAGCGCGACGTAAAATGCGACGGATAACATAGCCCGCCCCATTGTTGGAAGGTAATTGTCCATCAGCAATAGCGAAGGCAACAGCTCGCACGTGGTCAGCAATTACACGCAGTGCGATATCGCTTTTTTCGGCCGTGCCATAAGCAATACCACTTAATTCGCTTAATCGAGTAATTAGGGGTTGGAATACATCCGTATCGTAATTGGATTGCTTGCCTTGCAGGGCCATGCATAAACGCTCGAAGCCCATACCGGTATCCACATGCTTGGCCGGAAGTGATTTTAATGCACCATCCGCCTGACGGTTAAATTCCATGAATACCAGATTCCAGATTTCCACCACTTGAGGGTGATCTTGATTTACCAGGCTGGCTCCTTCTACCTTGGCGCGCTCTTCATTAGAGCGTAAATCCATATGAATTTCAGAACAAGGACCACAGGGACCAGTGGCGCCCATTTCCCAGAAATTATCTTTTTTATTGCCATTGAGAATGCGCTCTTGCGGAACATAAGCTTTCCAAGCATTAGCCGCATCATCGTCGCGCTCCAGGTTTTCGGAGGCATCGCCTTCAAAAACGGTAACGTATAAACGCTCCTGGTCGAGACCATAAACTTCAGTCAGGAGTTCCCAGGCCCAGGCAATTGCTTCAGTTTTAAAATAGTCGCCAAAGCTCCAGTTGCCCAGCATTTCGAACATGGTATGGTGGTAGGTATCATGACCTACTTCTTCCAAATCATTGTGCTTACCGCTTACCCGCAAACATTTTTGGGTATCGGTAATGCGAGAGCTACTGGGCTGACGGTTCCCTAAAAAGGCTTCTTTAAATTGATTCATCCCGGCATTGGTGAACATCAGGGTGGGATCCCCTTTAATCACCATCGGTGCCGAAGGAACGACTTCGTGTCCCTTATTTTGGAAAAAGTCTAAAAATTGCTGGCGAATCGCCTTCGCTGTCCAGGACTTATCTTGAGCCATAGGAATTACACAAGATTGTGTTTATTATATTATTGCAACTTTGCATTGAGAAAGAGCTTTGCAGTAACTTGCAATTCTTCTCAAATGATGGCCAAAATTAAGGAATATGGCGAAGGTCAAGTACTATTACGACCCTAAAACACTTTCGTACCGTAAAATTGAAAAGACGCCTGCTTATCGCTTGCGTCGTAGTCTCTTTTATCTGACCTCCATTCTTTTGACCAGTGTCTTGCTCTACATGGTGGCTGATAGTTTTATTGATTCCCCCAAAGAGAAGCGTTTGCGACGGGAATTGGATAATATGAAGATTCAGTATTCCATCCTAAATGAGCGTTTTGACCAGGTTTCGGATGTTTTGGATGATCTGCAAGAGCGCGATGATAATATCTACCGGACCATTTTCGAAGCGGAACCGATTCCTAATTCAGTTCGTCAGGCAGGGTTTGGTGGTGCCAATCGCTACAAGAAATTAGAAGGATTTGAGAATTCTGAGTTAATTAAATCTACCGCCAGTCGCTTGGATCGCATCACCAAAGAGGTGTATGTGCAAAGTAAATCTTTCGATGAGATTGTGGAATTGGCCAAGGATAAATCCGAATTTTTAGCCAGTATTCCGGCCATACAACCGGTAGCTAATGAAGATCTAAAGCGGATGGCCTCAGGTTATGGATGGCGTACCGACCCCTTTACGAAGACCCGTAAATTTCATCATGGTATGGATTTCTCTGCCGAAACCGGCACTCCGGTTTACGCTACGGGTGATGGTGAAGTAATTCGTGCGGATAGCAAATCCAGTGGTTTTGGACGCCATATTCGAATTGACCACGGCTATGGATACATTACTATCTATGCCCACTTGAATGATTACAATATTCGTGTTGGTCAAAAAGTGAAGCGTGGCGATTTAATTGGTTTTGTAGGGAATACCGGGCGTTCACGCGGACCTCACTTACATTATGAAGTGCATTTAAATGGTGAGCGATTAAATCCGGTGAACTTCTACTATGGCGAATTAACAGCCGAAGAATTCAGTCGCTTAATTGAAATGGCCAGTCAAACTAATCAATCCTTTGACTAATGGACGAGGGTTTCGACGAAGAAAAGCGCTATTACAGCATTGGCGAAGTTGCCGCCTTATTCGATGTAAATACTTCCTTGATCCGCTTTTGGGAAAAGGAATTTGATATTCTTAAGCCGAAAAAGAACAAGAAGGGGAACCGCCTATTTACGCCTCGAGATTTACAAAACCTTAAGGTGATCCACCATTTGGTAAAGGAGCGGGGATTTACTCTCAAAGGCGCCAAAGCCAAATTGAAGGAAAATCGAGAAGACACGGCCCGCATTGCAGAGGCAGTAGAAAAGCTAAAGATGATTAAGCAGGCTTTGGGTGAAATTCGCCGGGACCTGGATACCGGTCCCGACGAATAATTATTTAGTAGGACCAGCGATAACGCAGACCGGCCTGTAGCCATAAGCCAGGCATTTCTACATTGCCACGATCAAAGAACTTTTTGTTCAAGAGATTTTGTCCTTTCAAGGAAAGGGTGAAATCATGGATTTGATAATCCAAACTGGCATTTACTAAGAAAACATCTGGATAGGTGCTAAGATCACCGGTATTCGCATCGCGGTATTGTCCTTGACGATCTTGATAGCTCAGGAAATAATGCAAGCTGAGTTTTTCAGTGATTCGGTGCCCGACGCGCAAAGTGATTTTATGGCGTAGATGATCAAACACGTAGAGAGATCGATATACCGTATCCTTGCTGGGACTGCTGCTTTGCAGGTAAGTGTAACTCAATTCTGCGAAGCTTAAAGCCAGGAAATTATTTTCAGGACTTAAGTTTTTACGCAAGCTGAACTCGCCTCCCATAAAGTTGACTTCTGTGGTATTGCCGGCAATTAAATCGCAGGTATCGCAAGCTTGGGTCCAGTCGATGATATTCTGCCCATTGCGATAGAAAACACTCACATTACCATACCAATCTTTACCAAAGAAACGGTAACCTACCTCGTAGTTGTAAGACTCCTCTGCTTGTAAATCTTGGCTTCCCCGCGCGCCTCCCAAGCGATAGTAAAGGTCTGTGTAGGATGGAAAGCGGAATGACCGATTAAAGCTACTATAAATCTTATGCGACTTGCCCAATCGTAAACCGGCATTTAAAGCTGGGTATAAACCAAAGCCAAAATCGGTATTGTAATTGGCCTGCAAGGCGGCACTAATTTGCCATTGCTTGATTTGGAATAAATGCTGACCTGAAAGTGAAAGGTTTTGGCGTTCTGCCCCCAAATAATAAGCACCTCGACTGTTGTTGATCGGGATGAAATCACTGAGGCTATCCCCCAGATTATTGCTTCGAACCTGCTCATGTCTTAAGTCCAGGTTTAGGGCAGTAGTTCCCAATTTTGAGTCGAAACTCATCTGACTTTTGGCACCCATCACATCACTGCGGTGGTAGTTATGGCCGGCGTACCAGCCGGGTGCAGTGTCGTTACCTGCGATAAAAAGTTCATTGCGGTACTGGTAAAAATCTTCACCTTCCTCACGGAAAAGTTGAAACTCATCCCAATTACGGCGCCAGTATAGATTGTGATTCCAGCGAATTTTTTCGCCACTGCTTAAATCCAGGCTCCCAAATAGGGTGCGCGTTTTTTCATACTGATCCGGATAAGCATCTGAGTAGAAATTTTGCGCTCCGAATCCTTGATCGGTATAGCCACCCTGTACTTTGATCTTTTGATTACCCAGTTTGAAATCACTTTGTAGGGAAACATTGCTGTTTACAAAGTCGGTGTTTTCCTTAAAACCATCGCTGCGATTGTGTGAAATGGAGATGCGACTTTGGTGTTTTTCACCTTTGATTTCTTGTTGCAGTCCGGCTTGTAAGGTGTTAAACATACCGTAGTCTAAATTGAGACTGGTGGCATTGTCTTTGGCTTCTTTGGTGATGATATTAATGGCGCCGGAAAATGCATTAGCGCCAAAGATATAGGAGCCTCCACCTAGTAGAATTTCAATACGTTCGATGTCGTTTTTCGCTACCGGTAGGTTCATCAGATGGTGACCGGTTTGCGGGTCGCCCAGTCGCACTCCATTTACCAGTACCAGTACTTGTTCGAAGCCTCCTCCCCGAATACTAAGGTCGGTTTGGGTTCCGAAAATCCCGCGTTGACGCGCATCGATTCCGGTAGCAAAATCCAAAAGTTCTGCTACGCTGTTCACCGGTGCCTTTTCCAACTCTTCCCCGGAGAGGATCTGGACATTGCGGTTGCTGTTCATTAAGCTTTGCTCGAAAAGGGCAGCAGAGACCGTAACGGTATCCAGCTGAATCTGTGCGCTCAGACTTCCCCCAATGAGCAGGCTAAGAAAAAGATTTCGAGTTTTCATTTGTGCTTTTTTGTTAGAGGCGGCAAAGCTACTTGCAATGTTCAATTTCGCTCTATTGGATTCCAAGAAGTCTTGTCATAGCTTTGCGGCTTCTCACGGGGTGCTTCTCAAATTATGGAGAGGCTGAGATTATACCCAGGGTGGTTCTGCCATCCATACCTGATCCGGGTAATGCCGGCGTAGGGAAAAGAAGCACAAAGCGCGCTTCAAGCAATTTATATTTAACCGCAAAAGGAGCATACCCCGGTTTCTTTTCATAACATTTTGTTTTATGAAAAGGCAACTACTTGTTCTTGCTTTATTGGGATTGAGCCCTTCCCTTATTCGGGCTCAGGAAACGGACACCTCCAAAGTCCATCAACTGGAAGAAGTAACTATATCTACGGTTCGTGCTTCTGCCGATGCTCCGGTAGCCCAGGTTACCCTCACTAAAAGGCAAATCGAAAAAGTATTCCAAGGTCAGGATGGCGCTTTTATCCTGGAAAGGTTAAGCCCTTCATTGGTAGCTTATTCAGAGTCGGGAACCAATTTTAGCAATTATGGTCAAATGCGCTTACGTGGTATCGATCAAAGCCGGATTAACATTACCCTCAATGGCGTGCCCCTAAACGATATGATGGATCAGGGGGTGTTTTTCTCCAACTTCACGGATTTTGGAAATAGCGTAGAGTCGGTTCAAATTCAACGTGGGGTAGGGACTTCCAGTAATGGTGTGGCTTCCTATGCCGGATCCGTAAACTTTGAATCTATTTCGCTCACGCGTCAAAAGCCCAGCACCGAAGTGCAATTAACCGGTGGGTCTTTCAATACCCTGCGCGCCAGTGCTGAGGTACATACTGGTTTAATGGAAAACCGCACCGCCTTTTATGCACGAATGAGCCGTTTGCAGAGCGATGGCTACCGCCGTCATTCGGGTACCGAGTCGAATTCTCTCTTTTTCTCAGGGGGCTATTTTGGCGATGAGCATGCGATTAAATTCACTGCTTTTGCCGGAAATACTCAAAATGATTTGGCCTATTCGCCCGTGCCTTTGGCGCAAATTCAGCGCGATCCTCGCACTAATATTTTGAATGAAACCGACATTGATGATTTTTCACAATGGTTGTTTCAATTGCAGCACACCTGGCGAATCGGGCTCAAGAATTCTTGGGTAAACACCCTTTATTATGGTGGTGCTGGTGGCGATTTCCCATATTCCTTTCCAGATAGTAGCAGTCCTTCGGGCTTAACCGCTATCAATTATCCGCTCTATAATGATCATTATGGATGGCTTTCAAATTTCAACTGGAACTCCAATTTGGGTTCCTTTAATTTCGGAACCCACCTGTATACCTTTTTACGTGAAAATGCAGAGTACATAGTGCCTAATCGCTTGAATCCTTATTATCAGGATAAGAGTACTAAAGATGAGTTTTCAGTTTTTGCAAAATGGGAGAAAGCCTGGGGTCCCTTGAAATTATATGCCGATGTTCAAGCTCGTCAGGTGTATATAAGCTTGGGTGGAGATGCTGGTTATTTGGGTGAAGATCCTGCTATTCCAACGCGCGATTATTTCTTCCTTAATCCTAAGGCAGGAGTGACCTATGATCTGAAGTCCAACTGGCAACTTTATTTATCTTTTGGTCGCAGTGGTCGCGAGCCAACTCGTTCCGATATCTTAGGTGGACTGCAGGTAACACCTTACAATATTGTCAATGTGCGCAGTGGAGCTAATGTAAGTCCGGAATATGTAAATGACCTGGAGCTAGGAACCCGCTTCGAATACCAAAAATTGAAAGTGGATCTTAATGCCTATTACATGTCCTTCGAAAACGAAATCGCCCCAATCGGAGCCTATATCAGCGAAGGCTTTTACCAGATTTATTTGAATCAGGATCCCAGTTTCCGCCGTGGAGTAGAATTGATGGCCGATTACAGTTTCTTGAAGCGTTTCAATGTTAGAGCACAAATGGCTTATTTGGATGCACGCATTAGTACCTATGCCCCGGTAAATGCCAATGTGGTGTATGAAAATGTTCGTCCGATTTTAAGTCCGGAATGGAATGGATCAATATTCTTGAACTATGCGGTAAACTCCAGATTGAATGCCGGAATTCGCGCTCGCTTCCTCAGTGAGCAGTTTATGGAGTTGACTAATGATCCTAGCTTGGTAGTGCCCGCTTCTACGGTATTGGATTTTGTAGCGGATTGGCGTTTTTATAAGGAACATCAAATTAGCCTCCAGGTTAATAACCTCACTGATGCTCTTTATTATACCTATGGAGCGCCTGCATTTGATGGTACTCCGGGCTATTTAGTGCAAGCGCCGTTTAATGTTTACGCTACCCTAAGATTAGTATTCTAATGCGGAAATTACTATTGCTTGCAGGACTGGTACTTGGTCTTTGGTCTTGCACGAATTCTGTTAAAGAGAATGCTGCTTCGGATACGGAGAAGGCGGTCCAAATGGATACCCTGCGTTTGGCTTTGGACTGGACGCCCAATGTTTTGCATTCCGGGATTTTTTATGCGGAATCGCAGAAATGGTTTCAGGAAGCGGGAATCCACTTGATTTGGGATACCCCGGAAAGAGATAATTATACCAAGAAACCCATCTTTAGATTATTAGATGGGGAAGTAGATTTAGCAGTTGGTCCCTCAGAACATTTGTTTGCCTTTGCTGCAGATAGTGCCCAGGTGCATGCCCAAGCAGTAGCTAGCTTATTGCAAAGTGATCGCAGTGCTTTTGTGGCAAAAAAATCATCTGGGATAAAGCGCCCTGCAGATATAGGTTCCGCTACTTATTTAGGTTACCATACACCTTTAGAAGAGCATATTCTTAAGGCAATGATCGAGGCAGATGGTGCTGAGGCCGATTTCGGAACCGAAACTCCGGGTCGCTTGCAGGTATGGGATGCTTTTCGGAAGGATTCGGGCGAGGTGGCCTGGGTGTTTTTGCATTGGGAAGCGATGCAATCGGAATTAGCCGGAGATAGTCTTAATGCCTTTATCTCCAATGATTATGGAGTGCCTTATGGCTATTCCTCGGTAATTATGGCTCTTAAAGATTTGGATGCGGATCAGGCCGATTTAATTCGCCGCTTTTTAGACATCTGCCGAAAGGCCTATCGGGAAGCTCAGGAGCATCCAGACTTGGTTTTGGACTCTATTTTGGATCATATCCAGCATCCTAATTTTGTAAATCATGTATTTGTTCGGCAGGCTTTCGCCGATATCCGACCTCATTTTGGAAGGGATCAATGGGGTTTGATGTCGGATCAAAAATGGTCGGATTATGCCCAATGGTTGGAAAATCGAGACTTGAATGATTTAAAAGGTCATGCCGTGAAGGAATTCTACAGCAATGAGTTTTTAGAACGCAAATAGACTCTTAAAGCAATTTTTGAAGAGCGTCCAGTGCATTGCTGAGGCGCTCTTTTTTTTGCCCCTTAACAATGGCATAAGGTCGATTGTACTCTTGAATCAAAGCCAGGTTTTCATGGAATATATCCAAACGATCAATGGGGTTTTCTCGCAAGGGGTCGGGCTCCCACTCTAAATCCGGATAACAAAGCAAATAGGAGTGCTCTTGTTCTCTCAGGATTTGCTCCATTAGGGGCGCGGGGTCGAAATTAAAAACCCGTCGGTTCCAAATTAAATAGTTGAAACTATCGGTATCCAAGAGAATGGTTCCTTGCTGGTGCTTTTTTAGAGCTTGGGCCTGATGGGCCAGGTGCTTCTGATAGATTTCTTGTAAACTGGCTTTGCTGTATTCAGGCCCGTTTTTTTCCAGATACATGCGGGCATATTCTGCCACCCAGGGAATATCTAGCTTTTCGCTCAGCTCCCGGCATAATTGCGATTTACCTGAACTTTCAGGTCCACTTACTACGATAATGCGCCGCTCCACAAGAGGTAACCGTTAATGGATAGTAAGGTATAAATAAGAAAAAGCAAGGCGCTGAGCTTTAAGCCTCTTTGAAAATAGAGCCAGATACTTACGGTGTCAATCACAATCCAATAAATCCAGTTCTCAGGGTAAAAGTTCACCATCAAAATGGTGGCGGCAATGCTCGATATGGTGGTAAAGGAATCTAAATAGGGGAGTTTGGAGTCGGTAAAATGACTTAAGGCGTAGCCACTAAGTCCAATCAGGAGAATACAGGCGGCAATAATATACAGGTGGATGTTTAGATCTAGCGGAGGGAGGGTTTTAAATTCAGCGCCCCAATTCAAATAGCCATAAACTGCAGTGGCAAGGTAAAAGCCTTGCAGCGCCAATTCGGCGTAAATCTTTCGGCGAAAGCATAGAATGCTAAAAAATACGGAGGCTAAAACGGCAAATAGCCAAGACCAGATGCTTTCATAGCTCAGCAGAATGGTGTACAGTAAGCTGCTGATTACGGCTAAAACCTCAAGGCTATTCCACCTTAATGCTTTCAATAGTCTTTAATTTCCATGGAAGATAAATCCCCTTTCAAGACTTTCAATACGAAAGGACTTTGACCCTTTTCAAAGGAACGGGTGATTTCTTGTTGCAGGATAGGGAAAAGCTTTTCTGCCGGACCAAAGATTTGAGTACTGATCGGGTTCACCTGAATTTTAAGCTCAGGATGTTGATGCAATCTTTCTAAAAAATCATCTACTCCATCGAGGTATGCATCCCGCAGGGGATACTTAGAAATTTCAATACTAATATCCATGCTAAAAACTGTGTATTGCCTCGGCGATATCGGCCATGGCTTCAGGATTTTTTTCGAAGAGATTTCCCACTACAATCACATCGGCGCCAGCCTCCACCAAAGCACGGGCTGTGGCCGCATCGCGAATTCCGCCTCCAACAATAATTGGGCGATTGATGGATTTGCGAACGGCTTTCACCATTTGAGGGCTCACCGACTTAGAGGCTCCGCTGCCACCATCCAAATAGAAATAGCGCAGTCCCAGGAATTCACCGGCCATAGCTGTACAAGCAGCAATATCAGGCTTCTCATAGGGTAGGGCCTTGCTATTGCTCATGTAAATGGCAGTGGTGGTAGTTCCGCAATCTACCAGCATATAGGCTGTAGGCAGAACTTCAAGTTTGGAGCTTTTCAGGTAGGGAGCAGCAATTACATGATTGCCTATTAATAAATCTGGGTTACGACCAGAAATTAGGCTCAGGAATAAAATACCATCCGCTTGATCCGAAATTTGCAAAACACTACCCGGAAAGAGCAAAACGGGAATCGAAGTATGGGCTTTTACGGTGCGTAAACATTCTTCCAGGCTATCTCGACTGAGTAAACTTCCGCCAACAAAAATGAGGTCGGCTCCGTTGTCACTCGCCTTATTACAGAGCTCAATAAGCTCCTTTTCAGAGGGTTTGTCCGGGTCGATGAGTACGGCCAACATCTTTTTTCCTTGCTGTTGGGCACCGTCGATGATATGCGAAACTTTAGGCATCTCCATGAGCCCACAAACCTACTAAATTCTGCCCTTCAAGCCTCTGAGCCCGGTGTGATGAAAATGAAAATATTTAATAAAGGGTAAAGCAAAGGCAGTAATTATTCTCCATTTTAAAGTATAAAGGAAAGATTTCCTGATCCTTGCCTTTGCGGATTAAACCTCGGCTAACGGCACTATGACCTTTGGCAAAAGGAGCAATTCTTATTTCTTTTCGAAGATCGAGATCAGGTGCGTCCTTTACTTTAATCAATGCTTCCTTCGCAGACCAATAGGCTGCAAGCATCTCTAATTCTGGTTCTTTGCCCAGGGCGCCTAGTTCCTGTTTGCTCATATATCGACTGCAGAGTTGCAGCATTTGGGGGCGATAGGCTTCTAAATCTAATCCTACTTTAAAGTGTTTACTAAGCATTACTGCCGCATAATCTTTATTATGACTGATAGATAGACCTTTCCAATTTGGAATGGAGGGCGCGCCATTGGAGCTGTATTCGATTTGCGGAGTTTCTTCTAAGATATGTGCCAAGGCAGAGCGGGCAGCTAAAAATTCGGCTTTGCGATTAGGGTTTTTCAGTTCTTGCAACTTTTTTTGGTCGCTTCCTGATAGCTCGGCAAGAGGGAAGTCCGGGCTTTCTTCCGGTTCTATAGACCAGATTGCCAGGTGGAAGTGCTCCCATCGATGCTCTTTATATAATGGCATATTGCTTTAGGATAGAGTTTTGCAGCCGAAGCATTTGCGGTATCTTTGCCGAAATTCGCAAAAAATCAGAAGATAATAGTATGAGTACAGCAGTTGGAAAATATATTCCTTATAAAGTAAAGGATATTTCGTTAGCCGAATGGGGACGCAGAGAGATTGAATTGGCAGAAGCCGAAATGCCAGGATTAATGGCCCTTCGTGAAGAGTATGGTCAAGAGAAGCCTTTGAAAGGAGCGCGCATTGCCGGTTGTTTACACATGACCATTCAAACTGCTGTTCTTATTGAAACACTGGTTGAATTAGGTGCAGATGTAACCTGGTCTTCATGTAATATTTACTCTACTCAAGATCA
>DLRW01000090.1 GCA_002501205.1 Flavobacteriales bacterium UBA7878
GGACAGTCTACGTGAGCATAGTGACGGTTTTCAGTTTCGTACTCTACGTGAGCAGAGTTAATAGTGATACCACGCTCTTTTTCTTCAGGAGCGTTATCGATAGAATCAAAATCACGCTTTTCGGAAAAACCAGCATTAGCCAAAACGTTAGTGATGGCGGCAGTCAGAGTGGTCTTACCGTGGTCAACGTGTCCGATGGTACCGATGTTTAAGTGCGGTTTAGAACGAACAAAAGTTTCCTTTGCCATGGTTTGTGTCTTAAAAATTAAAACTTTGCAACATATATAAGCGAGACCACCTTGGTCTTTCACTTAGAGCCAATGAGGGGATTTGAACCCCTGACCTCTTCCTTACCAAGGAAACGCTCTACCCCTGAGCTACATCGGCTTATGGAACTATATTCCACAAAAAGAAAGGCACAGCAGCAAACTACCACCGTGACCTTTCTATTTAGAGCGGGAAACGGGATTCGAACCCGCGACCCTCAGCTTGGAAGGCTGATGCTCTAGCCAGCTGAGCTACTCCCGCCTAAACAATTTGGTCTACATGGTGGGGAGAGCAGGATTCGAACCTGCGAAGGTAAAACCAACAGATTTACAGTCTGTCCTCGTTGGCCGCTTGAGTATCTCCCCAAAATCATTAATAAAAGAACTTTTTAAGCGCTTACCTAAAAAAATTCAGAGCCTGTGGAGGGATTCGAACCCCCGACCAGCTGATTACAAATCAGCTGCTCTGGCCAACTGAGCTACACAGGCTTTTAAACGCTCCTCTATATAAAAGAACAGCCCGTTTTTGAAACGGACTGCAAATGTAAGATGTTTTTTGATTGCCACAATAGGCAAGAAAGAAATTTTTACGAAGCCACCATTCGGGGCTTATCTTTATGCTTGATTAACTGTCTGCGTAAGGCCTCAGTAGCCATATCCGCTGCTGCCTCAAAGGAGCGATTCGACTTCTTAACCACCAGTTCATGTCCGGGTATATGTAGCTTAATTTCAACCTCTTTATTCTCTTTCGAGGAAGTATTCACCACTTTTAGGAACACCTCGCCATTAATAATGCTGTCATTAAACAACTCTAATTTATCCAATTTACCTTGGATGAAATCGATCAATTTCACATCTGCGGTGAAATTTACAGACTGAAAGGTAGCTTTCATATGTCATCAGATTTTGCGGCTCGTGGATGAGCCTGATTATACAACAATTTCAGACGGTCAATGGAATTGTGCGTATAAACTTGGGTCGCTGCTAATGATGAATGTCCTAATAATTCCTTTACAGAATTCAAATCGGCACCCCTGTTTAGCAAATGACTGGCAAATGAATGCCGTAGCACGTGTGGACTCTTTTTATCCACTCCACTGACTAAACTAAGATAGGCATTTACCGAATTGTAAACAAGCTTTGGATAGAGCTTTTTCCCCTTCTGAGTAAGGAATACAGGCGCAGCTTGACTTTGCTCCCCGAAGCCCAATCGATGACGTTTTAAATAGAAGTTTAAACGCTTTTTCAATTCCGATGTGATGGGAATCTCACGCTCCTTACCCCCCTTCCCCATCACCTTTATATAAGAAGACTCCAAACGCAAATCCTCCAACCTAAGATTTATCAACTCACTCAAACGAAGACCACATTGATAGAAAAGATCCAAAATCAAAGATTGGGTAAACATCCAATAATCCTCTTCATCTATTTCCAAAGACAATAAAGCCAGCATATCCTCTTCCGGAACTACTCTTAAAAGTTTTCGAGGAGGTTTAGGCACGGCAATCTGCGCCGCCACATTACTCTTAACCTGACCTTGGCGCAATAAATACTTATAAAAGGATCTTAGGGCACTCAGCTTTCGCTTGATAGAAGTACGCGCTAAATCTTGCTCCACCATATAGACCACCCAGGAGCGGATCATACTATGATGAACTTCGCGCAAATCCTCCTCTTCAAACTCCTCTTTAATAAACTCTTCAAACAAGGAAAGGTCCTTTGAATAAGCTAAAAGAGTATGCTCAGAAAAGCGTTTCTGAAAATGGAGATAATCTAAAAACTGCTGAGTATAGGACATAAAAAAGCAAGGGAATGTAAATATATACAAACCCTTGCTGAAATATTACGTATCAGAATACTGGAGACCTACTCCTCTTCCTGACGGATCTGCTGAATGTAGGCAGCCTTGATGATCTCTTTGCGACGAGCCACTGATGGCTTAACGAATTGCTTGCGGGAACGAATCTCTTTCATCACCCCAGTGCGATCGTATTTACGCTTGTAACGCTTTAACGCGCGATCGATAGACTCACCTTCTTTTACGGAAATAACTAACATTCTTCGCTTTTAATTTTTTCGGGCTGCAAATATAGCCATTAATTCATACTTACAAAGGTTATTTCATCAATTCTCGGGAAATCACCAACTTTTGAATTTCAGTGGTTCCTTCTCCAATGGTGCAAAGCTTTACATCACGGTAAAACTTCTCTACTGGGAAGTCTTTAGTGAAGCCATATCCACCAAAAATCTGAACCGCCTCATTACAAGCTTTTACGGCAACTTCTGAGCTATACATTTTTGCCTTCGCTCCGGCTACTGTCACTTTCTGATTCTTATTCTTCAAGTCACAAGCCTGGAAAGTCAACAATTCTGCAGCCTCCAATTGAGTGGCCATTTCCGCCAACTTAAAGCTTACACCTTGAAATTTTGAAATCGGCTTTCCAAATTGCTCGCGCTCCTTGGAATATTTAACCGCTGCCTCCAATGCGCCAAAGCCTGTACCTAAGGACAGAGCCGCAATCGAAATACGACCTCCATCTAAGATTTTCATGGCTTGGATAAATCCATCACCTTCTTCACCCAGCATATTAGCATGGGGAACGCGACAGTTTTCAAAAATAAGCTCCGCTGTTTCGGAAGCGCGCATGCCTAATTTGTTCTCCTTTCGTCCTCCGCGAAAACCCGGAGTTCCTTTTTCAATAACGAAAGCCGACATCCCATGAGAATCTCCTTTCTCACCGGTCCGCACAATTACTACCGCTACATCGCCGCTAATGGCATGGGTAATAAAGTTTTTCGAACCATTAATCACCCAGTCATCACCATCGCGCACGGCAACGGTATTCATACCACCTGCATCGCTACCGGTACCTACCTCAGTAAGACCCCAGGCACCAATAAACTCAGCGGTAGCCAGTTTGGGTAAATACTTGCGTTTCTGCTCTTCGTTACCAAAGGTCAAAATATGATTGGTGCATAAGGAATTGTGCGCCGCCATGCTCAAACCAATGGAAGGATCAATCTTAGATAGTTCCTTAATAGCAGTTACATATTCATAATAACCTAGACCAGAACCACCATATTCTTCGGGCACCAAAACTCCCATTAAACCTAAATGGCCTAATTCTTTGAAGATGTGAATGGGGAATTCCTGACTTTCGTCCCAGGTCATAATATTGGGACGAATATGTTGCTCAGCAAAATCACGAACGGATTCCGCGATCATTTTTTGGGTTTCGGTTTGGGCAAAATCCAAGCCCACCGAAGGGTTTGCAAGTGTATCCATGCGGTGCTTTAATTAGAGAGGTTTGCGGCATTCGTGCCTTTTTGAGACACTTTCAAATACGGTGCAAGTTTACTGAATATTACGGCATCGACCAATTCGATGTTCCTGAGTTCTTCCACTGATTTAAATGCTCGAACTTGTTCTCGAAAATCAACAATACTGCGGGCTAAGTAATAATTAATATAAGGATGAGCTTGTAAGCTTTCCATCGAATCATAATTCAAACTCAACTGCTTAGGTGCAACGTTAAAAAGAAGATAAAGTTCCAATTGCCTCATTGAAAGACTATCAATTAGATGGTGGTCGAGTAATTGAACCAAACTGTGAAAACCTCCCAGGCGCTGTCGCCATGCCAAAATTCTTTGTACTCTAAAAGGCCCTATACCCGGTAGTTCCAGCAATTGGAGCGAATCCGCCAAATTGATTTCCACTGCAATGGGTTCTTTTTTTTGTTCTAGACTATCAATCTCTTCTTCTTTCATACCTATTATAAAAGCACTGAGATTTTGAGCCAGGTTCGAATCAATAGCATAAACCCTGTAGATATCATTTGTACTTTGAAAGGGCCGGTACTTTTCTCGAAAGGATACAATTCCTCGAATCGCAGAACTCGGTAAACCCATTTCCCTTAATTCACCCACCTTTACTTCATTTGGATTAAAAGGATGCAGATTTAAGGTATACACTTCCTCTCTGATTTTCTCCCAACTAGTGCTTGCCTCCACTTTCACATAGTTAAATACCTCTGCTATCCAGCTGCTATCCAAAGCATATATGCGATATAAATCTTCTGGTTTTCGAAACTGCCCTCCTTTGTTTAGATAATTCTTCCAAACCTGAATTTGACCTGGCTTTAGTCCAAGATCAGCTAATTGTGTAGAATCCGGCTGATTAGGATCGAAATCGCGAAGAGCCCCATTAAACCTAATTGCTGCCGCCTGCTCCTCTTGCCGCCAGGTCAATTTTATCGCCTCTATTTCACTCGTCGTATAAAATTCCTCCGGTGGAAACCACTTATAGTAATTCCAATCCAATGCGAACAGAATCAAAACTATCACCAGGAGAAAAATCAAGGCCCTTTCGGTACTGGGATACATCTTTTTTTAACAAAGAATTCAGAATCCATGGAAGCCTGCAAATCCCAAGTGTTTAAAAAGCATTTATAAACCTTTTATCCGCTAGTCACTTATTTTACTAACTGCCATTTTTTTGCGATACTTGTGGCTTCTAAAAACATCAGCAATACATGCGTAAAGGATTAGTTCTTCTACTTAGCCTGATCAGTTTGGGTGCAATCGCCCAGGGAAATCTGAGAATCGACAATTTTGAAATCAGTAATCCCTCTTCCGAGATTAACGACGGAAGGGCTTCTGTAAGCGTTAGTGGTGGAACAGCCCCCTACCATTTTAAGTGGAGTAATCAAGGTACCGATACCCTATCTCGCACTTCCAATGGATTGGTAGAAGGCATGTCACATTCCTTGATCATTACCGATGCAGCCGGTAATAGCATCGAGCAAGATTTTAAAATCCCCTCCGAATCCATTGCTGAGAGTTTAAATGGAACCATGAAACCGGTGGTAGATGGAATTGCTACCATAATTTTCTGGGACCCCTTCTATGCAATGGGTCTATATGACAATCGAGTAATCAATGATGAAGGGGTTTTGGCCAAGCATCCCAATGGCGATGTGCGTACCAATAGCATTCCTTTTATTGTAATCTGGCTCATCTTCGGAGCTATCTTCTTTACCATACGCATGGGTTTTGTGAACTTCTGGGGATGGCGCCACTCTATCAAATTAGTGCGTGGTAAATACGATGAAGATGATGCTCCGGGAGAAGTAACTCACTTCCAGGCTTTAGCTACCGCCGTTAGTGCCACTGTAGGTTTAGGAAACATTGCAGGTGTGGCGGTTGCTATTTCTGTAGGTGGACCAGGAGCCACTTTCTGGCTAATTGTGGTGGGCCTCTTAAGTATGGCTTCCAAATTCACCGAATGTACCCTTGGGGTAAAATATCGTGATATTGGTGAAGATGGTGTTGTGGAAGGTGGCCCGATGCGCTATCTCCGTAAGGGCCTTGCCAACAAAGGAATGGCTGGTCTTGGTAAAACTTTAGCCGTGGTATTCGCCGTATTAGCCATCGGCGCAAGCTTTGGTGGTGGCAATATGTTTCAGGCCAATCAAGCCTTTGAAATTCTCTCTGGTGAATTTGCCTTTATGGAAGGTAAAGGCAGCATCTTCGGATTTGTTTTAGCCATTTTAGTGGGCGCCGTAATTTTAGGTGGTATTAAATCTATTGCTAAGGTTACCGAAAAGATCGTTCCCTTTATGGCCGGTCTGTATATCATTGCCGCTTTAGTAATCATCTTCCGTAATTTCGGGAATATCGGTGAAGCATTCGCTTTGATTATTGACGGTGCTTTTAATCCTTCTGCCATGTTAGGTGGATTCATCGGGGTAATGATACAAGGGGTACGTCGAGCCGCCTTCTCTAATGAAGCCGGGGTTGGTAGTGCCGCGATTGCCCACTCCGCTGCCAAAACCAAACATGCCGTTAGTGAAGGTTTTGTGGCCCTTTTAGAGCCCTTTATCGACACTGTGGTAGTATGTACCCTAACTGCCTTAGTATTAATCTTCACGGGATACTATGACGATGGTGGTATGGGTGGAGCCCAATTAACTTCACAAGCTTTTGGAAGTGTTATTTCCTGGTTCCCTTATGTATTGGTGATTGCCATTTTCCTCTTTGCCTTCTCTACTATGATTAGCTGGAGCTATTACGGTTTACGTGCCTGGACTTTCCTTTTTGGCCGTAGTCAGATGACCGAGATTATCTACAAAGTAATCTTCTGTGTATTCATTATTATCGGATCCAGCGTAAGCCTGGGAGCCGTTCTCGACTTTTCCGATATGATGATTTTAGCTATGGCCTTCCCTAATATCATCGGCTTATTATTGCTGAGTGGAGAGGTGCGTTCCGAACTAAAAGACTATTGGAGCAAAATCAAAAAAGGAGAAATTCTGAATACCAAATAAGCGGTCCAATATTCAGTTTAACTTTGCCGCCCAGAATTTGATTCATGGCGGAAGAGAAGAAAAAGCGAAAGGGCATTAGTAAAGCAGCCCTAAAAAAATCATTTCGACTATATAAATACGTTAAGCCCTATCGTGGCGAGTTTGCGATTGGCTTAATTTTCTTAGTGCTGAGTTCTGCTGCGAACCTGGCTTTCCCAAAGTTTTTAGGTGATTTAGTGGACGCCACTAAATCTGATAATATCTTCGAAAAGATCAATGAGATCATCCTCATTCTGGCCATTATCTTGGTGGCTCAAGCGGTGGTATCCTTTTTCCGGGTATTGCTCTTTGTGAATGTAACACAGAAGACCTTGGCCAATCTCCGCCAAGCAACCTATCAGCACCTCATCCAATTACCCATCGGTTTCTTTAATCGCAAAAGAGTGGGTGAATTGAATAGTCGCATTTCTTCGGACATCTCCCTATTACAGGAAACTTTCACCACTACCCTGGCCGAATTCATTCGTCAAATCATTGTGATCTTTGGTGGTATTACCATTTTATTGGTTACCTCTCCCCAATTAACTTTCTTCATGCTAATGGTGGTGCCATTAGTGATTGTGCTAGCCGTGTTCTTTGGCCGTTTCATCCGAAGCTATGCCAAGAAAATGCAGAATGAGGTAGCGGATTCCAACACTATAGTGGAAGAAACTTTGCAAGGTATTTTTAATGTAAAAGCCTATGCTAATGAGTTCTTCGAAATTGCCCGTTATCGCAAGCGTACTGATGAAGTAGCGCGCTTGGGAATGAAGGGTGGACTTTATCGAGGTGCCTTTAGTTCTTTTATGGTTTTAGGTATGTTTGGCGCCATGGTAGCGGTTATTTGGCAGGGAGTAAACCTGATGGCCAATAATGAACTACAGCCGGGTGAATTAATGAGCTTCCTATTCTATACCGCCTTTATTGGTGGCTCTATCGGAGGATTAGCCAATGTATACGCAAACCTGCAAAAAGCCATTGGTGCCACCGAGGCCTTAATGGACATTTTCGATGAAGGTAAAGAAGATCTACAGGCTAAAGAAGATCGTGAGTCTCTTCCGAATTTCAAAGGCGAATTTGAGCTTAAGAGCCTTAGCTTCAGCTACCCCAATCGTCCCGATACCAAGGTGCTGAATAATCTAAGTTTCGAGGTTAAAGCGGGCGAACAAATTGCGGTGGTAGGTCCCAGTGGAGCTGGTAAATCTACTCTGGTATCCATGATCCTCAATTTCTACCAACCCGAAAGTGGTGAACTGCTTTTTGACGGACGTCCAGCCACCGACTACCAACTTTCTGCGCTCCGCGATCATATGGCAGTGGTACCTCAGGATGTATTCCTCTTTGGGGGTAGCATTCGTGAGAACATCAGTTATGGCAAGCCCGGAGCCAGTGAGGAAGAAGTTATTGATGCGGCTAAAAAGGCCAATGCCTGGAACTTTATTCAAGAATTCCCTGAAGGTCTGGATACTTTGGTAGGTGAACGTGGCGTGCAATTATCCGGTGGTCAACGCCAGAGGGTTGCCATTGCTCGGGCTATTTTAAAAGATCCTCGTATTCTGATTTTAGATGAAGCCACCTCGGCTCTAGATTCAGAAAGTGAACGCTTGGTACAAGATGCCCTGGATCATTTAATGAAAGGACGTACCTCTTTGGTTATTGCTCACCGTTTGGCAACCGTGCGCGCTGCCGACCGTATATTGGTTATGGATCATGGCGAATTAGTGGAAATGGGAACCCATGAAGAACTCATCCAAAAAGAGGATGGTATTTATCAAAATCTAAGTCAATTGCAGTTCAACAATTAGTACCTGATATTAACACGGACAAGATCGAAACCCAAACAATCTTTCTTGTCCTCCCTTTCTATCGTCTATCATCTATCGTCTAAAGTCCCTACCCACCAGCTACAAGCTACCAACTACTATTAAACAACCCCCTGTTCGTTTCTTGGCTTTCGCCGAAGGTGCACTAATACTGCTTTAGTTTACATTTGAATATGCGTCAATTCTGGGAAAATCTCCGTCATCGTACCTGGTTCAAAATCCTGAGCAATCGCTTTGTATTAAGCTTGATCGTTTTTGGTATTTGGATGAGTTTTCTGGATGTAAACTCCTGGCTCATACATCGTGAACTCAATCAGGAAATCGATGACCTGCAAACCAGTATTCGCTATTACGAGGAGGAAATCAAAAAAGATGAAGCCCAATTGGAGCAGCTCAATTCCGGACCCGAGAACCTGGAAAAATTTGCGCGAGAACAATACTACCTCAGTGCTCCGGGAGAAGAAATCTACCTCATCGAAATTCCTAAGAAGGAAGATTAGCTCCTAAAACACTAACTCTCACTTACATTCTGCTTCGTACCTTAGGCTCAAACAAGCCAAACATGAATCTAAGGAAAGTCCGCCTATGCCTATTAGGGCTGGGGCTCATTCTATTCTATGCCCCACTACAGGCTCAAATCGACAGTGTTTATTTACAAAGTCTGGAATGGCGAAATATTGGTCCCTGGCGAGGGGGTCGTTCTTGCGCTGTAACTGGCGTTCCCGGGCAGGCCAATCTCTTTTATTTTGGCAGCACCGGTGGAGGTGTTTGGCGAACTACCGATGCCGGAAACAGCTGGGAAAACATTTCCGATGGCTTTTTCGGGGGAAGTATTGGAGCTATTGCAGTAGCCCCCAGTGATCCAAATGTTATTTATGTCGGTCAAGGTGAAGAAACCGTTCGCGGGAATGTGAGTTCCGGCTTTGGAATGTGGAAAAGCCTGGATGCCGGAAAGACCTGGCAGTTCATTGGTTTAAAGGAAAGTCGTCATATTACTCGCATCAGGGTGCATCCTAAAAATCCTGACATCGTATATGCCGCTGTGCTCGGAAACCTCTATCGAGATACCGAAGAGAGAGGCGTTTATAAATCGGTGGATGGCGGTAAAAACTGGCAGCGTATCCTATTCTCTGATGCAGGCAGCGGCGCCATTGACTTACTTATCGACCCTCAAAACTATCGTACCCTTTATGCCAGCACCTGGACTATCCGCAGAACTCCCTATTCCTTATCCAGTGGAGGTTCCGGTTCTAAATTGTGGAAAAGCACCGATGAAGGTAAAAATTGGCAAGAGCTATCCAGCAAAAAAGGCTTCCCCCAAGGCTTAAAAGGGATTATTGGTATTGCTGTTTCTCCGGTTAACAACCAAAGAGTTTGGGCCCAGGTAGAAAATGAACCGGATGGTGGATTATACCGCAGTGAAGACGGAGGCGAAAGCTGGAAGCAAGTGAATAATCAGCGGGCCCTGCGCCAAAGAGCTTGGTATTATACCCGCATTTATGCCCATCCTACTGATATCGATCAATTATATGTAATGAATGTACGCTACCATCATTCCAAGGATGGCGGTAAAAGCTTCACTCCCCACAATGCTCCCCATGGCGATCATCATGATTTATGGATTGACCCCACTGCTCCGGAGCGCATGATTATTGGCGATGATGGCGGGGCACAAATTAGCTTCGATGCTGGTCAACACTGGACCACCTATTACAATCAGCCGACCGCTCAATTCTATAGAGTTAAGGTCGATAATCATTTCCCTTTCCGCATTTATGGCGCCCAACAAGACAATAGCTCCATTCGCATCAAACACAGAAGCGACGGGGCCTTTATCACCGAGAAGGATTGGGAAGAAACGGCTGGTGGAGAAGCTGGTCATCATGCTATTTACCCTGCCGATGAAGACATTGTATTCGGTGGCGAATACGGTGGCTTTATGATGCGCTTGAATCATCGTACCCATGAAATACAAGCTACCAATGTTTGGCCTAATAATCCGCTCGGTCATGGTGTGGAGAACATGAAATACCGCTTTCAATGGAATTATCCCATGTTCTTCTCGAAACATGAGCCCGAACTGCTTTATGCCTTTAGCAATCATGTGCATCGAAGCAAGGATTTGGGTCGCAGTTGGGAAACTATTTCCGGTGACTTAACTACCAATGACAGTACGAAACAAGGTCCATCCGGTGGCCCCATCACCAAAGACAATACGGCAGTTGAATACTACTGCACCATTTTCGCGGCCGCCGAATCCCAATTAGAAGCCGGAGTGTTATGGACGGGTAGTGATGATGGTAAAGTGCATATCAGCAAAGACCATGGGAAAAACTGGCAGGAAGTAACGCCAAAGGACCTTCCTCCTTTTACCCAAATTAATAGTATGGAGGCCGATCCATTTCATGCAGGTGGACTTTATTTGGCCGGAACGCGCTACAAATGGGGCGATTTTAGTCCCTACCTCTACTACAGCTCAAATTATGGTAAAAGCTGGCAGCGAATCGACAAAGGCATCGATCGCAATCATTTTAGTCGGGTAATTCGCTGCGATCCCAATCACGAAGGTTTGCTTTTCGTGGGTACCGAATATGGCCTTTACCTTTCGGTGGATGGTGGTCAGCATTGGCAAGCTTTTCAAAACAACCTGGCTCAGAGTCCCATTACCGACCTGGCTATTAAAGGCCAGCATCTTATTGCCGCTACCCAAGGACGAGGGTTTTGGATTTTGGATGACATAAGTCCTCTTTATGAAATGGAGCCGGGCTTTAAAAGCACCGCACATTTCTACCATCCTAAAGCCAGCTATTTGATGCAGGCAGGATATGGTGGTAAATCCAAAAGTGCGGGTGAGAATCACCCCGATGGAGCCATCTTCAATTACTATTTAAAAAACATCGATTCGAGCTTCGACTATCAATGGTTGATATCCGATTCTGAGGGGAACCTCATTCGGAAGTTCAGCTCCCAATCCAAAGACAAACAAGAAAATTGGAAACCCGAAGCCGGGGCCCATCGCTTTATTTGGGACTTACGCTTAAAAGGCTTCGAACCCTTAGAAGGCATGATACTTTGGTTCGTACTGCGTAATGGTCCTTACGCCCTACCTGGTAATTATAAGATTCAATTGATCACGCCCGCAGATACCTTGACACAAGATTTAGAACTGGTATTGGATCCACGCGTTTCAACCGGAATGCCCGAATTAAAGGCCCAGCAAGAATTCATGCTTCGGATTCGTGATGGTTTGGATAGCACCAATCAGTGTATTCAAGAAATCCGCGGCTTAAGAGCCGATTTGCAAAGAGCCCAAAAGCGAGTAGAAGATTCTGTTCTTCTTTCGAAAATCCAAAATTTATTGGATCGCAGTGAAAGGATTGAAAAGGCACTCTATCAAACCCAAAACCGCAGTCCACAAGACCCTTTAAACTTCCCAATTAGACTCAACAATAAGTACGGACATTTAGGAGCCCTGGCGGGAATTGGCTTTCAGGCTCCGACTCAAGCTATGTTAGGCGTAGAAGCCAAACTTAATCAAGCTATTTCTGAACAATTGCAGGAATGGAATGCCTTGAAAAAAGAACTCGCCGGCCTAAATGCCGCGTTAAGGGCCAGTGAATTTGAAATTTTAAAGTGGTAAACTGACAATTGTCCATAAGCCAAACGAGCAATATTTAAGACCTTTGTGTAAATTTTTAGACCATGTCTGAAACCAAGCTGTTTTCGGAATTCTCGGCCAGTACGGAAGCCGAGTGGAAAGCAAAAATTGAAAAAGACCTCCGCGGCAAAGCCTATGAAGCGCTGGTGCGGATGAGTCCAGATGGAATTCCCATTCAACCGATCTATAGTGCAGAAAGCACTGAAATCCATCAGCAAGCTTTAAAGGAGCATCCCAAATGGGACAATGTGATTGAGATCTTAGTTCTGGATGCCCATAAAGCTAATGAGGAAGCCTTGAATTATCTAAATCGTGGCGCTACTTCCCTCCTCTTTTATCTACCCGGAAAGGTTGATTTGAAAACCTTGTTGAAGGACATGCAATTGGAATACATCTGCAGCAATTTTGTGATAGAAGGACATGCAGATTTTTATCGTGATTCCTTCCATGCTTTGTTAGCGGAAAGAGGCCTGGATGAAGAAGAATTAGAAGGTAGCTTCAATTTTGATCCCCTGGAAAACTTAGCTCGCACCGGAAATTGGTTTCAGAACGAGGAAAGTGATTTCCAGACTTTAAAAGCATTACAAGAAGGCGATTTTAAAGGCATGCGCAGTTTGGCCATTAATGCCAATCTATTTGCTAATGCCGGAGCCAGTCCTGCCCAGCAAATTGGCATTGCCCTATCCATGGCTTACGAATATGTGTATCGCCTGGACCTAAAAAACAGCCGTGGCTTTTGGGTCAATTTCGCCATCGGTTCCGACTATTTTTCAGAAATCGCCAAATTGCGCGCCTTCCGCAGAGTGTGGCAACAATGGCAAGCGGAATTGGGCTTTGAACAAAAGGAAGTACGTATTTATGCCGAAACCAGCCTTCGCAATAAGAGCTTGCTGGATAAATACAATAACCTGATCCGCACCACTGCCGAAGCTATGGCCGCGGTGATTGGTGGTGCCACCGAAGTTTGTGTTAAAGGCTTTGGTGAACCTTTGGAAGATTTGGGATTTTTCCCGCGTCGTTTAGCTTTAAACCAACTCAACCTTTTACAGCACGAATGTCGCTTCGACCAGGTAAGAGATATGGGAGCTGGGAACTATTGGGTGGAAAACCTGACCGATGCTCTCGCCGAAAAAGGCTGGGCTTTCTTCCAGAAAATCGAGGCCGAAGGTGGTTATGTAGCCGCCTTAAAATCGAATTGGCTGCAAAATCAAATAGCCGAAATGGCCCAATCAGAGCAAGATCGCTTCGATTCCGGCGAATTGAAAATGATCGGGGTGAACATCTACCGTAAGGATCAGGAAGAGTTTAGTGAAGAAGTGCGCAATGCCTTAGCTCGACCCCAGGCCGAAATAAATGGCATCGTTCAGCCCATTGAAACCAAGCGCCTGGCCGAATCACTGGAAAAGGAAATCATATTTGAAAAAGCCTAGTTATGAGCCGTCATAAATTTAGTTCAAACTATCAGGCCCAAGCCTATGTGGCTCCCCAAGCGGAACGTCATTATTGGCAATCGCCCGAAGGATTGGAAATCCCCAGTCTCTTCAATAAAAAGGATTTTGAAAAATTACAGCATACGCAATTTGTAGCCGGACTTCCTCCTTATTTAAGAGGTCCCTATAGTAGTATGTATACCATTCGCCCCTGGACTATTCGTCAATATGCAGGTTTTAGTACTGCCGAGGAATCGAATGCCTTTTACCGTCGCAATTTAGCAGCTGGTCAAAAGGGTTTATCGGTAGCCTTTGACTTAGCTACTCACCGGGGTTACGACTCTGATCATGAGCGTGTGGTAGGCGATGTGGGTAAGGCAGGTGTGGCCATTGACAGTGTTGAGGATATGAAAATTCTCTTCGATCAAATTCCCCTGGATAAGATGTCGGTATCCATGACCATGAACGGGGCGGTAATCCCTGTGATGGCCTTTTATATTGTAGCGGCCGAGGAGCAAGGAGTAAGTCCCGATCAATTATCAGGAACCATCCAAAACGATATCCTCAAAGAATTTATGGTGCGGAATACCTATATCTACCCACCATTGCCATCGATGCGCATTATTGCTGACATCTTTGAGTTTACCAGTCATAATATGCCTCGCTTCAACAGCATTTCCATTAGTGGATACCACATGCATGAAGCGGGAGCCACAGCTGATATTGAATTGGCTTATACCCTGGCCGATGGTTTGGAGTACATCCGTACCGGATTAAAAGCAGGCTTAAAGATTGATGATTTTGCCCCCCGCTTATCCTTCTTCTGGGGCATCGGTATGAACCATTTTATGGAGATTGCCAAGATGCGCGCCGGTCGAATGCTTTGGGCTAAATTGGTAAAACAGTTTAATCCGGAGAATGCCAAATCCATGGCCCTACGTACCCACAGTCAAACCAGTGGCTACAGTCTTACAGAGCAAGATCCTTTCAATAATGTAGCGCGTACGACTATCGAAGCAATGGCTGCCGCCTTTGGTGGTACCCAGAGTTTGCATACCAACTCTTTGGATGAGGCGATTGCCTTGCCCACCGATTTCTCTGCTCGTATTGCTCGGAACACACAGTTAATCCTGCAAGATGAGTTGGGCACTAACCGCAGTGCGGATCCCTGGGGCGGATCCTGGTATGTAGAATACCTCACCGATCAAATTGCCACTAAGGCCTGGGAATTAATTCAGGAAGTAGAGGAATTAGGCGGAATGGCCAAGGCTATTGAAACCGGCATTCCCAAAATGCGCATTGAAGAAGCCGCTGCTAAAAAGCAAGCTCGTATTGATTCCGGCAAGGAATGGATTATCGGCGTAAATAGCTATCGCAATGAGAAGGATGAAACTATTGAACTCCTGGAAGTGGATAATGCCGAAGTTCGTCGCAAGCAGATTGAGAGCATTAATAAACTAAAGGAAAGCCGCAATGCCGAGGCGGTAGCGAAATGCCTGGCTAATTTAGAAGAAGCGGCTCGCAGTGGTGAAGGAAACCTTCTGGCCTTAGCCGTGGATGCGGCTCGTGAAAGAGCTACCTTAGGGGAGATTAGCTTGGCTTTAGAGAAAGCCTTCGGTCGTTATACCGCTACCATTCGTAGCATTAGCGGAGTTTATAGTAATGAGATGAAGCAGGACGATAAGTTTAAAAAGGCTCAGGATTTAGCGGATCAATTTGAAGCGGTGGAAGGTCGCCGTCCTCGGATTATGATCGCTAAGATGGGACAAGACGGTCACGATCGTGGTGCCAAAGTAGTGGCTACTTCCTTTGCAGATTTAGGTTTTGATGTGGATATAGGCCCCTTATTCCAAACTCCGGCAGAAGCCGCAAGGCAAGCTGTAGAAAATGATGTGCATCTCTTAGGAGTTTCCTCTTTAGCGGCCGGTCATAAAACTTTGGTTCCTCAGGTAATCGAAGAATTAAAAAAGCTGGGGCGTGAAGATATCTTGGTTATCGCCGGTGGGGTAATTCCTCCCAATGACTATGAATACCTCTTTAATACCGGAGTAGTAGGAGTATTTGGCCCAGGAACAGTAATTGCCGATGCCGCTGCTCGTATTTTAGAAATCATGTTGGAAGAGCAATCCACTGAAAAACAGAATTGATGTTCGGGAATATTAAGGATATGATGGGCAAGCTTCAAGAAGCGCAGACCCAAGCAAAGGACATGAAAGATCGCTTGGAGCAAATTGAAATAAAAGAAAGCTTTCAGGGGATTGACATAGTGGTAAATGGCAATCGAAAATTGCGTGATCTAAAAATTGATCCTGTCCTGGCACAAGATGCGGAAGAGTTGGAAGACAAATTACTCTTAGCCCTCAATAAAGCCCTTGAAAAGGCAGAAGCCTTGCATGATGCTGAAATGAAGAAAATGGCCTCTGGCATGATGCCGGGCCTGGATATGTTTAAATAGATGGATTCCATCAATCCCAATTTCCGTTCCCGAGTAGGCAAGCGATCCTTAAATCCGGCTGAGCTTAAAGCGGGCATCTTAAAGGGTGACCGGGCTTCTTTAAGTCGGGCCCTAACGCTTTGTGAAAGTAAGCTAGCGCAGCACCGCGATTTGGCCGAAGAGCTTTTACAAGGCTTAATGCCGCATACCGGGAATTCAATTCGCATTGGAATTACAGGGGTACCTGGCGTGGGGAAATCCACCTTTATCGAAGCATTTGGCAAGGAGCTGATTGAGGCTGGACACCGATTAGCGGTACTAGCGATTGACCCTAGTAGCGGTCGCAGCAAGGGTAGCATTTTGGGGGATAAAACTCGCATGCATGAGCTATCACAAGATACCCGGGCTTTTATTCGCCCTTCCCCCTCTGGAGGTTCATTGGGTGGCGTTGCTCGTCGAACTCGAGAAAGCATTTTGCTATGCGAAGCGGCAGGATATGATGTTATACTAGTTGAAACCGTAGGCGTTGGCCAGAGTGAAACGGCAGTAAAGAACATGGTCGACTTTTTTATGCTACTAATGCTGGCGGGTGCCGGTGATGAATTACAGGGCATCAAAAGGGGAATCATGGAAATGGCCGACTTACTCCTGATCAATAAGGCGGATGACCCCAAGGACCCCAGAGTTAAACTTGCCATGGGCGAATACAAAAGAGCCTTGCACCTCTTCCCTCCCAACCCCAATGAGTGGATTCCAAAAGTTCAAGCCTGTTCGGCACTTCAAAAAAGTGGAATCGCTGAGGCTTGGGAAGTGATTTTAAGCTTTGAGAATCAGCAAAAGAACAAGGGATATTTCGAGGCTGAAAGACAGCGCCAGTCCCTGGCTTGGTTCGAGGAAAGCATTGGAGAATTGGTATTGGAACATGTAAGATCAGGCAGCAATTACCAGGCGGCTTTTCAAGAAATACAAAATTTGGTTAAGGAAGGTCAGCTTGAGGCTGGGGTCGCGGCGCATCGCTTGGTTGAGAAGTTGTTTGCCTAAAAAAAGGAGGTAACTCCTAAGAATCACCTCCCTAATATCTCAAGCTTATAAATGCTTACTCCATCAAATGGTAAATGTGCAGAGCTGCATCATTTTCTTGTAGGCCAGGAAGTAATAGAACTTCTGATCCATCTCACTATAATAGATGAGGTTAGGCTTTAAATACATTTTCTCTTTAGCCAATTTAGGAACCACTTTTCCGTCACGTCGACCCGTTTTAAGGTCAATCTCCTGTACTACCGGATTCCCTTTTTTAACCTTCTTATATACTTCCAATTCTTGATTTTGATCTTTACCCGCCCGGTTAATGAGCATATCATTATAAACCAATACGAGTTTACCATCAGTGATAAAGGATTTAAAATCAAAGAAGTCAATGATACCATCTGGTTTCACAAAAAAGGTGGTACCGTGTGAACCATTTACAAAGCCAAAGAAACCCGACCAGTAATAGGTTTGATACTTAGGAATACGATCCTTCCAAATTAATTCGGCATCCGTATCAAAGGCCAATACAATCAATTCTTCCATATTGAAGTACTCGGCCGTAACATTACCATTCTGGTCATAAGAACGATGAACCCAATAAGGTTGTCCAATCAAATAGGTATTTCCCGCTTCATCGAAATGCAAACGGATATCATTAAAGTCCTGATTGATCTCACCGTCATGTCTGTCGTGCTTGTCATCATCATCGCGGAAAATATCCAGGAAGTCTTGATCGAATAAAGTAAGTTTCTCAGCCACAAATTCTTGATTCAAAGGATCAAAAATGAAGCATTTAACACCTTCAATTTGTTTGTCACCTTCACGACGATCCTGACGAGATTTATTCGCATCATCTTGATCTTCAGCATCGGTAGTCTCGTAGAAACCTGTAATGATCAAATTACCTCCAGGCTGCGTAGCGAGGCGAACACGTTTTAATACTCCATTAACGGCCAAATCCTGAAGAGGTAGTTTTTCTCTCCATTCCTCAAATTCATTAAAAGGATCTAACATTACCAACTCATTATCATGGAGATAATAGATAGTTCCTTCATTATCGATAAGGGTGCGGGTACTTACCTCCAAGTCCTCACCAATTTCCGAAAACTCCCGACGGGTAACTTCTTTCAAATTCTCATCTAAAAGCAATAAAGTTTGCTCGGTCACATTACGATCATCGTAATAGGTAGCAGTGTTTACCACAACATTCTTGCGATTCTCACTGATTTTCACCTGATAGTAACCTTTTTCCCGACTGCGGTCATAAGGCTTTTCCATAATAAGCATTTGATCCTCGATTCTTCCTTTTTCGGGATCGATGATATAGGCCACCAGCTTAAACATATCGTCCTTGTAATAATCCAATTCCATAAAGAGAACCAGCTTATCACCTACAAATCCAATTCTTTCAATGCTTTCGCGAACCTTACTTAGTTCTGGAATTTCAACGAAGAAATCCTTTTTAAGGTTAAGCTTCTTTTTATCATAGATCTTAATCAAGATATCAGGTGAATAGTAATTGATTGCATAAATCTGACGATCATCCTCAAAACGAACATCAGGGCCGAAACCTCTGGATTCAATTTCAAAAGGTCGACCGTAATCTACTTTTTGGGCATAGATAAAAGTCGATAGCAGAGTAAAGGCTATTAGCCAAAGCTTAGTAAGCTTCATATATAAGGGATTGTTGATTGATTAATTTGCAATGATTTTCAGGTCGGTTTTGGTTTGTTTTTCCAAATCACCCATACTTAAGTTACGACCCACTGTTTCGTAGCGCTGATAAACGATCTTTCCTCGCTTCAAATCAAAGAGACCGAAATAATAACTATCCCAATCATCTTTATCCACCACGCCTACAATGCGGCATACATAGCGGGTATCAGCCGGTAATCTTTCACGGATATCTATGGATACGGGCATTAAACCAAATTGGTGATAGATCCTTGCCTCATATACCCATTCCTCTAATTGGCAGAATTCATTGTAAGAATCCAAATCTGAAGGATTCATATGTTCAGTGTAAAGCAATTCTGCGTTGATGCCTGCTTCACTTATCCAATTTGGCAAACTTTCTTTATAGGCTCTCTCCTGCTCCAATCCCTCCAAACGTTCATCTAGGTCATCCTCCTCAATATTTATAACTTTTATCACCGGGTCCAGAACCACTAAATTTTTCACATTTAAATTACTTCCAAATTCTTCCAGACGTTCCCATTGCTTTTCCTTCCGCTCTTCTCTGGCCTCAACGGTCAACATTTTTTCAGCTTTTATGCTATCTCGAAAAGCCTCATGCTTATGCATTTCAGTAGCCAACCAGCCTTTATCCACATCCTCCTTAATCAGGTATCGATAGAAACCTTTATAATGACTTTGTTGGGCCCGGATATAAGCCCTGGGTGATCTAAACTCAGATTCCGTTTGATTAAAAGCGGGCAAAGAATTACCGTCCACTTTAAAATCTTCGGCACTCTCATCACAATACACCAATAGATACTTGGCTAACTGACTGGAATAACGCTTCAAATAGGTGTCCTCGGGATAAAGCTTCTCGGCAGATCGACTGGCCTGCAAGGCAATGCTCACCAATTGCGAGCGATTCATTTGTTTAATCAAGTGGATGACTTGCTGAGCCGGTCCTTCAATTTTCGAAGAAGATGGTGTTACCAAACTTATCTCATCAACCGCTTTAAAACTAGCTAAGCCATATAAGGCTTTAACCTTTGAAATGGCTAAGAATTTCGACTGCGGATAATCCCTTTCTAAAACGTAAATGTCATATAGAACTTCCGCATAATTGGCATTGAGAATCTTTTCTCGAATCATCTCAAATCGAGCTATTTCCTGAATTTGATGAAATTTAGCTTCACTTACCACATAAAATAAACCCTCCCTTATTTCTTGTTGCACTAGAGATGCATGTATCGCATTTCTTCGACTACCTATATTGGATGGCTATGACGATCATCAGCATAATCTTCTGATAGGCTAATTGGGCTTAGCTCTTCTCGGTAGAATACCTGAGGGATTTGAAAACAACCTTCCTTTAAACAAAAGGGATTAGTAGAAACATCCTTTCTACCGAAAGGGATATAGCTTCTATGCAGAGTGGTTAAAACTGAGTCTACTGCATTCAATGCGTAATCACTCTTCAGATAG
Source organism: Flavobacteriales bacterium UBA7878 (assembly GCA_002501205.1). GTDB lineage: Bacteria > Bacteroidota > Bacteroidia > Flavobacteriales > Schleiferiaceae > Croceimicrobium. Next base: position 20,144 of record DLRW01000090.1, read on the forward strand.
AGGTCCAGACCATATTGATCAGCTTCAATTTCATTCTCCTTGCTACGCCCTATTCTATTTTCAGCCTGCGCGAGTGGGCTTAAAGATGGATTACTCCAAGTGTTTTCTGTTGCTTCTCGATTGGCCTTGAAGCTGGAATAGAAATGATTTCGAGTATAATGTGATATTTCATGGGCCAAAACAAATGCTAACTCGGCCTCAGATTTAGCATGAGCAAGCAATCCTGTATGAACAGCTATGATTCCATCTGCCAAAGTAAAGGCATTCACAGAAGGTGAACGGAAGGTGTAAATTCGGATTTTAGCTCTTAGCTCTGGTTCATTTCGCAGAAGGTGGTCTGCTATCTCATTCAGGTAATTGGTCATGGGGTCACCAAAGCAATAGCGGCCACTCTGCAAAAGATCATCAATTTGATGGTGTTGAGATAACCAGTAATCCTCTAAATCATCCTCATCTTCACCACTAGAAAGGCTAGAACTTAAGCTCTTCTCATATTTATTAGCCCAAGATTCCAGAAAATCATTCGGAATCGTACCAGAACTCTTTAAAAACTCACCAGGACTGCTTTGCGCTTTTTGAATTTGGGGAAATAGCACAATTAGGCAAAAAGCGATTGCCTGAATTTGGTTTCTGCGAAGCATATAAAATTTTGTGATGCAAGAATAATGAAAAGCCCTTTAGGGTTAAAACCATTGACCAGGATAAATTCTAATTTCAGCATTCTCAATCCTAAGTTTGAAAATTAATTGACACTAATAATCTGCACCGAGGAAACTGTATTGCGAAAGATTTAACCCCTCCACTAAAGCAATTGAGAACTGCGATGGGGCCAACAGACTAATCCTCAGAACAAAAATTTAGTAATGAAATGAATAAATTTGAGGACAAACGAACTAGAAATTCGCTCGAATTTCTCCTTTCAAATAGCGAATAGCTCCTTTGGTTGGGAAATTCTCCATGGCCATCACCTTATTTAAAATATGCTTACTAAGGTCGAATGCCGGTGCATCGGGATCTATATCCTGAGCCCAATTGTTGATCATTCCCACAGTGGCACTCTTAGCATTTACCGCCAAATTCCAAGCTTCGTCACTCAGATAGATTTGCTGCGATAAATTGTGCTCAAATTCAATACGAATGCTCTCTACCAGCAGATTACGGTACTGACGAGCCTTCATATCCTTAGCAGGCACTCTTATCAATAATCGATCGGGATGAATGCGCTCCAAAAACAAAGCAATACGCTCGTAAGCCGCCATCCGTACCGGCAAGGCACTCTTTTGAGTTTCCTTTTTCAGGAAGTATAAACGACGCTTTTCCTCATTATCCATAAAATTGGATAGCATCATATAGGTCAAGACCAATAAAAATATGGAGGGTAATGCGTATTTGAGTATTTCAATAAAAAGCTCCATGTCAGAGTGGGAAAATTTATGGGGCCTCAAATATCGTAAAAATCCTAAGGTGACGAGGTGAAATTCGTAGCTTTGCTCGCTATCATAGGGAGCATATGAATAAAATATCGCAGCGTATCCTTGACTTATCCGAGTCGGCCACTATTGCCATGAGCCGTCGGAGTCGCGAAATGCGTGAACAAGGATTGGACGTTATCAGCCTTTCTTTAGGCGAACCTGATTTCGAAACCCCTGATTTTGTGCGCCAAGCCGCCAAGGAGGCTATTGATATAGGTTATTCCCATTATCCACCCATCCCCGGATATCAGGATTTAAGACAGGCCATTGCGGATAAATTGAAACGCGACAACGGGTTGGATTACACTGCAAATCAAATTGTAGTTTCTACCGGTGCCAAACAATCCCTGGCCAATGTGATTTTATGTACGGTAGACCCCGGTGATGAAGTGCTCTTACCGGCTCCTTATTGGGTAAGCTATTATGAGCAAATTCGTTTGGCCGGAGGAAAACCTGTAATTATCCCTACGGCAATTGAAAATGATTTCAAAGTAACACGGAGCGACCTTGAGAAATACCATACGGATCAAACCAAATTGGTAATTTTCAGCTCCCCCTGTAATCCATCTGGCTCTGTTTTTAGTAAAGATGATCTGGCTGAAATTGCCGATTACCTAAAAGCTCATCCTAATGTAATTGCAGTAAGTGATGAGATCTATGAGCTGATTAATTTCAAATCTCAACATGTTAGCCTGGCCTCTTTCAGTGAAATCTACGATCAAGTAGTAACGGTAAACGGTCTCAGTAAAGGCTTTGCCATGACTGGTTGGAGAATTGGCTATATCGCCGCACCTCAGGAAATCGCCGATGCTTGTGTGAAAATGCAGGGACAATTTACCTCTGCTACTTCCAGCATTGCTCAAAGAGCAGCCCTTGCCGCCTTGCAGGCCGATCCCTCTGAAATGGATTACATGAAAGAGGCTTTTGAAGAACGTAGAGCCAAGGTTGGTGAGTGGTTACGAGAAATCCCAGGCTTGAAGGTTAATCAGCCAGAAGGCGCCTTCTATTTCTTCCCGGATGTAAGTGCCTTATTCGGTTCTAGCATTGGGGGCAGAAAAATAAATAATGCGGCCGACCTCTGCATGTATCTGCTTGAAGAGGCCTTGGTAGCATTAGTGCCAGGGGATGCCTTTGGTAGCCCCGAATGTATTCGGATATCTTACGCTTCCTCCTTAAAAGATTTGGAAACCGCCCTTAGTAGAATTAAAGCGGCAATTGAAAAATTAGACCATGCTTAAAGCTCAGGAAATGATGGCCCTCTTCAATTTGGCCATCGAAGATTATCATATCAAAGATCATGTTGATCAGGAAATGAAAAACCCATTTCCCATGGATAGCCTCCAGGAAATGTTATATCAGAAAAACTGGATCGACACCGTTCAATGGCATTTAGAAGATATTATCCGTGATCCTGCCATTAAGCCAGAAAAAGCACTGGAGATAAAACGTCGCATCGATGCCAGCAATCAGGATCGTACCGATATGGTAGAGCAAATTGATGACGCTATTTTGTCGCTCTATACCGATGTTCAAGTGCAATCTTTTGCACGATTGAATACCGAAAGTCCAGGTTGGGCCATTGACCGTCTGTCTATTTTAGCCCTTAAGATTTACCACATGAATGTGGAAGCCCAGCGCGAGGATGTGGCACCTGAGCTTTTAGCCAAGAACCAACATAAACTCTCAGTTCTCAAGGTTCAGGAGGAAGATCTTTGCACGGCCATCGACCAATTATTGGATGATTTGGCGACTGGCAAGCGCATTGCCAAGGTTTACCGCCAAATGAAAATGTACAATGATCCGGAACTAAATCCGGTGCTTTATCAGAATAAGTAATGCGGATCTTAGTCCAGCGTTTTTCCGCCCTGGGCGACATCATGATCCTGCTGCCTATTCTTCAGCAGCTTAAAGCAGAACACCCTGAACATGAAATTGCCCTCCTGAGTCGTCCTTATATAGGAACACTTTGCCAGGATTTGGGCCTTCAATTCTATGGCGCTCAATTGCAAAAAGAGCATAAGGGGGTATTGGGCCTAAAGCGCTTAGTTAAAGAACTTAATCGCGACTTTAAGCCCGATTTGCTAATTGATGCGCATTCGGTTTTGCGTACCAAAATCATCAGTAAATTTTTCGCACTTAAAGGTGTTCCTACCGAAAGTCTGCATAAAGACCGACAGGCTCGCAAAGCCTTTTTGGAGAGTCCTCATCCCGCTCAAGCGGCTCTGACCCCAATGAGTCAATTACATCTGGAAACCTTTGCTCGTCAAAACATTAGCATTTCATTTAATCGGGAAAAGATTAAAGCAGCTCCTTACCACTTAAGCGAAGAGCATCTGCAATGGTGGGAAGAGTCAAAAGCAGAGCGCAATATTGGTATTGCACCGGGCGCTCGGCATAAATCCAAGGAATGGCCTCGTGAAAAATTCATTGCCCTGCTTAAAGATCTGAAAAGACCAGAAAGAAAGTTCTTCATTTTTGGTGGGCCTGATGAAGTAGAAGGCTTAAGAGAACTGGCAGAAGCTGCCGAGGTTGCTTTCGAAATTGTAGCTGGTAAATTAAAATTGGACCAGGAAATTGCCTTGATGAAGCATCTAAATGTTTTCCTGAGTCACGATTCCTCCAATATGCACATGGCGGCCTGGAGTGCTTGTCCGGTTGTCTCCATTTGGGGTGGCACTCATCCCGGGGCTGGATTTGCGCCCTATGCTAATGAAGCTCATATGGTTTCCTTAGAACCAGGCACACTCGATTGCCAACCTTGCAGCATTTTCGGAACCAGTACTTGCAAACGAGGAGACTTTGCTTGTATGCAAGATTTAGAAGTTAGCAAGGTGGCCCAAAAAGTGAACTCTCTCCTTTAAAACCCTCCAACCTTTCCTATAATTCATGCATCTTTATAGAAACAAAGAGCATGAAAGCCAGCCACTTCCTCCTACTCATTTTCTGTTTCCTAGGTTCTAATCTTTGGGCCCAATACGAGACTGGCGACAGCACAGAAAAACGCCCCTTCGCCATTATCGAAACCATTGAAGGTGATGAATTTGAGGGCTATCTCATTTATCAGGACATCAAGATAATTACCATTGAAGATCGCAATGGTCATCAAATCACCATCAAGGTGGATCAAATTAAGGAACTAAGCTTCGAACAGGAGACTTTCTCTAAGGCCGTGCATTATAATCTTCAAGCCAGTCGCTATTTCTTTGGCCCCAATGCTTTAAATATGAAAAGAGGCGAAGGCTATTATCAAAACAACTGGGTATTCTTAAATCAACTTTCGGTTGGATTGAGTGATCGATTTACCATCGGAGTAGGTACTGTACCCCTTTTCATCTTCGGATATGGCGCTCCAACCCCGGTTTGGGTAACTCCTAAATTTAGTATCCCTATAGTGCCTGGGAAATTCAATGTAGCCGCTGGTGGCCTGTTTGGATCAGTATTAGGGGATGAATTCGGCAATACCTTTGGAATCGGATACGGTGCCTTTACCTTAGGCGATTACGATAAAAACGTGAGTTTATCCATTGGCTATGGTATGTCGGATGGTGATTGGAGTGAGAATCCTACCATTAGCTTAAGCGGTATGCTTCGAGTGACTCGCAAGTTCTACCTGATAACCGAGAATTATTTAGTCTTTGATACATTTATCGCTTCTTTAGGTGGGCGCACGGTTTGGCGCGAGGTAAGCCTGGATTATGGCTTCTTTACTCTGCCTGATGAAATTGACGCTTTAATACCCTGGCTGGGCATTACCGTACCTTTTGACATAATGAAAGAATGACTTTAATACGATGCTTCTTTTTCCTGCTGATCTTTCAGTTCTCGGCGAAAGCCCAATGGCAAAGCTTAGGCCCAACCAAGGTGAACGGCCAGGAGGCCTTCTGGTATTTTCATGATCCCATGGAAGCCTTTGCTCGGAAGTATGAAACGGAAATAAAAGGAGACAGCACTTTTAGGCATTGGGAGTATTATGCCAAATTCCGAATAGGGCAAGGCCTGTTCTTATTGGAAACAGCCTCCAGCGATGGCCAATACATTTACTTTCTATTAGTCCCTCAAGTAGAAGGGGACAGTACCTTCAACCAGCTAATGGTTTTTGAAGCCCCACAAAAATTGATTCCTCCCTATTTCGAGGATATTGAAAAACGAAACAATTTTCTAAAAAAGCGACTGAACTTCGGACCGGATTATTGGTTCTATACTACAATGATGCAAGGACGGGCCAAACAGAATTTGGGCGAAGTTTATGAGATAAATGGAATGGCTTATCCAGTTATGGATGGTGTGCAAATTCGCCAACAAATGAAAAGCTTGGCGGAAGCCTATCTAAGAGGCGATTAGCTTCGTTTCTAAATCTTCAACTCAAGTCAAAATTCCCCGTACCTTTGCCGCCCTTGAATGGAATTATGAGTCAGGAAGTAAAGCCTTATCAGGCAGACGGAAGCAAGAAAGAGCAAGTAGCGGAGATGTTCGATAATATTTCGAAACGCTATGATCTTTTAAACCATGTTTTGTCTTTAAGCATCGACAAAGGTTGGCGTAAAAAAGTAGTGAAAATGGTAAAAGCCCGTAATCCAGAAATGATTTTGGATGTGGCTACCGGAACTGCGGATTTAGCTATCGCTCTTGAAAAAAGTGGTGCTCAAGCCATAACTGGAATCGACATTTCCAATGGTATGTTGGAGGTAGGTCGGAAGAAAGTGGCGGATAAAGGCCTCAGCAAACTAATCACCTTGAAACAGGCGGATTCCGAAAACCTTCCTTTCGCCGATAACACCTTTGATGCTATTACTGTAGCCTTTGGTGTACGTAACTTCGAAAACCTGAAACAAGGCTTAAAAGAAATGTATCGGGTATTAAAGCCCGGCGGTCATTTGGTGGTATTGGAGTTTTCACAGCCTCAAGCCTTCCCAATGAAACAGCTTTATAATTTCTATTTCAAGAATATCCTTCCTGGGATTGGTAAGCTGATTAGTAAAGATAGCCGAGCCTATACTTATTTACCTGAGTCAGTACAAGCCTTTCCACATGGAGAAGCATTCATGAAAATTATGGGAGAATGCCAATATAAGCGCGGAGCTAGAATTCCCCTTACCTTTGGTATTGCCTCTATCTACGAAGGAATAAAATAAGAGTTGTTTTGAAGCGTTCCATGATCGTGAACAAAAAGTATTTCATCCTCTTCCTCCTCTTGGGGCTTAGCCTCAATATGAGTGCGCAATTAAGTCGTCGACTTAAGAATAATCCGCGCTATGATCGCAAGGTGATTGATTTTGGTTTTTCGATCGGTTTGAATTATACGGATCTGCGCACGCGCACCCTTCCTGATTTAAGCACGCAATTACCTGGGTATTATCGGGTATATTCAGAAGTTTCACCCGGTTATAATATTCGAATCATCAGCAAATTGCGACTGGGTGATCACTGGGACCTCAACTTTAGTCCGGGTTATGCCTTTACCGTGCGCACCTTGCGTTTTGACATTCTCAATCAATTTACTTTAGAAAGAGAATTAGTAGAGCGTGATATCGAATCTTCATTCTTGGAGTTCCCTTTCTACTTTAAATTTCGGGCCGACCGGATTGGTAATTACCGTATGTACCTTTTGGCCGGACCTAAATACAATATCGATCTCGCTAGTGATCAAGATGTTGAAGATGATCGCGTTTTTAAACTGAAGCGCAATGAAGTCTATTACGATATGGGGATTGGGGTAGATATCTATTTCGAATTCTTCAAATTTTCACCCCAAATCATCTATTCCTTTGGCATCACCAACCAAAAGGTGGAAGACGACACCTTTTTGGCCGCCGGATTACAGGGCGTATATACCCGGGGATTGCTGATCAATTTCACCTTCGAATAAATGCCACTTCTGGAGATTAGTGTTAGTCCTGAGATTGCCTACAATGAGGCAAAATTAGAGGCGCATCTCCGCAAGGTCGCCAACATTCGCGCTAATGAAAGCATTGATTTCAGATTAGAGCGTCGCAATATTGATGCGCGAGGTAAAAAGATTAAGGTAAACCTTAAAATAGCTTACGAAAAGAATCGAAAACTGGCCCCTCGTGAGCTTTGCCAATTCGAATACCAAGACGTTTCTGAGGCTCCTGAAGTACATATTATTGGTTTTGGACCGGCAGGTATGTGGGCCGCCCTACGATGTTTAGAGTTGGGCTTTAAACCCATAGTTATTGAAAGGGGCAAGGATGTTCGCAGTCGCAGAAGAGATTTAAAGGCGGTAAACCGCGATAATCTGGTGGACTCCGATTCGAATTATTGCTTTGGCGAAGGCGGTGCCGGTACCTATTCGGATGGCAAGCTCTATACCCGCAGTAAAAAGCGGGGGAATATGCAGCGTATCCTCGATTCCCTGGTGGAGCATGGTGCCATAGAGGACATCCTCTTTGAAGCCCATCCGCATATTGGCACCAATAAATTACCCAAGATTGTTCAGGCCATCCGCGAAAGCATTTTGAAATATGGAGGTGAGGTTCATTTTGAAACTCGGCTTACAGATCTAGTTCAAGATGGAAATCGAATCACGGAGATTCGTACTTCAGATGGAAAGACCTGGCCAGTGCAAGCCCTAATCATGGCTACCGGTCATAGTGCGCGCGACATTTACTATCTCCTTCATGAAAAAGGAATTCGCTTAGAGGCCAAGCCCTTTGCCATGGGAGTACGGGTGGAGCATCCTCAAAAGCTCATTAATAAGATTCAGTACCATGGTAATGATTACGATGAAATATTGCCAGCTGCATCCTATAAACTAGTACAGCAGGTAAATGGTCGTGGGGTCTATAGCTTCTGCATGTGTCCCGGTGGTTTTATAGTACCGGCTGCCACAGCTCAAGAGGAGCTGGTAGTGAATGGTATGAGTCCCAGCAAGCGAGATAATAATTTCGCCAATAGCGGGATTGTGGTGGCTATCGAATTGGAAGATCTAAGCGATTATAAGCAATACGGTCCTCTGGCTGGCTTGGAATTCCAAAAAGCAGTAGAGAAAAAAGTTTGGGAAGCCAGCGGCTCCACCCAGCAAGCCGCAGCTCAGCGCCTGGTGGATTTTGTTAAGGGTCGCATCAGCCCGGAGCTGAACCCCAGCAGTTATATCCCTGGCTTGATCTCCAAGCCGATGCACGAAATACTTCCACCCTTTATGGCCCAACGTCTGCAAGTTGCCTTTGTAGAATTTGGGAAGAAAATGCCCGGCTACTACAGCAATGAAGCCAATATTGTGGGCATTGAAAGTAGAACCAGCTCACCGGTGCGCATACCACGCGATCGCGAAAGCTACCAACATCCTGAAATCAAAAACCTCTTCCCTAGTGGCGAAGGAGCCGGATTTGCCGGGGGTATTGTAAGTGCCGGCATGGATGGTGAGCGTTGTGCCGAAGCCGCTGCCAATTTTCTAGAGTCAAAATAAAGCCTTCTATATTCTATTCAGATTATAGCGAGTCCTTTCATTTTCCACATCTCCAGTATTTAAAGTAGAAGCCGGCTCAAATAACAGAACTTTCACTTCTTCCTTTGCAATGGGTTTATGGTAAACACCCTTGGGGATTACGATGAATTCACCCGCTTTAATCACCTCCTGCCGATCATCAAATTCCATGATGAGCTCCCCCTCTATCACTAGAAACATTTCATCTTCTAGCTCATGCTGATGCCGAACAAATTCACCTTTTAGCTTGGCTAATTTCACCTCCTGACCATTCAACTCCGCTGCAATGTGCGGACTCCAATAATCATGGATGCCCTTGAACTTCTCCTCCAGATTAATTGCTTTCTCCATTTTATCCTTGCTTAGTTTTTTAATTGAACTAAAACCGGCATATGATCCGAAGGCCACAAATCATTGCTACGACGATCATCAATACATTGATAACTCTTCACTTTTAGATTAAGGACCAGGATATAATCAATACGCTTGCCTGGCTCCGGTTCGCTTTTAAATCCATTGAATGTACCAATCGGTCCCTGAGGATCCTTTCGACTGGCTTCAAAGCTGTCCTTCAATAAGGCTTTGAGCACATCCAAAGGAGGCGAATCAGGCTCTGCATTTAAATCTCCCATCACTATTATACGCTCCTCCTGAATCTTGAATTTCTCAATTTGCGCCAAAATAAACTGGGCGGATTGTAGGCGTGCTTCCTCCCCACGATGATCAAAATGGGCATTAAAAACATGAAATTGCTTCCCGCTTTTACGATCCTTAAATTGAGCATAGCTTACCACTCTGGGCATTGCTGCATCCCAACCCACTGACACTTGATCCGGGAAGGGCGATAGCCAATAATTTTCCCAATGGATCAATTCAACCTTGGCGGTATCATAAATAATGGCTGCAAATTCCCCGGCCTTGGCCCCATCATCTCTACCAACACCTATGTAGGTATAGCCCTGTAAATTGGAATCGAGATACTCAATTTGAGCGTATAAGGCTTCTTGTACCCCTAGTACATCAGGATGATAACGATTTATTAAGTCCACCACTTCAGCTTTGCGCAAAGCCCAGCGATTCTCAGCATCGTAGGCATTATTGTAGCGTAGGTTAAAAGTCATTACCCTTGATTGCGCCCCAAGCAAAAGAGTAAGGAAGAATGCCGAAAAAGTGAAAACAAATTTCATCTTAGCCATCTTATATAGTATCAAATTCCAAAAGCCAATATTAGTAACTTTCCCCCATGGCACGTTTCTTTAAAAAGCGAATCGAGAATAAAGGTATGGCTCCTGGCGCCCTGGTTTTTATTGGCCAGAAAAAACTCGATCACCCCTTATTGGGCCTGCATCACTACGGTCCGGACCACTATGAGCAAGAAAGTCCCAGCTCGACTAAGATAAAGCTACCTGAAGCTAAATTTGAAAAGCGCTGGCTTAATATAACCGGACTGCATGATGCCCGCTTAATGGATCACATTCAAGAACAGTTTGGATTACACCCTCTTGCCATGGAGGATGTTATGAATACAGGGCAGCGTGCTAAGTTCGAGGAATTCGACGATCACCTTTTCATCACCTTGAAGATGCTGCAATTTGATGATAAAAAGGGACTGGTTCAATCTGAGCAATTAAGTCTGGTTTTTGCCGATGATTTCCTGATCAGCTTTCAAGAACAGGAAGGCGATGTTTTTGATCCAGTACGCCAACGCTTAGCTGAAGGCAAAGGCCTTATTCGTAAGCGTAGCTGTGATTACCTGGCCTATGCCCTGCTGGATACGGTAGTTGATAGTTATATTTATCTGGTAGAACATATGGGCGAGAAAATCGATGACCTGGAATTACGGGTTTTGGATAGCCCTGATGAGAGCATTGTGGCTGAAATCAATACTTATAAAAGGGAATTGCATTTCGTTATGAAGGTCTTAAAACCGGTTAAGGACCTGATGGGAGGCATTATTCGTTCTAATAGTCCATATATCCATAAAAAGGAAGTGCTCCCCTATTTCAAAGATTTGGAAGGATTGGTCTTACACACCCTCGAATCGGTAGACACCTATCGAAACCTATTGAGTGATTATCTCAATTTATACCATACTTCGATCAGTACCAAAATGAATGATATCATGCGGGTATTGACTATTTTCTCCGCTATTTTCATTCCGCTCTCCTTCTTTGCCGGCGTTTATGGAACCAATTTCGAGTACTTCCCGGAACTGCATTATAAATACAGTTATTTCATTTTTTGGGGAATGATCCTGGCTGTAGCCATAAGTATGCTCTGGTATTTCAGGAGGAAGAAATGGTTTTAATCAAAAAAGCCTGACATCTTCGACATCAGGCTTTCAGTTAATATTCTTGGCCGCTTTACTTAGCGAATCCTTCGGCTTTCCACTGTTGGATCAAAGCAATTTCATCCGCAGTCACTGCGGGTTTCTTCTGTTTGAAGGGCATATAATCCGAATTACCGGGATCTAATTGAATGCGATGCAAAATGCCATTAGCATGCTTTTTAACCGATTCATAGGTATTCAACATATCTGCCTTGCCCGTTTCCGGATAATGGCAGGGCGTACACTTAGCCTGCATTATCGGTTCAATATGTTGGGCATAGCTTACAGATGATTCTGTAGCAGCAGAAGACTTGAACATAGCGCAACTGGCTGCTCCAAAAATGATTAGGCCGCCCACGAGTAATTTTTTGTACATCATCTTGGTTTTTGGATTGCTCTAAATTAGCTATTTCCCCGCAGCTGGTATTGTTTAAGACCTTAAAATGAGGGCTAATTCTTTAGCCAAGGCTTTTGCGATTTTAAAATAGTCTCCTTCAATAAGCTCTTTTTTCCTCTTCGAAAAAACGACCTTTGCCGCCACTTTTAATTCCATGAAGAAGGCCGTTGGTTTTATGCTCATTTCGGTGCTTGGGTTTTCCTTGATGAACCTCACCGTGAAATTTCTCGATCGACTACCGGCCACGGAATTAGTGCTTTTTCGCTCCATCGTCTCCCTGATTTTAAGCCTGTATTTTATTCGTCGACGCAATTTATCGCCCTGGGGAAATCAGAAAATATATCTGATCGGACGTGGCCTGGCAGGAGTAACTGCGCTCTCGCTCTTCTTCTATACCCTCCAAAAATTACCCTTGGGATCAGCAATCACCTTGCAATACCTCTCGCCTATTTTCACAGCTCTGTTTGGAATCTTCATTTTAAAAGAGAAGGTGAAATGGTGGCAATGGCTCTTTTTCGGATTGAGCTTTGCGGGAATTGCCTTGATAAAAGGGTTCGACTCACAAATTAGTCCTTTGCTCTTTGTACTAGGCATCAGCTCCTCCATCTTCGCTGGATTGGCCTACAACTTTATTCGCAAGGTTAAGAATACCGATCACCCTTTAGTGGTGGTTCTCTACTTCCCTCTAATTGCCACTCCGGTTATGGCGATCATCTCCCTTTTTAATTGGGTCACTCCAATTGGATGGGAATGGGGTTTATTAGTATTGATGGGCGTACTTACACAAATCGCGCAAATCAATATGACCAAAGCCCTTCAATTGGTAGAAGCCAATGAAATAACCGGCTTCAAATACCTGGGCGTAGTCTTCGCTCTGGGCTTTGATTTCTTCCTTTTCGGCTATAGCTACGAATGGCCTGTATTAATCGGTATTGTCCTGGTGATCTCGGGCGTACTTTTCAATCTGCTGCTAAAGGCACATCTGCGACAGCGCGCTAAGAAGCAAAATGCTGCATAAGTATCCCGGCCGCGATACCCACATTTAAACTGTCGATCTGAGAATTACTGCCTTTGGCAATAGTAATTTTCTCTGCCCGCTTTAACCATTCTTCCGATGGACCATGACTTTCACTACCCATCACTAAAGCGAGCGCGGGAATTTCACTAGCATCCATTTCATGGAAAGGTCTCCCCTCCATATCAGCTACCAGAAACTGATGTTCTGGATATTGATCCAAAATGCCATCAATTGATGCATATTCAATATCCAATCGGGCCAAGGAGCCCATGGTACTTTGCACTGCCTTTGCATTATAGATATCGGTAGTGCCATTAGTGCAAATCACCTTCTCGAAACCAAACCAATCAGCCGTGCGCAAGAGAGTTCCTAAATTGCCCGGATCATTTATTCCATCTAAAATCAAAAGTCGATTTAGCTTCTGGCTTTTGTAAACAGGAAAAGGAAATAAAGCAATTAGTTCATTGGAGCTACTAAGATGGCTTAGCTTTTGCAACAGATCAGGCTCAATAAACTCCGCTTCCGGAAAATCGACTGTAGACCAAATGCTATGAGCCTTTAAACCGGAATCGAGCAGGTCTTGTACTAACTTTGGACCTTCGGCCACAAAGAGCTGTTCTTGCCAACGATGCTTGCGTTGTCGAAGCTTTCGAATTAACTTTTGAGCGGATAGACTGGGCATGACTTACATTTGCCAAAATTCAAAAGACTGCATCTTGAAGCGCCTGATCATCTGGAGCCTTTTACTCGCGAGCCTTGCAGGCTGTAAATATAGCCGTTATGTGCCGGACGACCGCTATATACTATGGCGCAGCGAGATAATTCTTGAAGATGGTGGACGTGCAGATGCTTTGGCAGAAGGAATTATTCGCCAAAAGCCCAATCGCAAGTTTATCCTCCCTCGCTTAAGGCCAGGATTAGCTATTCATTCATGGGGAACCGGTAAAGAAAAAAACTTCTGGTCGCGCCTGGGGCAGGCACCCGTCATTTTTGATCAAAGCAAAGCCGAACGCAGTGCAGAGCTACTGCAACTGTACTATTTTAATAAAGGGTATTTCCAAGCAAGGGTTAAGGAAGAAATTGAATTCCGGTCCCATCAAAAAGCTTTGGTTAAGTATCGGGTGGTGCGAGGTCCCCGTTATCGGATCGACAGCATTCAATATGAGCTAATCCCCGCTTTGGAGCGCCTTCGCCTGGCTTCCGCCGATGAATCTGAACTAAAAGAAGGGCAATATTATGATCTCGAAAAACTGGATCTGGAACGCGATCGTTTAAAGCGATTATTTCGGGATAATGGCTATTTCGACTTCAGCGATAGCTATATCAGCTTTGATGCCGACACCAACAAAAGAGCTGGCCTGCATCGTGTAAGCGTAAAAATGATTGTGCGTGGAATTCCTGAGCGGGCGGGCGACAGCATCGTTTACAGGGTACCCAAACCATATTTCATCCGCAATATATCGGTGATTCCGGATTTCGATTTTCAATCCAGAAAAGCCCCGGGTGATAGTATCCAATTTCAGAAATACTTGATTAAATACGATAGCCTGGCCTATAAGCCTCGCTATTTAACCGATGCTATTCACTTTAATCAAGGGGAACTTTTTCGGCAAAGTGTAATTAATGAAACCTATTCCCACTACAGCAGTTACAATGCATTTAATGTAACTGAGATTAATTTCCGCCCTATAAAAAATGATACAGGTCGATCTTTTTTAGATGTTGAAATTCGCTTGGTACCCCAGGATAAAAGAAGCTTCAATACGGAAATGGAAGTAACCAACACTTCCGGAAACTACGGTATTAGCGGATCAGTAGGTATTATAAATCGCAACCTCTTTCGCGGTGGAGAAGCTTTGAGTTTTAAAATCAATAGCGGTCTGGAATATCAACCTACCCTGGCCAATACCGAAAATCTGTCGCGAACCTTTGAACTGGGTGCCGAGGTCAAGATCGATTTCCCGCGCTTCGTATTACCTTTTAATACTTTGAACTTGCTTCCGAAACGAATGCAGCCTCGCTCCAGCGTGAGCCTTTATGCCAATCGTACTGCCAGAATAGAATTTGACCGTGAGACCTTCGGGGGAAGACTCAGTTACCAATGGAAAGAAAGTGCCTTTAAAACCCATCAGGTCGACCTCTTAAATCTCAGTTTCTCGCGCTTAGATTCCATTGATGACTTTTTTATTAGCCAATTAGACCCCATTCAAATCTTGGCATTCAACTCAGAATTCATCAGCAGCAGTTCTTGGAAATACACCTATAATGGACAGCAAAGTGTAAGTCAGGAATTCTATGATTTTTTCAGCTCCGAAGTGGAAGTAGCCGGTAGCTTACAATCCATTCTTGCTAATAATATCGGTAAGGTTAATGATGCCGGAACCAGTCGCTTATTTGGCGCTCCGGTTTACCAATTTGCACGAGTTAATTTAGACTATCGTTACTACATTCACCCCAGCCCGGAGCAGCTCTATGTTTTCCGACTCAGTGGCGGCTATATACACCCTTATGGCTTAAGTCAGTTTGAAGGACCTAATGGTAGTTTGCGCCTCCCTCCATTCAGCCGTTTTTTCTTTATAGGGGGTACTAACGATTTACGCGCCTGGCCCGCCTATCGTGCCGGTGGTGGTCAAGATCAAGTTTCCTCTTACACCGATACCAGCTCCAATTTTGCCATTGGTACTTTTAAACTGCTTTCTAATATCGAATACCGTTTCCCGATGTACGGTAGCTTAAAGGGAGCTGTTTTTCTGGATGCTGGGAATATCTGGCTAACCGGTGGCCTCGAATCTGAGCAAAGCAAATTCGAATTGCGAAATCTGGCTCGCGATTTATACATCGGCAGTGGTTTAGGATTTCGTTTAGACCTCGATTTTTTTGTGATTCGTTTAGACATTGGATTACGCTTGCGAGACCCTGGATACTACTCCAGTCGCGAGGAATGGGTGATTGCCACCAAGCCCGTTTTCAATAATCTCACATATAACATTGCCTTAGGATACCCATTTTAAACTGGGTAAGAAAAAACTCTATTTTTGTACCGATTTCTAATACTTAGATCCACATTATGAACGTCAACCAAATTGCAGATCTTTTAGGTTCTGATGGCGAAGCCCTCTTGAACCACCAATCCAAAACCATTGATAAAAGTCTGCTCCACCTTCCTGGCCCGGATTTCGTAGACCGGGTTTTCGCTGACTCCAATCGCAGTCCTCAAGTATTAAGAAGCTTGCAAGCTCTTTATGGTAACGGTCGTTTGGCCAATACCGGATACCTTTCTATCCTTCCGGTAGACCAGGGTATTGAGCACTCTGCAGGAGCCTCATTTGCTAAAAACCCCATCTATTTTGATGGCGAAAATATTGTGAAGCTTGCCCTGGAAGGCGGCTGTAATGCCGTAGCCTCCACCTTTGGAGCTTTGGCCAGCGTTTCTCGCAAGTATGCTCACAAAATTCCATTCATTGTAAAAATTAACCACAATGAATTATTGACCTACCCTAATACCTTCGATCAGATCATGTTCGGAAGTATTCGCAATGCCTACGATATGGGTGCTGTGGCAGTAGGAGCTACCATTTACTTCGGTTCTGAAGAAAGTAACCGTCAATTGGTAGAAGTGGCTGAAGCATTTGAATATGCTCACGAATTAGGCATGGCTACCATTCTTTGGTGCTACATGCGTAATCCAGCCTTCAAACAAGATAAAGATTACCACGTTGCAGCGGACCTTACTGCACAAGCCAACCACTTGGGTGTAACCATCCAGGCGGATATCATCAAGCAAAAGCTTCCTGAAAACAATGGTGGCTACAAAGCTTTGAACAGCGGAAGCAGCAGCTACGGTAAATTAGACGAGCGTATTTACACCGAATTAACCAGCGATAATCCTATCGATTTAACTCGTTACCAGGTAGCGAACTGCTATATGGGTCGTGCGGGATTAATTAACTCCGGTGGTGCCTCCAGCGGTGATGCTAAAAATGATTTAGCCGAAGCTGTTCGTACTGCGGTAATTAACAAACGTGCTGGTGGCCAGGGATTAATCTCCGGTCGTAAAGCCTTCCAGAAACCTATGAATGAAGGAGTAGCCTTATTAAACTCTATTCAGGACGTATATCTGGACACTGATATTAGCATCGCTTAATCATTTGTGATTATCACAATTTTTAAGGATTTTTGATACAAAGTCTGCATTCAAAACATCGGATGCAGACTTTTTCACTTTAATTTGAATTCTATGGGTTGGTTTGTAAGAAACAAAGAGGGGATAACCACCAAGACTGAAGATAAGAAAGAAACGCCGGAAGGACTTTGGTATAAGTGTAAGAAGTGCAAGGTGATTTCCAGCGTTGAAGATCACTCTGCCAATATGTGGGTTTGCCCGAATTGTGGCTTCCACGAACGCATTAATGCCAAAGAGTATTTCAGCATCTTATTTGACGAAGGTAAATTCACCGAGCTCAACGCTAAAATGACCAGCGGCGATCCCCTGAAATTTGAGGACACCAAAAAATACGTTGATCGTTATAAGGCCACAGTAAAAAAGACCGGTATCAATGATGCGGTAAGCACTGGATACGGTAAAATGAACGAGCGCGATGTGGTGATCGCCGCCATGAACTTCAATTTCATTGGAGGTTCTATGGGTTCTGTAGTAGGTGAAAAAATTGCCAAGGCGATTGACCATTCTATTAAATACCATAAGCCTTTCATTATGATCTCCAAAAGTGGAGGTGCCCGTATGATGGAAGCCGCCTTTTCGCTAATGCAGATGGCTAAAACCAGTGCTAAACTGGCGCAATTAGGCGAAGCGAAAATCCCTTATATCTCGGTATTAACTGATCCTACTACCGGTGGTGTAACCGCATCCTTCGCGATGTTGGGAGATATTAATATCGCAGAACCCGGAGCCTTAATCGGCTTTGCCGGCCCCCGGGTAGTAAAAGAAACCATTGGTAAAGATTTACCGGACGGCTTCCAAACTTCTGAGTTCCTACTGGAACACGGATTCCTCGATTTCATTTCCGAAAGAAAGGACCTCAAGAGTAAAATGTCCAATTTTCTCCGCATGACACAAGGAGAAGTTAAGGCCAAGGCTAGCAATTAATTAGAAAAGAATTTCTACTTTTGCAGGCTCAATTTATAGTATACATAACATTCATCTAAAGGATCTTGAAATGTATTTAAGCCCAGAGAAGAAAAGAGAGATTTTCCAGAAATACGGAAAATCTGACAACGACACCGGTTCACCTGAAGGTCAAGTTGCATTGTTCACTTACCGTATTAACCACCTAACCGAGCACTTGAAGCGTAACCGCAAGGATTTCGCTACTGAGAAAGCTCTGGTAGACATGGTAGGTAAGCGTCGTCGCATCTTGGGTTACCTGAAGGATCGTGATATTGAAAGATATCGTGCGATTATCGCCGAACTCGGAATTAGAAAGTAATCTCTTGATAAAGAAGGCAATTCTTAGAGTTGCCTTCTTTTCTTCTGATCCAATTACCATTTACAATTAATACATGATTCCAAACGCTATTACGCAGGAAATCAAATTAGCAGACGGGAGAACCATCACCATCGAAACCGGAAAATTGGCGAAACAAGCCGACGGTTCTGTAGTGGTTCGCATGGGTGACACCATGTTGTTAGCGACTGTAGTTTCGAATAAGGAAGCTATGGAAGGCATTGATTTTTTGCCCCTAACCGTAGATTACCGCGAGAAATTTTCATCTGCCGGCCGTATGCCCGGTGGATTCATTAAAAGAGAGGCTCGTCCTTCCGACGAAGAGATATTAGTGATGCGATTGGTGGACCGTGTTTTACGTCCGCTTTTCCCCAAAGATTACCACGCTGATGTTCAGGTGATGATCTCCCTGAACTCCTGGGACCCTAATGTTAAGCCTGATGCTTTAGCCGGTTTAGCTGCCTCTGCTGCTATTGCCGTTTCTGATATTCCTTTTAACGGCCCGATGTCTGAAGTACGCGTGGGTCGCGTAAATGGTGAATTCGTAATTAACCCTACTCCTGCTCAATTGGAAGAATCCGACATCGATATGATGGTGGGTGCTACCGCAGACAGTGTGGTAATGGTTGAAGGTGAGATGAAAGAGATTTCTGAAAAAGAAATGCTCGATGCCATCGCTGCCGCACACGAAGCTATTAAAGTACAAGTACAAGCCCAGTTGGATTTAGCCGCTCAAGTTGCCAAATCCAGCCCTAAGCGCGAGTACAGTCATGAAACTCACGATGAAGCTCTTCGTGATCAAATCATGAAAGACTTATACGATAAGGTATATGCCGTTGCTAAAAGTGGTTTAAGCAAAGAAGAGCGTTCTGCTCAGTTTAAAGCCGTTCGCGACGAGTATATGGAAGCCAATTTCAGCGAAGAAGAGCTGGAAGAGAAAAGCGGCCTTATCAAAACTTATTATCACGATGTTGAATACCATGCCATGCGCAATATGATCTTGAAAGATCGTCAGCGTTTGGATGGTCGTCAATTGAATGAGATTCGTCCTATCTGGACAGAGGTTGATTACCTTCCTTCTACACACGGTTCTGCCGTATTTACCCGTGGGGAAACTCAATCTCTTACTACCGTAACTTTAGGAAGCAAGCTGGATGAAAACCGCATCGACAATGTAACCTTCAGTGGTTCCGAGCGTTTCTACCTGCACTACAACTTCCCTCCTTTCTCTACCGGTGAGGCCCGCCCTATTCGCGGAACCAGCCGTCGTGAGATTGGTCACGGAAACCTCGCCCAGCGTGCCTTAAAAGGCATGGTACCCGACGATAACTTCTACACCATTCGTGTGGTTTCTGATATTTTGGAGTCTAACGGATCTTCTTCCATGGCAACGGTTTGCGCCGGTACTATGGCGATGATGGATGCCGGTATCAAAATGAAAGCTCCGGTATCAGGTATCGCAATGGGATTAATCACCGACGAAAGTGGAGAGTACGCTGTATTGAGCGACATCCTTGGTGATGAAGACCACTTGGGTGATATGGACTTTAAAGTAACCGGAACCAAAGCGGGTATCACTGCTTGCCAGATGGATATCAAAATTAAGGGTCTTTCTTACGAGATTCTTGAGAAAGCTTTGAACCAGGCTAAAGACGGTCGTTTACACATCTTAGGTGAGATGATGAAGACCATCGATGCCCCTCGTACCGAATTAAAGCCACATGCTCCGAAATTAACCATGATGAAGATTCCAAAGGAATTCATCGGAATGATTATCGGACCTGGAGGAAAGAATATCCAAAAGCTGCAGCTTGATACCGAAACTACCATCACCATCGAAGAAGACGGTGAATACGGAGTTATCGAAATCAGCGGAACTGATGCTGCGAAAATGGCTAAGGCCGAAGCCCGCATCAAAGAAGTTGCTTTCGTACCGGAAGTTGGGGAAGTATATAATGGTTTGGTTCGTTCGATCCAGCCTTACGGAGCATTTGTAGAACTCGCTCCTGGAACCGACGGCTTATTGCACATCTCCGAGATTGCTCACCGTCGTTTACAAACCGTTGAGGAAGAATTAAAAGAAGGCGACCGTATCGACGTTAAACTGATCGGTAAGGACGACCGCGGTAAGTTGAAGCTTTCCCGTAAAGTTCTTTTAGAGAAACCTGCAGCGCAAGAAGCTAAAAAAGAAGAAAACTAAATCGACCCTTTTTTAGTTAGTTAATTACGTTATCCATTTTTATTGTAGCCAATGAGACAGTTAAAGATCACAAAACAGGTTACCAACCGGGAAACCGCCTCACTCGACAAATACCTTCAAGAAATTGGGAAAGTAGACCTGATTACGGCCGAGGAAGAAGTAGAGTTAGCGCAGCGCATCAAGGCTGGTGATCAGGTAGCTTTGGAAAAATTGACCAAAGCCAACCTTCGATTTGTGGTTTCTGTGGCTAAGCAATATCAGAACCAGGGATTAACCCTGCCGGATCTTATCAACGAAGGAAACCTCGGATTAATCAAGGCCGCACAGCGTTTCGACGAAACTCGCGGATTTAAATTTATTTCCTACGCCGTTTGGTGGATTCGCCAAAGTATCCTGCAAGCCCTGGCAGAGCAATCGCGTATTGTGCGTTTGCCTTTGAATAAGATCGGTTCGATCAATAAGATCAACAAATCTTATGCGCAATTGGAACAAGAGCATGAGCGTGCTCCCTCCCCTGAAGAAATCGCCGATAACCTAGAGATGGGCGAGAATGATGTTAAGGAGAGCATGCGTAACAGTGGTCGTCATATTTCCATGGACGCTCCCTTAGTGGAAGGCGAAGACAGCAACCTGTATGATGTATTGAATACAGGTGAAAGTCCTAATCCTGATGACACTCTGATGCAAGATTCTTTGCGCACTGAGATCGAACGCTCTTTAGCCACATTGACCCCACGTGAAGGAGATGTGGTACGCCTTTACTTTGGCCTTGGCGGCCAACACCCAATGACCTTGGAAGAGATCGGAGAAAAATTCGACCTTACTCGCGAGCGGGTGCGTCAGATCAAAGAAAAAGCGATCCGCAGATTAAAACACACATCAAGAAGTAAAATTCTTAAAACCTATTTAGGTTAGATTCAAACCCCGGCCATTGCGTCGGGGTTTTTTATTTTTGCCGAAAATTAAACTTATGGCACTTATTGCACCTAGCCTTTTGGCTGCCGACTTCCTGAATCTTGAACGCGATTGTAAAATGGTGAACGAAAGTGCCGCCGACTGGTTTCACCTGGACGTGATGGACGGGCTATTTGTTCCTAACATCTCTTTCGGTTTACCGGTGATTGAAGCCATCAACCGCGTAGCCACTAAAACCCTGGATGTTCATTTAATGATCGAAAAGCCTGAGCGCTATATCCAGGATTTTAAAGCCGCCGGAGCAGATGTACTTACGGTGCATTACGAAGCTTCTACTCACTTACACCGCAGCTTACAGGCTATTAAAGCCGAAGGAATGCAAGCTGGTGTAGCCTTAAACCCGCATACTCCCGTAAGCTTATTAAAGGATGTGATCCAGGATATTGATCTGGTTTGCCTAATGAGCGTAAACCCGGGCTTTGGTGGTCAGAAATTCATTGAGCGTACTTATGATAAAGTACGTGAATTGAAAGGTATGATCAATGAAGCGGGTTCCAATACTCTGATCGAAATTGATGGTGGGGTAAATACCGATAATGCACCCAAGCTTATTGCGGCTGGTGCCGATGTATTAGTAGCCGGAAGCTTTGTGTTCCGTGCCGAAGATCAAATGGGAACTATCGCTGCTCTTAAAGCGATTTAAGCCTTTTCTGCATTGCTCCCTGTGCTGGGAATGTACAGGGGGCCTTCATACTCTGAGCTGTGCTCCTGATAGTTTTTGATGTAGCGTTCTTTGCGCGCCGGATCAATATCCTCAAAACGGATTAAGATTCCCGTTTCTTCCACCGATCCAAAGAATGGATTCTCTGAAGTACCAAAAGAACGCATAGTAGTGCTCAAAGACATATAGCTATTGATGAGCGGTGGAATGGTCTCTCCACGCTTCTTCACTTCCTGCGACAATACCTTATGCGCTTGCTTATAGGCCAGGCCTTTAAACAAATTGAAATGAGGGCTTAACTCCTCTTCCGTTACCAAGGGAGTACGTGGACGTACCAATTGATCGGGGTCGGGGAAGAAGTAGCGCATAAAGGCCAAAATGATATTGCGGGCTTCGCGCTCATAATGGGGATACATGGTTACTTTACCGAACATGTATTCCAGCTCCGGACTTTGAATCATCACTGAAGCCAAACCTTCCCATAAATTATCGAGGGCAAATAAGCCTTTACGAGCGGCAGTACGCTGATATTTAGGTTGAACGAAGGAACGTCCTAATTCGATAGTAACGGGCAAGAACTCCTCCACCATCTTATCCGACAATTCGAATAGTTTGCTGGTAGGCGATTTTAATCGACCGTCTTCATCGCGCTCGCCATCAATACAACGTTGCAAGCGATAGCCAGCTAATATCTCCTGATCTTCGGGATCCCAAACCACCAATTGCTGATATGGATGGTTCTCGCTTAGATCGTATTGATCCAGGTCTAATTCCTTACCAGTACCCCCTCCTGCCGTGCGAAAAGCTTCTTCACGTAAACGGCCAATCTCCCGAACAATATTCGGGGCATTGCGGTGATCTACCAAATACAAGTGATTACTTCCTTTAGAAGTATGATTTAAAAAGGCCTCGGCCTTGAGTTCACTTATAATGGCATCCCGGCTAACCGGATTGATTATTTCCTTCATCAATTCATTTCTTTTTAGGTAAAGCATAAGTAAGGCTGCGCATGTGCTCAGCCCACTCTACCAAGCTTTTCGAATTATCGAAACTTTGCCAGGAAACAGGTTCTCCAAAAGTAATGGTTATAGTCTTGCCTCTCTGCTTGAACATCTCATCTGCGAGATAGAACATTTCCAAATTGGCTTTGATGCCTAATTTACTGCGCCAGTAGGAAAGATTGTAAAACCAAGATGAGTTTTTACCATCAATATGCACTGGAATAATATCCTTCTTGTATTTCTTCGCTTTCGCGATAAAGCTTTTCTGCCAGGTAAGGTCACCAATACCATCCGGCAAACGACGACTTACCATCCCCGATGGGAACACCAAAATCGCTATATCCCGAGCATAGGTTTCTTCAATCACCTGCAGGGCCTTACGAGGATTGGCTCCCACTTTATTCACCGGAATAAAGAGCGGTTCGAGGTTCTTAATATTCAAGAGAATATCATTCACCAAAAACTGTTGATCTTCCCGCACTTCCCCTACGGCTTTCATAAAGGCAATGCCGTCCAAGCCACCCAGAGGATGGTTTGAAGCTAATATTACCCCACCTTCCTTAGGAATATTTTCGAGGCCTACCGTTTTTACGGTGGTATCTAAAAAATCGAGGCCGGCCCGCACAAAGGGCAAACCTTCCTTATCGCCATGCAAACGCATCGCTTCGTTAATTTCATCCTGATGAATAATGCGTTTAATGTAGCGCATTATAAAACCCGGCATCCACTTGGCCAGGGCCGGATTTTTTTCGGCCACCACCTTCTCAATCTCAATGTACTTTTCGGGGGCGGATTGTAGCTCTGACTGGCTCATGCATTTAAATTGACCGCAAATTTAGGGGAATAGGCCCAATTAGCTAAGCAACATAGTCCTTCAAATAAGCAAAGTGTGAACTAAGCTCTCCATTAAGCTCCGTTTCGCTGGCCCTGGCTAAAATTCCATCTGGATCGCCATTAAAGAAATGGGGAATAATATTTTTGATCAGCTCATTACCAAAGTCTTCCGAAGCATCCCGAGGCAATTCGCCGGGAAGGTTATCTACGGCGCTTACCGCGATGCTACCTTTTGTTCCAAAGGCAACCTCCTGCTCCGATTGAGGATCATAGGCATAAAATGGATCAGCAATAGTCGAAGGGCGAATCGTACTGGCCACCGGACCATCAATATCGCAGGAAATATCAGCTACCAGCTTAATATTAAATCGTGGGTCTCGGGCTTCGGCTCTACTAAAAATCAAAGGCGAACCTTCCGACCAATAATGGCAGGCAATATACATATCAGCATGCTCTGCAAAGGGCAGGAAATTGGATTCATAACCCTGATTATCCTGGTAGAAATCCTTGCGAATAAAAGGCTTACCGTCTTGTCTTTTAAAATAGTCCTGCACATTAAGCTGGGTGTAGACCACTTCTTTATTAAAATCCTCACGCACAAATTCATCCGGGTACACCTGGGTAATCTTTAAAGCGGAAAGAATTTCCATCGCTCCTCCGGCTACTTTTCCGGCTCCGGTAAGGGCAATTCTAAAATTTTGGGGCAAACGAACTTTCACTAATTCATGTTCCAACTCGCGACGATCTTTACATTCATGTGCCGCCCTCAATTCAAAGTCGCCGCTTAACTTACCATAGGCCCTAAAGCCATTATAAGCGCCTACAATTCCGGCATAGCGACCAAAGCCCAACAATCGTTTTCCGCTGATGTCTTTCAACATCTCATAGTCGATCAGGCGGATTCTCTTATCGAGGATGGCTCGCAGTAAATCGCGATTATAAGCCTGTTTTTTATAGGTATGCGAAAAGAAGAGGTAGCTTTTATTGGGGATCAACATCGCTACGGGTACTTCCTTAACGCCCAGCAAAACGTCACAGTCTGACAAATCTTCCTGAAGGTTAAGGCCTGCCTCTGCATATTCGGCATCTGGGAAACAGCGAATAGGGCTGGGTTGAACGGCAATTTCCAAATTAGGATATTGGTTCAATAATTGCAGACATTGTTGTGGACTTAGGGGAACGCGTTTATCGGGAGGATTCTTTCCTTCTCGGATAATTCCGAACTTCATAGACACCTGAATTTCCGGTAAAGATACCTAAATTGCGGGCCCTTTTGGGCGTTCTTTTACATATTGGGGCTGATCGGTTTCGACAGCAAGATGAAGTGGAATGTAAGCATGTCGGGATATGGAGATGTTCTCCCGCAAATAGATGCTTCAAACTATAATTGGCGAAAATAACTTCGCACTTGCCGCTTAAGCCTACGGAATGTAGCTTTAGCTAATCCACGCGTAAGACGCGGGAGCAAGTCATCCCTCGGCGCTTAAGCCCGGAGAGCGCAGAATCAGGGGTGTCATTAAATCTGGACTAACGGGTAAAGCTTTGCGTAGTGCCCGCGACATTGTAATCCGCAAATAAGCCAGTACTCGGGTGTTTGTTCCCAGGTCCTGGTCGACAACTGAATAACGAAATAAGCATGTAGAAAGCCTTTTACTTCCTTGTTTGCACCGGGGTTCGACTCCCCGCAGCTCCACAATGTATTTTAAGCCCCGTTTGCGTAGCAGGCGGGGCTTTCTTTTTGGCCTGAACCAAGCTCACTTGAGGACAGGCTGGGAGGCTTGGGGATTTAACCGCTCGCTCGTGCCGAGCTAAAGAAGCAAAGAAGCGGAGGGGCGCAAAGGGTTTGTGGTTTGCTTCAACACCCGCTCGGGCCGAGCTCAAGACGCAGAGAAGCAGAGATGCACAGAGGGGGTTTGGGGGAATGCTTCAATAAGGAGAGTCACTTGCCGGCCGGTTTTGGGTTTTTAACCGCTCGCTCGTAACGAGCTAAAGGGGCGAAGAAGCACCTGCCTGCCGGTAGGTAGGTAGGGGTGCAAAGGTTTTGTGGGGCGTGCTTTATAACAGCCTTCTCTTTTCTCGCTATTTGAACCTGAGATATACCTGCTTCATAGGCTACTCCCACTTGTATCTCAATAAGCTTTTCTATCTTGTTAGTGCCTTAACATCTGCATTTAATCATCGCCCATTTATGTATTTATTCCTTAGGTGTTGTTGTATGTCTACAGGTTTGTTGGGGATAGTAACAAGTTGTAGTCAATTGAAAAAGAAAAATAATGGAAAAAACAAATAAGATTGGAAAAATAGTAGCAGCATACTTGCTTGTTACTGGTTTAGGGTTCCTAATATCAAGTGAATATTATTCGCAAATGATTGCACACAAAGGGTCTGACCCCGTTCTAATTAATTTATCTGGAATGGTTCATTTTTTCATTGGAATAACAATTTTTGTGAATCATTTCATGTGGAAAAATGCACTACAAATTATTGTAACATTACTCGGAATAATGTTCTTAATGAAGGGGGTGTTTTTGATTGTATTGCCAGAATTGACATTACAATCGGCAAATAATCCAGCTCAAGTACCTTGGATAGCGTCAATTGGTTTTATACTTATTGGACTAATTGTTGGATATATGTCGTTCTTCAGGAGTAAAAAAGACATAGAAAACTGAAGAATAAAACTGGCTACAACATTTTGCATAAGTAATGGCAGGTAAAGTGATAAACATCAAGGTTTGTAGCCCGCTCAAACTGCACAGCGGTTTGACAGGAAAGAAGCCCGTAATCTGCCACTGCTCATACAATTTACCGTTAGCCACAATGTCAACCAATCAATAAGAAAAAAGGGATATGAGTAAAAAATTAGCCACATATAGAAAATTCATCTTTATTGGAATTATTATTATTGTATTAGGAATTACCTTTTCCACCACAATGAAAGACACATTTGGGTCATTAGGAACAGTCTTTATTGCTGTTGGTGGATTGTTTTTTATAATTGGAATGAGTAAAAAACGGAAAGAGGATGAACAAAATGATAAATAACGAACGCACAACAATGGCTATAAGTAATTGCTTGTTCTCGCCTACTTCTGAAAATCCTTGCGGAATTTCAGTTTGATGTGTACTTGCAAGGTTAAGTGCTAAACCACGTAACTACTCATAGCCGAGACCGTTAGCAAAATGGTAAACTTCCCTAAAAATAAAGCCTTCACAACTTTTGATTTTGCCATTATCTTAAAACCAATAATAGGCAAATAAATCAATGAAGATCGAAAACCCCCTCCCAGCCCTCCTCCTCTCCGTGCCTCTGTGTTGAAGCAATTAAAGCCCAACCATACACAAAGCATCTATATTTCTCTTTACTGTACTAATACAGGTCTTAATAACAGCCTTCTTTTTCTAGCTATTTGAATCTGAGACATACCTGCTTCTTAGGCTACTCCCACTTGCATCTCAATAAGCTTTCCTATCTTGTTGATGCCTTAACATCTGCTTTTTATCATCACCCTTTTATGGGTTTATTCCTTAGGTGCTGTTGGTTATCTGTAGGTATGTAGGGGATTAAAACAAGTTGTGTTTCATGCAAAGAAGACAGCTGGGTATATTAATAACTAAAAACTGATATGAAAGGAAAAGATATTGCTATAGGAGTTCTAACAATAATTGCTGGAGTATTGATTCTACTATTAATTGATGAGCAGAATCGAAGTAAGAAAAAAGATTTAAAAATAAAGGGTCTTAGAAAACAAAATAAAGATTTACTTACTAGAACACTAAAAGAAAAAGAGCAAATACCTGAAGATATAAAATCTCAATTAATTAAATTAATTGATCAATATGAAGGTGTTGAAGAAAATGTATGTAACGAATTAATAGGAGTGCTTGCTTTAATTGAAATCGGTCAAGAAGTAAAAGCAATAAAAGACTTAGCCAAAATAATCGAAAATTTGTTGAAAGAAAAATATAAAGAAGAAAAACCTTTCAAAGGTAAAAAATTTATTCCATTAGCTAAGTTAATTGAATACGCGAAATCTAAATCATTTTTTAATGACCGAGAATACAACACCGCTTGCATTTTAAGAGATTTCAGGAATGAAGAAAGTCATCAATTAAATGTAAATGATAGTAGAAATATGACAACTCTTGCTTTAATTGGAGGAATTGAATTAATTGTACGTCTTGACTTAAAATAAAAAACAGAACTAATGAGAGGAATAAAATTACACTTCACAGACAAAAAATATCTTGATGGTTTATATCAAGATTCTGATTTTATGGCAGACATAAAATATTTGAATGCTTATAAATCTACACAAGTTGATTTAATACTATTTGACCCAATAACAAATCATAATCATTTGGACACAGAAATTGTGGTATTATCCAAAGTTTCAAGGGCAATAAAAAGAATTTTCTTTCCAGATTCAAGACATAATATTAAATTATTAAATTCAGTTTTAAATGAACAAAAAGGAGGGTTGACACATGACAAAGATGTAATTATAAATTCTACAGATATTCAGATTACTAATTTTGAAATCAGAGTCAGTAGATAAAGCACGAAAACACAACAATATGTATAGTGCATAAGAGGTTCCGAGGTTTTCGAGCGGTATCACCCTTATAAATTTCTTGTTGTATCTTGATAGTTTTGAAGCCCGCAATCCCTTACGACACCATACACAAACCGTTATAGGCAAGCAAATAGGTAAACTTCCCTAAAAAATGAAGCCCCCACAACTTTTGATTTAGCCATTATCTTAAAACTAATAATAGGCAAATAAATCAATAAAGATCGAAAGTCCCCTCCGTGCACTCCTCCTCTCCGCCCCTCTGTGTTGAAGCAATTAAAGCCCAAAACCTCTCAAATCTCATTCCCCCTCAGCGAACCTTTGCCGCTTTGCTCCTTTGCGGTTAAAAACTCTACTTCCACACTTCCCACCACTTCTTATACACAAAAGTGCCATCCATTAAATCCTGGATATCCATTTCGCGCAGAGCCCAGGCCACGGCGGTATTGCTGCGCAGCGCATAAGTAAGCTCATGCCATTGGCCCGCCTGCCATTCGGTGGACACGGAATAGATTAATTCTTTGAGTTCGCGGTCGCTGATGCCGGGCTTGATTTTATCTTCATCCGGTAATCGGTAGCCCATTTCCTTTTTCTGGGCCAGGAGATTGCGCAGGCGTTGTAAGCTCATCAAACCATTTTCGGCCTTGCGACTATTTAGAAGTTGATTGATCTCTTGATCGAGACTGGAAATATCGCGGACTGGGGATTGAGGCTCTTGCCAGCTGGGGCGAGCATGCCATTTGTAGAAAATAGCAATGTCGGCATCCTGAACTTGGAGGCTTTTCTCGATATAGGGAAAGAGGCCATCAAAGATGCTGTCATCCTCTTCGGTGAGGGCTAATCGATTGGCGCCATGGGCCCTAAATTCTTCTTCGAAGGTATAGGCATCTTCTCCCAGGTGCTTGCCGAATTGATACCAGTCAAAAACGAAGGTCATGGAGGTTTCGCTACAGCCAAAGATTAGGCATTCTTGAGACTCCAAGGCTAATTGCCGCAAGGATTCGAAATGCTCTTCGAAGAAATCAAAAGGATAATAAATGAGCATCCTTCCCTTTTTAGAGAGGATCATCAACTCATTTTTGTACATGGATTCACTTTGGGCATCCTCCCAGGTGCTGCGACGCGTTTCCTTAAGATCAATCTTTAAGGAGCTTTCCAATTGCTGTAAATCCAGAAATTCGTTCTGAGCTAAAAGCCCGGCCAGGTTCATTCCCATCCTCGCAATATCGGGTATAATGACTAATTTCTATCGGAACCATTTTAGCTATCCAGCTTAAAAGTAAAATCATAGGAATCCTCTTAAGCATAAGGATTTAAAAAGACCGGGGGAAAAGCTTTCTCCATTTCAAGAACTTGCAGGCCTTTCCCCTTTACCTTTATGCCCTCAAAAAATAGCGCACATGCTTTGTATCAAACACCGTAGTACCGACCCCTTCTTCAATATTGCTACCGACGAGTTTATCTTCAAGCATCTAAAAGAGGATTGCTTCATGCTGTGGCAGAATGATAATGCCATTATCGTAGGAAAACACCAAAACACCTTAGCAGAGATAAACCTCGACTATGTTAAGGAGCACGATATTAAGGTGGTACGACGCTTAAGTGGCGGTGGCGCTGTTTACCATGATATGGGAAATCTGAATTTTACCTTTACCCGCAGCAGCGAAAGAGACGACGATCTGGTGGACTTTAAACGTTATACCGCGCCTATCATTGCCGTTTTACAAGATATGGGCGTAAATGCTGAGTTTAGCGGGCGCAATGATATTATGATTGAGGGTAAAAAGTTTTCTGGAAATGCCGAGCATGTTTTCAAAAACAAAGTGATGCATCATGGTACCCTGCTCTTCTCCAGCAATATGCCCAATATAAGCGGTGCTTTAAAGATTAATCCGCTTAAGTACATTGACCGGGCAGTGAAGTCAATTCCCAAGCGAGTGACCAATATCCAAGATCATTTAAAAGTGAAAATGAGCGTGGAGCATTTCGCTGATCGTATTATGAATTACATCCTTGAAAATTATGAGGATTCTAAGCTCTATGAGTTTAGCGAAGAGGACCTAGCAATGATTGAATCCATTAAAAAGGAGAAATACGAAACCTGGGATTGGAATTATGGTTACTCCCCTAATTATGATTTTAAGCAAGGGGTAAAAACCAGCGGCGGTTTATTGGAGATGAACATGAATGTTTCCAAAGGCTTAATCCAGGAAGTGAAAATTCAAGGGGACTTTTTTCATATCCGCGATATAAATGACATTGAACAAGCGCTAGCCAACACCCCTCATGATGAAGCTAAGATTAGAGAAAAACTAGCGCCATTTAATTTGAAAGATTACTTCAAAGATATTAGCATCGATGACCTCGTTGCGGCTATGTTCTGAATTAGCTTTTCAGGAATTTCAATTGATACACCTGCTCTTCCTGTTTTAAATTCAGGAGATAGATTCCCTTGGAAAAACGATCGAGAGCATTTAGCTGAAAGACTCCATCCTGAGCCTGCACTTCTAATTGATCCAACAATTTACCATCTTGAGCACGCAGCTCTAAGAGCCAGGAACCATTGGCTTCCGGAATCTCAATTCGCAATTGATCGGCTACCGGATTAGGATAAAGATCCGCTCTTTTGTTTTGAACTTCTTGCATACCCACAGAAGGTGCTTGATAAACCCGTAAATAATCAATCTCCAAAGTGTCCTCAGTAAAGGAAGGATCGATTCCTCCTTCAATGGCGAAGTTTAATAATAGATATTGGGGATCATCAAATGGCCAGGTCGCGGCATCTCGCACCGAAGGAAAGTAGATATAGTGGACCAGACTATCTACACTAAAAATCATCTTTTCCGGCGTCCACTCCAAAGCGTAAACATGGAAGTCATTTGAAACCCCGGGAATCATTCGTCCACCATGATTTACGGTAGCGCCAGAGCTGGAGGTAGTATGCATGGCACTGGAAACATAATCTTGATTGGTACCCCAGTGCTCCATGATATCCACTTCACCACAAGCTGGCCAGCCGGTAGTACCGTAACCCTGCAATTGCCAATAGCCGCCATTTTCGGTGATATTTTGCCCCAGCATCCAGATCGCTGGCCAAGTACCAGAACCCGTAGGAAGCTTAGCCCGTACTTCTACTCTTCCGTAAGTAAAAGCGAATTTGGAATTCAAACGGGCGGAAGTATATTGTTTGGTCACCCCTTGATCGGTGAAGCTTTCCTTCTTGGCAATGAGTTTTAGAGTACCATTACTCTGAGAGCTGTTTGCCGTGCGGTCTGTATAGTGTTGTACTTCCCCATTAAACCAGGAACTGCCATTTGGCAAAAGGGTTTGATGATACCATTTCGAAGTATCGATCGCTCCGCTGCCATTAAACTCATCGGACCAAACCAATTGACTGTAAACCGGAGCGGGGTTCACAAAGCTGGTATCCAGGTAAATGAAATCATCTAAATAGGCTAATACCAAATCGGTATTATTCTCCCCATTAAGCTGAAACAAAACCCGATTAAAGTCGGTGCGCTGTATGGGTGCTAATGAGGTAGGATCTAGATTGATATAAGGATCATTCCCAAAATCGAAGGTGATGGTTTGCCATTGATCCAAGACCAAGGGCTTAATAATTTCGGTTTGTGTTTGCCAGGGACTGGCCTGAGTACCATCCTGCAGCTTGCAGGAAATTTGGTTCGGTTGATTGCCACTGATCCCGGAAGAAGGGAGATATACCTTGATTTGAAAAACTTGATGCTGGGCTAAATTGAGATTCTGATTGGCATCGAAACGCAGATTGGCATACTGTCCACCCTGATCATCATATTCTAAAACTGTGGCTGAAGTATTGGCTCCTTGAGCATAGGGATTGGCTTTGGCATTATCAATAACACAGGCATCACCAAACCAGGAATTGATGTTTCCGTTGCCTTCAAAATCGTCTTGTAAGCTTTGTCCAGAAAGGCCTATGGAAGAAAAGCAGGCCAGAGAAAATAGGGTGTTTTTTAAAATCATGGATGGGGATTAAGCCAGCAATATACTTAAGGTATATGAAACCATAAGTATGGCAAGCCAAATCCTTTCCGCTAAGAAGCCTTTCTTAAAGTCTCTTCTAAGATGGATTGCAGCACCTCCCTTTTTACCGGTTTCACCAGATAATCTTGAATCAAAGGGTAGTTCTTAGCCTTTTGGGTATCCTCCTCATGCACAGAGCTGGAAACAATATAAACCTTGGTTTTATGGAGTACATCCTCATTAAAAAGTATCAATTCATCCAAGAAGTTCCAGCCATCCATAACGGGCATATTCAGATCTAGAAAAATCAGCTTGGGACAAGCCTTACCTGTAGCTATAACAGATTTACAATGATCCAAAGCCTCTTCACCATTGGAAAAAACAGTGGTTTGCACCTCTGGATTTATCAACTTTAAAATAGCTCCAAAAGAAAATTGATAAATAGGATCATCATCAATGATAAATACCGCATTGGTCTTGTTCATAAACGCTGTAGCTCTGGTTTAAACTGTAATTTAAATACTGAGCCTTCTCCTGGCTCACTTTCAATAGTGACCTCCCCCCCCATGGCTTCCATTTGCACTTTCACCATAAAAAGGCCTACCCCCCTGGCATCCGAATTTTTGTGAAAGGTTTTATGCAAACCGAAAACCTTGTGGCCATGACGTACCAAATCGATTCCCACACCATTATCCCGTATTTCCAGCGTAGGCACTCCTTCCTTCTGGTAGGCCTTTATTTGTATTTCAGGTCTACGATCCGGGCTCTTATACTTAATCGCATTACTAATCAAGTTCAATAAAATGCTCTCCAAATAATGGGGTTGAGCAAATATCTTTTCGAATCCCAGATCCATTTCAATCTTAGCATCTGTATGGCGAATTAGAGCAGATTGCTTTTTAAGTACTGTATTTACATAATCCCTCAGATCCAGCTCCTGCATTTCCATGCCTGCCTTGTTCTTAATAATCAAGGCCTCCACTAACTCATCTAAAGTTTCATTGAGATCGGCCGTAGACTGGGCCATTTTGGTAAAGATCACATCTTTATATTCCGCATCATCAGCACTTTCGTACAAATCTGTTAGCAGAATTAAATTAGCCACAGGTGCTCGCAAATTATGTGAGGTGATATGGGCAAAATCATTAAGGCTACGATTTTGTAAGCTTAGCTTATTGGTCAATTTTATCAAGCTTTGGTTGGCCTCCAAAAGTTGCTCCTCATAAGTTTTACGAGCGTTGATATCCTCAATCTGAGAAATGAAATACAAGGGTTTGTTCTGGGCATCTCTAACAACAGCCACACTCAACATCGCCCACATCCACTCACCAGATTTCCGGCGGTAGCGCTTATCCATATGGTAATGGTCGATCTTACCGTTTATGCAGTCCTTCAAAAACTCGAGATCGGTATTTAAGTCTTTTGGATGGGTTAAATCCTGAAAAGTCTTTTTCAATAATTCCGATTCTTCGTAACCAAAATAGTCGACCAAGCGCTTATTAACCTTT
>DLRW01000068.1 GCA_002501205.1 Flavobacteriales bacterium UBA7878
CCATCGTAATGTGCGAGAAATTAGCCAAACGTGGTTTTGTAGCCGTGGCTGCTAATTATCGCTTAGGATGGAACCCATTAGATCCAAATCAATTTGTACGTCGTGCTCAATTATTAAATGCTGTATATCGTGCTATTCACGATATCAAAGAATTGGTACGGGTATTAAAAGCCGATGCTTCTAATTTGGGAATTGACCCCAATCGTGTGGTATTATTCGGTGAAGGTTCCGGAGGTTATGTAGCCTTAGCCTATGTAACTCTAGACAAGTGGGCTGAAGTGGAGATCCCTAAGTTTATTAATCCTGCAACTACTACCTCTTTCGTTGATTCGAACCTGGTAGGGAATATTGAAGGATTAGGTGGAAACCTGAACTTATACGTTGGTAATGGACAGTCTACTGAGGTAGATATGTGTATCAATATGGGAGGTGCCCTTGCTGATCTCTCCTGGTTGGAAGCTGGTGATGCTT
The DNA here is from genome assembly GCA_002501205.1 of Flavobacteriales bacterium UBA7878. GTDB lineage: Bacteria > Bacteroidota > Bacteroidia > Flavobacteriales > Schleiferiaceae > Croceimicrobium. The sequence goes on from DLRW01000068.1 coordinate 472, forward strand.
CTATGATTTCTTTCCAGTGTGTTCGCGATCCATTTGCTCCTTTCGGAAACGGTACTGTAGTGGTACCTACCACTCAAGATGATGTAGTAGATGTATCTGGTGCTAATGTGTTCCAGGTAAAAGCGAATAGCTTGGGTAATAACAATGCCTGGATTAACAATACCTATAATGATCCGATCACTTTAGCTGCTCGTGCTCGCTACGGTGTAACTTACCCTTATATTTTCCCTGCTCCATTTGACACTATTACTGTATCCAATGCGGAAGGTATGTATCCGGTAATTCGCCCATTGGCTGGAAGCTTGTTCAACAATAACGGTTCTCCATGGCAATGGTGGGATCCTAATGGTCCTATTGCATCCGATACTTTAATTGCTGGTCCTCCCGTAATTACTTATCACATGGCTGGTTTAGCCAGTAACCCTAATATGTCACCTGCATTCGGTCGTGCTTATCAGGATACTATCTTAGGTTATGTAACTCCTCGTTTGATTTATGAAATGAACTTGATCGGAACTGATGAGTTCAATTTCAATAAGTCTATTTCTATGTATCCTAATCCTGCTCAGCACACTCTTTCTTTAGAGTTGATGGATGCTGACCTTGATTTAAGCAGCTATGAGATTATGGATAATACCGGTCGCATGGTAAGCGCGGGTAGCTTAGCAGGCATGAAAAACGATATTTCTATCGAAAGCTTAAAGCCTGGTGTATACTTTATTAGTGTACAAACCAATCGCGGATCGGCAACTAGCCGTTTCATTAAGCAATAAGGTTTAAAAAGCTTATCATACAAAAGCCCCGAACTACTGGTTCGGGGCTTTTTGCTTTATACCTTTGTCGGCCAAATTGGGAAGCATGAACTACAATCTCAACGGTTATATTATTCGCAATAAGCATCTGAACATTCAGCTCAATAATCGGGGTTTGAATTATGGAGATGGCATATTCGAAAGCCTTAAATACAGCCGTAATCGTCTCAATTTCTTTGAAGACCATTATTTCCGTTTAATGGCTAGTATGCGAATTGTGCGTATGGAGATTCCCATGAATTTTTCACCGGAATATCTGGAAGAGCAGATCCGAAAAACTTTGAAAGCAAATCAGCTGGAAGATCAAAGTGCGAGGGTTCGATTATTAGTGGTTCGAAAGGCCGGAGGATTGTACCGTCCGGAAAGCAATGAAATTGACTTTCTCATTACGGTGAAACCTTGGGAGCACGATGCTTATGTGCTCAATGAAAAGGGGATGGAGGTAGATCTTTTCAAAGACTACTATAAATTAAGTGGCCTTTTGGGGAATATCAAAAGCACCTCTGCACAGTTGTATGCAATTGCCAGCGTTTTCGCGAAGGAGAATAATCTGGATGATGTATTGCTTCTCAATGAAAAGAAGGAGGTGATTGAATCTACCAATGCTAATATCTTTATGTTGAAAGGCAAGGAGCTAATTACACCACCCTTAAGCAGTGGTTGTTTAAAAGGAGTTATGCGGAAGCAGATTATGGAATTAGCCCCGCAATTGGACTTGGAGCTGAAGGAAGAGAATTTCTCACCCTTCGCCTTGCAAAAAGCAGATGAAGTATGGCTGAGCAATAGTATGCATGGATTACGATGGGTAGAAAAATACCGTCGTAAAACCTATGCTTCTGAAAAAGCGAGGGAAATGCTTAAAAAGCTAAATGTGAAAGTGGCCCTTAGTTTAGACTAGGATCTAAGGGGGCATTATGCCAAAGAGCGTAATCTCCGCCCATTTGTTTCATAATCGTAGACCAAAGACCGTCTATTTCGGTTTCAAAGATTAAATCAGCGGTACTGTCAGCTACTAACCAGGATTTTTGGCTGAGCTCATCATTAAGCTGACCGGAGGACCAACCGCTATATCCCAGGAAAAAACGGATATCGGAAGGCAATACCATTTCGAGGGCAATCATTTCTTTAAGAATATCTAAATCACCTCCCCAAAAAACGCCGTCCATAATTTCTTCACTGCCGGGAATTAAGTCGCCTTTACGATGTAAGAAGAAAAGGTTATCGCCCTGAACCGGGCCGCCCTCATAAATCTGAGCATCGAAGGAAGGGAAATCCAGGACCAGTTCATCAAATTCGACATCCACTTTTCGGTTCAGTACAAAACCTACTGTTCCTTCCTCATTATGATCGGCTAGTAATACTACCGTGCGATCAAAATTAGGATCACCTAACAAGGGTTCGGCGATTAAGATTTTTCCTTTATCCGGGATGCTCAAATTTAGACTCATCGTAGTTCGAAGATAATGGCTTATGGGTACTTTTGCAAAGAGAATTATCAAGGAATTCTTAATAAAAAACGCAGGCCATGAAAGAGAAATTGCAAGACCAAAGAGTAGATTATCAAAAAGGAACTTTAAATGTGAATGAGGTTGCTGAAAATCCACTCACGCAGTTTCAGCAGTGGTATGAAGCATATGAGGCTGTGGAGCCTAAAGACCCCAATGCCTTTGTACTCGCCACAGTAGATTCCAATGGAATGCCCCATAGCAGAGTATTGCTGTTAAAGGGTATTGATCAAGGCGGTTTCGAATTTTACACGAATTACCAGAGTGCTAAAGGTCAGGAGCTAGCGGCCAATCCTAAAGCCAGTATGTGTTTTTTCTGGCCCGAATTGGAAAGACAGATCAGGGTAGAGGGAGAAGTACAGAAATTAAGCGCTGAAGAATCCATTGCCTATTTTAAAAGCCGTCCTCATGGATCTCAAGTTGGAGCCTGGGTTTCCCCACAAAGTACGGTTATAGAATCACGCCAGCTTTTAGAAGACCGTCTGGCAGAATTTAGTGCAAAATACCAAGATGATGTTCCAAGACCCGAACATTGGGGGGGCTATCGACTTATGCCCAGCAGAATTGAGTTTTGGCAGGGTAGAAGTTCAAGATTACATGATAGAGTTCTTTATATAAAAGCTGAAAACTCTGATTGGAAGATAGAAAGACTGGCTCCTTAATTGAATGTGAAATATTCAATTATTAGTGTGAATTATACCTTTTACTTGTTATGTCAGTATGAAGAGGAAAGGGTTGGGTTTTGGAGGTGAAGCTTAAGTTAATTCGCGAGTCTTAAAAAAGAGAATGTTTGTAAGTGGTAAAGCATTGTAATATAGTTTTTTACACTTGCATAAATTCTAAGACCGCATTTTGTGATAGTCCCTTTTCATTAAGTAAAAAGTCGGGCTTAACATTAAGGTAAAAAGCATAACATCGAGGTGAAAAACGCTTAAACCTGCTTTGAATTACTTATAACTTTAATCGAAATTTTAAGGGCTTTTTGGCCTCTAGTTTTGTGGCATTAATCAAAATTCTGGATTATGCTGCAAAAATTAAAGTTCGTGGGATTGTTCCTGTTTCTGGGCACAATTCTTTATGGTCAAACTACAATCTATTCGGAGGATTTTACCGGACAGAACGGCAAAGGTGCTGTGGGCCCAACGCCTACCATCGATGTATCCGGTGTTAGCTGGACGATAGATGTTAGTTCGGCGTCCTTAACAGCTACCACTGACTGGTTTCAAGTAGTGAGCGAAATATTTGAGGCTCGCGATATTGATGGAAATGCCTATTGGTTAAGCCCTTCAATTGACATCTCTGCCTATACTAATGTTAGTATAAGTCTTGATGCTGCTGAAGATGGTACCATGGAAGCTTCGGACATCTTTGTTACAGAATATCGTATTGACGGTGGTGCATGGACCCAAGCCAGTACTAATGGTTCATTAAATGATGATTTTACATCCGCCACCGTAAGCGAAAGCGGTTTAAGTGGAAGCTCTTTGGAAATTAGAGTAACCATGAATAATGGGGCAGGATCAGAGTATCACAAATTAGACAATGTGTTGGTACAAGGAACGCTTGCTTCTTCTGATACCCGGGTAAATTTTGCCAGCTCTTCGGCTACCGTAAATGAAGGAGATGGTACTTATGATCTTACTTTATCCATTACTAATGAAGATGCGACCAATGCTACTACCTGCTCAGTTGCTATTGTAGCCGGTGGAACTGGTACAGCAGCGGATGTAAATAACTATCCCAGTCCAGCTGCCCAAGCAAATGTTACTTTCCCTGCCGGAAGTGCAGCCGATCAAACTATCACCTTAACAATTACTGATGATGCTTCCTATGAAGGAACCGAAAATCTGATTTTCGAGATTCAATCCGTTGCAGGTGGTTCTAATGCTGCCGTTGGTCCTACCAGCCAATTGGATTTAAGTATCACCGATAATGAGAATGCACCTTTACCTTATAGCCAGGACTTCGCCAGTTCTTCGGTGCCTACGGCTTGGACTTTCACAGATTTTACAGTTGAAAACACCGCAAATGCCGGAGGATCGGCCTATGAAGCTGAATTAAGCTATAGCAATGATAATGCAGGTACCAGTGCAATTACTTCCGAGCCAATTGACGCATCCGGTGCAAACCTTATTGAATTAAGCTGGAAGCAAAACCTGGATTATTACGAAGGTGGTTCTGGGGCCGACTTTGTAATTAAAGTTCAAACCAGTACTGATGGTTCTAATTTTAGCGATGTATACACCAAAACAGTTTCCGCAGATGAAACCGGAACTGAAACTGTACAAATCAGTACCAGCAATGGGGCCGGAAACAGCAGTCTATATGTACGTTGGTTATACGCATCTAATGGTGATCGTTTCTCTTATTGGAGAATTGATGATATCAGCTTGAGTACTGCTACTGTTCCTAGTATCACTGTTGAGGACAATTCACAGCCTTCAGCGGCTAATGTTTCTCAAGGAGCCTTAAATCATATTTTAGCCGCAGTTTCAGCCGCAGTTGCCGATAACGATGCAACCATCACCGATTTTAATATTGCAGTAAACGGAAGTTTTGATTCTGATGATATCGATAATTTCCAATTATACTATGCAACAAGCAATAGCTTCGGTTCTGCCAGTCAAATTGGTTCTGATATTAGCGGCAATGGAAACGGAACTTCACAGAGCTTAAGCTTTAGTGGATTATCTACTACCATTAGCTCAGGAGCTACCGGATATTTCTGGTTAGTGGCAGACGTGAATGCTTCTGCAAATGCCGCCAATACCTTAACCGCGCAAAGTCCCAGCCTTAGCTTTAATAGTGGAAATGTGACGAACAATTCCAGTGTTGCCGGAACTCAAACTATTGTTTCTGCCACCCCAGTTGCTGCATTAGCCGATAATGGAACTCAGATCGCTGCGGCCAATGTACCAGGAGATAGTGCTAATCATGTAATTTCCAGTTTTCAGATTGCTATTAGTGATGCCAATGCCGACTTAAATGGATTAGATATTACCACTTCAGGAACTTACCAGGCTTCTGATGTTAGCAATCTTAAACTTTGGTATTCGACTGATAATACCTTTGATGCTGGTTCAGATCAGACTTTAGCAACTATTGCCAGTCCTACGGCAGCGGGAGTACAGTCTTTTAGCTCTTTTAACCAGATTATTACTAATGGTTCTACCGGCTATTTCTTTATTAGCGTTGATTTCCCTTGTGCGGCAACAGCCTCCAATACTATTGCAGTTACCCTAATTGAAGATGCCGATCTTGGATTTAACGGAAGCACCAATACTTCTGGAACAGCCAGCGGCGCTGGAACTCAAACTATAATTAATGCCAATCCAGCAGATGCTAGCTCCTTTAGTGCTGGTGCCGGAAGTTCGGAAGCAAACTTAAGTTGGACCAATCCTTCTTGTTTTGATGAAGTAATTGTAGTAGCTCATACCGCAACTATTTCAGGAACTCCAAGCGGTAGTGGATATACTGCCAATTCACAGGATTATACCGATGCTAATAACCCAAGTTTCCCCACAGCAGGAAGCGTGGTATACAATGGAACCGGCACCAGTACCACTATCACCGGTTTAAGTAATGGAACTCAGTACTTCTTCAAGGTTTTTGCCCGTAAAGGATCAAATTGGAGTACCGGTGTGGAAAATAATGCTACTCCAAGCTCTGGTATCGCGGTGTTTATCAATGAAATGTCTCAAGGATCAGGAGGATCTAAAGAATGGATTGAAATCGTGGTTACTGAAAATGGTACTGACCTTCGTGGTTGGGATATTGGTGATAATGATGATGGTTCCTATTCTGAGTTCTTAGAGTTTAGTACTGATAATGCCTGGTCGAATGTGGATGCAGGTACGGTGATTGCCATTTATAATGGTGCCGATGTGGATGGAACCATTACAGCTGATTCAGACTTTAGCGATCATCAAGTAACTATTGCCTCAAACAACAGCACCTACTTCTCCGGTTCCTGGGGTTCTTTCGGAAACTCTGATGGTGATGACCTTGCAGCAATTCGTGATGCCAGTAATGTGATGGTTCACGATATGGCAGTTACGCACCCATCTTCAACCATCAATGGACCGGGCTCAGGTCAGGTTACTTATTACACTGGATCTTCCAGTGCAAACTCCGCTTTGAGCAATGCTTCCAACTGGACTACCGATGCATCTACCAGTGGTACTCCTGGTGCTCCAAATGGAGGAGCCAACACTACCTGGATTCAAGGAATTCGTCCTGCGGCAGGTGCTGTACCAACCCCCATTGGATTAAGTATAGGAACCTTCACTACCACTACCATGGATATTAGCTGGGCCAAGCCCAGCGGTACTTACGGAACGGATTGGGATGGTGTATTAATCTTTGTTTCGGATGGTTCCAATGGTATCGATTTAAGTGCCAGCGGTCAGGATGGAATAGACTATACCGCGAACCTTGCATACAGCAGCGGAACCTTCGCCACGGATGCCGGAGCAAATGATAATGCCTACTGTGTGGCCAATCAAACTACCGATGCGAATGGCAGTATAACAGTGACTGGCTTAACTACCGGAACTACCTACTATGTATATGGATACACCTATAAAGAAGTAAGTGGAAATGCCGATGATGATGACTTCTCCAGCGAGGTAAGTGGAGGTAATGCAACCCCTGCCGCCCTTCCTTCCGCTGGTGATTTAGTGATCAGTGAGATCATGTACAATTCCAGCAGCACCGATGATGAGTGGATTGAAATCTACAATGCTTCTGGATCCGCCATTAGCTTTGACGGTTCATGGAGATTGAGCTATTCTGGAAACAACTTTGACTTAAATGGTTTCACCATTAATAATGGAGCCTATTTAACCATTGCCTTAGGAAGTAATGGAGATGGTACTTTCAACAATGACAATGCCTTCACTCCAGACACCAATAGCTTAAATGTTCTGAATGCAAATGTGGCTTCAACCAACAATAGCAACAATTTGGGTAATGCCAGCGAAACGGTAGCGATTATTTACGATCCAAGTGGTGCAAATCTTACTATCGACGAAGTAACTTATGATGATGCTTCTCCTTGGCCAAGTTCTGCGGATGGCAATGGTCCGAGTTTAACCTTAATGGATCTGGCTTCTGATATTACACAAGCGGCCAATTGGAGAGCTTCTTATGCTGATGGCGGTACATCTGGAACAGCAGCTATTACTGAGCTTATCTATACCAGCTCAGCTTGGAATACTACTCCGAATAGTAGTACAGATTCAGCTAATGCTACTGTGAAAACTGGTGAAAGCTATTCATTTGCAGCTGATGCTGCGGTAAAAGATTTGACCATTGAGTCGGGAGCAACTTTAACCATTAGCTCGGGTAATGTATTAAGCGTTCACGGTGACATCGCTAACAATGGTAGTGTAGTGGTAGAAAGCGGTGCCAGCTTGGTGCAAACTAAAGCTAGTGATGCGAACTCAGGAAGTGGAAGCTACAGCGTAAGCCGTGCCTTTACTCCTTTTAACCAAACCCGTTTCAGCTACTGGTCTTCACCGGTTAGCAATGCCAATATTGCTACGGTGTTTAGTGCTTCTAATCCTAATGACCTGTATCAATATATCACAGGTACCGGTTGGTCATCGTATTCTAGCGGAACCATGAATCCTGGTCAGGGATATGCCGCTACACCTAGCTTAAATGGGGGAGTAAACTTCAATGATAGCAAGACCTTTAGTGGTGATATCAATAATGGGGATGTAAGCATCACCGTAAATAGTGTTAGCGCTGGAGATTATATCCTTTTAGGTAATCCTTATCCATCTGCTATTGACTTCACAGCCTTTGCTTCAGCTCATAGCGATATCGTAGCTACTGCTTACTATTGGGATGCCAGTCCATCAAATGCTGGTGATGCACAATATGCTAGTTGGAATGCTTCTGGCCATGTGGCTGCACCTAATTCCGGCCGCAATGCACCAAGTAGCAGCACTCGCGCTATGCAGGGATTCTTTGTACAAGTTGCTCCCGGATATGCTGGAGGAAACTTAAGCTTCACATTCACCAATGCCATGCGTGATGTGAGTGGTAATACCAGCGCTGGATTCTTCAAAACTGAAACTCGTGAAAGGGCTTGGTTTAATCTAAGCACTGATTCTGCGGCTAACCAGATTTTGATCATGTTGGATAATCGCGCCAGTGATGCTTACGATAACCTATTTGATGCGCCTATCTATAAGGCCAATCAATACCATTCTTTCTATTCTATGCAGGATAGTTTAGAGTACAGCATTCAAGGTTTGCCTTATGTACAAAGCGGCAAGGTGAAGAGCATTCCATTAGGTGTGGATGCATGGTACAAAGGAATGTATACCATCTCTTTGGATTCTTTGAATACCTGGGATGCGACTAATGCCATCATCTTGGTAGACAGCTTAAACGGTATCAAAACCGATTTAAGTCAGAACGACTATCAGTTTAGTGTAAATCAAAGGGGTATCATCCACAATCGCTTTTACTTATTGTTGGGAGCAGATCAGAGCATTGGTTTAGAAGAGAATTTCAGCAATGGCTTGAGCTGGTATCAAGATGCCAAAGGAAACCTGGTGATCAATGATGATTTCAAAGCAGGCTTCCAAGAAATTGAAATACGCGATATGCGCGGTCAATTGATCTATAAAGGTCAATTAGACGCCCAAAACATTCAACACCAAATCGGAACTGAATCTTTCAGCACCGGAGTATACTTGATCCATTTGCTGGATCGTGAGCAAGTAAGCCACAGCAGCAAGGTGATGATCAAGAAGTTTTAATTAAAACCTATCACGATATGAAAACAATGAAAGTACTAAGCTTAGGGCTATTCTTAATGCTCGGTCTTCAAATGAGTGCACAGCCTGCACCGCCTTCTTCCGATAATACCGCGCCCATTCCTGGCTTAGCCATTTTGGCTGCCGCTGGTGCCGCCTTAGGTATCAAGAAGGTTCACGATAGTAAAAAGGACGCTTAAGCGCAGCTCCAATTTACTGGTTGTCCAAACCAAAGCCGTCTCGGTTATACCGAGACGGCTTTTGCATTTACTAAATTAATATTCATAGCGATGTAAATCTTCGATACCTTGAAGGACGTTTTTTATCTCCAAACCTTAAACAATCTTCCAAATGAAAATCGCAAAATTGCTTGTCTGCCTAATAATAGGCTTCACCGTAAATGCTCAAGTGACCAATTTTGATGAGCTTGAAGTGCAAATCAATTCTGCAACCGTACCCTATGAGGCAATTAGAAAAGGTGCAGATAGTTTATTTAACGCTTGGCATGCCGCAAATCCGAATGATACTGGTCTTGCCCCTCTTGAAAAGAAGTTCATTCGATGGAAAAGCTTGGCACAAAGCCGAGCTTATATAGTTGGTCAACCATCTACCACCTCGATTTCCCTAAAGGCCAATATGGCTTCTGCCGTTGGTTTAGTTGGTTACTGTGATAATGGGCCTTCTGAAAATCAATGGGTAAGTATTGGGCCAAATCCTCAGACAGGAGATGTGCAAGCCCATGGGATTATTAATGCTTTGGCAGTTCATCCAAGTAACGAGAGCATTATTTACGCTGGATCAGAATATTCCGGATTATACAAGACTACTGATGGAGGTCAAAATTGGACAAACGTGACTGATTCTTATCAACTCCCGGGATTGGGAGTAGTAGCCGTCGCAATTGATCCTCTTAGTCCAAATGTAGTTTTAGCGGGAACTCATTCTCAATCGTTTGGGTATCCTGGTTGGTTAGATTATTCTACACAGGGAATCGGAATGTTAAGAAGTACCAATGGCGGAGCTAGTTGGTCGGTAGTAAATTTTCCGACAATCGGAGGGTGTGCAAGGATTGATGTGATTCGCTTTAACCCACAGAATCCTAATACAGTTTTTGCCGCCGGTGCATGTGGTATCTATAAAAGTACCAATAACGGCGTGTCCTGGACTCAGGTATATGATAATAGTGCTGACCCTATTTTAAAGAAAGTGCATTTTATTGATTTGGAAATTGGATTAGCTGATACCAGTATGATCTGCGCCTCAACTATCAAAACAGATAAAATAGATGAGACGGTTAAAGCCGCTCGCGTTTTTTGTTCAAATGACGGAGGTGCTACGTTCCTAGATAGAACACCTCCTAAGGCGTGTCTATACACAACTGGCCCATCAGATACCACTTGGTATAGAGCAGCGAGGTCCATAGCGTTAGATATAAGTCCTGCAGATTCAAGTAATATTTATGCGTTTTTTGGGTCCAGAGCAGGTACTCCGGTTGTACAATCAGCAACATTGTATAAAACTAGCGATGGCGGTCAAACATGGATTGAACATTACGATCATACTGGTCCGAGTGATAAAATTGTTACCGAAGGATGGCAAGGAGTGAATTGGGGTCGATACCGATATCAATTCGAATTAAGTAATGTAGATGTCAATAAGGTATACCTTGGTGGGAATAAGATGTATACAAAGAATTTGCAATCGGATACAAATGCCTGGAACCCCATTACAGAGTATCTCCCAGTTGTAGCCCATCATGCTGACATTAGAGCAATAATTAATCGAGGTGTGGATTCTCTTGGTAATGATCGGCTTTATATAGCCAATGACGGAGGAGTTAGTAAGACATTTGATGGGGGTGCAAGTTGGGTAGACCTTTCAGGAAATGGTCTCTCAATTTCACAAATCCATGGATTTGCAAGTTGGCCTTATAATGATCGTGTTTTAATGGGGGCCATGCACAATGGATTTCATTTATTCAGTGGGAGTACTAGACGACTCTTTAATTCAATACAGCACTTAAATGTGGATGGCGGATTTGTATTGCCTGAGCCAGGAAATGATAATGTTGTTTATGCACATACAAACGGTGGATTGCATCGATGTGTTCTAAATGCGAGTGGCAACCGTTATTCCAGCGTAATTAATCTTGGGGTATATACTGATTTGAAAATGAAATTTGATGGGGCAATTTCTGATTCAGTTTATATTTATTATGCCGATAAAGGCTTGATTAATGATACCGTATATGTTGAGCTGAGTAGATATAATGCTACATCGCTAAAGGAGAATGTTGAGCTTCAGCCTAGGTTGACTCAGGGGTTCTCAACAATCAAGGTGGCCCCTTCTGACCCTGAGGTAGTTTTTGCTGCGGTGTTTGAACCGTGTTGGAACTGTACCGATAATGGGGGAAATGTTTCAAAGAAATTATATAAAAAGCAAAATGGTCAATGGAATGACCTGTCGCCAAGTTTGCGAGCTGTACAGGATTCATCAATTCAGTATTTGGATCGATGTTATATAGAAGACTTAGTTATTGATCCAATGGATGCTAATCGAGTATGGGTTGGAATGGCCTATTACGATTATATACCAGGAACCCAGAGTGGAAGGAATAGAGTGTTTTATAGCGATGACGGCGGGCTAAGCTGGAGCGATCAATCAAACGGCCTTCCTCCCTATCCAGTGAATTGTCTGACCTATCAGGAAGGAAGTGATGATGTGATATATGCTGGTACTGATGCGGGAGTTTACTATTGGGATAAGCAAGGAGATAATGGGAATGGTAAATGGGAATGTTTTAACAATGGCCTACCTGCAGCTATTATTACTAAAATTGATGTGCACCCTTGCCGCGGGGTAGTTATTGCTTCTACTTTTGGGAGGAGTATGTGGCAGTCTCCTATGGTACAAAGTAAGGGAGAATATCATGTAACAAGCTCTACGACTTGGGGTTCAGGATCAACACATCAATTTATCTCAGATTTAATTGTTGATGCCGGAGCGATACTAACGATTTCTGGAACTGTTGAGTTTGCTCCGGGAAGCAGGCTGGTAATTAAGCCAGGGGCTCGAGTGAATTTAGATGGTGGTGAGTTAACGGCTTATGACAATTGCGGAATAGGTGATCTTAATTGGGAAGGTGTACAAGTTTATGGAGTGCCTAGCCAAAGTCAGTATGGAGGAAATCACGGAGTATTATTTGTTTCGAATGGAGGAGTGATAAGTCATGCTAGAACTGCCGTTAGCAATGTTGGATGGAACGATGAGGATTTTCTATGGGGAACTCAAGGGGGAGTTATATCGGCTGTTGGGGCTACGTTCTTAAATAATAGACGCGACCTACAGTTCGTGTCATTCCATAACCATTGGTATGGTTCAAAAGAATGGGACTACCAGGCGGATTTTATTAACTGCACTTTTTCTCGAGATAATAATTACCGTATGGCAGAACCTTACGCAGCTGTTACTATGTGGGATGTGAACGGAGTAGAGTTCTTAGGCTGTACCTTTACCAATGAAGTTACTGCTTTCCCTAATAGTGGGTATGGGATATATGCTCTTGGGGCACAGTTTGAAGTGGATAAGAGGCTGGGTCCAACTGGTGGAAATGACTCTACACGATTTGAAGGATACAACTATGCTATTTATGCCACAAATGTGAATAGAGCTGATCGGTTTACAAGTATTGCAAATTCTAGCTTTAGTGACAACAAACATGGGGTTTATTTAAGTAACCACTCTAATGCCAAGGTAGTGAGTAACCGCATCAAGATTCCGGACGTTCTTGCAGGTTCAAGTCAGCCAGCATTATATGGGTTCTACTTTGACGCGAGTACTGGATATAGCTTTATGCAAAATGAAGTTATTGGTCGCGGGACTAATTATCCCAAGGTTGGAGCTGTTTTTCATAATAACGGTAGCGCAGCTAACCTTTCATATAAAAATAGCTTTGACAAACTGACCTATGGAACCGAGGCTATTGGGAATAACAAGGGTACTGGTGAGCAGGGAGGTCTGCTCTTTAAGTGTAATAATTACGGGGAAAATACTGACAATGCTAATGATATTGTCGTGTGGGTTGACCAGAGTAATTCTTTTGCTCAGGGTATTGCAGCTAATCAAGGGTATTTTGATGTTACATTGCAAGATCCAACCAGTTTGGCTAATAATTTGTTTAGTCAGTACCAGCAGGACATTTATAATGAACAAGGAGCTTACAAGTTTAATTATTACTATAGTTCTGGTGGGAACCGTTATGAACCTACTGCCCCATATAACATTACAGGCATTGATGTGTTTTTTGGGAACTATGTATATAATACGGTTTGTCCAAATAAGGTAGATAATACAGGAGCGGTAATTAGTGGTGATTTAACCGCTGAACTCGGTGAGCTCGGGGCGAGTGAAGGTCAGTTAAGTGGTAAGCGAAGCTTATACACTCAGTTGCTTAATGGAGGTAATACAGCAGAATTAGAGGCTGAAATCCTCTTTGCTGGTCAATCCGAATACCAGGATTTGTATGTTGAACTGATGCAAATCTCACCTTATGTTGATGAGGGGCAATTAATTGACTTAATCAATAATAGTGGATTTCCAGAATTGGCCTTGCGAAATGTTTTAGTAGCAAATCCGCATAGTGGAAGGAGTCCTGATGTTATGACTGCTTTGGTAGAACGTAGTCCGGCTGTAAGCCAACAGACGATACTGGATGTTGAAAATGGTAGTCAAACAATAACTGCGAAAGATGTTATTGAAGCTGAAATGGCAGCCTTGCATATCGATATTGCAATCAATGTTCGAAATATTCAGAATTTTTACATTACTGATTCAATCTTTTGGGATACGGATAGTCTGGTTAATTTATTTTCTGCTCGAAAGGAAGCAGAGTATGTTTTTATGTTAGCCGAATATTATGCCAACAAGGGGGAATATACCAATGTTACTAATACTTTAGAGTCTGCCGATCAAACTTGGTGGAGCGAATCCGATATGAGTACTCTTTCTGGATTACAGCTCTATTATAGTTATCTTGAAGATGTGATAGTTTCTGGGGATGGCTTATCAAGTCTCAGTAATACTGCAAAACAAAATCTGCAGAATCTCAGAGATAATACCGAGAGTGCATTCGTGTGGCAGAAGTCAAACGGTGTCCTTTCAATGTTGAATTTAGGGGATGATAGTTATATTGAACCAGTATACTTGGCTCCAAGCTTTAAAAACCAATTGGAGGCAAATCGACCAGAGAAGCCATCTTCAACCTTCTCCGTGTTTCCAAATCCTGCTTCAGATTATATCGAAGTTCATTGGGATTGGTTTGAGGAAGGTATCGACGGTGATCTAGAGCTTAAATTGTTCTCGGTAAACGGTCAGCTCATTAAGCTGGAGAGAATCACAGACTACGGTAAAAACATTTGGGTACTAAATACTGTGGGTATAGTTCCGGGAATGTATATAGTTAATCTTTCGGATAATGAGGGGAATAGCCTTTTTGAACAAAAAATTTCTTTAATTAACTAGTTGTAAATAGAAGGCGGTGACTTCACTGTCACCGCCTTTAACTCTTTTAATGAATCATTTTTTTCACATAGTAAGCCTCCTCTTTTTAGCAGCAGCTCCTAACTATGCTCAAACCTTTGACTTAAAAAGTTACTCTAATCGACTTGCAATTTCTGGTGCACCTGCAATGTTGGTTGAGGATAGTGTGCTGTATAGCTTTTCTGTAGTAGAAGGTAATCGCACGGCTTTTACCTATAAGAAGTTTTCACGTCAAGGGCAACTTTTAGATTCTAATTACTACGATGTACAGGAAAAGGGAATTAGCCTTATTGGGATGAGGCGAAACATGTTACAGCGAATCAGTGGTTCCTCACTTATATGCGTTCAGGATTTTTTCAATCCGACTCAAGATACGGCATACCCTAGACTGTATAAGATAAATAATGATTTAGATACACTCTATTCTGTAAAATTAGATTTACCTGGAACCACCACTATAAACTCCTTTGATGTTTTAGTAGATTCCAATAAAATCGTCCTGCTTGGGCATTATGCTAATATAGATCTGCAACTGGGCTTGTATATAGCCCGCTATGATACTGCCCTTAACTTGTTGGGCTATTCAACTATTCGCGACTTCAGGCCCATCTTTACACCTGGTTATGGCCATGCCTACTTTCCATACCGATTAAGGAGAATGGCGGATAACTACTACATAACCGGTCGTTGTTTTTATGCCTATAAGTTTGTAGAGAGTTTTTTAGTTAAAACGGACTTACTAGGAAATAAAATTTGGGATAAGCGCTACAAGTATCTAGACTCTAATACCGTTAGTTTTGAAATTCTTCCAATAGGCCAAGACAGTTTGTTTCAGGCATCGATTTATCGAAGTAAATATATAAATGGGAATGGCTATAATAGGGCCATTTTTAGAGTTTTGGATTCAAATTACAATGTATGGGATTCGATTGTTTACCCTGCGGAAGAAACGCAGTTTGAGTTTACCAATGCAATACGTTCGGCGGATGGTGCTATTCTTTTAACAGGCTTTTATTACCTGGACGGTACAAAAGGTTTTATTTGGAAACTAGATAAAGATTTGAATACTATTTGGCGGCGCGTCTATTACCATGGAGATTGGGAAGATAGTAGCTGGCTTTATGATATTGATCAGTGGAATAATGATGGAATTATTGCTACTGGAACCTATTTCGATCGGTACTTAAACCCGAGCCCCTATAGTGTATATGTTTGGCTATTAAGCCTTGATGACTCTGGTTGTTTAGGGGCTGGGGATTGTGGCTCTGATATAAGCTTTGTGGAATGGGTTTTACCCGAACAGGGTTTGAGCGTGTACCCCAATCCGGCACATGATTACCTGAACCTTGAAATGGGACTTCCTGAATGTCAAAATATGCAGGGAACTGCTCACATTTTTAGTTTGGATGGTGAGCTTGTTTTAGAGGAAAAAGTTCAATTCTTCCAAGGGAAACTACGATTGGATGTAAGTAAGCTTAATCAAGGTCAGTATGTTTTGGAGCTGAAAACTAATAGAAGCTTGTTTATGGTTAGGGTTCTAATTCACTAATACCAATTAGAAGAGCCGTCTGTAAGGTCACCGCCTTTTAACTCTTTTAATGAAATATTTCTCATACATATTAATATTTCTCCTTTTAACAGGAAGCTCCAGTTATGCCCAGACCTTTGACATAAAGAGCTACTCAAATCGGCTTGCAACTACTGGTTCACCCGCAATGTTAGTTGAGGATAGCGTGCTGTACAGCTTTTCTGTAGTAGAAGGTAATCGCACGGCTTTTACCTATAAGAAGTTTTCGCGCCAAGGGCAACTTTTAGATTCTAATTACTACGATGTACAGGAAAAGGGAATTACCCTTATCAGTATGAGGAGGAACATGTTACGGCGAATTAGTAGTTCTTCACTTTTGTGTGTTCAGGATTTTTTTAATCCAACTCATGATACTGCATACCCTAGATTGTATAAGATAAACAACGATTTAGATACGCTTTATTCTGTGAAATTGGATTTACCGGGAACCACTGGTGTCAACTCGTTTGATGTTTTAGTTGATTCCAATCAACTCGTCATGCTTGGGCATTATATTAATATTGATTTGCAGCTGGGCTTGTATTTAGCACGTTATGATACGGCCCTTAACTTGTTGGGCTATTCGACAATACGCGATTTCAGGCCCATCTATACTCCTGGTTATGCCCATGCGTACTATCCATACCGATTAAGGAGAATGGCGGACAACTACTACATCACTGGTCGTTGTTATTATGTCAATAAGTTTGTAGAGGGATTTTTAGTTAAAACGGACTTGCAAGGAAATAAGATTTGGGATAAGCGCTACCAATACATGGGCTTAAATGGACTGGATGCAAGTGTTGTTCCTATTGGGCTTGATAGTTTATTTGTTCCTCACTATTTTCTATCATCTCAAGATAGTGGAGTAGATAAAGGAAAGGCAATTTTCAGGATAGTTGACACATCAGGTGTAGTCCTTAATGACAGTGCTTATTCTGATGAAGAAGCCTATTTTACAATAGAGTGCGCATGGCAAAAAGGTGGGTTTATTTATGTGATAGGGAATTATTATCTGGATGGAGAAAAGGGTTTTGTCTGGAAGCTAGATAAGGGCTTAAATACCATATGGCGACGTGTTTATTATCATGGTGATTGGGAAGATAATAGTTCGCTCTATAGTGCAGATCATTGGGGGGATAAGGGTATCATAGCAACCGGAACTTATTTCGATCGGTACTTAAACCCGAGCCCCTATAGTGTATATGTTTGGTTATTAAGCCTTGATGACTCTGGTTGTTTAGGAGCTGGAGATTGTGGATCTGATATAAGTTTTGTGGAATGGGAGCTACCCAATCAGCAACTTAATCTCTATCCAAATCCAACGCAGGGTCTTATAAATCTAGAGATTTCTAATTCTGAATTAAAGGATGGCCTTGCCCACATTAGAATTTACGAGCTTTCCGGGAAGAAGGTTTTTGATACTGATGTTCTTTTTCATGCGAATCAAGTCCATTTAAACTTAGGGTCATTGCATCCCGGTCAATACATAATTGAAGTGAAAACTGATAGTCGTTTATTCTTGGAAAGGCTAGTGGTGAATTAGCAAATATTAATCTTGAAAATCGTCTTAATAAAATCTAGAGGACAATAGCACTTCAAGGGAAAACCATTATCGCATCAGCTTTAAAAGCTTCTCTTCATTAGGATATTCAATTTGCAAAAGCAGTACTCCCGCATGTTCCTTAAGTGCTAATAGTGCTTGTGGACTGTATTCCTCAGTTTCATAAATCACCTGGCCTTGCACATTCAGCACGCGGATGGACTTCCATTCTTTAAAAGAGTTGAGGTAAATGTCCCCAGCATCCAAATACCAAAACACTTCTTTGAAATGCACCTGACTTAGTCGATGTTTAGATACCACTAATTGCAGTCCATCACCCAAGCTTTGCGCTTCCAATTCTCGTTCGGGCTGAATGTCGATTAAATTGTTTTTCGCATCCAGGAAATAATAGAAAAAATCTTCAGGAGCATCCTTCATTTGAATATGGCCTTGAGCAAGAGCCTTGCTTCCCAATTTCAGGGGATAAAGCTTAAATCCTTCCAATGGCGCATCATGACGGATGATTAGGGCCATATCCGCATCCATTTGGAAATAGAAAGATTGCTCATCCAAACCTCCAGCCAAGAGGGCATCTTCACCAGCATTATAGCCATCTTCGGCTCCTAGCTGATAACGCAATGCAATCTCAGAGAAGTAGTTCGTATCAATTCGCAAGCCCAAGCGGATGGCTTTTTCCTCATTCATTTTATGTCTACCGCGATTATTCGCTGCGCGCATAGATTGCCCGAGTCCAAAACTGCGGGTATTCATACCGGCGCCAGTTTGAGCATGAGATGAGTGTACGAAAAAGGCTTGTCCGGCCGGGATAAATCCATTGGCATTATTAACGCCAGTACCATTCACATAAGCAGCGTAATTACTGCCATTGTAGATCCAATAGCTTTGATCAAAACCTTCACTGCTAAAATCACTCTTAGCACTCCAATCTAAAGCCGTAGGGAAGGGGTTGGGTAATAAATTCCAACCTCCGTTTCCATCCTGGGTGTTCATGCTTTGGTTAGCCGACCTTGTGGTACCGCTTAAGCTGATGATTAAGGGAACTGTTCCAAATTTGGGTGGACCAACAAAAAGATAATAGCCTTTGTCCTGAGATACGATCGCATTGGAATCGTGCACTCCAATCCAGGTTCCGTAGGCTGTACTGCCATTAGTACCGATGTTTTGACCATTATTCAGATCCGGATCATAGTAGAATAAATTACAAGAGTCGCAAGTACTGGAGCCTGCAGTAGGGGCATAGTTTATCTTGGCGCCATTGCTCCATTCAATATCCTTAAAACGGGCATCCGAAAAGGGAAAGGCAATCGGCTGCCAGCCCGCGCGATCGATATAGTATTGCAAAGTGAGGTAAATCGAAGGACCCACATAAGAGCCCGTGCCCAAATTATCCGCTTCCAGTATTAAGGAGCCCGCAGAACTACCAATACTATTTAAATTCAATTTGCCAGTGCTTCCAACCAGCAATACCGCATTATTACGGAGGTCTAGTGAATTTACCTGAGCCAAGCCATCAATTTCTGCATCTTCACCGGGATAAATGATCATATTTCGGTTTTGGGTGCTGGCGCTGGGGGCTTCATTGTTTTTCCAAATACTGCCGTTCCAAACCAGGGCATTCGAATGCCGACTCAAACTGATATCGTCAATATTCCAAATTTCGTTGGTCGAATTATTGGAAGCTTCAATCTTGATGGCTAAGGAGCTTACTGATTTCAAACCGAAAATTATCTGATGGTAGGCATCTGCTTCACGATAACCTCCGCCGGCAGGGCTGAAGCTGAGGTTTTGTCCGGAACTGCTAATAATTTGTCCACTGGAAGTATTGCTGCCACTTCCGCTGGAATAGCTTCCAAAACCCCATTTAGCATTGTTGTTTCCATTTATGGTCAGGTCTGGGCTTGCGCCGAATCCGCCCCCATCTATATCCAGATAAATTTTAATGTAATCAGCTCCATCCGCTCCATTTCCAGAAGTTAATGCCGTAGAACTTAAATTGATCACCAGACTTAAACTATCGGCAGATGAGGTGTTGACCGTGGCTAATTCTAAGCTTTGACTGCTATTATTTACTTGCCAGGAATTGGCGCCACTTAAAATACGTTCATTTGGCGGATAGTCCGCAGCGCCAAGATCACTGCTTATAGCTCCGTTACCGGAAGTAAGAGTCCAATTATCGGAAGCATCTCCTTCGAAACCTTGAAAATAGAGTTGAGCACTGCCACTGCCTTCGGCATCAGGAAGGCTAAGGCCGGCGCTTACCGGACTGCTATAGGAATTTCCATCAAAGCTATAGGCAGCAAAACTATAGTCGGCCCCTTCGTTTAATCGTGTGATGGGAGCAAGCTTGGTAGCCGGTCCGAAATAAGCTACTTCACCAATTCCTTGAAAGCTTTGCCCAATACTGTACAGTCCGCTGGCGGTGCCAAAGTTTAAATTGGCACCTTCACCATATACCAGCAAAATAGAATCCCCATTGCTATTTGCGGTTAATTGTACTTGAGCTGCGGTAGGACTGTAGGCCGAAACGGTTAATTGAGGGGCAGTCAAAGCAGATTCCAACACTACATGATCAAAACCTCCAAAATCGGATCCGCCATCTTGCTTAGCCCTTAAACGCAGTTGAATTTGATTAACAGCATCAGGAATGGCAAGGCTGGTACTTTGCCATCCACCACTGGATGCACCACCAGTAGCGCCCTGAAAGAGAGTTACGATACCTTGACTCACATTGTCATAGAGAAGCTCATATTCCAAAAGATCACTGCTTTCAAAGGCTTCAGCGTAATAGTCGAAACTCAGTTCTACATTGGTTTGACTGCTAATGTCGATAGTTTGAAACTCGAGGATATGGTAAAAATTTCCACCGCCATTGCTATTATTCAAATCGCGAATGCCCCAGAATTGATTGCCATCACTGGCATTCGCCACTCCGCCATTAGAACTTACCACATCCCAGATATCATCATTTAAATTATAGGCAGTAGGGCTGGCGGTATAGTTCCAGGTATCACTGGCCGTACCTTCAAAACTATTTTGATACAAGGAAATCAGGGAACCGCCAGTTGTGCTGATCGACTTTTCAATACCGGTACTGTAGGTATTGGAGCTGCCAACTGACCATAATTTGTATTTGTAAACTGTGCCGGAATTTAAGCCGTTATGATCAGGAATATTGGCCGCAGGACCCTTGTACAATACAGTACCACCGCCACTAATGCTATTTCCGGCACTTAAACTTCCACTGGGAGCGCCAAAGCTGCCATTGGCATTGGTATAGGCTAGTAATACATCGTCGCTGGATGAATTGGCAGTAGCACTAAATCTAATGCTGTTTGCTGCAGCCGTCAGACTAAAGTTTTGTGGATCGGCAATAGCATTGGTAAAGCGGTCCTGAGCGGTAGGTCCACCCCAGATGCGAGTAGCGAAAATAGGATTATCGATAAAGGGATTTCGGTTTCCCTGAGCCTGACAGACCTCATCATTGCGTTGATCTTCCAATGCCGAAACCGGATCAAGGGCATTCCATTGGAGAAGAAGTGTCATGGTGGCTACATCGCTTGCTTCGCACTGACTGCTGTAGCGTAAGTCCATATAAAAGATAGCTCTGGCTACATCACCGCGCCAATCATCGCCGGGGTAAAAGCCGGTGCTACTAACGGAACCATAAGATCCGGAACCACTTTCATAGCGCTTATTACCACGTGAGCCATTAATGCTATTGGTACAAGGTGCCAGGTTATGCGCATCGGCGCCTGAGCCAGTGGTGCCTAAACTGGGATTGGCCAATGATTTTGGGAAAATATGCTCCCTTGTCCAGCCTGTACTGGCCGTTCCGGTACCACCGCCACCATAACTATTTGTTTTTGGGTCACTTAAACCACTGTATATAAGAATAACATTGGCAGTGTTATTAGGATCTTCATTAGCATCTTTCAATAATTGAAAGGCGGTACTATAACTAATGTTAGTCGTATGAGTAGTAGTGATAAGATTTGTTAATGCAGTTTCTAAACTGCTACCAGTTGCAGAGGTATTTATAGAATTGTAATAAGCGACATTTTGAGCTGATAGGTTGAATATCAGTAATATGCCGATAATTAAGGGGGTAAATCGACGCATGAGGGTAGTTTGAATAAAAATCGAACTATTTACCCGGGGATTTCGTTAAGCCAAGGTTATTTTTACCGGTAATTTACAGGCTCATTAAATGGGATTAGGCGCTTTGGTCTGGTTCTTGTTTTAAAGGGTTCAAACTAAATATCAAAATGAAAAAGTTCTATTTTCTCAGTTTACTCAGTCTAGCCTTTTTAGGCATGCAAGCCCAAACTGAAACGCTTTTGGGATCCAATTTTAAGGTGGGCGGTTTTGGCGGTCCCTTTTTTCAGTTTAGCAGTGTAGATGGAAACTTTGCCTATTACTCCGGTGGTGGAGGCGGTGTAATCCTCGATGGTAAATTTTTTATCGGTGGCTTTGGTATGGGACTCAATACCCAGCATCGTTATGATATCCCCTATTTAGGTATTCCCACTGAGCATGAATTAGATATGGGTTACGGTGGTCTTTGGTTAGGCTATATCTATCGTCCAACCAAAGTGGTACATCTTAATTTCTCCCTACCTATCGGTGGCGGTTCTGCATCTTTTGATCGAGTAGGGGACGGCTTTAGTGCTGATATCACTGATGCTATCTTTGTGATCAATCCAAATCTGGGTATGGAATTAAATCTAACCAAATGGATGAAGTTTACCGCCAATGCCGGCTATATGCTAGCCATGGGATTGGATAATGATTATATCGCCAGTGATGCTTTAAACAGTCCAAACCTTACCCTGGGCTTCAAGTTTGGCTATTTCGCTGAATAATAAAAGGATCTTGAAAAATACACTAGGCTTGCTTCGAAAGAAGCAGGCCTTTTTTAATAATAGCCTCTACGTAAGCGATTAATGATATTGCCTAATTGCAGGTCCAAAACAAAGCGGACATTAGAAAGGTAATTAGCTTCTGAATAGAAATTGCGATCCTGGTTTTGAATAGGAAGATACAGCTCCACAAAGTCCGTAAGCAAGGCCAGGCGCACTCCATAGTCCCAATACAACTGCTCTTCAGACCAGGCGATATCTCCGAAAGCGCCTAATGGTCCAATAAAGGGCACACTTAAGTTAGAGCTAAGTAACCAGGAATCAGCAAATGCCTGGGTTTCGGATTTAAAGCCTCCATCGGTGGTAAAGAACTGCCGACTCCAAATTCCACTTTGATCCGAGCGACCTATGAAATAATAATCAAAGAGGTAATCAGGAGTTCCACTGAGGCCAAAGCTGTAGTAGTTATCGCGTAAACCTTGATCCGCGAGATTATTGTACAGGAAAGCGCCTGCAAAACCTCTCAAGATTAACCACTTTTTATTGGGCAGCATCCAACGTTGATCGTAATCAGCGAAAAGCTTTCCGAATTGATCAGCGGCTTCAAAATGAAAACGGAAAATGGTAGGCCGAAGCAGGGAAGTGTATTCC
>DLRW01000006.1 GCA_002501205.1 Flavobacteriales bacterium UBA7878
CAGTTTAGATCGCTTTGAATTTGGAATTGGCGAAAGTGGAAGCTTTGCCATAGGCCGACAAATTGAACTAGAGTTTGATATTTGCCTCCAATTCGAAAGTGCCTAGCATCCAATATTTTATACTAAGTTATTTTTTTTAATCCGTAGCTTTGCGGAATATTTTTTTGGGAGTGAAGTCGTGTTGGGGAAATACAATTAAGGTCATTTTGCTTTGCATTCTGCCTTTTACCATGATATCCATGGATGCACATCAGGTGCGGAAATGGGACTTGGACAGTTTGTATTATATCGCTTTTGATCAAATTGGGAATAATCTACAGGAAGGTAAAATTGAAGTTGATAAATATTATCGAGCTTCCGTATTACTTAATGACAGTAGCAATTTAGCTTATGCTCTGGATCTGAAGGGTCTGGATGCTTATATGCGCGACAAGATTGATTCGGCCAAGATGTTTGCAGATCAATCTATTAGACTTTTCCGAATTCTTAATGATTCTGTTGGCCTAAGTACCGCCATTTATAATTTGAGTAATTACCACGAGTACTTGGGTGAATATACTACGGCTTTGCGCTATCTGCATTTAGCTCGAGAAATAGATATTAAACTAGGTTATAAGAAGGATAATGATCCCTTTTATTATAACCGTCTCAGTGATATTGTATACAATCAGGGACAGCTGGAGCTTTCACTACGTTATTTACACAAGGCCTGGCGAGCACAACATGAGAGTGGGTATTCTGCCTATTACTTAAGTCCGGCATTACATCTAAATTATGCCTGGCTGTATAATGATTTAGGGATAACTGAATTGGCGGAGTATTATGCTAAAAAAGCCTATAGTTATACGACAGATGATTCTTTATTAACCACTCGTTCTGGTGCTTTAGAAGTATTGAGTCTTTCAGCCGAACGCAGAGGAGATATGGATTTAGCTTTGGCCTATGCGGAAAAGGCTTTGGAGCTAAATAAAGCTTATGGTGATCCTTATTTTATCACTTATAGTCATCTGTTCTTAATGTCACATTATACCCTGGTAAATCAGCTTGATAAAGCGGAGTATTATGCCAATTTGGTATTGAAGAGTATGGGGCCTTTCGAACGCAGTCCAACTTTTGTGGTGGATATGAATGATGAGCTCTATAAGTTCTTTAAAAAGAAGGGTGATAATGCACAAGCTCTAAAGCACTTGGAACGCAGCTCCGAAGCAAGACGAATTATCAATGAAGTGGATGGTATTGCTGCCATGAAGCAATTTGATGAGGAAATGGAAAACCGCTATCGCGAGTTGATGAAAACAAAGTCTCGATTGCAGGAGGAGGAAATCAATTTTCAAAATACCCTCTTGGTTTTTGCCCTTATTTTATTAATTGGAGTTTTAGGCTTTTTGGTTCTGCTTTATCGAAGCAATAAACAGATGAATGCGGCCAATGAGCAATTGGTTCTTCAGAATAATCAAATTGAAAGTCAGAAGCAGGAAATTCAAAATCAGGCGGAAGATTTAGAGGATCGCAATGAAAAACTGGAAAAGCTAAATAGCAGTAAGGATCGTTTATTTTCCGTTTTAGCGCATGATTTAAGGCAGCCTTTTAATCAGATTATTGGGGTTATTGATTTACTGGAAGGCGAGCAATTAGAAGCTGAAGATCGTAAGAGCATTTTAAGCAGTTTAAAGTCTTCGGTTCAATCTACTTCTGATTTGGTTACGAATGTACTTACCTGGAGTAAGGCGCAATTTGCCGGTGTTACTTTGAAACCTGAACATTTAGCCCTGGCTAATACTGTAAAAAGAGCACTTCTTCATTTTAGTATTGCCTTGGATAAGAAGAAGATTAAAGTGGTTTTTGACATTCCGGATCAATTATCCATCGTCTTTGATAAGGATCATTTTGATAGTGTATTGCGAAACTTATTTAGCAATGCCTATAAATTTTCACCAGCAAATTCGACCATTCATATTTCGGCTAAGGCCAATATCCAGAAGAGGAGAGTATACTTGTATATCCGCGATGAAGGTATTGGTATGGATCAATATCAAAAGGAACGTTTGGTTTCCGGTAACCAGGCGGTAGATTCTATTAATGGAACTTTTAATGAATCGGGAACTGGCATTGGTATGGTGATCGTACGCGATTTCCTCCGCGAAAATGAATCCTATTTTGATATCGAATCCAAGATCAATGAGGGTACTACTTTCATTATTAATATGCCTATGGGTCCGGATGTAAATCAGCGCTCAGCTAGTAATATCAAAGCGGTTCAGGATTTTCTCTAGGCTAACTAAAAAGCCCTTCCAATACATCTCCTACTAAATAAGCCAATCCCGCAGCGGCAGCTCCCAGGAAAAAGGTTTCCAGCATACTGCGTATAACTTTGGTTTGAGTAACTATGGCTTTTAAATAACCGATCAGCATAAAAACCAGTCCGGTTAAAATGGAAGAATAGAGGAATAAGGGACTATCGGTCGACATGAGTTTGAGATAGTCTAAAACATAAACCAGCAAGGGAATAAAACCAAAAAGCAAGAAACTTAAAAAGGTTACCCCGCCCATGGCCCAGGGGGATTTGGTTTCTTCAGACATTTCCAATTCTTCCTTCATCATCACATCCACCCAGCGATCTTTATCCGCGGTAATGGTATCTACTATTTGCTCTAAGATTTCGCCCTCAAAACCTTTGGCGCGGTAGATATCTCGGATTTCTTCTTTCTCTTTTTCAGGAAGATGTTCTACTTCCCAGTATTCAATATTCTCGTGCTTCTTGTAATTATCCTTTTCACTTTTGGTAGAGAGATAACTTCCTACCGACATAGCAAATCCATCGGCTATCAAGTTGGCAAAGCCTAAAATGATCACAACAGCGCTATCGAGGGTAGCACCTGCAGCACCCGCTACCACTGCAAAGGTGGTAACACTGCCATCAATTCCGCCATAAACGAATTCGCCTAGATATTCCTGAAACCGATTAATCAATGGATATTTGCTACCGTGAATACGATCTTCGTGACCTTTAGGGCTCATGTTGTAGAATTATAAACTCAAAGATATTCAGGATTTTGCGGATTCGCCGGGAACTAGGCTTTCTCTTAATAAGTCTGATCTTAATTAGTATTATTCCAGTTAAACTGAAAGGGCAGAGTCATTATGTAGATGGCTTGTATTGGCTTAGAGTACAAACACAGTTTATCTTTAGCCCTAAATGGTCGGGATCTCTGGAATTGGAAGAGCGTAGATTTTTAGCTCCGGATCGAGCGCATCAAAGGGTATTTCCGGATTTGCGATTGTTCTACCATTTTACACCTTCCTGGAAAACCGGAATCGGATATACTAATTTCAGTATAAGTGGTCCTGGTACTGCGGATATCCCTGTTAATCAAGTTTTGCATGAGCAACGTTATGCGCTCTTTTTGGCCCGGAAATTTAAATGGGAGCAGAAATCTCTAGCGACCCAATGGAAGAGCGAACTGCGCAATTTTGATCGTGATCCCTTGGATGGGGAGCTCAATTTTTTAGACTATGTGATCCGTTTGCGCTTTCTGGCGAAATACAGCTATGCTATAAATCAGCGTTGGAAGCTTTCTGCCGTCGATGAATTGCATATCAATGTGGCTGGAAATACCGATTATCAATTCTTTGATCAGAATCGAGTTTTTGGCGGTTTAAGCTATAATCATCAAGACTTTAGCTATGGCTTGGACTATATATTCTGGTATCAAAAAAACCGCAGGGGCAGCGCATTTTTTCATCGCCACATCCTGCGGTTCACTTTTCAATATCAGTTCGATTTTAGCGGATTATAAATCGAATTTGATGCCTTGTGCTAAAGGCACTTCTTTAGAATAGTTGATGGTATTGGTTTGACGACGCATATAAGCTTTCCAGGCATCGGATCCACTTTCGCGACCACCGCCGGTTTCTTTTTCACCACCAAAGGCTCCACCAATTTCAGCACCACTGGTACCAATATTCACATTGGCGATTCCACAGTCGCTACCGGCCGCTGAGAGGAATAATTCGCTCTCACGCATATCTGTAGTCATAATAGCTGAAGAAAGTCCCTGAGGCACGCCATTTTGAAGGGCAATAGCTTCGTCCAGATCCTTATACTTCATCACGTATAAAATGGGAGCGAAGGTTTCGTGTTGAACGATGGCAAAGTGATTTTCCACTTCGGCAATACAAGGCTTCACATAGCAACCGCTACTGTACTCATCGCCTTGCAATACTTCGCCTTCCACAATCATGGTTCCTCCTTGTTCTTTAATGGCCGCCAAAGCTATTTCGTATTGCTCTACGGCCAGGGTATCGATTAGCGGACCTACGTGATTGTTCATGTCTAATGGATTGCCAATACGCAACTGATCATAAGCCTTTTTAAGGGCGGCAATCACATTATCATACTGACTTTCGTGGATGATTAATCGACGGGTACTGGTACAACGCTGACCGGCAGTACCTACGGCACCAAATACCGCTCCTACCAAAGTAGATTCGATATCAGCTTTTTCTGAAATGATAATGGCATTATTACCACCCAATTCTAAGATAGTTTTGCCTAAACGAGCGGCTACGGTCTGACCAACAATCTTACCCATGCGGATAGATCCAGTGGCAGAGATTAAAGGCATACGCTTGTCTTGAGTCATCCATTCGCCTACTTCTACACCACCATTTACCAGGCAGGAAATACCTTCGGGAAGATTGTTTTCTTCTAAAACTTCATTGAAAATATTCTGGCAAGCGATACCACATAAAGGTACTTTTTCAGAAGGCTTCCAAACACATACATCACCACATACCCAGGCGATGGCAGCATTCCAGCACCAAACCGCTACCGGGAAGTTAAAGGCGGAAATGATACCCACGGTACCCATAGGATGCCATTGCTCGTACATACGGTGAGAAGGACGCTCGGAGTGCATGGTAAGACCGTACAATTGACGGGATAGGCCTACCGCAAAATCACAGATGTCGATCATCTCTTGTACTTCACCCCAACCCTCTTGGAGGGATTTTCCCATTTCCAGAGATACCAGGCGGCCTAATAGATCTTTGTTTTCACGGAGTTTGTTTCCATACTGACGTACAATTTCACCACGCTTGGGAGCGGGCATAGTACGCCAAACTTTAAAGGCTTCGTCGCTCTTAGCCATAATAGCTTCGTACTCTTCGCGCGTAGTTTGAGTAACGCTGGCTAATTCTTGACCATTGATGGGCGTATGCGAAACAATTTGAGGACCGGCTCCAAAAAACTCTTTTCCGGTAGAACTGCCGGGGTTTTCTTTGGATATCCCTAATCCTTCTAAAATGTTGTTAATTTCTGAGAGGTTCATGTCTTAGGATTTTAAGCAACGAAATTAGTTTTTCAGTTGGGAAATGAGCCGGATATACTTGATTTTTGAAGAATGAATCAAGTTGAAGTTCTGGATCTAAACCTGCTTTCTGAAAAGGAAGGAAATCGTACTTATGGTTTTGAAAGTATCCACAGTCAAAAGGGCAGAATATTAGCATTTCGAAAGAAGGGAAGTTTTAGCGGTAATCATTGGCATGAAGGAAAATCTACTACTAAGAATCCTGAGGAAATGCTTATTATTTCTGGTCGTTTAAAGCTGGAGTGGACGGATGAGCCAGAAGGTATTTATCAGCATTCTAAATTGATTGATGCCCCTGCTTTAGTTCGCATTTATCCCGGAATTAAACACCGGGTAGAGGCTCTGGAAGTTTTATGCTTTTTGGAGTTTAATTCTTTAGCTGAACATGTGGCGGATACCTATTATCCCAATCACCAGGAAAAATAGAGGCGAAAGAGCCAAACAAAGCCAGCTAAACCGAGGATCATTAAAACAACAGAAAGCAAGAGAAGTCGCAGCTTATGGCGACTCTCTGCTTTGGATTTTTGTTTCAGTTTTACTTGTAAAGCCCTGCGATCCTCATCACTAAACTCTTGTGAATGGAGTTCAGTTTGTTTTTGGTGATGATCAAATTTATCGAGCTTATCACCATAAATGTTTTTTAAGTGTTTGAAGATCTTACGAGGTTTTCTGGCATAAGTTTCTTTCTTCATGCCAAATCCCATATAACCCATTACCAGCTTATAGTTTGATCTTTAGGAGCACGGACTTCGAAGCTAAATTTCAATTGAGATTCGGATTTGGGTTTTAAGTCCATTTCCCAAGTGATGATTCCGGTTTTAAGGTTGAGTTTACCTTGATTTTCAATCTCAGATTTTACCTTGATATCTTCATTCTGGCTTACCGGAATTTGATCAAATACCCGGATTTTCACATTCTGGGGCTTGGTATTACGCAGGCTGATTTGGTATTCGTATTTCTGGATGCGATCGCTACCCAAGAAAGATTTACTCTCTTCATTAAAGAGGCGATCACGGGTGATAACAATACCCGGATCCTTGCCTAATGAGAGCTGTAAACTATCGCTGGTAGCTTCAAACTGACTAAAGCTTTTACCAATAAACAAACCCTGATTGTAAATACTCAATTCACCATCCAATAACTGATGCTGTTCCCAGTCTTTTACAATGGCCATAAGGTAAGCAGCCGGATCGAGGCTGGGGCTGCTTTGATATTCGTATTCGGTTTTTAGAGCCATCTCGCGAATGACGATGTTTTCCGTTTTTTGATTGGGAATGCTGTAACGACGTTCCGGGATAAACTCCAATCGGGTTTGCTGAGAATTGATGGCGAAAACGGTGTTGCCGAGCATATCATCACTTTGAAATCTATTTGTTGTAACTCCTGCTGCTTGTCCGGCAGTTGATGTAATATCTCTTTCAGCCATTTGCTGAACGGATTTATTATACATTCTATTTATGAAGTTGATATACTTAGGATAGATCTGCGGCATAGTCACATTTTGATTTGGGCTACCAGTAACTAGCTTTAAGGCTACATTTTCCCAATCTTCGCCGCTGCCCTGATACACATTGGCCTTATGTACCATGCGTAGATCTTTATCCAAGCCTTCAAAATAGAGATTGTAATTACTGCTCCAGGAAGCATTCGTACGTACGGTATAGTGCACGGAGAAACGTACATTTTGCGCCCGGCTACTGTTCAATTTCACAATGATTTCACCGCTCAGCAAAGACATCTCCTGACGGATTTTCTGCAATTCGGTTTGCAGTTCTTTTCGTTTGTCGTTCAGGTCTTGCAGTACGCGTTGCTTTTTAAGCTGACTGCGTTTGTTCTGTAGTTTTTGATCGCGAGCATAAGTGCTGATCTGCTGCAAATCAGCCAAACTAAAGCCTTCATTACCGCCTAGTTTGGTGTTATTAGTTAGAAACTCTAATTCTAATTGCAAAGCTTCAAGCTCGGCCTGGATATCCTCTCTTTGCAGATCAATTTCCTTAATCTGTCTTTCGAGTTGTTGAAAGTGAGCGGGCTTTTCTCGCTGGTCGAAAGGTGTATTACCCGTACTAATACTGATAAACTCCAGGCTTTTATCGCTACCGATCTGCACGCTGGAAGGCTCCAGATTTAGGGGTAGACCTTCAAAAATCAAGGTCTGGTCTCCCGCTTGGAGATTGGTACTTATTTCACGGCTATAAGCTGCTCCTTGAGCATAGAGGGTTACGGCATCAAGCTTAGAGCTGAGGCGTTTTCCTTCATCGGCGAAAGCCTGAAATCCAAAAAGTAGAATGGGGAAGAGAAGTAATTTTTTCATCAGAGATGTTTTATCTCCAACGAAATTACGCACTTCTTATTTCTAGTGAGCCGAAACTGTTTTGGAAGATTTAGGACTACTACTACGATTCGCAAAATTCCACAAAACAATCACCAAGATTAGAATCGCTAATTGTCCAATGGCGGTTTCCCAGGTAGGATAGAAGCCAAGGGCATCAATACGTAAGTCGATAGGTAATACGCTAATGGATATACTGCCTGCTTCTTGAATAGCATTTAATCCCTTGCCGGTTAGTATTACCGCCAAGCCAGAAATGATTAAAGCAGAGTATTTAAAGAGTTTCGAGATGGGGAGCTTTTTAGAGAAGCGCATGATCAGCACACTAATAATAGCCAAAAGAGCAAAAGCAAAAATGATTCCGCCACCAAAGGCCGCTTGTTGACTATCGCCTACTTCTAAACTCAAAGCAGAAAGAAAGAGAACCGATTCGAAGGCTTCACGGAAGACTACCAAGAAGGAAAGGAAGGCTAAACCAATGAGGTTTTCGGTGCGAGCTAAGTTTTGAATTTTCTCCTTCACATAGGCCTGCCACTTGCCCGCTTCGGATTTACTATGCATCCAAAAGCCGACGTAGAGTAGCACTCCCACCGCAAATAAGGCGATTAAACCTTCCATTAATTCGCGCTGAGCTCCACTGAAATTAAAAAGAGATCCGGCAGCTAACCACATGGCAAAACCTACCACAATAGCCGACATCCAACCGGCATGAACATAGGTTTTTGCCTTGGGAAGTTTAATTGCCCTAACAATACTTAAGATAGTGATTACCACTAAAAAGGCCTCTAATCCTTCACGAAGAATAATAGAGGAAGAAAGTAAAAAGGCCAGCCAGGCGGTAAAGGTTTTATTGCGCAGCTTTTCTTTAGCCTGATAAATCATCTGCACACTCGCTTCTACTTCCGCGCCCACAATTTCCGGACTTTGTCCACCTTCAATACTACTACGAACTTTAGCCAATTGACCTTCTAATTTAGCGGAGAAGCTGGCATCATTGGCACGTAATTGTACTTCTACCGGTTCCACCCCTTCGAGGTAGGCGGTTAATGCCAGGGTACGCGCTTTCGAAATATCGCCATTCTGATAGGCTGTTTTGGCCGCTTTTAAATAGCGTACGGCTTGATCCAAATAATCACCCTGACTTTTCTCGGCAATTTCTTTGGGATATAGGCGCAAGGCAGATATTAGATTTTCCGCTGCCGCTCCTGGTTGAAGACTTTCTTTTAATTCTTGATTACTGCGGGAGGCCAGTTTTTCCAAATTAACCTGAAAACCAATTTCGGTTTGATCATCCAAATCTACTTGAGAGGCGGTATGAGGCAAACTCAGCACATAAAAGGCTAAATCCCATACTTCATCATCGTTCAGTTCGTCAAAGGCGCGCATAGCAGTATTATCAACTCCTAAACGAATGGTATTATAAGCTTGAAAAGGTGATAGGCCATTCGCTTTTTCCGGACTGTGGAAATTGGTTGGAGAAGGCTCTAAACCGGCACCCAAAATACCATCGCCAAATCCATTTTCGCCATGACAGCTTTTACAGTTAAGAGCGTATAGTTCGCGACCATTATCCAAATTGGGCCAACGCTTGGGCGCGATTTCCAAATTGTAGCTGGATATGATTTTTTGTTTGATGGAATTAGATACCGAAGCAATTTTCTCTTGAGAGGCTTTTTGTTCAATCAGCTGATAAAGTACTTTGATGTCGGATTTTACAGCCGCTGGAGCAGATTCACCTAAAGTGCTGATGGTGGCAATAAATTCCTGCATTTCCGAATACTCGGCCGCATTAATTACGGAACCTTGATTTACTGCGGCAGAATAGTCAACCGCGATATAATCCAGTAAATGAACCATCATGCGGGCATTCTCATCATTAGCTTTTAAGCTTGAAAATGAGCTAAAAAGCAATCCTACAATCATTAAAAATCTAGCAACCCGAACCATCTATCTTATTTAGACCAATTAAAAATAGGCGACAAATTTAGAGACTGCGAATTAAATAGGAACTAACATTTATCACTTTTTGCTTACGCTGGATCGATCTCTTAGATAGAATCGATAAGGAAGGAGGGCATCCTGGCCAGCATAATCAACTCCTATCCTTGGACAGGCTTGGATTTCAGCAGCTTTTACATCTGGCATGTTTAAGATTCTGAACTCTGGGTTATGGATGCTTTTTCCATAATCTTTTCGACTTAAAGCCAAGCCTTTGCTGAAATTTCCGGGCCCACTGAGTAATTCTCCACCTTTCTTTTTGGGTCGGAGTTTTTGGATGATTTCCTGACCTTCAATAATAGTTGCGGCTCGAATTAAAATTGCTTCGGGAACATCGAGGGAATTGCAAGTGATATTACAGAGTTCGTGTATACCATAACAGAGGTACATATAGAGCTTTCCACCGGGCTGAAACATGATTTCTGTGCGAGGTGTGCGGCGATTATTATAGGCATGGCAAGCACGATCGTTCTGGGCCAGGTAGGCTTCCACCTCAGTGATTTCGGCTTTAAGCCATTGACCTTTAAGCTTGCGCTCAATAATTTTCCCTAATAGTTTGGGAGCAAGTTGAAGTGCGCTATGTTGCGAAAAGTAGTTTTCCTCGAGATAAGTCATAGGCAAAAAAAATCCCGGCTTTAACCGGGATTTCTTGGAGGTTCCGAGCGGATTCGAACCGCTGTACAAGGTTTTGCAGACCTCTGCCTAGCCACTCGGCCACGGAACCCTGAAAGGACGGCAAATATAAAATTATTGCGGGAGATAATGCTTGCGCTTGCGCTTTAATTCAATGCTTACGCGCTTTACATCTCCATTAATAGGTGGATGTAATTTAGAGAGCTTAATTTTTGCCTTCTGAACCAAAGGCATTTCCTTAAAAATATCCCCTAAAATCTGATCTGCCACCGTCTCAATTAATTTATGACGAATAGCCATTCGGTCGGCTACCACACGGTTAATCGTAACGTAGTCCATGGTATGAGAAAGTTCGTCGCTATCAATGGCGGCTTGTACTTCGCCCCATACTTCAACATCTACCGAATATTCGGTACCAATCTTTCCCTCTTCATCTAAACAACCATGGTAGGCATATAGACGAATACCTTCTACGCTAATCTTATCCATTAAGGCAATTGCTCCAGTGCTTGGTTTAAACGCGACAAGGTTTCTTCTTTGCCAAGGATAGCGCAAATTTCAAACATGGATGGGCCCATACCCATACCAGTTACCGCTAAACGGAAACCTGGACCTACTTTACCAAAGCCTAATTCGTTTTCGCTTAAATAGGCTTTAAAGGCTTCTTCAATATTTTCGGTATTGAAATCACTTATTGCCTCAAAACGCTTTTGCAATTCTGCTACATGAGAACGGGCTTCTTCATTCCATTTTTTGCGCAGGGTTTTCTCATCATATTCTTGAGGAGCGGCAAAAAAGAATTGCGAATCTTCCCAAAGGTCTTTGATGAAATAAGCTCTTTCCTTCATCAGGGCAGCAATACCTTCCGCTTTTTCTAAGCTTACTTCAACGTCTTGTTCGGAGGCTTCCGCTTGAAGAAGCTTTCCTAATTCAGCATCAGATTTATGACGTAAATATTGCTGATTGAACCAACGGGTTTTATCGTGATCATATCGGGCCCCAGCCTTATTTACTTTTTTAAGGCTAAAAGCAGCTACCAATTCATCTAAGCTGAAGAGCTCTTGAGCTGTACCTGGGTTCCATCCTAAAAAGGCGAGCATATTGATAAAAGCATCGGGGAAATAGCCGTTTTCACGGTATCCGGAAAATACCTCTCCACTTTCTTGATTATGCCATTCCAATGGAAATACCGGGAAGCCTAAACGATCGCCGTCTCGCTTACTGAGTTTACCATTTCCATCAGGTTTTAACAGAAGGGGTAAATGTGCGAATTGAGGCATGGTATCTTCCCATCCTAAATAGCGATAAAGTAATACATGTAATGGAGCGGAAGGTAACCACTCTTCACCGCGAATCACATGGCTGATTTCCATTAAATGATCATCCACAATATTAGCCAGGTGATAAGTGGGCATACCATCGGACTTAAAGAGCACTTTATCATCCATATTGTTGGTATTTACACTCACCCATCCGCGTACAATGTCTTCGAATTTTACTTCTTCATTGCGATTGAGTTTAATGCGCACCACATAAGGTTCACCAGCTTCTAATTTCTTCTCCACCTCATTTTGAGATAAGGTGAGAGAGTTCTTCATGCTATTGCGGGTAATGTGGTTGTACTGCCAATTAGGAGAACCGGCATCCTTGGCCATTTGACGAACACGATCTAAATCTTCGGCGCTGTCGAAAGCATAATAGGCATGTCCATCGGCAACTAATTGCTCGGCATATTGACGGTACATGGCTTTGCGTTCACTTTGACGATAGGGACCGTAGTTTCCACCGAAACCCTGACCTTCATCTGGAGTGATGCCACACCATTTTAAGGACTCGATAATATATTCTTCGGCGCCGGGAACAAAACGAGTTTGGTCGGTATCCTCGATGCGTAAAATAAAATCGCCACCTTGCTGTTTGGCAAAGAGGTAGTTATATAGTGCGGTACGTACCCCTCCCATATGTAGTGGACCTGTGGGGCTTGGTGCAAACCTTACGCGTACTTTAGCATTACTCATAACGAATCTTTAAAGGGCGGCAAAGATAGTGTTTCTGCCAGCTCTTTACCTTTGAAGTTCTGTTGGATTTATGGCGGGAATAGATACACTCAAGAAGAAGCTCGACGCTTACATTCGGAAGTATTATGCACTTAAGCTGGTGCGTGGTTTGGTCTTTTGGACTGGCTTTAGCCTGATCACTTATTTACTGTGGTCAGGGGTGGAGTATTTTGGGCGCTTTCCATCCGGAACCCGGGCGATTTTGTTTTGGTCCTATTCCGCCTTATTTACCCTTTGGTTAATGATCTATGTCTTGGTACCGCTCTTGCGGATGCTGCGGATTGCGAAGGGGCTGAATTATGAGTCAGCCGCTACAGAGATCGGGAAAGCTTTGCCTGGTTTGGATAATCGAATTTTGAATACTCTCACTTTAGAGAAAGCGGGTAGCTCAGATTCTGGTTTATTGGTTGCGGCCATCGAACAAAAACTACAAGATCTGGATCAATACGATTTTGGTCAATTTATAGCCTGGCGAAAGGTATTGAAGGTGTTGCCCTTATTGTGGGTTCCCTTGCTTTTAGTTGCGATTCTTTTTTATTCGGAGGAGGGTCAGAAGTTTCTGGATAGTGGACGAAGATTGGTGTATTATAATCAAGATTTCATTCCACCGGCACCTTTCCGTTTTCTCTTACCCGAAGATCAATTGGAAGTAGCCTATGGCGAATCGGTATCTCTGGAAGTGAGTTTAGAGGGAAGTCAAATTCCATCCGAATTAAGTGCTGAGGTAAATGGCCTGGCGTATTTACCGGTTAAAACAGGACCCAAATCCTGGACTTTAAAGGTTGAAAATGTTCAGGAAAATCTCAGCATTCGTTTTAAAGCTTTAGACTATTACAGTGAAGGTAGAAGAATTGAGGTGTATCAAAAACCTTCGATTGGAGCTTTACAATTGGAAGTAAAACCACCGGCCTATACTGGTGTGCCAAGTTCTGCAATTGCTCTGTCTAGTTTGCATAGAGTGCCTCTTGGATCCAAATTGAATTTTCAAATTAGGGATGCAGAGTATTTGGATCAAGCTTCCTTGTTTATGAAGGATAGTGTGATGGTTTTTCAGAATCAGGAATTGAACCTTAGGGTATTAAATGACCTTGATTTCAGCTTGGAATTGCGTAATCAGAAGGTACAGAGTCAGGTTTTCCAAGGAAGTCGAATTCAAGTAATTCCTGATGCTTACCCAGATTTGAAAGTACTAAAAGTGGATAGCCTGGAATTGAATCATTGGCGCTTGGACTTGGTGTTTAAAGACGATTATGGTATAAGTCGTTTGGAGCGAGTTTTAAGTCAAGGTGATAAAACTTGGACTGAGATCTTTTATCCTAAGGGAACTTCTTTTAGTGATGAGATTGAGTTGGATAGTTTATCGGATGCTGAAAAGGCGGTAACGGTCTATTATCGCGTATGGGATAATGACGGTGTAAATGGTTCGAAGTCTAGTAGTTCGGAAAGAATTCAACTTCTTGCACTGAGCAAGGAGCAAGAGGATCAAGCCAATATTCAGAAGCTCAAGAATTTTAGTTCCTCTTCTCAGGAGCGCAGGAAGGAGTTGCGGAGTATGGAAAAGAGTTTAGATCGTTTGCAACTGAATATGCTAGACAGGAGTTCCTTGGATTGGAAGGATAAAGAGAACCTTAAGGAAGAGCTTCAAAAGCTAGCCAAGCAACAAGAAGATCGAATCAAGGAAAGAGAGGCTCTACAAAAGGCTTTGGAAAAGCTGGATAAGGAAAAGTTACCGACAGAAGAACTACAAAAGCGATTAGAAGAAGCCAATAAGGAAGAGGATAAACTGAAAGCTTTGGAGGAGGAAATTCGAGCTTTAATGGAGAAGCTGAACATGAAAGATCTCAAACAAAAGTTGGATCAGCTTCAAGCGGAGAATAAAGAGCAATTGCGTAAGGAAGAGCGCATGGAAGATCTGCTTGAGGATTTAGCCTTTCAAAGAGATTTATTACAGCAAGCTGATAAATTGAATCAGTTATCGGAGAAGCTTAAGGAGGAAGCCCAAAAGGATGATTTGGATCAGAAAGCAAACGAAGCGGCTCAAAGAGATCTGCAAAAGGCTAAGGAAGAATTAGAACGGCTGGCTGAGTCGAATAAGCAATTGGATGAATTGCTGAATAGTGAGGAGTTTAAAGAATCTGAGCAAAAAACAGAGGAAGGTTTACAGGAGTCATCGGAGCAGAAACAGTCGGGTGATTCGAAAAAAGCCAATGAATCTGAACAGAAGTCTTCAGAGGGTGCAAAGGAAATGAGTGAGTCTCTAATGGCCATGATGAGCCAGATGCAGAGTCAGGCTTTATCCATGAATATGCGAAGTTTACGTCGTATCCTGGAGAACTTAAAGCAGTTCAGCAAGGATGTAGAGCAGAATGGTTTGGAAGTAACAGATCTGGGTAGGGATGATCCTCGTTATCGCTTCCTATTAACGGAGCAGAGTAGATTATTATCAGGTTCACAGGTGATTCAAGATAGCTTGGAGGTATTGGCCGCCAAAGCGCCTCAGATAAAGGATGAGGTTTTTAAAGAGTTGTTTAAGATGATGCGTTCCTTGGAATTAGCAAAAACGCATTTGCAGAATCAAGAGAAACCGCAATCAGCGGTACAGCATCAGTACTCTATGATGGCCGCAAATGAATTGGCTCTGATGCTAGATGCTAGTTTGCAGAATATGATGAGTATGATGGCTTCCCAAAAGCAGGGAAATCAAAATTGTGAGAAGCCAGGTGGAGGGAAACCAAAACCTGGGCAGATGTCGGAAAAGCTTTCCCAAATGGGTCAAAAGGTGGATAAGTTGCAGAAAGGATCTAAGGATGGGAAAGGAAAGCCTGGTCCCAGTTCGCAAGAGATTGGTGAAATTTTAAGCGAACAGGAAGCTCTTCGGAGGATGATTGAAAATGCCGAGTCTGAAGAGAAAGGAGGTGGCGGCAATGGAGATCAAAAGTCGGAACTCCTGGAAGACTTAGATAAAATGGAGGATCTGCTTTTGGATAAGAATATTGATGCCTACAAAGAAAGAATGAAGCGGGTAGAAACTCGTTTACTGGAGAATGAAAAGGCCTTGGAGGAACGCAAACAGAAAGAGGAACGGGAGGCGGAATCTGGAGGCTCTCAGTCTATGTTGGATGGTTCCGCAAATGATTCAATAAACAAAGAAGGTTCTAAGGATGCTTATCAGCGTTCAGTGCTTAATTTGGTTCCTTTTTATCAGAGCCTGATATATGGCAAAAATTGATTTTACGGGATTAGTTCCTGATTTCATCGAGGGAAATGAAGCTAGCTGGCAGAATTGGCTTACGCTATGCGTCGAAGAAAGATCTTTTCGAGTGGGCCGGTTGGTTTATCATTTTGTTGATGATTTACAAATTCAGGAGATCAATCAATCTATTCTTGATCATGATTATCCAACAGACATAATCACTTTGGATGATAGTCGCACTGACCGTTTACGTGTGGAGCTTTGGATAGGTGTGGATTTTATTGAACGGAGTTCAATGGAGTATGCGGTACCATTGGAGGCTGAGTTTGCAAGGGTATTGGTGCACGGTCTCTTGCATTGTATGGGTTGGAATGATAAGAGTATTGAGGATCGTGATCGAATGAGGGCTGAAGAGGATAAATGTTTAATTTCGCGGCCCAAATAATTGGAATTCAGATTCTTTAAAACGTTTCACGTGAAACTGTTATGATCAATAAGAAGTACGATGTTATTGTAGTTGGAGGAGGTCATGCTGGTGCGGAAGCAGCAGCGGCTAGTGCTAATATGGGTGCTGAAACCTTGTTGGTTACGATGAACCTACAGACGATTGGCCAAATGTCGTGTAATCCCGCGATGGGAGGCATTGCAAAAGGTCAGATTGTTAGGGAAATAGACGCTTTAGGTGGTCTTTCTGGGATTATTAGTGATAAAACCGCTATTCAGTTCCGGATGTTAAACCGGTCTAAAGGTCCAGCGATGTGGTCACCACGGGTTCAAAGCGATCGTTGGCGTTTTGCCGAAGAGTGGCGTTTGTCTTTGGAGGCTATTCCTTCATTGCATTTCTT
This sequence comes from Flavobacteriales bacterium UBA7878, assembly GCA_002501205.1. Classification (GTDB taxonomy): domain Bacteria; phylum Bacteroidota; class Bacteroidia; order Flavobacteriales; family Schleiferiaceae; genus Croceimicrobium. The sequence goes on from DLRW01000006.1 coordinate 16,425, forward strand.
TCAGGATATGGTTGTTGATTTGATCGTGGAAGGCGAGCAAATTAAAGGGGTGAAAACCGGAATGGGAGTAGAAATATTGGGTTCTAAGGTTATCCTCACTAATGGCACTTTCTTAAATGGATTAATTCATATTGGCGATAAGAACTATGGAGGCGGGAGAGCCGGTGAGCGCGCTTCTACTGGAATTACGGAAAGGCTAATTGAATTAGGCTTTGAATCTGGACGTATGAAGACAGGCACTCCGCCCAGGGTGGATGGACGTTCTTTGGATTATTTCAAAATGGAAGAACAAAAGGGTGATGAAATACCCGAAAAATTCTCATTTAGTTCTGAGACAAAGGCTTTAAAAGAGCAAAGAAGTTGTCATATCACTTATACGAGTCCTGAGGTGCATGAGACTTTAAAGGAAGGTTTTGATCGTTCACCAATGTTTAATGGGGCGATACAAAGTACAGGACCTCGTTATTGCCCTTCTATTGAAGATAAGATTAACCGTTTTGCTGATAAGGATCGTCATCAGATTTTCGTGGAGCCAGAAGGTTGGAACACGGTGGAGATTTATGTGAATGGATTCAGCACAAGTTTACCACAAGAGGTTCAGGAAAAGGCCTTGCGTAAAGTGGTGGGTTTTGAAAATGTGCGCATATTTCGTCCGGGTTACGCAATAGAGTATGATTATTTTCCGCCAACCCAGTTGAAGCATACTTTAGAGACGAAACTGGTTAAGGGGCTATATTTTGCTGGTCAGATAAATGGTACTACGGGCTATGAAGAAGCTGCTAGTCAGGGTTTAATGGCAGGTGTAAATGCGGTTTTAGCCTTAAAGGAGAAAGAACCATTAATATTAAGTCGTGACCAAGCTTATATTGGCGTTTTAATTGATGATTTAATTACCAAGGGTACGGAGGAACCGTATAGGATGTTTACCAGTCGTGCCGAGTATCGAATTCTTTTACGACAGGATAATGCAGATGAGCGTTTAAGCCCCTTGGGAAATTCTATTGGTTTATTGCCAGATACTCGAATTAAGGAGTTTCACGTGAAACAATCCAAGACAAAGGCGCTGCAAAATTGGGTTTCTTCTTATAGCATTAGTCAAGCGGAAGCCAATCCAATATTGGAATCAAAAGGCTTAAGTACTTTAAAGCAGACCATGAAGTTTGAGAAGGTGATCGCTCGTCCACAATTGCAGTTTTCAGATTTTGAATCCCTAGATGCTTTTAAGGCTGTTGTGGAAAAGGAGTCCTTGCAAAAGGAAAATATTGAAAGGGTGGAGATCGAGACTAAGTATGCCGGTTATTTAGAAAAGGAAAAGGAGGCAGCTGCTAAGATTGATCGACTGGAGGATTTGAAAATTCCGGAGACTTTTGACTATTATAAACTCAAATCCTTGTCCTACGAGGCTCGAGAGAAGTTAACAGAAATAAAGCCTACTAGCATTAAGGAGGCTAAGAAGATAAGTGGGGTTAGTCCTGCAGATATTAGTGTATTATTGGTCTATATGGGCCGCTAGTTTCACGTGAAACATGAAAGAACATTCCAGTTGCCCGGTGTGTGGCGCTAAAGACTTAGAGTCAGTACGAAAGCCCTATTATTACAGGGGAACCAAAGAAACCTTCAATATTGATGCTTGCCAGTCTTGTGGCTTTTGGCTAACCAATCCAGCACCAGAAGGAGCGGAATTGGCTGCCTATTATGAGAGTGATGATTATGTGAGTCATACAGATGGTACCGGTTCATTAATGGACAAGGTTTATGGGGCGGTACGTAAACGGGCAATAATATCAAAGTTCGACTTGGTTGCTTCCTTGGCAGCACCTTCTAAAGTGCTTATTGATTATGGTGCGGGTACGGGAGAGTTCTTAGCCTATGCCAAGTCCAAGAACTGGACGGTTAAAGGCTTTGAACCTTCTGAGGTAGCGCGGGAAAATGCAGCGAAAAAGGGATTGGAATTAATTTCTCCGGAGGAGCGTTGGACTTTAGAGGAAGATTCGGTGGGAGTGTTTACGCTTTGGCATGTCTTAGAACATATTCCCGATTTAAATGAAACATTGGCTTATTTCCATTCTCGCTTGGTGAAGGGGGGGTGCTTGGTAATAGCGGTTCCCAACCATGAATCTTTGGATGCAGAGAATTATGGGAATGATTGGGCCGCTTATGATGTGCCCTTACACCTATGGCATTTTGCAAAATCCGATTTACAGAGATTGGCACAGAAGCATCATTTCCAATTGGAGAAGATAGAGAATATGCCTTTTGATAGTTTTTATGTTTCTCTTTTAAGTGAGAAAAACAGGCACGGTGCTATGCGTCCGCTACAGGCTTTTTACCAGGGTTTACGCTCGAATTTATCCGGCTCTAAGGCTAAGAATATGAGTAGCTTAATTTATGTGCTACGTAAGGATTAAGGTTTAAGCTCCTTTAATTCTAAGCAGATTACTAAACTTAAAGCTGGCATCGCTGAGGATTACTTTCGCATTGCCATTTCTACTTAGATCGTGAATTGCCGTTTCTAGGACCTCCATAGCCATACGGGTATTTTTGGGGTGTAGAACGGAAGCAAAGCCATCTAATTTGAAGGATAGTTCCTGATAGATAGGATGAGCGAGAGCTAGACTTCTGCGAGGAAGTGCAAAGGCTAATTCTAGGGTTTGAATGAAGAAGCGGAGCGCTTCTTTTTGACTTTCCTTATCCAAGGAGGAAAACTCATCTACAAAAGCGAAGATATCCTTCACTTTAGCACTGTAACAGCCACGCATCCAATTTTGAAATAGCTGGCCAAAAAGCTTATATCGTGTACTATCCAGAGCTATTTTATAAGCTTGAACCAGGTCACCCTCGGCTACACTGGCCGCAGTGCGAGCTTCATTGGCACTAACTCCCTGGCCCTGCAAATAACTTTCAATTTGTTCAGGATTTAACCTTGGTATATAAAGCTTCTGGCAGCGGCTAGTAATGGTTTGTAAGAGCTTTTCCGGGTTTTCACTAATCAGAATGATAATACTCTTATCACTGGGTTCCTCCAGGGTTTTAAGTAGTTTATTGGCGGCTGATCCATGCAAATATTCCGGGAGATACAAGATCACAAACTTGGGGCCACCACTATAGGATTTAAGGCTTAACTTCTGAATGATCCGTGCCGCTTCATCCACATTGATTTGGGCTTGTTTGTTGGCGACATCTAATTGAGTCAGCCAATCATTTAAATGAAAGATGCTGCGCTTTGCGATGAACTCTAACCATTCTTTTTGGAAATACTCACAGTTTAATTCTCTGGGAGCGCCGGCCACTCGCGCAAAAGGGAAGGAAAAGTGTAAGTCGGGATAGCTTAGTTTATCAAACTGCTTGCAATGATTGCATTCGCCACAGCTATCATTTTCGCCGGGATTCTTACAAGCAAGGTATTGTGCATAGGCCAAGGCTAAAGGGAAGGCGGCGGTGCCTGATAAACCGTAAAAAAGCTGGGCATGGCTATTATGAGCACGCTTTACGGAATCCAGTAATTTGGTCTTTTCGGCTTCAAGCCCAGGTACTTCTTTTAATAACATGCCTTTTGCGATTATTTAAGCCAAAGCGGCGTATTTTCGCTTCAAAATTACAAGAAATGCCAAGCTTAAATGACTTAAACTTTGATGGTGCCCGGGTTTTAGTGCGGGTAGATTTCAATGTTCCTTTAGACGACAATCAAAATATTACGGATGATAGTCGCATGCAGGCGCATATTCCCACCTTTAAAGCGATTGTAGAAAAGGGTGGCCGCCCGGTGGTTATGTCACATTTGGGTCGTCCTAAGAATGGACCGGAAGCTAAGTTTTCTTTGAAGCATTTGGTGGCTCATTTGCGAGAACTCAGTGGTATGGATGTTCAGTTTATTAACGACTGTGTTGGAGCCGGCGTAGAGGAAGCAAGTAATCAATTACCAGCTAATACTATTTTACTTCTTGAAAACCTGCGCTTCCATAAGGGCGAAACTCAAGGAGATGAAGATTTTGCTTTTGCTCTTTCTAAGAATGGTGATTTTTATGTAAATGATGCTTTTGGTACTGCGCATCGTGCACATGCCTCAACAGCCATTATTGCTAAACATTTTACCAATCGTAAAGCATTTGGATTAGTATTACAGCAAGAGATCGATAATGTAAACAAGGTTTTGCATGGAGGAGAGAAACCGGTAACTGCAATTGTGGGTGGCGCGAAGGTTTCTTCTAAAATTTCTGTACTCGAAAATTTACTTCCTAAGATTGATCACTTGATCATCGGTGGAGGAATGGCTTTTACCTTTTTAAAAGCGCAAGGCGGAAGCACTGGAAATAGCCTGGTGGAGGATGATTTTCTGGAAACCGCACAAAAAATCATGGAAGCCGCTGAAAAACAAGGGGTTAAAATCCATTTACCCATTGATTCAGTAATTGCCGACGATTTTAGCAATGAAGCGAAACGCGAAATCGTGGCCTCTAAGAGCATTCCAGATGGTTGGATGGGATTAGATGCCGGTCCTGAGACGATCTCTTCGCTCGCGCCAATTATAGAGGCCAGTAAAACGCTACTTTGGAATGGGCCTCTCGGAGTTTTCGAATTTGAGAACTTTTCGGAGGGTACTAAGAAGGCTGGTGAGCTAATTGTGGCTGCAACCGAAAAGGGTGCTTTTAGTTTGGTAGGGGGAGGAGACTCCGTAGCCGCGATCAAAAAATTCAATATGGCCGAACAGGTAAGTTATGTAAGTACCGGTGGTGGAGCAATGCTCGAATTCTTAGAAGGAAAAACTTTACCAGGGATCGCAGCGATTCTTGACTAATTAGTCGGCGTCCTTAATCAGATATTGTTTGTCAACGAGATCGTCGAAGCCAACTGCTTTGGCGATCTCCTCACTATAACCCAAAAAGCGCTGGTAAACCTGACTTTGTTTCAAGGTGCTTTTTTGGAAGATAGTATTGTTCTGCTGAATTTTATTGAGGGAGAATACCGCCAGGGTTACAATCATGGCCCATTTAACGGCTCCAAAAACAGCACCCATCAAACGGTTAATTCCATTTAAAGCAATAAGCTTCATGGTTCGGGTCATAAGGCTGGCCAGTGAATTAACCAATAAAATAGTACCGAAAAAAACCACCACGTAGCTGATAATCTTCAATTCGAAATCCACGGATTCGAAATAAATGGTGAAGTATTTAAAAACATTATCCGCTAATAGATAGGCCGCCACAATTCCGATAAAAATACCGAGTATTGCCGCGAGTTCGCGAATAAATCCTTTCATGAAACCCTTAATTATCCCGAATACTATGGGGGCTAAAAGGACAATGTCTAGAGCAGAATATTCCAAATTTTGAGTGGGCTTGAAGGCGCCAAGATAAATACAAATGCTTAGAAAATGCTAGAGCAAGAAAACAGAAATAAGTGGAATAGGATAATAAGCTTTGTAAAAGAGCGCTTTGGTGATGGAGAAGAACCTGATATTGATGTAGTTCTGTTTTTAATTGGTGTACGCGAATTAGGCCTCCCGCCAAAGCGTAAGAACTTTAAAAAGGATCAGAAATTAGAACTGATGCATATTGCCATCTGTCGCTTATTAAGTCCCTATGGTTATTATAAACTTATCGGACAGGATCAGGAAGGCTGGCCTCATTATGAGTTGCAGAAAAAACTACCACATTTAAAGGCAGGAGAACAAAGCATCCTGATGAAAGAAGCGGTGATTCGCTATTTTGATGAAGAAATCTGGGAAGATTAACGATCGAAAGAACAACCGATCAAAAGCGTATCGTAAGGCTCGATGTATACTGTTTTAGTCACACGTTCATTTGGAAGTAAGCGGATTTCAGTACAACCAATCCAGGTGTATTCCGGACGGGCTCCGCGTGAAGCACGAATGCTCAGGGTTGCTGCTTTGTCGTATTCAAAATCTACTTCACCCTCAGTATTACTATAGCCTTCAATAAATACAGCATTGCCAGAAATAGGCGCTGCAACTTCTACAAATACGTTTTGGACCCGAGTAGAATCATCATGGGTTTTAACCACGATGGTGAAAGGATATTCGGGATTTAACTCCTTATTTTCACAAGAAAAAAGTAGGAATGTGCCTAAAATGCTCAGGCCAAGAATTGCTTTTTTCATAATCATTGATCGTCTCTGCATCCGCTATCTGGATCTCCTGAAATAGTCATATCAAGATAAACTGTTTTCACACCGCGCTCCAATTCTGCAAAAGTACAGCTTTTATAGGGGCGCTTAGTGGCAACGATTTCAACCACAGCTTTATTTTTCAGACTAATAGATACCTTCCCTTCCTCGTCGCTGTACAAGTAATAGTCGACCGTGGTATTGTCTACCGGGGCATAAATATGAACCAAAGCATTCTGAGCGGCAATGGTGCCATCTTCAACCGTCACGTAGAGGTCGAGGGCAAAATCACGATCGTCCTTAGAGCATCCTCCGAGAACGAAAAAAGCAAGGCTCAGAACAAGTAAGGAACGGTAAAACTTGGACATGACTGTGCTAAATAATTATCATCTTTGTGCTCCCAAATATAATAATTAACGCAGGCGATTGGCTTATTAGCATCAGAGAATGAAAGAACGCATTGATTTGTTGCTCCGTGAGGTGGAAGATTTCGGCAGTAAAACGGCCGCTGAAATAGAGGCATTTCGAATTGAAATGCTAGGAAAGAAAGGGAAAATCACCGCATTGTTTAATGATTTTCGGGAGATGTCCGGAGATCTTAAACGAGAGTTCGGAAAACCCCTCAATGAGTTAAAGAATAAGGCCGCAGCTAAGGTTAACGAGTTAAAATCAGCTGCAGAAGAGCAGATTGACCTCGGATCTGGTGAAGATTTAAGTCGTCCTGCGAACTTCCAATCTCTGGGATCTCGTCACCCGGTGAACCTGGTGAAAAATGAAATCGTATCTATTTTCCGACGGATCGGATTTAATGTTTCGGCCGGACCGGAAATCGAAGACGATTGGCATAATTTTACCGCCTTAAATTTTCCGGAAGAGCATCCTGCCCGCGATATGCAAGACACTTTTTTCGTGGCGCGTGATCCGGATTGGGCTTTAAGAACCCACACCTCTAGCGTTCAAGTTCGGGTGATGGAAAACTCCAAGCCTCCCATTCGTACTTTATCACCCGGAAGGGTATTTCGTAATGAGGCGATATCTGCACGTTCCCACTGTTTTTTCCACCAGGTAGAAGGCCTGTATATTGATGAAGGCGTGAGTTTTGCGGATTTAAAGCAAACCTTACTCTTCTTTGCGCAGGAGTTTTTCGGGCCGGAAACTAAAATTCGCCTGCGCCCCTCTTATTTTCCGTTTACCGAGCCTAGTGCCGAAATGGATGTGTATTGGGGATTGGAAAATGAGCGCGATTACCGCATGACCAAAGGCACCGGCTGGCTCGAAGTTCTAGGTTGTGGAATGGTAGACCCTAATGTTTTGAAAAACAACGGGATTGATCCTGAGAAATATTCAGGATTCGCCTTTGGAATTGGCGTGGAGCGCATTGCTTTGCATCGTTTCCAAATTCCAGATATCCGCATGTTATTTGAAAATGATTTAAAATTCCTGGAACAGTTTAAAGCTGCGTACTAGTAGCCGTTCTCAGAACTAGAAAGCATAAAAAAGCCGTCTTGGAATCTCCGAGACGGCTTTTATTATTTTTTAAAGACCGGCGTCTAGCTTTCACTGATGCTGGAAATCTTCAACATATTGGTCATGCCTTCTTCGTGAATAGGCATGCTGGCAATTTTAACGATCAAATCGCCATCGCTTACTAAATTCGATTTGATAACTATTTGTTTGATATCGGCAAAAGTCTCATCCGTACTTACCATTTTATCATAATAGAAACCGCGAACCCCCCATAACAAACTCATAGTATTGAGAATATTACGGTTAGAGGTGAACATTAAAATACTGGTCTTAGGACGGTGGGCCGAAATTTTGAAGGCCGTATATCCACTAAAAGTCATGGTAAGAATAGCCGCCGCTCCAATTTGATCGGCCACCTTACTGGCATTATAGCAAATGGAATCGGTTATAAAACGCTTGTTGCGATAGCGTGGCGGATTTTCTTCACGCACACTTACCTGGCCACTTTCTTCTACATGGGCAATAATTTTACTCATCGCTTTAATAACCTCTACCGGGTTTTTACCTACCGAGGTTTCCCCGCTGAGCATTACCGCATCAGCACCATCTAAAACAGAGTTGGCCACGTCGTTCACCTCTGCACGGGTAGGCGTAAGGTTCTCGATCATGGTTTCCATCATTTGGGTGGCAATTACTACGGGCTTGGCCATCAAATGACACTTGTTTACGATCATTTTCTGGATCAAAGGAACGCCTTGCATAGGAACTTCTACACCGAGGTCACCACGAGCCACCATAATGCCGTCAGAGGCCTCAATAATCTCATCAATCTCTACTACGGCTTCAGGCTTCTCAATCTTGGAGATTATGTGGCAGGGCGCATTATTTTTTTGCAGGATATCGCGCAGCTGATAAACATCATTAGGGTTTCGTACAAAAGAAAGCGCTACCCATTCCACGCGGCATTCCATGGCCACTTCCAGATCAGCTAAATCCTTTTCGGTTAAGCAGGGTAGGGAAATGCGGGTATTGGGCAGGTTAACGCCTTTGCGTGATTTTAATGGACCGCCTTGAATAACCTTGGCTTCCACCTCGTCCTTGGAATTGGTTTTAGTGGCCTCCAGTAAAATTTTGCCATCGTCAATCAGAATGCGATCCCCAATTTTAACATCGGTAGCAAACTGCTGATAGGTCATAAATACTTGTTCTGCGGAGCCTTCTACTTCTTTATTGGTGAAGATTAGGGTATCACCGGCTTTTAAAACCGCTCCTTCTTTTACGGTTCCAATGCGCAGTTTTGGACCTTGGAGATCTGCTAATACCGCAATATTGGTATTGAGCTCATCATTGAGCTTTCGTACTTTATCTACAATTTCACGGGCGGCATCATGAGAGCTGTGCGAGAAATTAATGCGAAAAACATTAACGCCGGCTTTCACCATTTCTACCATTACCTCATAGTCGCTGGAAGCTGGTCCCAGAGTAGCTACGATTTTTGCTTTGTTATAGGCCATGTGTGTATTTTATTGTTTTGTTGATTCGCGCCATTTCCTTTTCACTTAAGGCTTTCGCTTGATGGATTTTAGAGCAGGAGCGAAGACGTTTTTCCCAACTAAGTGTAAAATTTACATTTTCCTTATTTCCATCAAACCAAAGAAAAAAATTGAAACCTTCCTTATTTGGCAACCAGTTTTTTTCGGCTTCGGGGCTTTCTTCAAAAAGGCCAATTGACGCAATGCTTTCGCCATCACTACGATAGGAGCGATTTTCGACCATTTTTAAGTCCCACTCTTGATTTTCATCGTAAAAACCAAAGAGTCGAAAATAGAAACGCAAACCCTTATGATCGCTATAAAGGTCTTCATTTAATCGTTTCAGCCGTAGTTCAGGAAGCTCAAGATTAAGATGGTAACAAAGATTTAATGCGCCTTCCCGACTTAAAATGCCAAAGCCGGTATGACTACCTGAATGAAATTCTTCGAGATCAAGTTTGAACTTCGCCATTCGGCAAATTTAAATGCAGAAAGGCTGTTTTTGCTGCTTCCTCTTCTGCTTTCTTTTTGGTGGGGCCATGTCCTTTTGCTACTTCTCTTTGCCCTAAAAGGCAAGCAACATGATAGATAGGGTTATGACTTTTACCCTCGGTAAGCACTAATTTAAACTGTACCGATTTCTTTTCCTTTTGACCCCATTCCAGTAATGAGCTTTTATAGGAAGTCAATCGAAGGGCTAATTTCTCCAGGTCTAATGGTTGCAGCACTTTTTTCTCTAAAAAGCGTTGACAGGCGGCATAGCCGTGATCAATATATAGCGCACCGATTAATGCTTCGAAAGCATCACCATTAAGTGATTTTGCACGTGTGCCTCGGGTTGGTGTATAATGTAAAAGGGCCTCCAGGTTCATATTGGCCCCCAGTTCATTAAGGTGCTTACGACTCACAATTTTACTGCGCAGGCTGGTTAATTCTCCCTCCTCCTTAAACGGATAAGAACGGTAGAGATAATCTGTAATTACAGCACCCAAAATGGCATCACCTAAAAACTCCAAACGCTCATTATTCATCTTGAGGCCTTTAGAGTTTTCCTTGGCTGCGGAACTGTGGGTAAAAGCCAGTTCGTACAGATCTTTGTTTTGCGGTTTATAGCCGGTCAAAATTTCGATCTGAAACAAAAAATTCCCGCCTTGTTTGGGGCGGGAATTCCATTTTTTTAAAAAAGATAACATCAAGCAGCAGCGAGATTAGCTTAGTTTACGGAACATAACAGAGGCGTTATGACCGCCAAAACCAAAGGTGTTGCTAATTGCGGTGCGCACTTCACGTTTTTGAGCTTTGTCGAAAGTCAAGTTCAATTTGGGATCAATCTCCGGATCATCGGTAAAGTGGTTGATGGTAGGAGGAATGATATCGTTTTGAATCGCTAAAATCGCGGCGATCGCTTCTACTGCACCAGCGGCACCTAAGAGGTGACCCGTCATGGATTTAGTAGAACTGATGTTTAAACGATAGGCATCTTCACCAAAAACCTCTTTAATAGCCTTTAATTCAGCAACATCTCCCAAAGGGGTAGAAGTTCCGTGTACATTGATGTAATCAACGTCCGCAGGCTTCATACCAGACTCAGTAAGCACTTGTTGCATTACACCTTTAGCGCCCAATCCTTCAGGATGTGGAGCAGTAATGTGATGCGCGTCGGCGCTAATACCAGAACCAATCAGTTCGGCATAAATTTTAGCACCACGAGCTTTTGCGTGCTCATAGTCTTCCAGAATGATACATCCGGCACCCTCTCCCAATACAAATCCATCGCGATCCTTATCAAAAGGACGGCTGGCTGTTTCTGGAGAATCATTACGGGTACTCAGGGCGTGCATGGCGTTAAAGCCACCCATTCCAGCTTCGTTAACGGCGGCTTCACTACCACCTGCCAGACATACATCAACCTTACCCAAACGGATAAAGTTAAAGGCGTCGATCAGGGAGTTGGTAGAAGAGGCACAAGCCGAAACTGTCGAATAATTTGGTCCGCGGAATCCGTACTTAATGCTGATATGACCGGGGGCCAGGTCCGCGATCATTTTTGGGATAAAAAACGGACTAAAGCGTGGCGTTCCGTCACCTTTGGCAAAATTTAAACACTCTTCCAGGAAGGTGTCTAAGCCGCCAATGCCAGAACCCCAAATCACCCCAACGCGGTCCGGATTAAGGTCTAAACCTTCCAAACCGCCATCTTTTACGGCTTGATCAGCAGTAACCAGTGCGTACTGGGTAAAGCGATCCATCCGTCGAGCTTCCTTGCGATCAATGAAGTCATTCACACTGAAATCCTTCAGCTCGCAAGCAAATTGGGTTTTGAACTTTTCAGGGTCAAAACGGGTGATTCGGGCCGCACCGCTTTTACCCGCCAGCAAGTTTTGCCAGTAGGTTTCCACGTCGTTACCGATAGGAGTTAATGCTCCTAATCCTGTTACTACAACCCTTCTCAGTTCCATAAGAGGGAATTATTTTTTAGCCTCTTCGATATAGGCAACCGCCTGACCAACGGTGGTAATGTTTTCTGCTTGGTCGTCTGGAATTTGAATATCAAATTCTTTTTCGAATTCCATAATCAGCTCTACAGTGTCCAGGGAGTCTGCACCCAGATCATTGGTAAAGCTAGCTTCGTTGGTTACTTCGTTTTCGTCTACTCCTAGCTTATCTACAATGATAGCTTTTACTTTAGAAGCGATTTCTGACATGATAATTTGTTTAAAATTATAAGCTGCAAAGAAAGGAAATAAATCAAAATGCCACGGCTTATTTGTCTTTGGTTTGTTTGCTTTTGTATTTTCGTCGGGTAGACATTTGCCATGAAGAAAATTGTTGTCCTTGCCTCTGGCTCAGGGACTAACGCAGAAAACATAGTGCGTTATTTCGAAGAAAGCGATCTGGCTAAGGTTGTTGCGATCATAACCAACAATCCAAAAGCTGGGGTTTTAGACAAGGCCCGAAAACTTGGAGTACAGGCTACTGTGCTCACTAACAGTCAGATAGAAGACGGTACCCTGCAAAGGAAATTAGAGAACCTGCGTTGCGATTTGGTCGTTCTTGCTGGATTTCTCCGAAAAATTCCAGCCGAATTAATTCAAGCTTTCGAAAAAAGAATCATCAATATTCACCCTGCTTTATTGCCAGATTATGGCGGTCCGGGTATGTACGGAAAGTACGTTCATCAGGCCGTAGTGGAAAATGAAGAGGAGATTTCCGGGATCACTATCCATTATGTGGATGAAAATTATGACGAAGGAGAGATCATTTTTCAGGAAGAAGTGGAGATTGATTTTGAAGACAGTTGGGAAGACGTAGAGTACAAAGTGCGGGAACTCGAATACCGCCATTACCCTTCTGTAATCGAATACTTGCTGCCTAATATTTAATGCTGATTCACCTTTACACAGACGGCGCGGCCAAGGGAAACCCTGGACCGGGCGGATACGGTATTGTCCTTGAAGCAGGGCCCCATCGCAAAGAATTGTCGGGCGGATTTCGCCGTACCACTAATAACCGCATGGAGCTTTTGGCGGTAATAGTAGGCTTGGAAGCCTTAAAAAATCCAGGACAGCAAGTGCGTGTTGTTTCCGATTCTAAATATGTGGTAGACGCGATAAATAAAGGATGGCTGCGATCCTGGATTCAAAAAGGCTTTAAGGGTAAGAAAAATGTAGATCTCTGGAAACGCTTAATCCCCATGTTGCAAAAACATCAGGTGCAATTTCAATGGGTAAAAGGCCATAATGATCATCCTCAAAATGAGCGTTGCGATCGCTTAGCGGTGGCAGCAAGCGAAAGTCAGGGCTTGCCGATTGACCATGGCTTTGAAAATTCATAAAGGCTTTAGAAGGAAATATATTCCTGCGGATCTACGGCATATCCATTATACCATAGCTCGAAATGCAGGTGTGGGCCGGAGCTTAATTCGCCCGAGTTACCAATAATGGCTATCGGCTCACCGGAAGAAACATCCTGTCCTTGAGCTTTTAATAAGGCTGAATTATGCTTGTACACCGAGATAAACTTCTCGGCATGCTGGATAATCATTACATAACCGGTTTCGGCGGTCCATTCGGCAAAAATTACTCGTCCATCCTGGGTTGCTTTAATAACCTCATTCTCTTTGGCGACGATATCAATTCCTAAATGTTCCTCTTCAGGGTTAAAATCCTGGGTTACCAGCCCTTTAATAGGGATAAAGAAATTGAGGCTTTCTAAATTAAGGCGTCGTCGACCTTCGACTGGTATATTAAATTGCTCTTCTTCTTCAACCATTTTGCGGAGCAGCGAATCATCTTTACTGATTCCGAGGTTAATACGGCTTTGGTTAAGACTGTCTACCACCTGATCATCACTGAGGTCCAAAGGTTCCTGGCCGTTTATTACTCCTTGTATGTTTTGCAGAAAAAGCGAATTATAATTCAATTGATTTTCGAGGCTATCCGTAACCTGAGCCAATCGGATGGCATCGCGCTTAAGCGCAGTACTGGAATAACCAGGTATATACTCCCGCAAAGGAGTAAAGGCAATTAATAAGGTAGTACCGGCAATTAAGAGGATTACCGATAAGCCTGAAACCACAAAAACGTTGAGTCGGCTGAGTTTAAAACTGAGCTTTTCCTCAAAAGTATCATCGTTCAGGATCACCAGGCGATACTTATTTCGCAGTTTGGTGATGAGCTTTTTGGATTCTTTTTTCTCTGAAGCCATGTTTTGCAAATATCAGAAAATCCAAAGGCAAAGCGCTTTTTAGGCCCTGCGATTCTTAGGAATAGAAAGATTAAAAGACTTAAAAGCGCAGGAATAGGGAACTTAGTATTGAGATTACAATATTTTTGCGCATTAATTGTTATTTCACACCGAACCGACATCACGCGCGTCACTTGAAATTATTACGCTATTCGACATTCATAATAGCCGCTCTGCTTATCCTGGGCGCCTGCTCTCGCACTAAAGATATTTTTACCGCGCGGACCTACCACCGTATGGTCAGCAAGTACAATATTCTTTTTAACGGCGAACAAGCTTTATTAAAAGCTCGTACTCAGCTGAAAAAACAGCATGTTGACGATTACGATGACTTTTTATCCATTTACCGAGAAGGCACGGAAGAAACCATTGGTGGGGTTAAACCCGATCTGGAAAAATCCCTGGAGAAGGGTAGTAAAACCATCCAGAACCATTCAATGCTTATCGACGGCAAGCAAAAGAACACCTATATAGATGATGCCTACCTTTTAATGGGTAAGGCGCATTATTTTAAGCAAGACTATGCCGCGGCTCTGGAAACCTTCAATTATGTGATCCAAAAATTTCGGGATGCTGAGATCAGAGCGGAAGCGGAACTGTGGGCCGCCAAAACTGAAACGGGGATGGAAAATTACATTCCCGCTAAAGCGCGTTTCGAAAAACTATACAGCAATACCAGCCTGGCCAGACATCTAAATGCCGATGTTTTTGCCTCCTTCGCCCATCTCGAATTTGTTCAAGGGAATTATGAGGAAGCCTATCAGCTCCTGATTCAAGCGGCGGAAAAAACCGAGGATAAGGAATTGGAAGTTCGATGGCTGTATATCTGTGGTCAGCTTTTAGCAAAACAAGGTCAAGATTATGAGGCTAGCCAAATGTTTGATCGCGTAATCCGCAAGGGCCCGCCTTATGATTTACTTTTTAATGCCCAATTAAATCAAGCCCGCAACTACGATATCGAATTGATGGATCCCAGCAAGGCCTATGACGACCTGGAGAAAATGCTGCGGGATGAAAAGAATTATGATAATCGCGATCAGATCTATTATGTAATGGCAGAAGTAGCCCAAAAGCTGGGTGAGGAGCTGGATCGCGATGATTTTTTAAATAAATCTATTCGGGTAAGTACCCAAAACGATAAGCAGAAAGGCTTGAGCTACCTCTGGTTGGCTGAGATTCGATTTGATGATAAGGAATACGAAAAAAGTCAGGCGTATTACGATAGCTGCTATCAGTTTTTACCAAAGAACCATCCTAAGTATGCTCAGGTGGCAATGTTTAAAAAGAGCTTGGGTCGATTGGTAGCGAATCTGCAAACTATTGCCCTGCAAGATAGTTTGCAGGCATTGGCAGCCTTGAGTGATGCTGATCAATTGGAGGCGATTAATGAGATTATTGATAAAGTAAAAG